>NZ_JAINDY010000008.1:0-2500 GCF_026191755.1 Agrobacterium sp. InxBP2
GCTTTCTTCGTAATTTTGGTTGCGGGGGCAGGATTTGAACCTGCGGCCTTCAGGTTATGAGCCTGACGAGCTACCGGGCTGCTCCACCCCGCGTCCAGCGCATTCGGCAAGGCCGAATGTCGCGGTTACGTCGTTGCTTTAGCGACGACGGATCTTTGCCGGAGTAAATTGCGGAGCAATTTATCTCCTGTAAGGGACGCACTTGGCGTTTTCCTTAAGTTTTGTCTTAAACTGCAAAAGGCCGCTTTTGGCGGCCCTTTTTTGTCGGCTGGGCCGAGGGATGTGATGAGAAGATTTTTGATGCGTTTTGCAGACCTGGCAGCGACCTACTCTCCCGCGTCTTGAGACGAAGTACCATTGGCGCTGGGGCGTTTCACGGCCGTGTTCGGAATGGGAACGGGTGCAGCCGCCCCGCGATAACCACCAGGTCGGCAAAACGCAACATTGTTCATGTTTTCACATGAACGTTGTTTTCGAGAAGCTGGAGAGCTCAAGGCTCTATTTAATTTACACGTCGTTTCTGTGACTTATCCGTATGTTGCCTTGCTCGAGGTCGAGCGTGGCGCCCATACAGGACGCTAGTCCGTCGCCAATCGTTTGGCGCGCCGTCTGCAGCGTAGTGGCCGAAGGCCACGTCAGCGTGAAGACAGAACAGATCATCAAGCTTCGCTTGATGAGCATGAACAATGGGAACGAAGAAGTCGATCGAGCTATTAGTAACGGTAAGCTTCACACATTGCTGTGCTTCCACACCCGTCCTATCAACGTGGTCGTCTTCCACGGCTCTGATAGGGAACACTCGTTTTCAGGTTGGTTTCCCGCTTAGATGCCTTCAGCGGTTATCCATTCCGTATATAGCTACTCTGCTATGCCCTTGGCAGGACAACAGATCCACCAGAGATACGTCCATCCCGGTCCTCTCGTACTAGGGACAGATCCTGTCAATATTCCTACACCCACGGCAGATAGGGACCGAACTGTCTCACGACGTTCTGAACCCAACTCACGTACCGCTTTAAATGGCGAACAGCCATACCCTTGGGACCTGCTCCAGCCCCAGGATGCGATGAGTCGACATCGAGGTGCCAAACAACCCCGTCGATATGGACTCTTGGGGGTCATCAGCCTGTTATCCCCGGCGTACCTTTTATCCGTTGAGCGATGGCCCTTCCACACGGGACCACCGGATCACTATGACCGACTTTCGTCTCTGCTCGACTTGTCAGTCTCGCAGTCAGGCTAGCTTATGCCATTGCACTCGACGACCGATTTCCGACCGGTCTGAGCTAACCATCGCGCGCCTCCGTTACTCTTTCGGAGGCGACCGCCCCAGTCAAACTACCCACCATACACTGTCCCGGATCCGGATAACGGACCGCGGTTAGACATCCACGAAGATAAGGGTGGTATTTCAAGGATGGCTCCACAGAAACTGGCGTCCCTGCTTCAAAGCCTACCACCTATCCTACACATGCCTTGGCGAATGCCAGTGTAAAGCTATAGTAAAGGTGCACGGGGTCTTTCCGTCTGACCGCAGGAACCCCGCATCTTCACGGGGAATTCAATTTCACTGAGTCTATGTTGGAGACAGCGGGGAAGTCGTTACGCCATTCGTGCAGGTCGGAACTTACCCGACAAGGAATTTCGCTACCTTAGGACCGTTATAGTTACGGCCGCCGTTTACTGGGGCTTCAGTTCAGAGCTTGCACCCCTCCCTTTAACCTTCCAGCACCGGGCAGGCGTCAGACCCTATACGTCGTATTGCTACTTCGCAGAGCCCTGTGTTTTTGATAAACAGTCGCTACCCCCTGGTCTGTGCCACCCCATCATACTTGCGTACAAAAGGGTCACGCTTCTTCCGAAGTTACGCGTGCAATTTGCCGAGTTCCTTCAACATAGTTCTCTCAAGCGCCTTGGTATACTCTACCTGACCACCTGTGTCGGTTTCGGGTACGGTCTATACGGTGGAGCTATTTCCTGGAACCTCTTCGCCGCCCAACCAATCCAATAAGATTGAACAACACACGAGATCCGTCACTACCACCAGGCCCACGAATATTAACGTGGTTCCCATCGACTACGCGTGTCCGCCTCGTCTTAGGGGCCGGCTAACCCTGCTCAGATTAACTTTAAGCAGGAACCCTTGGTCTTTCGGCGAGGGAGTCTCTCACTCCCTTTATCGTTACTCATGTCAACATTCGCACTTCCGATATCTCCAGCAGCCCTCACGGGTCCGCCTTCACAGACTTACGGAACGCTCCGCTACCACTTGCACAAAGTGCAAATCCTCAGCTTCGGTGCATGGCTTTAGCCCCGTTACATTTTCGGCGCAAAGACCCTTATTTAGACCAGTGAGCTGTTACGCTTTCTTTAAATGATGGCTGCTTCTAAGCCAACATCCTGGTTGTTTTGGGATCCTCACATCCTTTCCCACTTAGCCATGACTTGGGGACCTTAGCTGGAGGTCAGGGTTGTTGCCCTTTTCACGACGGACGTTAGC
>NZ_JAINDY010000022.1:0-295308 GCF_026191755.1 Agrobacterium sp. InxBP2
ATCGCGTCGAGCCGTTGCAGCGCCTCGTTGTGGGTGACGTGTTTCTGCGCCTGCGAGGGGAGGATATAGGGAAGCCGAAGTCTCGCCGTCTGTTCGGTCATGATGTGCCTTCCGCGCTGCGGTGTTTCGTTGCGGGGGCAGGGTGAGGTGGTGGCGTGGGGCGGGGCTGCGCGGGGACAAGATTAGCGTAGGGGGGCCTTGGTGGGTGTGGCTTTACCCTCCTCTGCCCCGCCGGGCATCGCCCCCTCCCGGGGGGAGAGCGGCAGCAAGCGCCCCCGCCACTCCATTCGCAACCGTCGCGCTGGGGGAGACCCACCCGCGAGCCGATCCCCCCCCTTGCGGGGGAGAGGCCCGGCAGGGCAGAGGGGGGTAAAGCTCCACGCACCCTCGATCAAGTGCCCTAAACCCCACCAGCTCCACGCTTCAAATGCTCATCCAGCCGCGGCATGATTTCCACGAAATTACACGGCAGATGACGATAATCGAGTTGCGCCTTGAGGATGCCATCCCACGCATCCTTGCAAGCCCCCGGTGATCCCGGCAGCACGAAGATGAAGGTCGCATTCGTCACACCACCGGTCGCGCGTGACTGGATGGTGGCGGTGCCGATCTTGTCATAAGAAATGCGATGGAACAGCGCCGAAAACCCGTCCATGCGCTTTTCGAACAGCGGTTCCAGCGCCTCGGGTGTCACATCGCGGCCGGTAAAGCCGGTGCCGCCTGTCGTGATGACCACATCCACGCCGTCAGTGAGCGTCCATTCGCGCACCGTGTCTGCGATCGCCGCCTTGTCGTCAGGCACGATGGCACGGGCGGCGAGCCTGTGGCCTGCCTCCTGCAGCCTTGCGACCAGCGTATCGCCTGATTTGTCATTCTCCAGCGTGCGGCTGTCCGAAACGGTCAGAACCGCAATGCCAAGGGGAATGAAGGGTCTATCGCCTGCCATGGCTTTGTCCTCGAAATATCCGGCCCTCAAATGGTCCGCGTTGCCTGAAAATACCAGCCTGGGCGCTTCTTCCGAAGCGATGTTTCCGCGTTTTGGGCGGCATCGAAGGAATGAAAAATCCCGAAACAGGTTGCCCCCGAACCGGACATGCGCACAAGGGTGGCGCCCTCCTCAGACAGCAACCCGATGATCTCGCCGATGTCAGGCAGAAGCGCCTGGGCCGGCGGTTGCAGATCGTTGCGACTTTCCGCGAGAAAATCCATCCATCCGGTTGTCACCTCGCCAACCTTGGCTGGCGTCGGCAGAGGCGGGTTGGCCTTGTTCTGCAATCGCCGGAAAATCTCCGGCGTCGAAACCGCTTTCAGCGGGTTGGCCAGCACCAGAAACAGTTCCGGCAGGTCATTGACCGGTTCGATGTCCTCGCCGATGCCGCGCGCGATCAGCGATCGGCTTTCAAGACACATAGGCACATCCGCACCGAGCCTCAGCGCTATGGACGAAATCCTATCCGGTGTCATCCCGGCACGCCAGTGGCGCAGAAGCGCCCGCAGCGTTGCCGCCGCATCCGCCGAGCCGCCCCCTATACCTGATGCAACGGGCAGATTCTTTTCAAGATGAATGGCGACCGGGGGCGCTGGTTGACCCATTGATGCGAGCGCGTTGCGCAGTAAATCTCTGGCCCGGGTAACGAGGTTATCGCCGCCGTCGCCGACGTGTAGAAGATCGCCAAACGGTCCTGAGACGGAGAAGCTGTCGACATCGGCGTCTTGGATATGGATCGTGTCGCCGGCTTCGGTAAACACCACCAGCGATTCAAGCAGATGGTAGCCATCCGCCCGCTGCCCGGTGACGTGGAGTGCCAGATTAACCTTGGCCGGGGCCGCCTCGACTGTCTCGGCCGCCCCGGAAATTCCCTGCATCGCCATGTGGCGTCAGGATTTCTTGTCCGGAGCAGGGGTCGCCGGGGCCGGAGGAGCCGGCGGCTGCGGCGCGACGTCCTTCTTGGCCGTATTCTCGGCATCCTTTTCGACTGGCGGCAGGCCGTTGGCAATCTTTTCCTTCACCTTGGCCTTGTCCACGTCGTCGCTGTCGCCGATCAATGCGCGGTTCCACTGATAGACCGCCTCGATCTTGCGGCCGACGCGCCAATAGGCATCGCCCAGATGGTCGTTGATGGTGGGATCACCGGCCTTGAGTTCGATTGCCCGCTCCAGTTCGGTCACGGCATCGTCGAAATCGCCGAGGCGATAATGCGCCCAGCCGAGCGAATCGACGATATAGCCGTCATTCGGACGAAGCTCGACGGCACGACTGATCATCTTCATGCCTTCATCGAGATTGATGCCCTTGTCCACCCAGGAATAACCCAGATAGTTCAGAACCTGCGGCTGCTCGGGGTTGAGCTCCAGCGCCCGCTTGAAATTCGGTTCGGCCTTGTCCCATTGCTTCAGGCGCTCGTAGGCGATGCCGCGCTGGAAAAACACCGTCCAGTCGGATTTCTGCGGCACGGCGCCGATCACTTCAACGGCCTTGTCGTAATTCTCCGCCATGGCCTTGTAGTCCTTGGCATCGGACAGCACGCTGCCATAGGCGAGGTAGGAACGAATATCCTTGGGGTCGGATTCGAGGAGCGACTTGAGGTGTTTGCGTGCCTCTTCCACCTTTTCGGTCTGCGCCAGCGTCAGTCCGAGCTGCAGCTCGGAGATGCGATACATCGGCGAGTCCTTCGGCACTTCACGATAGAAGGCGATGGCACGTTCCGGCTTCTTCATGGCTTCTGCAAGTCCGCCGAGAAGAATGAGCGTATCCGGGCTCTTCGGATCGAGCGCGCGCGACGTCTGCAGATAAAGCGTGACGATCTCTTCGGCGCCTTCGCGGTTCAACGCACCGGCGATGGAGAACATGACGCTGGCGGCGCCCTCCACGGCATTGGTGATCTGCTGCTCCGGCTTCTCCCCCTTTTCGATGGACTGGCGGAGCGCTTTCAGCGGTGCGTAATTCGGCGCGAAAGTGTCGCCGACCGCGATCGCATCCAGCGCTTTCTGCTTGTTGCCGGCGGAAGCCTCCAGCCTTGCGAGCGCCATCACTGCGCGCATATAGGTATCGGAGGCGGTCGCTCCGCCTTCGCGGTCGGTTACCGCTTCGTTCAGGCTCTTGCGGGCGGCCTCGGTGTTGCCGGAAACAAGCGCGATGGCTGCCGCATTGTATTTCTGGAAGATCGAAATCCAGCCCGGGCCCTTCATGTTGTTGACGAGCGCCAGAGCCTCCTTCGGCTTGCCGGAACCCGCGCGCGCCCAGGCGGTCAGAAGCGTGTTGACCATGCGGTCCAGATCGTTCGGGCCGGAATATTTCAGGATTTTCTCGGCCTTGGCGAATTCCTTGTCCTTGATGGCGTCGAGGCCACGCACGATGGTCGTGACGCGTTCCACCGAGGTATCGTCCTTCATCGAATCGGCAATCTTGGCGCCGGCTTCGAAGTTGCCGCTCAGAAGTTCGGCGATCATCAGCCGCTGGCGGATTTCCGAGTTGGCAGGGTCGAATTCCAGCGCCTTCTTGTAAAGCGAAATTGCGGTGGGATAATCCTGATCGACATCGGCATTGCGTCCGGCGAGGAAGGCGCCGGAGAAGGTGTTGACCTTGCCGGGGTCGAACGTAACGGCCTTGTCTTCCGGTGTCGCCTTCGTCTCCGCAAAGCCGGGGCTTGCACCCGCGCCGATTGCGAGAGCGGCGGCAAGAGCCGCGCTGCAGAGAAGACGGAGTGCTGGTTTACGCCGCATGAGGGAACCTTTGCCTTTGTGCAGAAGCACGGAAAAATCAGTTTCCATTGTTTGGTCACTACAGAATGGCTTTTTTGAAGCAACCCCGCAAGAAATTATGGCCCCGGCCACAATCACGCCTCGCGGAGAGCCAGGCCCGTAACCTCGGGCGGATGCTGTGTTCCATCCGCCTTTCGCCTGGCCTGCGGCGTCAGTTCAGACGCTCGATGCAGAAGTCGATCACTTCCAGAAGCGCATTTTTCCAGGGGCTCTGCGGCAACGGTGCAAGCGCATCGCGGGCAATGGTGCCATAATGCGTTGCACGGCCTATTGTATCACCGAGGCCGTTATATTTTGTGATCAGGCCGAGCGCCTTTTCGAGGTTCTCGTCGCTGCTCTCGCCATTTTCGATGGCATTGCGCCAGAAAGCACGTTCATCCTGCGTGCCGCGGCGATAGGACAGGATAACCGGCAGAGTGATCTTGCCCTCGCGGAAGTCATCTCCGGTATTCTTGCCGAGATCAGCCGACTTGCCGCCATAGTCCAAGACGTCATCGACCAGCTGGAAGGCGAGGCCGAGATTCATGCCATAGGATTTCAGTGCACTGCGGGTCGCCTTGTCGGTCTTGGCGACGATAGGGCCGACTTCGGCCGCGGCGGCGAAGAGGGCAGCCGTCTTGGCGCGAATCACCTGAAGATAATCGTCCTCGGTCGTTTCCATGTTCTTGGCGACCGAAAGCTGCAGTACCTCACCCTC
Source organism: Agrobacterium sp. InxBP2 (assembly GCF_026191755.1). Taxonomy (NCBI): domain Bacteria; kingdom Pseudomonadati; phylum Pseudomonadota; class Alphaproteobacteria; order Hyphomicrobiales; family Rhizobiaceae; genus Agrobacterium; species Agrobacterium sp. InxBP2. The sequence continues at coordinate 4,460 of NZ_JAINDY010000022.1, forward strand.
GGCGATGACCGAGGCGGCAGTGGAGAGCACGTCGAGGGCATCGAGAGAGCCGACATCCACCATCATGCGGAAGGCCTGGCCAAGCAGGAAGTCACCGACGAGAACGCTTGCCTGGTTGCCCCAGATGGTGCGGGCGGTGGATTTGCCCCGGCGCAGATCGCTTTCATCCACCACGTCGTCATGCAGAAGCGTCGCCGTGTGCATGAACTCCACGCTGGTGGCGAGCTTGATGTGGTTGTCGCCCTCGTAACCGAACATCGAGGCCGAGGCGAGCGTCAGCATCGGCCGCAGGCGCTTGCCGCCGGACGAGATGAGGTGGTTGGCCACCTCGGGTATCATCTGAACGTCGGAACCGGCCTTGGAAAGGATAAGCTGGTTCACCCGTTCCATGTCGGGGCGGGTCAGGTCGACAAGCGGCTTGACGGATGCGAGTTTGTTTTTGCTTTCTTCAAGCGGTATGACGACGCCCAAGGGACAGGACTCCAGTTCGAATTTGAATTCGACAATAAAAACTGACGCCTTGCGCGGCAAGGGGCGAATTGCCGCTAGCCATTCAAAAAGATGGGAATTTAAGGTCTATCCATGCGTGAACTGATCCGTACCAACGATGCCGTGCTGCTCTCCTTCGCCGAAAGCCTGATGAAGGATGCCGGCATCCATTGCCTCATTGCCGATCAGGCAATGAGCATTCTGGAGGGATCGCTCGGCCTTTTGCCGCGACGGTTCCTGGTGGAGGACGACCGCGCCGATCAGGCGCGCCGTATCCTCATCGATGCCGGGCTCGGCGACGAGTTGCGCAACGAAGAGGCTTGAACGACGGTGGACGACGGCATTTCCGAAACGATCGATGCCTTTCATCGGGGCCGGTTTCATATCATCCAGCCGAAGGGCAGGGGGCATCGGGCCGGCATGGACGCCATGCTTCTGGCTTCGCTGGTGGCGGATGACCGCCCCTGCCGGATTGCCGATCTGGGTGCGGGTGCCGGTGCCGCCGGCATGGCGGTTGCGGCGCGGCTCGAAAAGGCCAGGGTGACGCTCTATGAGCGCTCGCCGGAAATGGCGCAATTTGCCCGCCGCAGTCTGGAACTGCTTGACAATGCAGCCTTTTCGGCCCGCGTCGAGGTGCGCGAAGCGGATGTGACGCTGCGCGCGAAAGCCCGTGTGGAAGCGGGTTTGCCCGACGATCATTTCCATCACGTCATCATGAATCCGCCCTATAATGATGCGGGCGACCGCCGCACGCCGGATGCTCTGAAGGCCGAGGCCCATGCGATGACGGAGGGTCTGTTCGAAGACTGGATCAGGACCGCTGGTGCGATCATGATCCCGGGCGGGCAGCTTTCCCTGATTTCGAGGCCGCAATCAGTGGCGGAGATCATTGCTGCCTGCGGCAGCCGGTTCGGCGGTATCGAAATCACCCTCATCCATCCGCGTCCCGGCGAGGATGCGGTACGTATGCTCGTAACCGCCATCAAGGGATCGCGCGCACGGCTGTCCTTCCGCGCACCGCTCATCATGCATGAGACCGGCAGCCACGCCTTCACCCCCTTCGTTGATGACCTCAACAATGGTCGTGCGGCCTATTCCCGTAATGTAAGGGCAATCAGACCCGGCTTATAAAATCACCGTGACGCTAGCCGCATGCCATTGTGTTTTGCCGGGCGATACATACATCCGTGTCGATGAAGTCATTGCTGTGAGGATTGATTGGTGGGTTTGCTGAAGCTTCTTGTGCCGAAACGCTTTCGTAAAAAAGAGCTCGTCATTCCCGTGGTGCGCATGCATGGCGCGATCATGGCCGGCGGCAACCAGCTCCGCCCCGCCCTCAATCTCGCTTCCTATGCGCCGCTTCTCGAAAAGGCCTTCGCCGTCAAGGATGCTCCGGCCGTCGCCATTTCGCTCAATTCGCCCGGTGGCTCGCCGGTGCAGGCGCGGATGATCTATAACCGTATCCGCCAGCTTGCCGAGGAAAAGGACAAGAAAGTCCTCATCTTCGTGGAGGACGTCGCGGCCTCGGGCGGCTATATGATCGCTCTTGCCGGCGACGAGATCATCGCCGACCCCACCTCAATCGTCGGTTCGATCGGCGTCGTCTCCGGCGGCTTCGGTTTTCCGGAAATGTTGAAGAAGATCGGTGTGGAGCGGCGCGTTTATACAGCCGGCGAGAACAAGGTCATTCTCGATCCCTTCCAGCCGGAAAAGGAAGGCGACATCGATTACCTGAAGTCGCTACAGGTCGAAATCCACAATGTTTTCATTGATATGGTCAAGATGCGCCGCGGCTCCAAGCTAAAGGGCGACGAGGCGATCTTCTCCGGCCTGTTCTGGACCGGCATGCGTGGCCTCGACCTTGGCTTGATCGATGGGCTGGGTGACATGCGCGAGGTTCTGCGCCGCCGTTATGGTGAAAAGGTCAAGCTCCAGCTCGTCAGCGGCGGGCGCACTTTGTTCGGTAAAAAAGTACCTGGTGTGAATGCTGCGTTTGGCCTCGACACCCCAAAGCTGGCGGCGGGCGCCGTCGCGGGTCTTGCGGAGGTTGCCGAAGAAAAGGCATTGTGGTCGCGTTTCGGTCTATGATGTCGCGGGAATAAAGCCTTATGGCGCAGCTTATTACAATCATTCTTCTGGTGGTGGGGGCCATCATCCTCTACCGCCGCTTCGTTCGCGATGCGGAAAAGCTCTCGGCAAAATCGAAACAGCGCGAGAAGGAACGAGAGACCGGAGCGATCGGCACGCTGATCAAGGATCCCGAGACGGGGGAGTACCGCGTGAAGCGTGAGGATGAGGCGTAAGGCGCAGTCATCCCGGACAATCTCGTTTGCCAGTCCTGAAGGATTGGGGGTTAACCCAAAAATCAGCTTTTCGGGACAGCCCTGAAATTCGCCGAGTATTTTAGTCCCGATTGTGCGATTAGTGATCCACAAATTTTAGGGTGATCTGCTTTGCTTCGGCCTAAGCCGGCTGAAGTCTCGCATTGCGCAGCCGGACGGGGTAGTTTTGCAAAAAGTTCATTCCATTCAGTTTTTGCGGGCGGTCGCCGCGCTTTCCGTCATGTTTTTTCACATTGCCGGGGCTCCTCTGACGATAGGCGCCGCCGGGGTGGATGTGTTTTTCGTAATATCGGGATTTGTGATGGGCATGGTCGGCGATAAGGCGACACCCACCAAATTCCTGCGTCATCGGCTTTTCCGTATCGTGCCGCTCTACTGGGCCGTTACATTGCTCATGTGCCTTGGCGCGCTGGCAGGCGTGTTTTCCACATTCACCTTTACCATGGACCATCTCTGGAAATCTTTGCTGTTCATCCCTTATGCGGATGCTTCGGGCCAGGTCACGCCTCTCGTGATGGTGGGCTGGACGTTGAATATGGAGATGTTCTTTTATCTCGTTTTTGCGTTGGGTCTTGCACTGCGCGCGCCCATTTCCGTGACGATCATTGTCCTGACGGGCATGGTCTGCCTGGGGCAACTGGCGGACTGGCAGTCTCCCTTCATGCAGATATGGGCCTCGCCGCTGCTGCTGGAATTCCTCGCCGGTCTTGTCCTGTCGCAGATTGCCTTTGCGGGCGTGCGCAGCGGCGCTGCGGCCCTCGTGCTTTCTTTTGTCGGCTTCGCTTTCGCGGCCGGTATCGGTGAGCAATCCGGCCTTCTGCGCATCGCGAGCTGGGGCGTGCCAGCCTTTCTGCTGGTGGCGGGCTGTGTGTGGATCGAAAGAGCGGGTGGCTGGCCCATCGCGTGGCTGAAGCCCTTTGAAATCATCGGGGACGCCTCCTATGCGCTTTATCTCCTGCACGGGCTGGTTATTTCCGTGGTCTACAAGATCATAGCGCCGGGCCCTGCGGCGGGGATCGTGGTTGTTTTTGCTGCATTGGCTGTCTCGGTTGCAGCACATCTCCTGTTTGAAAAACCGGTGATCAGGCTTCTCAGGAAATTCGCAGACCGTGGCATCGGTGGTCAACGTGCCGAGGCCGTGGGCTGATCGTCGCTTCGCATAAAACCTTGACCCTCAGGCCATGCCGTGGCACCAGTCCGCATCCGAAGTAAGTCAATGCTTACTTGTCCTCCTAACGCCGCGATGACTGCAATGACCGATGTTCCCGACCATATGAACCCGAAGCGTTCCTTTCAGGCGCTGATCCTGACGCTCCATAATTACTGGGCCGACAAGGGCTGCGCGGTGCTGCAGCCTTACGATATGGAAGTGGGCGCGGGTACGTTCCATCCGGCCACGACGCTGCGCGCACTTGGGCCGAAGCCGTGGAAGGCCGCTTATGTGCAGCCCTCGCGCCGCCCGTCGGACGGCCGTTACGGGGAAAACCCCAACCGTCTCCAGCATTATTACCAGTATCAGGTCATCCTGAAGCCCAATCCTTCCAACCTGCAGGAACTCTATCTCGGTTCGCTGAAGGCAATCGGCCTCGACCCTCTGCTGCATGACGTGCGCTTCGTCGAAGACGACTGGGAAAGCCCGACGCTCGGTGCCTGGGGCCTTGGCTGGGAATGCTGGTGCGATGGCATGGAAGTCTCGCAGTTCACCTACTTCCAGCAGGTCTGCGGCATCGAATGCTCGCCGGTCGCGGGCGAACTGACCTATGGTCTGGAACGCCTCGCCATGTATGTCCAGGGCGTCGACAATGTCTACGACCTGAACTTCAACGGCCGCGAGGGCGAAGAGAAGATTTCCTATGGTGACGTCTTCCTGCAGGCCGAGCAGGAATATTCCCGCCACAACTTCGAATTCGCCGATACGGCCATGCTCCATCGCCATTTCATCGACGCCGAAAAGGAATGCCAGGCGCTTCTCGCTGCCGGTGCGCCCGGTGACAACGATAATCAGCGCCTGCACAAATGCGTGTTCCCGGCCTATGACCAGTGCATCAAGGCCAGCCACGTCTTCAACCTTCTGGATGCGCGCGGCGTGATTTCGGTGACGGAACGTCAAAGCTATATCCTGCGCGTGCGCACGCTGGCCAAAGCCTGCGGCGAAGCTTTCCTGCTGACGGATGCGGGTGGGCTGAACTGGAACAGGGCCGCTTGATTTTTAGCGGTAAGCTCTTGTCTAACTTTGATGATTTGAAAGGCCGTTCTTGACGGCCTTTTATTTTGTGTGGATTCGTATGGCTGAATAGCGCAATGGGTTTAACCGTGAATAATATTAGAAATTTCTGTTTTCTATATGTGCTTACACTCGGATGCGTTCTCGGTAATGGCGCGGCTGCGGAAACGACAGACTGGATGAGCGGCAACGATGCCTTTGCCCGCGCCGACAAGCTGCGTTCTTTCGGAATGATCGTCACCCGCATGGAGTGCAAGGATAGCGGCCAGCGCTCTCTCGATGTGGGCAGCGCGCTCGTCCGCATGCACTACACGCGCAATACGAAAATGCTCGACTGGGTCATAGACGGCTGGAATCATCTGGAGGGAAACAAGGAATATTGGGCTGAGCGAGGCTACAGGCTTGCCTCCTATACTCTTTTTGTCCGTAAGGTATCCGGCCTGAAATTATATTGTACCGTCTTTTATAAATAACGGGCGCTGCTTCCTGCAGCGGGTCCGTTCCGCCAAAAGCGGACAGAATGAGCGAAGCCCCATGACTTTGCGGTAATGAGCGGTTATCGTGCGCGCAACGAAGCTGGGAATCGCAATTCATGTTCATCACGCTGGCAATCATCGCGGCAATCGCGCTTTATGTTGTCTTCATCTATAACGGTCTCGTCAAGGCGCGGCAGATGAAGGAAGAGGCGTGGTCGGGCATCGACGTGCAGCTGAAGCGCCGCGCTGATCTCATCCCCAACCTCATCGAGACCGTGAAGGGTTACGCTGCCCATGAAAAGAGCACCTTCGAGGAGGTGATCAACCTGCGCAACCGCGCGCAGGCCGTACCGGCGGGAGACGTTGAAGGTCGCGCCCAGGCGGAAGGACTGCTGTCACAGGCGCTCGGCAAGCTCTTTGCGCTCGCCGAAGCCTATCCCGATCTGAAAGCCAATACGAACTTTCTGGAATTGCAGCGCTCGCTCGAAACCATCGAAAGCGAGATCCAGATGTCGCGCCGTTATTACAATGGCGCTGCGCGCGATCTTAACGTCAAGGTGGAGAGCTTCCCGTCCAATCTCGTGGCGGGGCAGTTCGGTTTTGCCAAGGCGCCCTATTTCGAGATCGACAACCCGGCCGACCGCGCCGTGCCGACGGTGAAGTTCTAAGCACCGGCTCACAAATTCCCGCCGATATTCCGATAGCCCGGCTTTGCGCCGCATACTTTGACAAGACGACGATCATGATCGAACTGACCATCACCCCGCCCGGCCACCCGCTTTCCGGCAAGGTGGAGCCGCCCGGTTCCAAATCCATTACCAACCGTGCACTTCTGCTGGCCGGGCTCGCCAAGGGCAAAAGCCGTCTCACGGGCGCGCTGAAAAGCGACGATACGCTTTACATGGCAGAAGCGCTGCGTGAGATGGGTGTCAAGGTAACCGAGCCTGACGCCACCACCTTCGTGGTGGAGAGTTCAGGTGGGTTGCATCAGCCGGAAAAGCCGCTTTTCCTCGGCAATGCCGGCACAGCCACCCGCTTTCTCACGGCCGCTGCCGCCCTTGTGGATGGCGCCGTCATCATCGATGGCGACGAGCATATGCGCAAACGCCCGATCATGCCGCTGGTGGAAGCCCTGCGCTCCCTCGGCGTTGAGGCGGAGGCGCCGACCGGCTGCCCGCCCGTCACCGTCTGCGGCAAGGGTACTGGCTTCCCGAAGGGCAGCGTCACGATCGACGCCAATCTTTCCAGCCAGTATGTGTCCGCACTTCTGATGGCCGCCGCCTGCGGCGACAAGCCTGTCGATATCATCCTCAAAGGTGAGGATATCGGCGCGAAGGGCTATATCGATCTCACCACATCGGCCATGGAAGCCTTCGGTGCAAAGGTGGAGCGGGTGAGCAACGCCATCTGGCGCGTGCATCCGACCGGCTACACGGCGACCGATTTCCACATCGAGCCGGATGCCTCCGCCGCCACCTATCTCTGGGGCGCTGAACTTCTGACCGGCGGCGCCATCGATATCGGCACGCCTGCCGATAAATTCACCCAGCCCGATGCCAAGGCCCATGAGGTCATGGCGCAGTTTCCCCACCTGCCCGCTGAAATCGACGGTTCGCAGATGCAGGATGCTATTCCCACCATTGCGGTTCTCGCCGCCTTTAACGAAACGCCGGTGCGTTTCGTCGGCATCGCCAATCTGCGTGTCAAGGAGTGCGACCGAATCCGCGCCGTCTCACTCGGCCTCAACGAAATCCGCGATGGTCTGGCGCATGAGGAAGGCGACGACTTGATTGTGCATTCCGATCCTTCGCTTGCGGGCCAGACGGTCAAGGCCTCCATCGACACTTTCGCCGACCACCGCATCGCCATGAGCTTTGCGCTGGCCGCACTGAAGATCGGCGGTATTGCCATCCAGAACCCGGCCTGCGTGGCCAAGACCTATCCCGGTTACTGGAAGGCCCTCGCCTCGCTCGGCGTCGAATACTCGGAAAAGGAAACCGCTGCCGAGCCGCAGCATTAGAAGAACGGTATTGGTTTTCCGTCATTCCGGCCCTGAGCCGGAATCCAGTGCGATCAAGTCCTTGATCGCGAAAGACTCTTCAAGCCGCGCAGACGCGCGGCTGCTGGATACCGGGTCTAGCCCGGTATGACGGCAATGACTGTATTCTGAAACCGGAAACGCTCCATTCCCTTAAGGAGAAATCACCCGTGAAGACCATCGCCGCAAGATTTCTCGCGCTGTTCGTCTTCCTGGGCGCGGCCTTCCCGGCTTTCGCGGAAGAGTTCATCCGTTCGTATCATTCCGTCATCGAGGTTGCGCGAGACGGAAAGCTGACGGTGACGGAGACCATCACCGCCCGCGCCGAAGGCCAGAACATCAAGCGCGGCATTTTCCGCGATTTTCCGCTTTATGCGCTGGATGCGAATAACCGCCGCACCAAGGTGGATTTCAGCGTCGTTTCGGTGGAGCGCGATGGTGCGCCGGAAAACTGGCGCACAGAAAATATCGACGGAGGTATACGCATCTATACCGGCAGCGCCAACCGTTTTCTGCCGACCGGCGAACATATCTTCCAGATCACCTACACCACCGCCCGGCAGATCCGTTATTTCAGCGATTATGACGAGCTGACCTGGAATGTTACCGGCAATGGCTGGCAATTCCCCATGGGCGAGATTTCCGCTACCATCACGTTGCCTGATGGTGTCAAGGCGACGGATACCGCCGTCTTCACCGGTCCGCTTGGCGCAAAAGGCAAGGACGCCCGCATCCTCAGTGAGGGCAACGAGGTTTTCTTCGCCTCCACTCGCCCCTTTTCGGTGGGCGAGGGCATGACGGTTGCGGTGAAACTGCCCAAGGGGGCTATAACGGCTCCTGACACCACGCAGGAGGCGGGGTGGTGGCTGCGGGACAATCTCGCCATCCTCCTTTCGGGCGGCGGTCTCTTCGTCGTGCTCCTCTATTATCTGCGAGCCTGGTTCGCCGTGGGCCGCGATCCGGCAAAAGGCGTCGTCGTGCCGCGCTGGGACGCGCCGGATGGACTTTCCCCGGCGCTGGTCAATTACGTCGATAACCGCGGTTTTTCCGGCGCGGGCTGGACGGCGCTTTCCGCTTCGGCACTTGATCTGGCCGTAAAAGGTTATGTGGTTCTGGAGGACCTGAAGAACGCCATCGTCATCCGCCGCACGCAAAAGGCGACGGCCGACAACCTGCCGACGGGACAGAAGACGCTGCTTTCCTCCATCGGTGGGCCGGGGGAGACACTAACCATCGACAAGGCCCATGGGGCGGAGGTCGAGAAGGTCGGCAAACAGTTTCGCGCAGCTATAGAGAAAGAACATCGCGGCAAGTATTACCGCAGCAATGCCGGCTACACCGTCTTCGGTATCTTCCTCAGCCTCGCCCTCATCGTTGCGACGCTGGTCTTCGGCGATCTGGATGAGAGCGCCATCGCCGCTGTGCTGGTCTTTGGCTTTTTTGCTTTCTTTTTCAGCATCCTTTCGATTGGCATCGGCCGGCAGTTTTCGCGCGGCGCGCCGCTGCGCAAGCGGATCGGTGGCATCGTCATGCTCGCCTTTGCCGGTTTCGTGGCCTTTTCGGCCATTGGCGGCATCGCCACGCAAATCCTGCTTGACGTTACACATGACACCAAGTCACTGGCGCTCGCTGCCATCGGCGGAATCGTGCTCACCAATGCGCTGTTCCTGTTTCTGATGGGCGCACCGACGCCGCTCGGTCGCAAGCTGATGGATGGCATCGAAGGCCTGCGGACCTATCTGACGCTGGCCGAAAAGGACCGGATGAACATGGCGGGCGCGCCGGCCATGTCGCCGCAACATTTCGAAACGCTGCTGCCCTATGCCGTGGCGCTCGGCGTCGAAAAGCCCTGGAGCCGTACGTTCGAGACCTGGCTCGCGACCGCCGCCGCCGGTGCCGCCGCGGCAAGTTATGCGCCGGGCTGGTACCTGGGCAGCAATTACGGCAGCTTTGGCGACAGGATCGGCGGGTTCTCAACCTCTATGGCAAGCACAATCGCCTCCACCATTCCGCAGCCTGTCAGCTCTTCCGGCTCCAGCTTCTCAGGCGGGGGCGGGGGCGGTTTTTCCGGCTCTGGCGGCGGCGGGGGCGGTGGCGGCGGCTGGTGATGCCTGCCGCGGTAATTTAACCGATAGCTGGTGACTTTTGCCGCTGGTCTTGCTAAGTCCGCGACACTCTTTTGCAACAGATTAAAGTCCTTATCCCATGCCCGATCTTCTGCTTGAACTTCGCTCCGAGGAAATCCCTGCCCGCATGCAGCGCAAGGCGGCGGGCGATCTGAAGAAACTCGTCACCGATGCCTTGGTGGAGAGAGGGCTGACCTATGAAGGTGCGCGCGAATATTGGACACCGCGTCGCCTGACGCTGGATATTCGCGGCCTCAACGCCCGCTCGGCCGATGTGCGTGAGGAAAAGAAGGGTCCGCGCACCGATGCCAATGAAAAGGCCATCGAAGGCTTTCTGCGTGGCGCAGGCCTCAACGATATCTCGGAAGCGCAGGTTGTTTCCGATCCGAAGAAGGGTGATTTCTACATCGCCATCATCAACAAGCCGGGCCGTCCGGCGGAAGAGATCATCGCCGAGGTGATGCCCGGCATCATCCGCTCTTTCCCCTGGCCGAAATCCATGCGCTCCGGCCCCGCTTCGATGCCGAAAGGCTCCAGCTATGCCGGTATCGAAGGCAAAGGTTCGGAAAGCCTGCGTTGGGTGCGGCCGCTGCAATCCATTGTCTGCCTGTTCGGCCCCGAACACGATGAAACGCAGGTCATCCCGTTTGCCATCGATGGTATCGTTGCCGGCAACGTTACCTATGGCCATCGTTTCCATGCGCCGGGTCCGATCACCGTGCGCCGTTTCGAGGATTATGTCTCGAGCCTCGAAAAGGCGAAGGTCATTCTCGATGCCGAGCGCCGCAAGGACATCATCCTGCACGACGCCAAGGACCTCGCTTTCGCCAACGGGCTCGACCTTGTGGAAGACGAAGGCCTGCTGGAAGAAGTTTCCGGCCTGGTCGAATGGCCGCAGGTGCTGATGGGCACTTTCGAAGAGGACTATCTGCAAATCCCCGCAGAAATCATCCGCCTCACCATCAAGACCAACCAGAAGTGTTTCGTCACCCGCAACCAGGGTGCGGAAGAGGGCCTTTCCAACCGCTTCATCCTTGTCTCGAACATCGAAGCGAGTGATGGCGGCAAGGAAATCATCCACGGCAATGGCAAGGTCGTGCGCGCGCGCCTGTCGGATGCCCGCCATTTCTGGACCCGTGACCAGGGTGATCTGCCCGATCTTGAGACGTTGAAGGACTCGGCTGCAAAATTCAGCCTCGATCTTAAAAAGCCCCTCGACCAGCGCATGGCGAAGCTCGATGCGCTCAACGTCACCTTTCACGCCAAGCTCGGCACGCAGGGCGAGCGCGTATCCCGCATCCGCGAACTGGCGAAGACGCTGGCCCCGATCGTCGGCGCCGATGCCGCGCTGGTGGACCGCGCCGTTGTGCTGGCCAAGGCCGACCTGCGCACCGAAGCCGTCGGCGAATTCCCCGAGCTTCAGGGCTTGATGGGCCGCAAATATGCGGCGCTTCAGGGCGAAAACGAAAGCGTTGCGGCCGCCATCGAAGATCACTACAAGCCGCAGGGTCCTTCCGACCGCCTGCCGGCTGACAAGGTGGCGATCACGGTCGCTCTCGCTGACAAACTCGACACCCTCGCCGGCTTCTGGGCCATCGATGAGAAGCCCACCGGCTCGAAGGACCCCTTCGCGCTGCGCCGTGCGGCGCTGGGTGTGGTGCGTATTCTGCTTGAGAAGAACGTGCGGCTGCCACTGCTGAGCGTTGCCAAGGATCCGGACCTTCTCTCCTTCTTCCACGACCGTCTGAAGGTCTATCTCCGCGATCTCGGCGCGCGTTACGATCTGATCGACGCCGTCCTGACGCCGGAATCCGACGACCTGCTGATGATCGCCCGCCGTGTCGAAGCGCTCACCGCCTTCATCACCGGTGAGGATGGCCGTAACCTTCTGGCAGGCGCCAAGCGCGCCACCCAGCTTCTGGCCGCGGAGGAGAAGAAGGGGACTGTGGTGGCGGATGGCGTTTCGGAAGAGTTGTTGAAGCTCGATGCCGAAAAGGCGCTTTATGCGGCGATCAAGACCGCGTCTGCCGATGCCGCGAAGGCTGTTGCCGGCGAAGATTTCCGCTCTGCCATGCAGGCGCTTTCGACGCTTCGCGCGCCCGTCGATAAATTCTTCGAAGATGTGCTCGTCAACGACGAGGACGCGGCCATCCGCGCAAACCGTCTGGCGTTGCTGAAGGCCATTCGCGAGGCAACTGGCACGGTTGCGGATTTCTCGAAGATAACGGGCTGATAGGGTTGGGGTAGCCGTACATGTCAGTGTGCGCGGTTCACCCCCCTCTGTCCTGCCGGACATCTCCCCCTCAAGGGGGGAGATCGACTTGTGGCGAGCTCTCAACCACATTGAACGTTTCGGGAAGAGGGGGAGCATGCCTCTCGCCGATCTCCCCCCTTGAGGGGGAGATGCCCGGCAGGGCAGAGGGGTTAAGCCACAGCCTCAACTCCCGCAGGATAACTTCCCATTGACCCACCCCACCTCCAAAATCCTCATCAGCGCCTGCCTCCTCGGCCAACCTGTCCGTTACGACGGCAGAGGCAAGCCCTTCTTCCCCCCGGCGATCGACCGCTGGCGCAGCGAAGGCAGGCTGGTGGCGATCTGTCCGGAGATGGCGGGCGGTATGCCCGTGCCGCGCCCGCCGGCGGAAATCGAAGATCGTGCCTCCGGTCTCGATGTGCTGGAGGGCCGCGCCCGCGTGCTAGAGGTGACCGGCGGCGATGTCACGGCGCAATTCATTGCCGGCGCAGAAAGGGCGCTGGCCTTTGCGAGGGCCAATGCCTGCACATACGCGCTTCTGATCGACGGCAGCCCGTCCTGTGGATCGGTTGCGATCTATGACGGTTCGTTTTCTGGCGTCAAACATGCGGGCAATGGGGTGACGGCGGCGCTGCTCGAAAAAGCCGGTATTGCCGTTTTTTCACCTGCCGATATCGACCGGCTGGATGTGCTGACCCGTTAAAAGAAAAGCGCCGGAGTTCTCCGGCGCCTTTGTTCATCGATAGTCTTGCGGCGTATCACCCCGCCATGCGCAGCTCATGCGCCATGGCATGAAGCTGGTGACCGGACGACACGCGGAAGCCGCGGATGAGGTTCAGCAGTTCCTCGGTGTCCACGGCAAGCGCTTCCGCCGAAGCCGTGGTTTCTTCCGCCATGGCCGCATTGTGCTGGGTGGCGACGTCGAGCTGGTTGAGCGATGAGGAGATCGAGCGCAGCGTCGTATCCTGCTCGGCTGCCGAGTGGGCGATCTTGCTGACGATCTCGTTAGCGGATTTGATCTGGTCCGAGATACGCTTCAGTGCATCGCCGGCCTCGCCCACAAGCCGCACGCCATTTTCCACCTGGGCGGAAGAGCGGGCGATCTGGTCCTTGATCTCTTTGGCGGCAGCCGCGGATTTCTGTGCGAGTTCGCGCACTTCCTGCGCTACCACGGCAAAGCCCTTGCCAGCCTCACCCGCGCGAGCAGCTTCGACGCCGGCATTCAGTGCCAGAAGGTTGGTCTGGAAGGCGATATCGTCGATCACGCCGATGATGTTGGAAATCTGGTCGGAAGACTGCTCGATGCCGCTCATCGCCATGATCGCTTCTTCCACCACACGGTCGCTGCGCATGGCTTCCGAGCTGACGGTGGTGACACGCTTGGCGGCGTCAGCTGCCCCTTCCGCCGTCTGGCGCACCGCGACGGTCAGTTCGTCAAGCGCTGCGGAGGTCTCTTCCAGATTGGCAGCCTGCCGTTCGGTACGCTGTGATAGCTCGTTGGAGGCCTTGCGGATTTCTTCCTTTGAGCCGCCAATGTCGATGCTCTTGGAGTTCACCTTGGCCATGGCGGCATCGAGATGGGTCAGGGCTTCGTTGAAATTGGCGCGCAGCGCTGCGTATCGGTTGCCGAGATCGCCGCAGCGCACGGTCAGATCACCGCCGGCTAGCTTTTCCAGCGCCTCGCCGATGGTGGCGACCACACGCGCCTGCAATTCTGCCTCGTCGCGCTGCATGTCGAGGTTGTTCTGGCGCTCGGCATTGAGCTGTTGCTGCTGTTCTTCCTCACGGCGCTGCATGGCATGGCGCTCGCGTACCTTGTCCTGAAGCGAGGCAGTAGCCTTCGCCATCATGCCCACTTCGTTGGTGAGGCCAGTATGGGGAATGGCGAGCGAGACGTTTTCATTGGCGACTTCGCCAAGCGCGCGGTGAATATCGCCGAGGGGCTTCGAGATACCACGGATGACATAGAAAGCGGCTGCAAGCGCCAGCACGAAGATCAACGCGCCGATGGATAGCGCCTTCATCACCTCGCCGCGCACCTGTGCGTTCAGATCATCGATGTAAACGCCGGTCACGACCACCACCTGCCAGGGTTCGAAGGCAAGTGCATAGGAGCTCTTGGCGTAGTCATTGCCTTCCATGCCGGGCTTCGGGCCGTAGAAATCTGTCTGGCCGCCGCCATTGCGACCAAGCCGCACCAGCTCGTCACGATAAGCGAAACCCTTGCTGTCAGGCTTGCCCTTGAAGTTCTCGCCGACGCGCTTGGCATCGGGATGGAACTTCATCGTCACATCGTAATCATAACCGAAGAGGTAGCCATCCGGGGTGAAGCGTATGGCGCTGACGGTTGCATAAGCCTGCTTCATGGCCTCGTCGCGCGAAAGGGTGCCGGCCTTTTCCTTGTCGTGGAAGGATTGCAGGATGGAGATGGCCGACTGCACCTGAGTCCGCAGCATTCCGTAGCGTTCCTCATAGATCGCGTCGGTGGCGGACTTCAGCTGGTAGAAGGTTGCCACGGCGAAGGCGGCCATCAGGGCCACTACGAGAACGATCAACTGACGGGAAATGGAAAGGTTCTTCATGAGCGCTCACAAGCGTTTGGCCTCGCGCGCCTCGCTTTGCCGCGCGCTGCCGGTGTTTCGGAAAGGGAAGAGGCGCATGATGCGCCGGGAAGGGCCTGAAGAGCGGCATCCGCCCAAGGCCTCATGCTGTGCTGCATTGCACCATGAGATGACTTAGCAGCCAAAAATTTGAAGAAATATTTAATTAGTGGAAGCTTTATCACGCCAGCCGGCGGAATAACCTCTCGGGGATTTTTAATTCCCCAAATGGTTGCTGATGGCCTTTAAAAATACAGCGCGGACGCGATTGTTTGACATTTGTCATCCAACCCGCAGGTCAGTTGCCGCGCAATTGGAAGTCCGGGAAGTTGGTCGGAGCGGGCAAGGCAGACGCGCGTGAGGGGGCCGCCGCATCGGTACTCGAAATTTCCTTCGTAGCCGCAGTGGTGGTCGTCATGTCTATACCGCCGGGCGTCGCAGCGGTTTCCTGCGTGTGCGCCGTTGGCTCCACGTCGTCATAGGTGGCGATTGCGGTGCCAGACGCTTCCTTCGGCATCCATGCCGGATTGGTGCTGACAAATGTCACGGGCGCGCCGCCGAGCCATGCTTCCGTGCGCACCAGCGTCTGCTTGCCATCCACTTCCCGCATTTCCGTGTGCTGGGTCCCGGGTTCTATGGAAGGAATGCTGTAAACCTGCGCCGCGGTTTTCTCCTTGACCTGCTGGCAGCCGGCGCAGTCGCGACGGATGAAGCTGCCATTGGTGGTATGAACACCGTTGATATACTCGATGGAAGACGCCATGGCAGACCCGCCGGTCAGCACGACAATCGCTGTCAGAAGAAGACGCCGCATCGAAAAAGCCCCCAAATAACGGCGCCGCCTCGTGATACGGGCAAAGTGCGCCATTCCATGTTTGGGCAAGTATTACCGGCGTTTCGTTTCCATCGGGTCAGCAAACTTGGTAAAAATTGAACGAAATATTCGTTGCCGGCCCGTTTGATCTAAAAATCAGACCTTTTCGCGCGCCACAGCCTGCCAGCCGATATCGCGCCGGCAAAAGCCGTTTTCCCACTCCACCCTGTCCGCCAGCGCATAGGCGTGGGCCTGCGCCTCCGTCACGGTCTTTCCAAGGGCGGTAACGTTCAGCACGCGGCCACCCGTAGCCACCAGCCTGTCGTCCTTCAACGCAGTCCCGGCATGGAACACCTTCGCTTCTTCGCTCGCTTCAGGAATATGCGCGATCGGCGTGTTCTTGTCGTATGCGCCGGGGTAACCCTTGGAAGCCAGGACGACGGTCAGCGCAGCCTCGTCCCGCCATTCCGCGTCAACCCTGTCCAGTGTGCCAGTGGCCGTGGCGTAGAGGATGGGCAGCAGATCACTTTTCAGGCGCATCATCAGCACCTGGCATTCTGGATCGCCGAAGCGCACGTTGTATTCGATGAGTTCCGGGCCTTTGGCGGTAATCATCAGTCCAGCAAAGAACACGCCGGAGAAGGGATTACCGTCTTTCGCCATGCCCGAGATCGTCGGCTCGATGATTTCTTTCATGGTGCGCTCCACCATGGTCGCGGTCATTACGGGGGCGGGCGAATAGGCGCCCATGCCGCCGGTGTTCGGGCCGGTATCGCCATCGCCGACACGCTTGTGATCCTGCGCGGTGGCGAGCGCCAGCGCGGTCTTGCCGTCGGAAAGGCAGAAGAAGCTCGCTTCCTCGCCATCGAGGAAGGCCTCCACCACCACTTCGGCGCCGGCCGCGCCGAAAGCGCCGTCGAAACAGTCGTCAATCGCGGCAAGCGCTTCCGCTTCCGTCATGGCCACGGTCACGCCCTTGCCGGCGGCAAGCCCGTCGGCCTTGATGACGATGGGCGCACCCTGTGCGCGGACATAGTCCTTGGCCGGCTCTGCGGATTTGAAACGCTGGTAAGCGCCGGTCGGAATATCGTAGCGCGCGCAGAGATCCTTCGTGAAACCCTTGGAACCCTCCAGCTGGGCTGCCGCTTTCGATGGCCCGAAAGTGGCGATGCCGGCGGCACGCAGGTCATCCGCCAGACCGGCGACCAGCGGTGCTTCCGGGCCGATGACGACGAAGTCGATTGCCTTTTCTTTTGCAAAGGCGATGACGGCAGCATGATCTTCCACGTTCAGCTCCACTAGCGTCGCATGGTCGGCGATGCCGGGATTGCCGGGGGCGGCGTA
This sequence comes from Agrobacterium sp. InxBP2, assembly GCF_026191755.1. Taxonomy (NCBI): domain Bacteria; kingdom Pseudomonadati; phylum Pseudomonadota; class Alphaproteobacteria; order Hyphomicrobiales; family Rhizobiaceae; genus Agrobacterium; species Agrobacterium sp. InxBP2. The sequence goes on from NZ_JAINDY010000022.1 coordinate 21,167, forward strand.
GAGCGCATCAAGCAGGGGGGACTGGGCGATTTTCCACGCCAGCGCATGTTCGCGTCCGCCGGAACCGATCAACAGAACTTTCATGGTCAATACCCCTGCAAATTCGCCAGTAACCTTGTGTCAGCGGCGTTAAGGGCAGGGGGGCGAAAGGTCAAGACGAATATGTGGCGATTGCCGCGCATGGAGCCTGCGAATAGAGGCTGCAAATCCCTCCTCCGTCATGCCGGACTTGATCCGGCATCCAGCCACGGCGCGTCTGCGCCGTGAAAGAGTCTTAAGCGATCAAGGACTTGATCGCACTGGACCCCGGATCAAGTCCGGGGTGACGGTGTGCGGATGGTGCCGTTCTGCATCAGAAATCGCTTTTCGAGACGCCGCGGTCACTACGATGAATTGCCTGTCTTTCCCCTGAAGTCAGCCTTTCCTGTGGAATCGTTGTCGCCTCTTGTTGTCACGCCACAATCAGACATTATGGTCGCCGCTCCAGATATGACAGCAGAGACCCATATGACCGCAGACAACGCCCGCCTCGCCACGCTCATCGCCTCCGAAATCAACGCCCGCCCCGATCAGGTAAAGGCGGCGGTGACCCTGCTGGACGAGGGCGCGACCGTTCCCTTCATCGCCAGATACCGCAAGGAAGTGACGGGAGGGCTTGACGATACCCAGCTGCGCACGCTTTCCGAACGCCTTGTCTATCTGCGCGAACTCAATGCCCGTCGCTCTTCCATCGTCGATTCCATCAGCGGGCAGGGAAAGATGACCGATGAGCTGATGGTCAAGATCATGCAGGCGGGCACCAAGGCCGAGCTGGAAGACCTCTACCTGCCCTATAAGCCGAAGCGCCGCACCCGTGCCGAAATCGCCCGCGAAAGGGGTCTCGGGCCGCTTGCCGAAGCCATATGGGAAAACCGCGCCGCCGATCCGGCGAAACTGGCGGAGGCCTATGTGCAGGGAGAGGTGGCCGATGTGAAGGCGGCGCTCGAGGGCGCGCGAGACATCGTGGCTGAAACCATGACGGAAAATGCCGATCTGCTTGGCCGCCTGCGCGATTACATGCGCCAGAACGCCACCTTCCGCGCCAAGGTGGTGGATGGCAAACAGGCGGCGGGCGAGAAGTTTTCCGATTATTTCGACCATTCCGAACGCTGGGCGGCGGTGCCGGGCCACCGGGCGCTTGCCATGCTGCGCGGCTGGAACGAGGAAATTCTGACATTGACGATCGATGTCGATGCAGACGATCCCGCACCGGTGAAGCCGGCGCAGCGCACCATCGCCGCCGCCTTCGATATCCGCAATGCTGGCCCCGCCGATCAATGGCTGATGGAGGTCGCCGGCTGGACCTGGCGCGTGAAACTCTCCATGTCGCTATCGCTCGACCTGATGCGCGAGTTGCGTGAGCGGGCGGAAGAAGAGGCGATCAATGTCTTCGCACGGAACCTCAAGGATCTCCTGCTGGCCGCCCCCGCCGGATCGCGCGCCACCATGGGTCTCGATCCGGGCATCCGCACCGGCGTCAAGGTGGCCGTGGTCGATGGCACCGGCAAGCTGCTGGACACCTCGACGGTTTATCCCTTCCAGCCGAAGAACGACGTGCGCGGCGCGCAGGCGGAACTCGCCTTGCTCATTCGCAAGCACAATGTCGAGCTGATCGCCATCGGCAATGGCACCGGCAGCCGCGAGACGGAAAAGCTGGTGGCCGATCTTCTGGCCCAGATGCCGGCTTCCGCTTCAGGTACAAAGCCCACCAAGGTAATCGTGTCGGAGGCGGGCGCATCCGTCTATTCCGCTTCGGAACGGGCGGCGGCTGAATTCCCCAATCTCGATGTATCGCTGCGCGGCGCGGTCTCGATCGCCCGCCGCCTTCAGGACCCGCTGGCGGAACTGGTGAAGATCGAGCCGAAATCTATCGGCGTCGGTCAATACCAGCACGATGTCGATCAGGGCCGCCTCAGCCGCTCGCTCGATGCTGTCGTGGAAGATGCCGTGAATGCCGTCGGCGTAGACCTCAACACGGCCTCGTCGCCGCTTCTGGCGCGGGTTTCCGGTCTCGGTGCCTCGATTGCCGATGCCATCGTTGCCCATCGCGATCAGACCGGTCCATTCGCGAGCCGCAAGGAATTGCTCAAAGTGCCGCGCCTCGGCCAGCGCACCTTCGAACAATGCGCGGGCTTCCTGCGCATTCCAAACGGCAAGGAGCCGCTGGATGCTTCGTCCGTTCACCCGGAAGCCTATGGCGTGGCGAAGAAGATCGTCGCCGCCTGCGGCCGCGATCTGCGCTCGCTGATGGGCGATAGCGCCACCTTGAAGTCGCTGGACCCTAAGAAGTTCATCGATGAGCAGTTCGGCCTGCCGACCGTCAAGGACATCATCGCCGAACTGGAAAAGCCCGGCCGTGACCCGCGCCCGAGCTTCAAGACCGCGACCTTTGCCGAGGGTGTGGACGAGATCACCGATCTGAAACCCGGCATGTTGCTGGAAGGCACCGTTACCAATGTGGCTGCCTTCGGCGCTTTCGTGGATATCGGCGTGCATCAGGACGGGCTGGTGCATGTCTCGCAGCTCGCCGACCGTTTCGTCAAAGACCCGCATGAGGTCGTCAAGGCGGGTGATGTCGTCAAGGTGCGAGTCGTTGAAGTGGATGTGAAGCGCAAGCGCATCGGGCTGACCATGCGTAAGGATGGTGGTGAGGCTGCGCCGCAGCCGATGCGGGAGAAGGGCAATACCAACGCCATGCGCCACGCGACATCCAAGCCCAAAGATCGCAACGAGGGGTCGCAATCCGGTGGTGCACTGGCAGCTGCCCTGGCTGAAGCCATGAAGCGGCGCTGACCTGCGGTTGAAATGATTTTTCTGAGTAAAGCCCTGCCATACACCTCGGCAGGGCTTTTTGCTTGATGAAATCGTTCAATTTTTTTGAAATAAGACTATCTTGCAACTTATGCCGAAAGGAATACGGTCAGCAAAATTGATAAGTGAGACTTAGCAATTGGGGGTGCCATGGCGTCGTCTCTGCATGTTCTTCTCGAAAAGATAATCAAGAACGGTGATCTGACCGTCAACAGCCCCGGCGGCAGCCGCACATTCGGCAATGGTGCCGGAAAGAAGGTGGTTCTCAACTTCACCGACGAAGCCGCCATGCAGGAGATTGCCGCCGATCCGGCGCTCAAGCTTGCTGAAATGTACATGGAAGGCCGTGTGAAGGTCGCGGAAGGCGACATTTATGATTTTCTGGCGCTGGTCAAAAGCAATACGCTGAGCGAAGCCCTGTCCTTCGGCATGATCTGGCGTGGCATGGCTCGCATCATCGCCGCCCGCATCAAGATGCATCTGCCGGTCAATCACAACAAGAGCAACGTCGCCCACCATTATGATCTGAGCGCAAAGCTGTTTGACCTCTTTCTCGATGAGGACTGGCAATATTCCTGCGCCTATTTCAATCCGCCCGGCATCAGCCTCTATGAGGCGCAGGTCGCGAAAAAGCGGCACATCGCCGCCAAGCTGATGACCGAGCCGGGCCAGAGTGTTCTGGAAATAGGCTCCGGCTGGGGCGGCATGGCCATGTATATCGCCGAGAGCGCCGGAGCCGATGTCACCGGCATCACGCTTAGCGAGGAACAGCTGCGCGTTTCCCGCGACCGAGCCGCAAAACGCGGTCTTGCCGGCAATGTCCGCTTCGAGTTGCAGGATTACCGTTATCTGCCTGCCTCGAAAAAATACGACCGCATCGTCTCCGTCGGCATGTTCGAACATGTCGGGCCGACCCATTATCGCGACTATTTCGAGAAGGTGGCGGAGGTGCTTGATGACAAGGGCGTGATGGTGCTGCATTCCATCGGTCAGCCCTATCCGGCACTGGCGACCAACCCCTTCATCGAAAAATATATTTTCCCCGGCGGCTATATCCCATCGCTCGCGGAAGTGTTGCCGGCCCTCGAGAAGTCGCGGCTGCTGGTAAAGGATATCGAAATTCTGCCCATGCATTATGCCCATACGCTTCGCCACTGGCGGGAACGTTTCGTGGCACGCAGGGCAGAAGCGATCGCGCTTTACGATGAGCGCTTCTTCCGCATGTGGGAGTTTTATCTGGCGGGGTCGGAAATGGCCTTCACCCATGAAAACTTCCACATCTTCCAGATCCAGATCGCCAAGGACCGCGATGCCGTGCCGCATAATCGCGACTACATTGCGCAGAACGAGGCAAAGCTGCTGGAGTTTGAGAAGACCCGGGCGCCGCTGGAGAAAGTGACATTCTGACGACGGTGTGGGCGACGAGTGACCGAATTGCGGAGAGTATTGACAAGCGTCTCCGCAATCTCGGCGTCACCCTCGGGCTTGTTCCGAAGATCTATCCACGTTGCGTAAAGTCCTTCGGTCGCAGATGCTCGGGACAGGCCCGAGCATGACGAACGAGAGGTTTGGCGCCGTGTCGTGAGCCTCGCAGTGGTGTCTGCTTCTTAACGCACTGGTTAATCGAATGGAAAGACAATCCCTCTAATTCTACGGACACCTGTCTGTATTGCGTTTCTGGGGTTCTTTCATGTTCAAGCCATCAGCGGCCGTTGCCGCCTGTGTTGTATCGCTTTTTGCCGTGGGCAATGCCCATGCGGATGGCTGGTTTTCCGGCGACTGGTATCTGAAACTCGGCGGCGCGGGTTTCACTGCGCCGAAATATCAGGGCGATAACAAGAATGAATTCGGCTTTTCGCCCATCATTTCCCTCGGCCGTCAGGGGCAGGGCGCCCGTTTCACCTCCCGGAACGACAGCGCCTCGATCTCGCTTCTGGATAACGGCCCGATCAGCATGGGTCTCGCCGGCCGCCTGATTTCTCCACGTGATGAGGGTGATTCTGCCGATCTGAAGGGCATGACGCGTATCAAGCGCGGCGGCGAGCTTGGTGGTTTTGCCGAGGCTTATCCGACCGACTGGCTGCGCGTTCGCGGCGAAGTTCGTCAGGGCATCCGCAGCCACAGCGGCGTGGTCGGCGATGTCGCTGTCGATGCCTTCACCGATATCGCCCCCGGCATCCAGATTTCGGCCGGCCCGCGCGCCACGTGGGTGAGCAGCAAATACAATGAACGTTATTACGGTGTGAGTGCGGCACAGGCGGCCGCCGGCGCGCCATCGCCCTATAGCCCGGGCGGCGGCCTGCATTCGGCCGGTATCGGCGCCGCCATCACCTGGAAAGTCACCGAAAATGCCGAAGTCGGCTCCTTTGCGGAATATCGCCGCCTGACCGGCGATGCCGCGGACAGTTCGCTCGTGCGCGAGCGCGGTTCGAAGAACCAGTTCATCATCGGGGTTCAGGCGAGCTACAAATTCAATTTCTCCCTGCCCTGACACGAGTGGAGATATGCTCCTGAAAAGCCCCGCCGCGAACCGCTGCGGGGCTTTTCTGCGTGTACGGTCGGCTGCTGAAATCCATTCCGATTTTGCGGCTGATGCTGTAGAACCATCCCATGGTTCACCACAGCGATTTGTCAGACCGCGTCTCCGACGCGCCATCCAATAACTGGGTCTATCGGATTTTGCCGAGGCCCCTCTGGCCCTATGCGCAGCTGGCCCGGTGGGATCGACCCATCGGCTGGCAATTGCTGATGTGGCCATGCTTCTGGTCCGCAGCCCTCGCGGCCAACGCGGCGGTGTCGACCGGCGGCTTTTCCTGGGGCACGCTGCTCTGGCACCTAGTGCTGTTCTTCATCGGATCGGTGGCGATGCGCGGCGCGGGCTGCACCTATAATGATCTGGCCGACCACAAGATCGACATGGCAGTGGCGCGCACCCGCTCGCGACCGCTGCCGTCGGGCCGGGTGAGCCGCGGACAGGCCAAGGTCTTCATCGTCCTGCAGGCGCTTGCCGGGCTGGTCGTCCTCCTGCAGTTCAACAGTTTCGCAATCGCAACCGGTATGTTCTCGCTGTTCTTCGTGGCGATCTATCCCTTCGCCAAGCGCTTCACCAACTGGCCGCAATTTTTCCTCGGTCTTGCCTTTTCCTGGGGCGCGTTGATGGGCTGGGCGGGGCAGTTCGGATCGATTGCCTGGCCGGCTGTCCTGCTTTATGTCGGCTCCATCGCCTGGACGATCGGTTATGATACAATCTACGCCCACCAGGACAAGGAAGACGACACGGCCGTAGGTATCGGTTCTACCGCCCTCCTGTTTGGAGAAAACACACATCGCTGGCTGGTTTTCCTTTATGGCACAGCCCTTGCCATGATGTTCCTGTCGTTCTGGACGGCGGGTGTTAACGTCATTGCTTATAGCGGACTTGCCGCCGCGGCTCTCATGCTGTTCCGGCAGGTATGGGTGCTTGATATCGATGACGTTGACCAGTGTCTCGTGCTGTTCAAATCCAACAACCGCGTCGGCGTGCTGATTTTCGCAGGGCTCATTCTGCCGCTGCTGCTGGTGTAAGCTGCTGGAATAGCGAATACGAAAAAGCCCGGTCGCGTCATCCGCGCCGGGCTTTTTGTGTTCTGGATTGAAGAAGATCAGTTGCGGGCGATGATTTCCTTGCCCTCGATCTTCATGCTCATGCCGAGCGAACCGGTGGAACGGCGAACGAGGAAGCGCGGGCGGCGCTCCGCGAAATAGGAATGGCGGCGGCGCGGACGGGTATTCTGGGTGCGCACCTTGCCGAGATGTTCTTCCAGCGGACGGGCGACGCCATCGGCTTCCACCATCAGCATGGGAATGCGGTAGGCCTCGGACCAGCTGCGCCAGTCGGCGGCGATATCGCACAGATCGTGGGCGACGAGAAGCGGAACGCAAAGATCCGGATCGTCGTGATGCAGCTCGAGAGTCACCGTCACCTGCCCGTCCCCATGGTCGATGGCGCGGGCGGCAACACCCTTGAAGGCGCGGGCAGGCAGGGCGAAGGACAGAGGCAGGCCGGAAGAGGACAGAACCTTTCTCAGAACGGCGCCCCGTTCATCGAGGGTGACGGCGACATCGGTCGCGCCATTGCCTTTTCCATAGGTGACCTGTTGCGGAAAACGTGCCGGGTCTAACCTGAGAGTGGCGACGGCCCAGTCGGGCTTCAGAACGGTCTTGGTCATGTTTATTCTACCCTTGTTTTACCTGAGAGCCGGTTTCCGGTCTTCTCATCGGGACTTTTCGTCCTCTGATGTCAGGAGAATATCCGCCGCCTGTTCGAGACTGCTTAAAAATCGCGGTTAAGAAAACTTTGCATTCCCAAATGGTTAGCAAAACACACTGTGGCATGGTTTCGCTTGGGTAAAGGAGATCGGGAGAATGCGGTTTTTATCCCGGTCGAAATTGTGCTCTTTCAAGCTCCGGGCAAGGCGCGTCCTGCATAGTCGCGTCGGGCCCTGCCGCGCTTCCGGATGGAGGCATGGCAGGGCGGATTCAAAGCGGAGTTTCGACGTCCCACGGGGACAAGCGAGGCTCCAGGGGGCATTCGGATGGTATCGACTTATCTCAGCTACGACCTCATCAACCGCGATATGAAGACAAGCATTTCGCGCGTGTCGCAGCAGGCAATCACCGAGCGTCAGACGAAATATTACAAGGAAAACATCGGCAATGTGAAAAGCGTCGATGAATTCCTCGATAACTATCAGCTCTATTCCTATGCCATGGATGCCTTCGGCCTCGGCGAGATGACCTATGCCAAGGCTTTCATGAAAAAGGTGCTGGAGAGCGACCTGAACGACCAGAACAGCTTCGCCAACAAGCTGACCGACGAGCGGTATCGGGAGTTCGCCGCTGCCTTCAATTTCACGGCGTCGACAAAGACGGTTCAGACGGAGGCACAGCTCGACAAGATGATCGGGCTCTACGGGACGTCGATCACCGACATGGATGACAGCCTTGCCGAAGAGACCCGCTATTACAAGGCGATCATCGGCACGGTCACCAACGTTGATCAGCTGCTCCAGAACGACAGGGCCCGCGCCTATATATTTCAGGTCTTCAGCATCGATGAGAAGACCTATACCTATTCCCATATCCGGGGATTGATGACGAGCGACATCGCCGATCCCGACAGCTACCTCAATCAGAAATTTGGCGCTGCCTATAATGATGCGGTCGAAAAGCTGACCATGAAAGGTAATATCGAACTGCACGCGGAGGTCACGGCGCGGATCGCCGCAATCGACACTTCGCTCGCGGGAACGGAACTGACAGACGAGCAGCGCACGGCGCTCGAGGCGGAAAAAGTTACCAGGCAGGACCAGCTGACGCAGCTCGAAGCCGTGTTGCCACCCAAGAGCGAGTGGGAAGCGAAGCTTGCCGCGATCACCGCAGAACAGACGACGCTTTCAAATGCCGTTACCCAATATAACAAGATGGCACAGCTCGCCGCCGCCTTCGAATTCAAAAACGATGGCACCGTTGCCGCCGGCGGGGCGCAGAAAGCTGACAATATCAAGGTGATGACGGATGCCTACATCAGCAGCGCACCGCGCGTGACGCCGACGGTCGCCACGCTGAACCGCGACTATTTCGAATCGAAGATCGGTTCGATCAAGACCGTGGACGAACTGCTCTCGGATACGCGTCTCCTCAACTATATCAAGGTTGCCTTTGACCTTAACGACCTGACGATCGTGACGGCGACGATCGAGAACATCCTGACCAGCGACCTGAACGACCCGAACAATTACATCGCGACTTTCGGCAAGAACGACAAGCGCTACCTCGCCATGAGGAACGCGTTCAATTTCAAGACGGACGGAACGCTTGCCGACGGCACCACGCCGCAGACGACGCTGCAGACCGCGACCACGACAAGCGGCTACATGACCCATTACGGCGAAAAGGATGACGCCGCCGACGAGAAGGCGCTGACCTTATTCAAGAGTGACATTAGAAGCGTCACGTCCGTCAAGGATTTCCTCGACAGCAGCGCAGTCTATAATTATGCGCTGAAGGCCGTCGGCCTCGATCCGGCCAAGGTGAATGCGGCGGATATCCGCAAGGTCCTCACCAGCGACCTTCAGGACAAAAAGAGCTACGTCTATACGCTGAAAGACGAGCGATATGTCAAACTGGCGGAGCTTTTCAACTTCGCACCGGACGGAAGTCTGGGCTCCCCGGTGCTGGCACAGTCGGAAATCGAGATGCAGACCATGTCGGCTGACTACATCAAGAAGAAGTCGGCTTTCGGCACTGAGAAAGACAAGGAAACCGCCAAGAAGGAGGCGGAATATTTCACGGGCGAGATGCAGAAGATCAAGACGCTCAAGGATTTTCTGAGCAATGATCGTCTTACGGAATTCGCGATGGAATCGCTTGGCATCGATCCCAAAACTGTGACGAAGGAACAGCTGCAGAAGATGTTCTCGTCGAAACTGGAAGATGGCGAAAGCTATCTCAACAAGGAAATGGACCCGGTCTTCCGCCGTCTCGTCACCGCCTTCAACTTCGATTCTGACGGCAATATCCTTCACGAAGACCGCAGCCTGATCCAGACACGGCGCGGTCTCTACGAGACACTGGACAATTATCTGACCCAGACCCTGGAGACGCAGGCGGGCGAAGAGAATGCCGGCGTCCGTCTGGCGCTTTATTTCAAGCGCATCGCGGCAGGCACGACGTCCTATTATTCCATTCTTGCCGATACCGCGATCCAGAGTTTCATCAACACCACCTTCGGCATTCCTGACGAACTCGGCAATGCCCCGGTCGATACGCAGGTGGCGATGATGAAGAAATATTTCGACATCAAGGATTTTCAGGACCCGGAAAAGGTAAAGAAGCTCGTCGCGCGTTTTACCGTCATGTATGACAACGCGCAGAACACCACAGATCCCATCATGATGCTGTTCAATGGCAGCGGCTCTGCGGGAATCAGCGGCGATACGCTGCTGGCGGTAGCGACGCTGCGCGCGCGATAGGCGCGTTCAGACCGGCTTGTCAGCAGGGCGCGCTCGGCGATCCGCCGCCGGATTACCAGCCCGGCAGCATATGCCCGGCGCGCAGGCGCGGCATCTTCGGATAGGTCTTCACATCGCTGTCCATCTCGTCGACCACGCTCATCGGTGAGATATTGTCGAGGCAGGCGGTGATATGGTCGGTGATGGCATTCACCAGCGATGGGGAAAGGCCCGGTCGTTTCATCAGGCCGATCTGCACCGGCGGCAGCGGCGGGAAGCCGTCTGCGGCGGTCAGAACCTTCATGCCGGTGCGCAGCGTCGATTCCGGCAGCACCGAAACAGCCATGCCCGCCAGCACGGCGGCGGCAACGACGGTTGAAGACCAGCTGGTAAAAAGCACCTGGTAATCGCGCCCGTCGGCATCGAGCGCCGAACAGGCGAGCTGGCGCCAGTGGCAGTCACGTCGTCCGACGGCGAGGGGCACCGGGGCATCGTCCTTCAGCGGATGGTTGGCGGAAGCGACCCAGCACAGCGGTTCGGTGCGCACCACATCCGACGAGCGGGCCCGCGGATTGTGGGTGACGAGAGCGATATCCAGTTCGCCGCGCGCCATTTTTTCCGCAAGGCTAACCGACGGCTCGCAGACGATGTAAAGCTCGACATTCGGATGAGTCTTCGCGAAACGCCCGATGATCTCGGGCATGTAACGGTCGGCATAGTCATCGGGCGTGCCGATGCGCAGCGTGCCCTCCAGCCGGTTGTCATCGAAGGCGGCGATCGCCTCGTTATTGAGGCGGATGATGCGGCGGGCATAGTTCATCAGCTTTTCGCCTTCCGCCGTCAGGCGGTTGCCCCGCCCGTCCTTGGCGAAGAGCTGTTTGCCGATGCGTTCTTCCAGCCGTCGCATCTGCATCGAGACGGCGGACTGTGTCTTGAAAACGCGATCTGCGGCCTTGGTGAAGCTGCCCGTATCGACGATGGCGATGAAGGTGTGCAGCTGGTCTATGTCGAGAGGTGCGGACATGGATGGTCATCCATCAGAATGATTGATGTCTTACATTAGAAACATTCGTTGGACTGATCAATAGTCTTGCGACATTTTGACACCAAGCAAATCAATCTCAACCCCGGGCCGGCGAAACGTCAGGCCCCCAACCCGAGGCAGCTTCTCGCGCGTGGTGCGCCGGGGGCGGTGCCGCATCGTGCCGTTACGAAAGGATAAGTGTCATGCGCACGGCAGAACGGAGAATGGAACTGGAACTTGCAACAGCACGGCCGAACGATACGTTCCGCCGCGTCGCTTTCCGCGTCAAGACCTTCGTGCAGCGCATCTACAATCGTATCGTGGCGAATGGCCTCACCGAGCTGGATGATCGTCTTCTCGCCGATATCGGCCTGGCAAGATCGGACGTCAGCGACGCCCTCAACACGGGCCTGCTGGAAGATCCCACCGCTCATCTGACCCGCGCGGCACGTCGACGGGCCGTAACACGGTTCAAGACCCTTTGAAATAGCGCCATCCGGCAGGCCTCCAGCTGCCGGAGAGGCCCTCCAGCCGAAAGGTTTCCCCGCAGGGTGATTTGCCAATAGCCCTGCCTTTGCCCGGTGTCAGGCCCCCTCGGCCGCACCGGGCTTTTTTTATGTCTGCGATTGGCGCTCTCGCGAAACCCGAAGCGGTTCCGCTGGTTTTAATACTGGTATTCCTCGAACACAGGAAGAACCGAGCCGCCCCAGCGGCCATTGTAAAGCGCCAGCAAGTCTTCGGCGAGTGTCGTTTTCTTCGCCAAAACCTCGTCCAGCGAGGACAGGAATACGGTCTCGTCCTGACCTTCGCCATTCAGCCGGTTGCGGTTTTTCAGTCCGGTGCGGGAAATATCGAGCACTTCGCGCGCGATACCGAGAAGCGGCTTGCCGGCGATTTCGGCATTCAGTCCCTTGGCCGGAACCGCATCACGAAGGGCGATGACCTCGTCGAAGCTCCAGGCCGCCGTCAGTGCGTCGGCAGCGTCCAGCGCTTGCCGATCGTAGAGAAGGCCGACCCAGAAGGCTGGCAGGGCGCATATGCGTCTCCACGGACCGCCGTCGGCGCCGCGCATTTCCAGAAAACGCTTCAGGCGCACATCGGGGAACAGGGTGGAGAGATGGTTCGTCCAGTCGCCCATGGTCGGTTCAGATGCGGCGATTTCGCCCTTGAGCGCACCATTCATGAACTGACGGAAGGTGACATGGGTGCAATCATGGTATTTGCCGTCGCGCACGATGAAATACATCGGCACGTCGAGCGCCCATTCCACATAGTCCTTGAACCCGAAATCCTCGTTGAAGGTGAAGGGCAAGACGCCCGAGCGGCGATTGTCAGTATCGCGCCAGATATCGCCGCGCCACGAGAGAAGACCGTTCGGCTTGCCCTCCGTAAAGGGCGACGAGGCGAAAAGCGCCGTTGCCAGAGACTGCAGCTTCATGGAAACGCGCATCTTCTGGCGCATGTCGGCTTCGGATGAAAAGTCGAGATTAACCTGAATGGTGCAGGTGCGGTACATCATGTCGAGACCCTTGGTCCCGACTTTCGGCATGTAGCGCGTCATGATCGCGTAGCGCGATTTCGGCATGCGCGGCGTTTCGTCAAAGGTCCACAGCGGGCTGCCGCCGATGCCCAGGAAACGGATGCCCATCGGCTCTGCCACTTCGCGCAGCGTCGCCAGATGCTGGTTGGATTCCTTGCAGGTCTGGTGCAGGTTCTCAAGCGGCGCGCCCGAAAGTTCGAACTGCCCGCCCGGTTCGATGGAGATGGCACCCATGCCGTGTTGTTCGCCGAGGCCGATAATGTTTTCACCGTCCATTATCGGGTCCCAGCCGAGCTTCTCCTGCATGCCCTTCAAAAGTGCGGAAATGCTGGCATCGCCGAAATAAGGAACCGGCCGGTTGTCCTCGCGGAAAAAGGCGAATTTTTCGTGCTCGGTGCCGATACGGAAATCGGCTTCAGCTTTGTTACCGCCCGCCAGATAATCTGTAAGCTCCGTAACGGAGGAAAGGGGGGTCTGGTCGGTCGTGTCGCGTGCCATGGCTTACCTTGTTATGACGTCTCTGTTGCGGCGAGGCATATGATTGGCAGATAGGGCCGTATCGTAGCTGGAGGCAAATGAATTTCTTTTAAAGATGAATGAAGAGCAACGGAGCATTCAGTTCCAGTCGCCGATCGTGGCCTGAATGACCGCCAGTGCGGCAACCGCAGCCGTATCTGCCCTCAGAATGCGCGGCCCGAGCGGAATGGGGGTGACGAAGTCGAGGCTGCGCAGAAGCTCCCTTTCTTCCTCCGAAAATCCACCTTCCGGACCGACCAGCAATGCGATTTTGCGTTCCTTCACTGCCTGCAGGATCGGCAGCGGATTTTGCCCCGTGTCGCCTTCGTCGCAATAGATGATGCGCCTGTCGTGGGGCCAGGTGTCCAGCATGTCCTTCAGTTTCACCGGCTCGGCCACCTCGGGCAGGGACAGTATGCCGCACTGCTCGGCGGCTTCGATGGCGTTGGCGCGCAATTTTTCGGTGTTGTGAATCTTGCCTTGGACATGCTGTGTCATCACCGGCTGCAACAGGCCGGCCCCCATCTCCACCGCCTTCTGCACCAGGTAATCCATGCGCCCGACTTTCAGCGGCGCGAAAAGATAATGCAGGTCCGCGGGGTTTGGCTGAGGCCGCGTCTGTTCGAGGGGGACGAGCACGATCTTCTTGCGGCTCGGAAAGGCAAGTTTCGCTCTCCACTCGCCGTCGCGACCGTTGAACAGCAGGATTTCCGCACCATCGGTCATGCGCAGCACATTGGCGAGATAGTTGAACTGTTCGGCGGTCGCCTCCAGCGCGACGCCTTCGGCAAGGCTGGCTTCGATATACAGGCGTTGCATCCGGAAATTGGCGCGCATGGGATTTTTCGGCTTTAGAGAAAGAGGAAGGACATGAACCAGTAGAGCAGCGCCGCGAGCGCTGCACTGGAGGGAACGGTGACCAGCCAGGCGGCGATGATCGTCATGAAGTGGGAGCGGCGGACAAGATATCGGCGGCGTATCTCCGAAGGATTGTCGGCATATTTGTCAGACCGGCGGGGTCGGCCGTCACCAACCTGGACCAGATCCTCTCGCCTGCGGGACGATTGCGTGTACCATTCGCGGAAAAAGCCGACGCCGAACACCGCGCCGATCGCCGTATGGGTGGTGCTGACTGGCAGGCCGAAACGCGAGGCGACGAGAACGGTGAGCGCAGTTGCCACCGAAACGCAGAAGGCGCGCATCGGGTTGAGCTTGGTGATCTGCTCACCGACGAGGCGGATGAGGCGCGGGCCATAAAGAAGGATACCGCAGGAGAGCCCGAAGGCGCCGACCAGCATCACCCACAGCGGCGCACGTGCAGAGGTGCTCACCGCCTCGTCATGCAGGGCCCGCACGATGGCAACGACAGGGCCAATGGCGTTCGAAACGTCATTAGCCCCATGCGCGAAGGACATCAGGCCGGCGGCGAGAACGAGCGGCCACTGGAACAGGATGCGAAGCGACTGGTTGCGGTTTTCCAGTCCTTCCGACTGCTTGCGGATGATCGGCACGCCAAGCCGCCAGACGACAAGCCCGGTCACCAGCCCAATCAGGCTGGCGTGGCCAAGCGACACATGCATGAGCTGCCGCAACCCGACCCAGATGAGATAAGCCGTGAAAACACCCGCCATCAAACCGATGAGGACCGGCACCCACCGCTGCGCCGCGCCAATCTTGTCCTCACGGTAAATGATGAATTCCTTGATGAAAGCAAGGATGATGATGGCTATGGCGGCGCTGATGAAAGGCGCGAGGACCCATGCGAAGGCGATGCTGCCGAGCGACAGCCAGTCCACCGCTTTTGCTCCGTAGGCGGCCATGCCCGCGCCCGCGACTCCGCCCACGACCGTATGAGTGGTTGAAATCGGTGCTCTGGTCCAGGTCGAGATATTGACGAGAAGGCCGGCGGCGAGAAGCGCAGACAGCATTGCCCAGGAGAAAACGGTTCTGTCGGGAATGGTCTCGATGTTGATGATGCCGCTGGAAATGGTTTCGACGACATTGCCGCCGGTGATCAGCGCCCCCGCAATCTCGCAGATCGCGGCGATGATGAGCGCGACGGCAAGCGGCATCGCCTTGGCGCCGACCGCGGGGCCGACATTGTTCGTCACGTCATTGGCGCCGATATTGATTGCCATATAGGCGCCGATGGCGACGGCGGCGATGATGATGACGGCGCCCGAAGTGCCCACGACAAAAGCACCGGCGAAGACCGCCGCCAAAACGACGAACATGAAGCCGGCGCCAAGGCCCGCAAGCTGCTGTGTGACATGCAGCGTCGCTTCTTCGACACGGGTAATCTTGTCGAGATCCTTGTCGAGCGTCGGCTTCATGTTTGATGGCGGCTTCAATGCCATTCAGACCTCGTTTGCCAGCATTCCCTTTCGTCCGGCAGTGTCGCAGGTTGAAGGCAATTTACAGAAAGACTGTTACATCTCGTACATCTTTCCAAAAGGAAAGACGATAAAAGCCGTGTTGGAAAAACAAACTGCAAATTGCCACACCTGGGGCGGCCGCACTATTTTGAATGCGTCATCCGTTTGTCGAAAGCGAGCATCAGCGCTTTCAGTTCCGGCTCGTTGACCCGCCTGGTCGCCTCCTGGGGGCTGACCCATTCCAGTCGCCTGGATTCCTTTTCAGGAAAGCTATCCTGCATTTCGGAAACTTCGAGCAGATGCACCTGAACCCTGCATGGCACATTGATGCCGCTGTTCAGTTTTTTCTCGTATTCGTAGTAACCGAAGGGGGCCTTCTCCACCGTGCCCTTGACGCCTGCTTCCTCATAGGCTTCCTGCTCGGCTACCGCATGGGCCTTTTTATGCGCCATGGGCCAGCCTTTGGGAATGACCCATCGTCCCGTGTCCCTGCTTGTCAGCAGCAGCACTTCAGGCCCCGGATTTTTCTTGGAGAACCGATAGCACAGCGCCGCATATTGCTGCCGCGGCGGTCTGCGCAACATCAAGCCAACATCTGTCGCCAATCGATTCAAAATCTTCAATCCGAATAGGTCCTTCTTTGCCTGCCTATGATAATTGCTAATATAGATATCCCGTAAATTCCGCCAATCCCCCAACCTCCATAACCCACTACTGTCTTCACGCTGATGAAGCCTGCGGAAAAGATGATGCGGCAGATTTGCGAACAAAGTTTCGACCGGGTGGTTCCCCGGCCGAACAGCCCGATTGCGGTCTCACGGATGCGTCCTGTTCACACCGTTCGCAACCAAAGCATCGATAACGGAACGCTTCAGGCGGGGCGCAGTCCCCAATAGCGCAGGCCCTCAACCACGCCGTCCGCTTCGGACGCGCCCGAGCGGAAATAACGGCTGTCGAGATCAGCCAGCGATACAAGCTCCGGCAGGGCATTGCCGACAATGACGCCACGAATGTCCGTCAACTCGAACATCGCCCGATCATTGCCAGTATCGCCTGCGACCACTGATTCGTCGAGGCCGATACACAATTGTCCACATAACCATGCGAGCGCCGCGCCCTTGTCGGCGGCCTTCGGTAATATATCCAGATCGCGCCCGCTGGAATAGACGATCCGGGCTTCGATATCGGCCCTGATCAGCGCAGCCTCGATATCGGCCAGTGTCGCTTCATCTGCGTCATGCAGGAACCAGCTGGACTTGAGGCCATGCTGGTAACGCTCCTCCTGCATCGTCACGCCCGGAACAGCGCTCATTACATCGGCAATTTTCTTTGGGTCGAATCCGGTGCCGAGGGAATGTGTGTAGGCGCTCTCCAGGTCGCTGCGCTCCTTGGCATGCAGCATGGTGCCGACCCCGCCGATGATGTAATCGGGCCGGGGCAGCGGCACTTCTTCCAGAAGGGCGAGTTGGTCATCCACCAGCCTGCCGCTGTTGAACACCAGAACCGGACGGCGATCGTCCGGCAATGACTGCCAGAAATCCCGGAACCGCCGCGTGGCGTCATTATCGCCCACGACGGTGCCGTCGAGATCCGTTGAAAAAAGGCGAAGCGGTCTCAATCGCCGTCATTCCATGGTTCGGCCCAGTCGGCTTCCTCGAGGACCGGCATCATGGTCCTGCCTTCCACCACGGCCAGAAGCTGCTGAGCAATCCCGGTCCATGTGAAGAGGCTGCGCGCCTTATGCGCGCCCATGCGGGAGAGGCGCCCATAGAGTCGCTCGTGCTTGAACGGCTTCATCATGGTGATGCCAAGATCCTCCTTGTCGAAGGGATCGGCGAATAACGCATGGCGACCATAGCTGACGGCTCGGAACAATCCGCCGTGAATGGTAACAACGGTCGGCGTGCCGCTTGCCATCGCCTCGATGGCCGTCATGCCGAAGGGCTCGTAGCGGCTGGACAGCACGAAGAGATCGGCCGCGCGATAGATGTCGGGCAGGTCTTCATCCGCGACATAGCCGGAGAATACCACCTTCTCCTCCAGTCCGAGCGATTTCACCCGCTCCTTGAGCTGGTTGAGGATGGTGGTTTCCTGCTCGTCCATGTTCTCGCCGCCCACGGCAAGATGCAGGCGGGCCTCCGGCTCGCGCTCGGCAAGAACCGAAAAGCCGTCGATCAGCAGGTCATAGCCCTTGTTGGTAGCAAGTCGTCCGAGCGCCAGCACCACCTTGCCTTCAAATCCGAAACGCTGGCGTATCATCTGCCGTGTCGCATCCGATACCGGGAAAAAGCGGTTGTCGTCATAACCCGGCGGAATCATGTGGATGTGCTTGCGCTTTTGCCCGTAGTCTTCAATGAGGACGTCGAGCTGCACCGGCGTGGTGGCGATCACCATGTCGCAGCTGCGGTAGATGATGAGTTCGTGCTGGATGCGTTCCTTGAAATTGAATTCCAGTTCGAACGTATCGGCCTTTTCCGGATAGTCGGTTTCCATCTGGCGTTTTTTCCAGATGCCCAGCGAATGCGGCGTATGCAGATGCGGGATTTTCAGCGCCTCGGAAAGCCGCTGACCGGCGACGCCTGCGTCCCAGTAATGGCTGTTGATGAAGGAGTAGTTGAGATCGTTTTTCTTGATGAAACGCAGGGCGTTTTCGCACCATTCCATCAGGTGGCGGTGCAGATATTCCTTGGGAATGAAGTCACGCCCGCCGCAGGGAATGCGCACCACGCGGACGCGCTCATCGACCTCGTCGAATTCCGGCTGGTCTTCGAAGCGGCGCGTATAAAGATCGACGGTATAACCGAGTTGGCCGAGTTTGCGTGCAAGCTCAAGCACATAAACCACCTGCCCCCCGGTATCAGCCGCGCCCAGTGGCGGATGCGCGGCGACATAGCCATGCGTCGATATGAGAGCTATCCGCGGATAGCGTTCAGTTTCGCTCGTGGTTGTCATGGGTCCCATCTTGGTAAATTTTTCCAATTAACCCGATAAAAAGACCAAAGAGCACAAAAGGTTCCATCAAAACCTGAATAAAATGGATTGCGTATTTCGCCTGAGGGCGTTTTTAACTACTCCGCTGCTGCTGCCGCAAACGGGAAATCCGGTCCCATTCCCGCGCCTGATGCGCCCTGGATGTCGTCTCAACGATGAAGTCGATGTGGGCCTCTGCCGCCGCCCGTGCCGATGCCGGATCGCCGGCGACGATGGCGTCGTAAATGGCGACATGCTGTCTCAGCACCTCGTCATGGGCGCCTGCGATACTGAAGATGATGTGGCGATTATAAAAGATGTCGTCGCTCAACAGCCGGTAGCAGGAGCGCAGCGTGTGCATAAGGACGATGTTGTGCGCCGCTTCGCCGATGGCGTTGTGAAACTCCACATCCCCCGCCAGTTCCTCTTCGAAGCGGCCTGCCTCGTGCGCATCGCGCATCCGCTCGACAATGGCGGCAAGGTTGCGCCTGTCCGGTTCTGTCGCCCGCTGCGCGGCAAGTTCGGCGGTCATGCCTTCAATATAACGGCGATATTCGAGAAAATCCCGCGTCGCCCGGCTGTGGCGGGTGATCAGCGCGCTCAAGGGATCGGAAAAGACCGGCCCGACAATATCGGCGACATAGGTGCCGCCGCCATGCCGGCTCACGAGAAGTCCGCGGGTTTCGAGTTCTTTCAGCGCTTCGCGCAGGATAGGTCGCGAGACGTCGAGGCGCTGCGCCAGTTCGCGCTCGCCGGGTAGACGGTCGCCATCGCGCAATATGCCGTCGAGGATTAGTTCTTCGAAACGTAAGATCACCTCCTGCGATGTGCGGCTGTGCTCGATGCGCGCAAAAAGCGTTTCGTCCATCGCAGAAGTCCCCGGCGAAATCCGCCCGTGTTTGATATCGTATAAAGTATCAGGCAAGTCTCGCACTGGTCAAATATTCTGTCCAGTTCTCTCGCTCGCTGTATCAATGCCTGCGGCAACACGGCATCTGCCTTTTTGAATTGGCTTTTGTTAAAGCGGTCCCGACAGGGGCACTACAGCGGATTTTTCTGTCAGGTGGATCAAAACAGTGACATCGGCGTCGATCGTGGTGTTGTCATCACAAACGATGCCTTAGACATCAGCCATAAAAGCGGGGACGATATCGCAATGGCAAAGGGTAGATTTGCATTCGCAAGCGCGCCGGAACGGTCGCTGGCATTGGGCGAGGTGCATGCGCGGCCGACGGTGCTGCTCGCCCCGTCACGCATCATCATCCAGCTTGCCTTCATGATGGATGGCGGCTCGGCCGTGCACCATTCCGTCATTGCGGAAATGTCGCGCAGCCGCGGTGTTGCGCCGCCGGAACGCGATGCGCGTCACCACGCCATGCCGTGGGGGCAGGGGACATTGCGCTGGGAGCGGCATACCGAATTCTCGACCTGGTTCTGGGACGGCCCTGCGCCGGAAAAATTTGGCGGGGAGATTGCCGGCGATCCCTTCGGTGACGGCTTTTCGCCGCCCGGCTCGCTGATCTCGGGCGTGCGGCTGGAAATTCGCCCGGAGAGTGGTTTTACCTCGCAGGCGGAAACAATCTTCGAGCCGACCAGCCTCTGTCATAGCGACGTGCGCGACGGTCAGGCGGCCATCCTCACCGATTTCAGGCAGGATCGCGACGGGCTGACGCAGATATTGGTGATCGACCGGGGCCTTAGCGATTACAGCCGCGGCGCGCTGGTGCAGCGGCTGCTGGATATTGAAACCTATCGCACGCTTGCCATGCTCGGCCTGCCGATGGCGCAGACGCTCTCGCCGGAAATCCGCCGCATCGAGGATGGCTTGACGGGCATCACCCAACGCATGAAAAACGGCGCCCGTGACGAGGCGGATGCGCTGCTGGCCGAAATGACCCGGCTTGCGGCCGAACTTGAAGCCAATGCCGCGCTCAGCCTCTATCGTTTCGGCGCCAGCCGCGCCTATGACGGCATCGTGCGCGAACGCATCCGGGCGCTGGCGGAAACCCCGGTTCAGGGCCATGAGACGATGGGCAGCTTTCTGGAACGGCGTATGGCGCCCGCCATGCGCACCTGCCAGTCGGTGGAAGAGCGGCAGGCCAACCTGTCGCGCAAGCTCTATCGCGCCACGGCTCTGGTTCGAAGCTGGATTGATGTGGAGCTGGAACGGCAGAACACCGTGCTGCTCAACACCATGAACAAGCGCGCCGCGATGCAGCTTCGCCTGCAGCAGACGGTGGAAGGCCTGTCTGTCGCCGCCATCTCCTATTATGTCGTCGGGCTTATCGGTTATCTCACCAAGGCAATCAGCCATGATGTGCTGCCGGTCGACCCGACCGTGGTCACCGGCGTTTCTGTGCCCTTCGCCGTGCTTGGCGTCTGGTGGGTAGTGCGCCGCATCCGCCGCTCTCATGCGGAGGGCGGGCACTGAGTGTCAGCCCTGCTCCCAATAGGGTGAAGGACCGTAGAGCGCAGCGAGATAATCGATGAACAGCCGCACCTTTGCCGGCAGAAACTGCCGGCTTGGGTAGACCGCAGACAGCGTCACGTTGCGCGACCCTTCATAGTCAGGCAGGACCTGCACCAGCTTCCCGCTGCGCAATTCGTGGCCGATATCCCATGTGGAGCGCAGCGCAATGCCGAGGCCCGATATGACGGCCTCGCGGATCACCTCGCTTGAGTTGGTGATGAGCATCCCCTCCGGGCGAAGGCTGAGCGCGCCGCCGGGTCCTTCCAGTCGCCAGATGTCGTTATTATGCGCGGGCAGGCAGCGATGCTTCCTGATGTCTTCGATCGTGGCCGGCATGCCGTACGCCTTTACATACTCCGCCGAGGCGCAAAGCACGCGCCGCACCGGTGCCAGCCTGCGGGCCACGAGGCTGGAGGAGTTGAGATCGGCGATACGGATCGCCAGATCGTAACCGCCCTCGATAATATCGATGAACTCATCGCTCAGCACCAGATTGACCGACAGGTCCGGATGCCGCTCCATGAATGTCTTCAGATGTGGCGCGATATGCATGCGCCCGAAAGAGGTGGGTGCGGAAACCTTCAGCGTGCCGTTGACGGTATTGGCCCGGCCGGAGACGAAATCCTCCGCCTCTTCCAGCCCTTCGAGAACAGCCAGCACCCGTTCGTAAAAGCCTTGCCCCGCTTCGGTCAAAGAGATTTGTCGCGTGGTGCGCTGGAACAGCCGGGCACCGAGCTTTTCTTCCAATCGCTTGATGCGCTTGGAAATGACGGCGGGCGAATAACCAAGCTCCTTGGCAGCAAGCGACATGCTGCCGGAGGCGGCAACGCTGGCAAAGACTTCGAGATCACCCAGATTTGTCATAGTTGCCCTCGATTGCTTCCAGAATGGAAAAAATCCATAACATTTGATTGCGCAGCTTCAAAGTGGTAAAGAAACAATACCAGTTATCGGCACGGAGGAGCGGCGGTGACGCAGCCTATAAAGTTTCTGGAGCCGCGCGCTCAGGTCTTGGCGGATCGCGAACGAATTATCGCCGACCTCAAGACCGTCCTGCCTGATGACTGTCTTGTGCACGAGCCCCGCGAACTCGTGCCTTTCGAGACCGATGCTTTCGTTTCCTATCGCCGTCTGCCGCTCGCCGTCGCTTTGCCGAGAACGACGGAGGAGGCGGCGGCTGTCATGACATATTGCCATCGCTCCGGCATTCCGGTCGTGCCGCGCGGGGCCGGCACCTCGCTTTCCGGCGGCGCTATCCCGCAGGAAGACGCCGTGGTGATCGGCCTGTCGAAGATGAGTGCGATCCTTGAGCTTGATTTTTACAATCGCGCGGCGCGGGTACAGGCGGGCGTCACCAATCTCTCCATCTCCGATGCCGCAGGCGCGGAGGGTTTCTTTTATGCACCCGACCCCAGCTCGCAGCTTGCCTGCACCATCGGCGGCAATATCGGTATGAATTCCGGCGGCGCGCACTGTCTGAAATATGGCGTCACCACCAATAACCTGCTTGGCGTCAAGATGGTGCTGGTCGATGGCACGGTGCTCGAGCTGGGCGGCAAGCATCTGGATGCTGCAGGTTACGACCTGCTCGCGCTTGTCTGCGGCTCCGAAGGCCAGCTCGGTATCGTGACGGAGGCAACGGTGCGCCTCATCGCCAAGCCGGAGGGCGCGCGCCCGGTGCTGTTCGGTTTCGAAACCTCCGAAGAAGCGGGCTCCTGCGTCGCGGATATCATTGGCGCGGGCATCATCCCTGTTGCCATCGAGTTCATGGACAAACCGGCAATCGAAATCTGCGAGGCCTTCGCCAAAGCGGGATATCCGCTTGACGTCGGTGCGCTTCTGATCGTGGAGGTCGAAGGCTCCGAGGCGGAAATGGACGCCATGCTGGCCGATATCGTGGCCATTGCCCGACGACATGGCGTGAAGACGGTGAAGGAATGTCAGTCGGCAATGGAGGCGGCCGCGATCTGGAAAGGCCGCAAATCCGCCTTTGGCGCAACGGGTCGTATCGCGGATTATATCTGCATGGACGGCACGGTGCCGCTCTCCCAGCTTTCCCATGTGCTGAAAAAGACGAGTGAGATCACCGATCGCCTCGGCCTGCGCGTCGCCAATGTCTTCCATGCCGGCGATGGCAACATGCACCCGCTGATCCTGTTCAACGCCAATGACCCTGACGATGCGGCCCGTGCGGAAGAAGCGGGCAACGAAATTTTGAAGCTCTGTGTGGATGCCGGTGGCTGTTTGACCGGTGAACATGGTGTGGGCATCGAAAAGCGTGACCTGATGCGGCACCAATATGGCGAGGCCGATCTCGCCCAGCAGATGGCGGTGCGGGCAGCCTTTGACGAGGGCTGGCTGATGAACCCTTCCAAGGTGTTTCCGCTGGAGGGGAGGGGTTGATGGGCGCTGGATTTATGATGTTGCAGGGTGTGGCTTACCCCCCTCTGCCCTGCCGGGCATCTCCCCCTCAAGGGGGGAGATCGGCAAGGGGAGAACACCCTGCCCATGGAACGGGTGAGCGCGGCATATCGATCTCCCCCCTTGAGGGGGAGATGCCCGGCAGGGCAGAGGGGGGTATCACTTGCTCGAAGGCAACAATCGCATGCTGACGCCCTACGCAGAAACCCAGGTCGCCGACATCATCCGCGATCATGCCACGCGTAAAACCCCGCTGAAAATCTTCGGCGGCAACACTCGCTCCGGTTTCGGCAATGCGGTGACGGCGGAGACCGTGCTGACCTCCCGTGCGATGAACGGTATCGTTTCCTACGTCCCCGCCGAAATGGTCATGACTGCCAGGGCTGGCACGCCGCTCGCAACTGTCGAAGCGGCGCTGGCAGAAAATCGCCAGATGATGGCCTTCGAACCAATGGACCATCGCCCGATCATGGGCACCCATGGCGAACCGACCATTGGCGGCGTCTTTGCTGCCAATGTTTCCGGTCCGCGCCGCTATGTGGCGGGTGCGGCGCGCGACAGCCTGCTGGGCATCCGCTTCGTCAATGGTAACGGCGAAATCATCAAGGCCGGCGGCCGGGTGATGAAGAATGTCACCGGTCTCGATCTGTCGAAGTTTCTTGCGGGCTCTTTCGGCACGCTTGGGTTCCTCACCGAAGTCACATTCCGCGTGCTGCCGAAACCGCCCGTCGAAAAAACCGTTGTAGTGTCCGGCCTTGATGACGAGGCGGCGACGCGCATTATGGCGGCGGCGATGGCGATGAGCGTCGAGGTCTCCGGCGCGGCACATCTGCCTGAAAGCGTGCGTTCCCGCTTTATCGATGGCGGCTTGCCGGAAGGACCGGCCACCATTCTGCGTCTGGAAGGCCTTGCGGCCTCGGTGGAGGCCCGCACGGCTAAACTCCTGTCGGTCATGGATCGCGTCGGACCCTGGGCGCTGCTGGAGGGCGAGGAAAGCAGTCTTTTGTGGCGGCAGGTCCGGGATGTCGCGCCTTATGCCGGCCAATCCGCCAAGCCGCTCTGGAAAGTCTCGGTAGCGCCTTCGATGGGCCACCAGCTTGTTGCGGCGTTGCGCATGGAGGCAGGCATCGACGCCTTCTATGACTGGCAGGGCGGCCTGGTCTGGATGCAGATGGAGGCGGACCCCGAAGCCGATCTGCTGCGCGGCGCAATCCGTGCGCTCGGCGGTGGCCATGCCACGCTGATGAGGGCGAGCGATGCTGTGCGCGCCAAAGTCGCGGCCTTCGAACCGCGCCCGGCGGCGGAAGCGCTGCTTTCCGCGCGTATCAGGGAAAAGCTCGATCCCGTGGGCATCTTCAATCCCGGCAAGATGGCCGTAACGATGGAAAGGGCCGTCTGAACCATGCAAACATCCTTCACGCCTGAGCAGCTGGCCGATCCACATGTGGCGGAATCCGAAAAAATCCTGCGCAAATGTGTGCATTGCGGCTTCTGCACCGCCACCTGTCCCACCTATGTCACGCTTGGCAACGAGCTGGACAGCCCGCGCGGCCGCATCTACCTCATCAAGGACATGCTGGAAAACAGCCGTCCGGCCGACCGCGAGGTGGTCACCCATATCGACCGCTGTCTTTCCTGTCTTGCCTGCACCACCACCTGTCCCTCCGGCGTGGATTACATGCATCTGGTCGATCATGCCCGCGCCCATATCGAGCAGACGTACAAGCGCCCCTTCATGGATCGGCTGATCCGCAATCTTCTGGTCGGCATATTACCCCATCCTGCCCGTTTCCGGCTGGCCCTGCATCTGGCCCGTCTGGCACGGCCTTTCGCCGGTCTTTTTGCAAAGGCTCCTGCGCTGAAACCGCTGCAGTCCATGCTTGCTCTCGCACCGGCCGCGGTCCCTCCAGCGTCGGCGTCAAGCCGCCCGGGCGCGCGACCGGCCGAAGGCGAGAAGCGCGGGCGCGTCGCCATTCTCACCGGCTGCGCCCAGCCGGTGCTTGATCCCGGTATCAATGAGGCGACGCTGCGGCTGCTTACGCGGCTCGGTATCGAGGTCGTTGTGCCGAAAGGGGAGGGCTGCTGCGGTTCGCTGGTGCATCATATGGGGCGGGAGGAAGAGGCGCTGGCTTCTGCTCGGCGGAATGTCGATGTCTGGACGCGCGAGATGGAGAATGGCGGTCTCGACGCCATCATCATCACAGCGTCGGGCTGCGGCACCACCATCAAGGATTACGGCCATATGCTTAGGCTTGATCCGGCCTATACCGAAAAGGCCGCGCGGGTATCCGCGCTTGCGAAAGACGTTACCGAATATCTCGCCACCCTCGATCTGCCGCAACAGCAAAGCCAGGGGCTGACGGTCGCCTATCACTCCGCCTGCTCCATGCAGCACGGTCAGAAGATCACGCTTGCGCCGAAACAACTGCTGAAGGCGGCGGGTTTTGCCGTGCGTGATCCGGCGGAAGGGCATCTCTGCTGCGGCTCGGCCGGAACCTACAACATCCTGCAACCGGAAATTTCCGGCAAGCTCAAGGCGCGCAAGGTGAAGAACATCGAGGCCACGCGGGCAGATGTCATCGCGACAGGCAATATCGGCTGCATCAAGCAGATCGGAACCGGCACGGACATGCCGATCCTGCACACTGTCGAGCTTTTGGACTGGGCTTATGGCGGGCCGAAGCCGGCGAGGCTCTCGGTGTAGAACGCCGCGCACCAGTAAAGCCCGTCGTGCATGGGAAAAGTTTCGCCTGAGCGTCGTCGCTCTCGTTTCCTCATCCCTGTGCTTGTCACGGGGATCCAGCCAGTCCTTGGGCCGAGAAGATTCTTTCCGTCACGCGGACGCGCATCGCCCAGATTCCTGTGACAAGCACAGGGAATGAGGGTGAGGGGATGCCCACCGGCTGCCAGGATGCGCCCCGCTTCCCAAGCCACCACTAGAACTTATACGCCACACCGAAATTCACCGCATTGGTGATGATGTCGGTCTTCAACGAGCCGCCGTTGTCAATATCGACATCGACGAAGGAATAGGTGCCCTTATATTCCACGAAGGTCGACCAGCTGTCGGTGATGCGGTAGCTGAGGCCGGCCTGCGCCTGCAGCGTTGCGCCGCCGAATTGGTATTCGAAAGTCTTGCCCGAGGGGCGGTACACTTCCACATGCGGCACGTTGATGCCGACGCCGGCGCCGACGTACGGGGTGATCGGCAGGGATTCCAGCGGAAAGCGGTAGAGCGCGTTCAGCGTCAGTAGGTTCAGGCCGTCGGTGAATTCGAAATGCGACCAGCCTGAGCGGGCAAGTGTCTGGTCATCGGCATAGACCTTGTCATGGGTGAAATCGAGCGAGATACCGAAATTCCGGAGCTGACCCTCATCGAACCAGTAGGTGCCGCGAACGCCCCAGTAGGGCGGGTTGGAAAAGGACTTGCCTTCCCATCCGGCGCGGAAATCGGGACCGTCGGAAACTTTCACATCGCTGTGCGGTGCGCTTTGCCAGCCGCCGTAACCGGAAATTTCGAATTCGCCCGCGATTGCGGCAGAGAAGGAAACGCCGCTGAAGAGCAGGGCGCAAACAAATGAAGTATGGCGCGGCATGAAGTGAATCCAGATTGATATCAGTAATTCACCAAACCGTTTTTTGATAACATTTGAATGACAGAAACGAAAAACGGGCGGTCGATTGACCACCCGCTTTAAGGCCGTTCCGTCATCCCCCTGAGAGAGGTTCGGCGCCTGGCGTCCCCCGCCAAGTCTCATTCCGCTGAAGTGAGCCGGATTGTACCGCCGCAGGGCGGTAATTCAAGCGGATAAGCCGATACGCCGGTTCCGAAGCGGCCGGAAAGGCTGAACCGTTGCCGTCATATCACAATGACCTTGGTTCCGACGTTGACGCGCTCATAGAGATCGGTGACATCCTCGTTGCGCATGCGGATGCAGCCGGAGGAATTGTTGCTGCCGATCGTCCAGGGCTGGTTGGTGCCGTGGATCCGGTAAAGCGTCGAGCCGAGATACATGGCGCGCGCCCCCATCGGGTTGGCGGGGCCGCCTTCCATGAAGGCCGGCAGGTAATGTCCTTTTGCCGCCTCTCGGGTGATCATTTCCTTCGGCGGGGTCCAGCTCGGCCATTCCGCCTTACGGGTCACCTTGTGAGTTCCAGCCCATTCGAAACCGGGCTTGCCGACGCCGACGCCATAACGCCGGGCCTTGCCATCGGCAAGCACGAGATAGAGGAAACGGTTCGGCGTATCGATGACGATAGTGCCGGGTTTTTCATTGGTCGGATAGGTGACGATCTGCGGCAGGAATTGCGGCGCGATCTGGGTACGCACCGGCGGATTGGGGCGTACGGCGGCATTCTGCACCCGTGCCGGGCGCTGCGATGTGACGCCGGAGCTGGGTCGCTGCGGCATTGCGGCCTGACGCTGCTGGAAGAACGGCTGGCGCGCGGCAGGTGCGCGCGGATAGACAACGGGGCGCACGTTGCCGCGGCCGCCGAGCTGGGTTACCCATGGCGCGGAAAGATCCGGGCTGACGACGACGGGCGGACGCTCGCGATAACGTTCATTGGCCATGGCGGCAGGGACGGCGAGGGTGGAAACAAGGCTCAACGCCAGGAAAACGGACTTCATCGTCATCGGGTGGACTCTCTCTGCGGGACGTCGCAACTATGGATTTGCGGGATCATTCTCCCGCTTTGCCGAACACGTTCGCACCTTGACGCCAGCGAATCGTAAATGGCTGTTCATTAAAAAGCGCTTGATTAAGGAAAGCTGATTTTAGGGTTAGCACCCCGTTTTGAAACGTGGTGAATGAGTGGTAAGTGCAGTCTTTAAGTGGTCGCAGGCGGAGTGGAAAAGGTGGTCGCGGAAATGATCGAGGCGGGACTTGAAACGGGCGCGGATGGCCTTGTTCGGTGCTTCTGGCAGCAGGGGCTTGCGGATTACAGCCGATATCACGACGAGGAATGGGGTTATCCCGTCACCGATGATCGCCGCCTGTTTGAGAAAATTTGCCTGGAGGGCTTTCAGTCCGGCCTCTCCTGGCTGACGGTGCTGCGCAAGCGGGAGGCTTTCCGTCTTGCATTCGCCAATTTCGAGTTCGAAAAAGTGGCCGAGTTCGGCGAGGCCGATATCGAGCGCTGCCTCGCCGACAAGGGCATTATCCGCCATCGCGGCAAGATTGTTTCCACCATCAACAACGCCCGCCGCGCCGTGGCTCTGCGGGACGAGTTCGGGTCGCTCGCCCGATATTTCTGGGGTTTCGAACCGGCTGCCGCAGAAAGGCCGCAAAGGCTGGACTATGCGACTTTAAGGGCCAACCCGACCAGCGCCGCCTCCATCCGCCTTTCCAAGGATCTGAAGAAGCGGGGCTGGACCTTCGTCGGTCCGACGACCGTCTATGCATTCATGCAGGCCATGGGTATGGTCAACGACCATATCGAAGGCTGTCATTGCCGCCAGCCGATAGAGGTCATGCGGCGGGAGTTTGTACGTCCATGAAGGTAACCCCCCTTCTCCTGGCGCTTGCCATGGCCATGGCCGCCGTGCCGCACCCCTCCTTTGCGGAAGGCCGCAACGTTGACGGTATCTGGCTGGATGACGGCGAAAGGCTTAAGGAGGTGGCGTTGCTACCGGCCGGCCCGCTGAAGCTCGAGGGCTGGACGCGTCGCGGGCGCGGCGATGTTTATCGTCTGAAGGTGAAGGCAGGGCAGACGGTGAAGGTCGAGCTTGCCGCCTCGAGCGAATTCGTGTTGATGGCGATCTTCGATTTTTCGACCCCGGATGAAGATGCGATTTTCTTCAGCGATTCCCAGGGCAAGGTGGCGACGCTGACACCAAAGGCAGATACCGAGTGGTTGATTCGCCCGACGCTCATTCTCGGTTCGCCGCGCCGCGGGCTCGGTGCGCATTATACACTTACTGTCAGCGCCGGCGAATAAAGCCGGAAGCTGGCTCAGGTCGTCTGGGTCAATATGATCAGGCCAAAGCTCAGGATACCGAGCAGCAAGAGAGACAGGCTGGCAGCGAGGATGACCTTGCCGCCGGCGTGGCGAAGGCTGCGGATATCGACCGAAAGGCCCAACGCCGCCATCGACATGATGGTGAGGATGTTTGAGAGAGAGGCGACGGGGGCAAGCAGGACTTCAGGTATGAAACCGAATGACCGGGCCATGATCATCAGCACGAAGCCGATGATGAACCACGGAACCATCTGCTGCAATCTGAGGCGTCCCTTGTCCGACCGGCCGTGGACGACGGAGAGGGTGGCGATGACAGGTCCCAGCATCAGCACGCGGATGAGCTTCACGATGGTGCCGGTTTGCACGGCAATCGCGCCAAGCGGGGCGGTGGCGGCCAGAACCTGCGGCACGGCATAGACCGTAAGCCCGGCGAAGATGCCGTATTGGGTGGCGTCGAGCCCGAGAAGCTGCGGCAGGAATGGCATCAAAAGCACGGCGGCGACACCGAGAACCGCGGTAAAGGCAATCGAGGCGGCGACATCTTCCGGCTTGGCGCCGATGGCGGGGGCCGCAGCGGCAATGGCGGAATTGCCGCAGATGGAATTGCCGCAGGCAATCAACGTCGCGAGCTTGGGCGGGAGGCCGAGCATCCGCCCGGCGGCATAGCTGACGACCAGTGACAGCGCGACGATCAGCGCAATGCCGCCTATCAGCAGACCGCCCGCGCCCTTGAGGATGGACAGGCTGAGCGATGCACCGAGAAGCGCCACGGCGATTTCAAGCAGGGTCTTGGCGCTGAACTTTATGCCGGCGGAAGCGGCTGCGGGCAGAGCCACCAGCGAACGCAGCATGGTCCCGATCAGAATGGCGAGAACGAGATCGCCAAGCCAGGCATGGCCCGCAAGCCGCACCTGAAAGCGCTCCGCCAGAATGGCGGCGCAGCTGACGGCCGCACAGAGGAGAATGCCCGGAAGAAGCGGGGCGAGCCAGCGGAGCGAAAACTGGAAGGGATGAGCAAGGGTGCGATGTTGGGCCATGACCAGACCATGCCGCAGCAGCCTGTTTTATTCTATCAAATAATATGGCATATATTATTCGATAAAATCGAATGAAAAACCATGACCTTTGAGCAGCTCCGTATTTTCATAGCCGTAGCCGAACGCGAGCACCTGACAAGGGCTGCGGAAGCCATCGGTCTGACCGCCTCCGCCGTCAGCTCCGCCATCAAAAATCTCGAAGCCTTTTATAATGTCGAACTGTTCCACCGCGTCGGACGCAACATTGAGTTGACTGAAAGCGGCCGGGTGTTTCTGGGTGAAGCAAAGGCGACATTGGCGCGTGTGCGCAATGCGGAGCTAATTCTCTCCGAAATGGGCGGGCTGACGCGCGGCGAAATCACCGTCTGCGCCAGCCAGACCATTGCGAGCTACTGGCTGCCGCCGATCCTGATGCAGTTTAAGAAGCTCTATCCCGGTGTCACCGTGCGGCTGGATATCGGCAATACCAAGACCGTGACGCAGGCGGTGCTGGACGGTCTTGCGGAGGTGGGTTTCATTGAAGGCAGGATCGATGAGCCGGCTCTGATGGTGCAGCCGGTGGTGTCTGACAAGCTTCTGGTCGTCACGGGCTCCGCCCATCCCTTTGCCGATGGCCGTTATCTCACCGCGCTGGATATCCTCTACGGCACTTCATGGGTTCTGCGCGAGCAGGGCTCCGGCACCCGCTCCGCCTTCGAGGCGGCGGTGCGGCAGATGGGCGTGGATCCGGGTGAACTCTCGGTCATGCTTGAACTGCCGTCCAACGAGGCGGTGGTGATGGCGGCACGCTCCGGCGGGGCTGCGACGGCGGTTTCAGCCTCAGTGGCATCCCTCTTCCTGCGGCAAGGCCTGCTCGTTCGCGCTGGTATTGATTTGCCCGCCCGCAACTTCGCTTTGTTGCGCCACAAGGAACGCCACACCAGCCGGGCAGCCATGGAGCTGGAACGCCTCAGCCGCGCGGCATCGGAGGATTACAAGGCCGGTCTTGCGGGGTTATAGTAAAGCGCGGGGTGGCAGGCGGCGTTCGCGCGTTCGCCGTTGTATGGGAAAGCTGTCGCAAGTTTCTCCTCCCCGCCGGGGGAAGAAATATGCCGCAAAGTTGCCGGAGGAGCGCCATAGCCGGCGCTCCCCTTCAACAGTAGCAATCACTTGCCCCTGGACTTCAGCCAGGCCTTCATCATGGCGATTTCGCCTTCCTGCGCCTTGATCACTTCTTCGGCCAGCTTGCGGATTTCCGGGTCCTTGCCGTATTGCAGTTGGACCTTGGCCATATCGATCGCCCCCTGATGATGCGGGATCATGCCGCGCACGAAATCGACGTCGGCATCGCCACTATAATCGATTGCCATATTGCCATGCATCTTTTTGCTGGCTTCCATGAAGGCCTGGGCGGAGGCGCTGTCGCTCATGCTGCCTTTTGACATGTCGTGTCCGGCATGGCCGCCGGCGTCCTGTGCAAAAGCGGGCATGGCGAGAGAGGCCGCAAAAGCGGCGGCGAGCGTAATGGTCTTGATAGACATGGATTATCCTTCCTGTGTCTGACGGATTTTTCGAAAGTCGGTCTGAAAAATCTGCGGTCAGACGCGGGGAGGCGGTAGCGGCGGCGCGAAAGCCTTGCCGTCAAAGACAGTGCCGCGTTGCGGCTTCGGATAGGCGAATGCCATCCGCCCGGCATCGGCAAAGATCATTCGTGGGACCACGATCAGGCAGGCGGCGCAGGAATCCGGATGTGAAGCATCGTTGCCGTGGGGGCAGCAACCGCCCGTTCCCGCTTCATGAGCGGCATTCTCCGCAGGCGTTTGAGAACCGTGATCTTGCGGGTGTGATTGGGTATCTTGATGTTTCATCGGCAATTGCGAGGAAACAACCATGCCTGTCGGCATGCTCATCGCCATCTGCGCCGGCATCGCGCCGTAAAGCAGGCAGGCAAGGAACATCAATGTGCGGACCACATGGGACATGATGTGAAGTTACCGCTGAAATTATGGAATAAGCATGACGATCAGGTCAGTTCGCGTGCAATGACGTGGTGCACGATGCGATAATCCCTGCTTTCCTCGCCAAGCGGCGCGAGCGGCCACTCCCATGCAGCGGCGGGCGCGGGAAGCTCAATGCCGTGCAGCAGGTCTTCGTACTGGTGCAGGCTTCCATCCTTGCCGATGACGTCAAAGGCGGTGTCCGTCACGAGGCACACCTTGCAGGGCAGACCGGCCAGCGCATCGAGATGCGTATGAATGAGTTTCGGCAGGAGATCATCAGGCGCAGCCGCTATTTTCTGCCGTTCCAGCCGATGCTGTGCCCCCGTACCGATCTGCGACAGCAGGTTGGCCGAGACGACAAAATCGAGATAGGGCACCCGCCGCAGGAAATCGAGCGGTTCCGCCGGTCGGCCGGCCATGAGATCATCGAAGCCGGAAAGATCGCGATTGGCGATGCGGACGTTCTTTTTGGCATTGAGCCGCAACTTCGCCTGCACGCTGGCGAGATGTACCAGATCGACCAGAACGACGGTATCGAACATCGCCACCAGCGCCTCATGGGGCACATCCCGCAACAGGCCGGACCCCAGCACCACGGCGGTCCGTCTCTGCTTCAGCTTTCTCGCCGATTGCAGCACGAATTGCCGGCTGTTGTTTTCATGCTCCGCCCAGGCTTTGGCGCAACGATTGGCGCGTGCCCAGAGATTGACGGAATAGCGGATATGCGGCCGGAATTCTTTCGGCGTGACCGCGCGTGTCGCGGCATATTGCAGTGCTTCGAGGATCATGAATGCCTAACGGTAAATTTCTCGGCGATGGCCGATTTCGACCACCAGCACGATTAGCTTGTGATCCTGTATATCGCAGATGATGCGATAATCGCCCACCCGGTAGCGCCAATAATTGCCGAGTTCGGAGCCTTGCAGGGCGGCACCAGTCTGGCGCGGATTGTCTAGCGCCGCTACTCTCTCTTGAAGGAAAGCGCGGATACGCTGACGGGCCTGCGGATCGATTTTCCGCATCTCTTTCTGGACAAGACTATCGTATTCAATTGTCCAGATCACGCCAGAACTCCTCGGCGCTTATCACCTTTGATTCACCGCGCTGGAGGCGCCGCGTCGCCTCTTCGGCGAGATAAAGATCTTCCATATCTTCGATATGCTTCTCGATCGCCTCGCGAATGTAATAGGCAGATGTGCGTCCGGTGCGCTCGGAAAGCGCTTTCAGCCGCTCATAGGTCTCATCCGGGAGGCGGATGGCCGTCTGTTTGCTCATCGCTTGCGTCCTTTCCGACTAAAATGGGATACATGCATCCCATATAGCATCACTTGTCCTTCGCGGCCAGTAAAACCGGAGCCTTTGCGGCTTGCCGCACAGGGCTTCATCCTCTAAAGCATGTCTCCCAAAAGTGCGCAGCGGTTTTGGGATAAAGACATGCGTAGAAACAGAATTTAAAGCGCGGCGCGCTTTAACACCGGCATAATTTCAGGAAAATATCGGATCGGCATCATGAGCGAAAAAGCAAAAAAGCCTCAGAAACTGAAAGCCCGCCTGCCGCGCGGCTTCGTGGACCGCTCGGCTGCCGATATCCATGCCACCAACGAGATGATCGACAAGATCCGCAGGGTTTATGAGCTTTACGGTTTCGACCCGATCGAAACGCCGCAGTTCGAATATACCGATGCGCTCGGCAAGTTCCTGCCGGACAGCGATCGTCCGAACGAGGGCGTGTTTTCGTTGCAGGATGACGACGACCAGTGGATGAGCCTGCGCTACGATCTGACGGCGCCGCTCGCACGCCATGTGGCCGAAAACTTCAACGAAATCCAGCTGCCATACCGCACCTATCGCGCCGGTTATGTCTTCCGCAATGAAAAGCCCGGCCCAGGCCGTTTCCGGCAGTTCATGCAATTCGATGCCGATACGGTGGGTGCATCCGGCGTGCAGGCGGATGCCGAAATGTGCATGATGATGGCGGATACGCTGGAAGCACTCGGCATCAAGCGCGGCGATTACGTTATCCGAGTCAACAACCGCAAGGTGCTCGATGGCGTCATGGAAGCCATCGGTCTCGGCGGCGAGGAAAATGCCGGTCGTCGTTTGAACGTGCTGCGCGCCATCGACAAGCTCGACAAGTTTGGTCCTGAAGGCGTAAAGCTGCTGCTCGGCCCCGGCCGCAAGGACGAGTCCGGTGACTTTACTAAGGGTGCCGGTCTCGGTGACGAGCAGATCGAAAAGGTCCTGTTTTTCGTCGGCATCAAGGATTATGCGGCGAGCGCCGATGATCTGGCGAAACTGGTCGCGGGCACCTCGAAAGGCGAGGAAGGCGTTGATGAACTGAACATCATCGGCGCTCTGGTCTCCAGTGCCGGTTACGATGCGGATCGCATCAAGATCGACCCCTCGGTCGTTCGCGGCCTCGAATATTATACAGGCCCGGTCTATGAGGCCGAGCTCACCTTCGACGTCACCAACGAAAAGGGCGAAAAGGTCGTGTTCGGCTCCGTCGGCGGCGGCGGCCGTTATGACGGCCTCGTCTCCCGCTTCATGGGCCAGCCGGTTCCCGCCACGGGCTTCTCCATCGGCGTCTCGCGTCTGATGACGGCGCTGAAGAACCTCGGCAAGCTCGGCCAGGTGAAGCCGCTCGCACCCGTTCTCATCACCGTCATGGATGGTGATGTGGAGAGTATGAGCCGTTATCAGCGCTTCACCCAGGCGCTGCGGGCCGAAGGCATCCGCGCCGAAATGTATCAGGGCAACTGGAAGAAATTCGGCAACCAGCTGAAATACGCCGACCGCCTCGGTTCCCCCATTGCCATCATTCAGGGCGGTGACGAGCGCGCCGAAGGCGTGGTGCAGATCAAGGACCTGATCGAAGGCAAGCGCCTCTCCGGCGAGATCGAGGACAATGCCAGCTGGCGCGAGGCGCGTGTGGCCCAGGTCAGCGTGCCGGAGGCCGAGCTGGTGGCAAAGGTCCGCGAGATTCTGGAGCATCAGGCAGAGGACGTTCGCCGCGCCGCCGAAGGGCGCTGAAGCCATGGGGATCTTTGCGCTCGACCATGTTCAACTGGCGATGCCGGCTGGCCGTGAAAAAGAGGCGCGGGCTTTTTACGGGAGCCTGCTCGGCTTTGCGGAACAGGCAAAACCGGCCAATCTGGTTGCCCGCGGCGGCTGTTGGTTCAGCCGGGGTTCGATAAAACTGCACCTGGGCATCGAGCAGGATTTCCGACCGGCGAAAAAAGCCCATCCGGCGTTTCTGGTCGATGACTTGGCAGACTTGCGAAAAACACTTGAAACAGCGGGCTGCCATGTGGTTGAGGATGAACCGCTTGAGGGATATCACCGGTTTTATGTCCATGATCCCTTCGGAAACCGCATCGAAATGATGCAGCCGCTCGAACCGTGACGAAAAGTACCGTTCCATGCCCCTGATCGACATGCCGGAGTTTTCCGGAGAGCTACTGGAAGAATTCGCCGCCCGCCGCGCGAGTCGCGTGAACACGCCCGTCATCCAGCCTGCGGAACCGTTTCTGGATATGGCTGGCGAGGATTTGCGCCGCCGTATCTTCATGACGGAAAGCGAGACGGGTGAGAGCCTGTGCCTGCGGCCCGAATTCACCATTCCCGTCTGCCTGCGCCATATCGAGACGGCGACCGGCACACCCAAACGTTATTCCTATCTCGGTGAAGTCTTCCGCCAGCGCCGCGAAGGTGCGAACGAATTTTATCAGGCCGGCATCGAGGATCTCGGCGATACCGATATTGCTGCCGCCGATGCGCGTGCCGTCATCGATGCCACCGGGATTCTGCAGCGTCTGCTGCCGGGCCGGGCGCTTGCCGTCACCCTGGGCGATCAACAGGTGTTCGAGGCGGTTGTTGCCGCCCTTGGCCTGCCGCTCGGCTGGCAGAAGCGGCTGGTACAGGCCTTCGGTGACATGGCGCAGCTTGACGCGTTGCTGGAAAGCCTCATGCATCCCAAGCCGATGACCGGGCTGGACGCCCGCGTCGCCGGGCTATTGGCGACGGGGGATGAGGCGGTGCTGGTCGATTATCTCGATACGGTGATGCAGGAAACCGGCTACTCCACCAATGCAAGCCGTTCACCACAGGAAATCGCCCGCCGCCTGCGGGAAAAACTGGCCCTTGCGGCCACACGTCTACCGGATGACAGCTTTGCGCTGCTGAAGCAGTTCCTCGCTTTGAAGGCGCCTTTGCAGCAGGCCTCGCAGGTTCTGGCCGATTTTGCTGCGAAGGCGAAGCTGAAACTGGACGGAGCGCTTTCCGCTTTCGACAAACGTGTCGCAGCTCTTTCTAACGCGGGCGTTGACCTCGAAACCGTCACCTATGGCGCGGCGTTCGGTCGTCCGCTCGACTATTATACCGGCCTTGTTTTCGAGGTGGTGGAAGCGGGTGGAGATAGTGTTCTCGCCGGTGGCGGCCGTTTCGACCGGCTGCTGACGCTGCTCGGCGCACAGGAAAAAATACCGGCCGTGGGCTTCTCGCTCTGGCTGGATCGCATCGAAACGGTGCGCGGGAGTAAGCCATGATCACCATCGCATTGCCCTCCAAGGGCCGGATGAAGGAAGACTCCTCCGCCGTTCTGGAACGCGCCGGGCTGAAAGTCGCTGCCGTCGGCAATGATCGTTCCTATCGCGGCCGCGTCGAAGGGCGCGACGATATCGAGATCGCCTATCTGTCGGCGTCAGAAATCGCCCGCGAGATCGGCGCCGGCACGGTGGATTTCGGCGTGACCGGGGAGGACCTTGTGCGTGAAGGGCTGACCAATGCCGATGCGCAGGTGGAATTCTGCGCCCGTCTCGGTTTTGGACATGCCGACGTCGTAGTCGCCGTGCCGGAAATCTGGCTGGATGTGGACAGCATGGCAGATCTGGGTGATGTCGCTTCGGAGTTCCGCGCCCGCCATGGTCGAAGGCTCGCCATCGCCACCAAGTACTGGCGGCTGACGCAGCAGTTCTTTTCACGCCAGCACGGCATCCAGCTTTACCGCATCGTCGAAAGCCTCGGTGCCACCGAAGGCGCGCCGGCGGCGGGGCAGGCGGATATCATCGTTGATATCACCTCCACGGGTTCGACGCTGAAAGCCAACCATCTGAAAATTCTCTCGGACGGTATCATCGTGCGTTCGGAAGCCTGCTTTGTCCGCGCCCGCAAACCGGAACATGACGGCGATGGAAGGATTGAGGAGATCGCGTCGCGCATCAGGGCGGCGGTCTGAGCATCAAAACACAAAAGCCGCTGGATCGCTCCAGCGGCTTTTTCGTTAGCGGGACGCCTGAATTAAGCGTGAGCCAGAGCGACGCCGCGCTTTGCATCGACGGAATAAGCGCCGGGACCGAAGGCGGCGAGCAGGATGTAAGCGCCGGCCAGGGTGATGTTTTTCATCAGCATGATGCCGTTCAGCGCATTGATCCAGCCAAGCGCCGGGTCAGGCCAGCCGGGAACGGCAACGGTGCCGCTGTGGAAAACGAGGCCGGTGAAGACGCAGAAGACGGCAAGCGCCCAGGCGGCGATTTTCGTCTGGAAACCGACGAGAATGGCAAGGCCGGTCACGAGTTCGAAGAGGCCTGCGAGATATGCAAGCGCGGTTGCGGCAGGCATGCCGGCACCGGCGATCATGCCGGCCGTACCGGCCGGATCGGTCAGCTTGCCGAAGCCGGCATAGATAAAGATGAAGGAAAGCAGAATGCGGGCAATAAGAACGAGAACGTTCTGGCTGCTGGACATGGAAATCTCCGGTAAATGATCGGCGTTTCGCCGGTTGGGGCAATGTCTGGAGATATCAATGACTGAAAATCATTCGCCCATAAAGATGAACAACAGAAGACGAATTGTCTTTATTTTGTGAACGATGGTGAAACTGGAAACAGGATATCAGGCGGCGAAGCGCATGTCTTCGAAACGGGGAAACAGGAACAGTCCCGTGATACGACCGGGCTGGCCATCTTCAAAATTGAAGGATTCACCCATGCAGATGACCGGTTGCCGCAGGGCCGGCAACATCGAGATGCCGGTTGAAAAGCAGAAACGCGAGGGGGCGGAAGAAGCCTGTTCGAATAGTTCCAGCACCCGGGCGTGGTCAGCGCGGTCGTAACAGCGGACGAGGCTGAGCAGGCCGCACTCACCCGGCGGCAGGCCATGCATGAAAGATGCGTGTTCGCCGAGCCGGATGACACCGCTCGAAAGCTCACTGCTCCATTCTTCCGAAATGAAGAAACGCGCCAAAGTCCGTGGATCCGGTGTGGTGGGAGCCGCCGCGGGCAAAGCATCGTTGCGTCTTGATATTTCGAACAATTCGCGCCCCCGTATGAACATCGCGCCGGCGCCGCTTTTGAAGCGTTATCGCCGGGTCGAACTTCCACCGCCATCCGCAGTCGGACGTATCTGCCAGGCATCGAAACCCCTTCAATGCTTGCGTCCCGTCGCGGCACCCTTACGGGGGCTGCTTATAGTTTATTTTCTTCTACCTACAACAACCAGTCAGTGAGAAATATAAAAATAATATGTATTTCTTCTTCAAAACCGCGAGACTTGTGAAAAGCCACAACTAAAATAGCGTACTTACAGGTCACTTGGCGCCGATATCGAGTCCCGTGGTGATGATGATTCGCAGCAGCGCCACCGCAATATTCCATGAGCCGCAAAAAAACGGCGGGATAAATGCGGCGCTGTTCCAAAACGGGACAATATTTGAGCCCTTCCGCGTGGGCCTTCGAAATTGTGCAACCGGTTGATTTTACGAGGCATCTCTCTGGGAAGTGCCGACGTTCTGCTCAGCCTGGCGTCGAGGTTCACAAACTGCGCTCTTTTCTCTTCGGTCAGGGGACAAGGCCGACCCGACGAGTGCCGTTCATTATCCCGATGACAGGACTGATTAGAAGTCCATGCCGCCCCGTCTGGCGCGCTGGCGACGCTGGACCACTCAAGGGGCATGGGCGGCCAACGAAAAAGGGCGATCCGAAGACCGCCCTTTCATTATTCCGGTGACAGGCCTGATTAGAAGTCCATGCCGCCCCGTCTGGCGCGCTGGCGACGCCGGACCACTGAAGGGGCATTGGCGGCCAACGAAAAAAGGGCGATCCGAAGACCGCCCTTTCATTATTCCGGTGACAGGCCTGATTAGAAGTCCATGCCGCCCGTCCGGCGCGCTGGCGACGCTGGACCACTCAAGGGGCATGGGCGGCCAAAGAAAAAGGGCGATCCGAAGACCGCCCATTCATTATTCCGATGGCAGAACTGGTTAGAAGTCCATGCCGCCCGTCCGGCGCGCTGGCGACGCCGGACCACTCAAGGGGCATGGGCGGCCAACGAAAAAGGGCGATCAGAAGACCGCCCTTTCATTATTCCGGTGACAGGACTGATTAGAAGTCCATGCCGCCCATGCCGCCGCCCGGCATTGCCGGCATCGGAGCGTCCTTCTTCGGAAGCTCGGCGATCATGGCTTCGGTGGTGATCAGCAGCGAAGCAACCGAAGCTGCGTTCTGCAGAGCCGTGCGGACAACCTTGACCGGGTCGACGATGCCGAGCTGGATCAGGTCGCCATATTCGCCGGTCTGGGCGTTGTAGCCGTAGTTGTCTTCGTTCTTCTCGAGGATCTTGCCAACAACGATGGAAGCTTCGTCACCAGCGTTGTCTGCAATCTGGCGAACCAGAGCCTGCAGGGCGCGGCGGATGATGTTGATACCAGCTTCCTGGTCGTCGTTTTCGCCCTTGACGGCGATCTTCGTGGACGAACGCAGCAGAGCCACGCCACCACCAGGCACGATGCCTTCCTGAACGGCAGCGCGCGTCGCGTTGAGAGCGTCGTCGATGCGGTCCTTCTTTTCCTTCACTTCGACTTCCGTCGAACCGCCAACGCGGATAACGGCAACGCCGCCAGCGAGCTTGGCAAGGCGTTCCTGCAGCTTTTCGCGGTCGTAGTCGGAGGTGGTTTCTTCGATCTGGGCCTTGATCTGGGCAACACGACCTTCGATGTCGGACTTCTGGCCGGCGCCGTCAACGATCGTGGTGTTTTCCTTGGAGATCGAAACCTTCTTCGACTTGCCGAGCATGTCGAGCGTAACGTTTTCGAGCTTGATGCCGAGGTCTTCGGAAATGACGGTACCACCGGTCAGGATGGCGATGTCTTCCAGCATGGCCTTGCGGCGATCGCCGAAGCCAGGAGCCTTGACGGCAGCGATCTTGAGGCCGCCACGCAGCTTGTTGACGACGAGCGTTGCAAGAGCTTCGCCTTCGACGTCTTCAGCGATGATGACGAGCGGCTTGCCGGTCTGAACGACAGCTTCGAGAACCGGCAGCATGGCCTGGAGGTTCGAGAGCTTCTTTTCGTGCAGGAGGATGTAGGCGTCTTCGAGGTCAGCCACCATCTTTTCCGGGTTGGTCACGAAGTAGGGCGACAGGTAGCCGCGGTCGAACTGCATGCCTTCGACGACTTCGAGTTCGGTTTCAGCGGTCTTGGCTTCTTCAACGGTGATGACGCCTTCGTTGCCGACCTTCTGCATTGCTTCAGCAATGTCGAGACCGATCTGACGTTCGCCGTTTGCGGAGATCGTGCCGACCTGCGCAACTTCTTCAGAGGTGTTGATCTTCTTGGCCTTGGCCTGAAGGTCCTTGACGACTTCAGCAACGGCCAGATCGATACCGCGCTTCAGGTCCATCGGGTTCATGCCGGCAGCGACTGCCTTGGAACCTTCGCGAACGATGGCCTGGGCCAGAACGGTCGCGGTGGTGGTGCCGTCACCGGCGATGTCGTTGGTCTTGGAGGCAACTTCGCGAACGAGCTGTGCGCCCATGTTCTCGAACTTGTCTTCCAGTTCGATTTCCTTGGCGACCGAAACGCCGTCTTTGGTGATGCGCGGAGCGCCGAAGGACTTGTCGATAACGACGTTACGACCCTTCGGGCCGAGGGTTACCTTCACTGCATCAGCAAGAACGTCGACGCCCTTGAGCATCTTTTCGCGTGCTGTGCGGCCGAATTTTACTTCTTTGGCTGCCATTTTCAAAACTCCTGGTTTCGAATGGCCGGACGGGGTCCGGCTTGAAATTTAAGGAAGGATGGGGTGGCCGAAATCAGCCGATGATGCCCATGATGTCGGCTTCCTTCATGATCAGAAGGTCTTCGCCGTTGAGCTTGACTTCGGTGCCCGACCACTTGCCGAACAGAACGCGATCGCCAACCTTGACGTCGAGAGCGACGACCTTGCCGGCTTCGTCACGTGCGCCGGAACCTACGGCGACGATTTCGCCTTCCTGCGGCTTTTCCTTGGCGGTGTCGGGAATGATGATGCCGCCCTTGGTCTTTTCTTCGGACTCAACGCGACGAACAACGACGCGATCGTGAAGCGGGCGGAAATTGGTGCTTGTCATTGTCTAATCCCTCGATCAAATGACTGCGCGAGCTTTTGGAACTCGCCTGATGGGTGTTAGCACTCTCGTTTATCGAGTGCCAGCGGAACCGAGATAAGGAGGGCTTCTTCCGGAGTCAAGAACGCCCTGTCTGAAAAATTTCGTGGCTTATGGTTACCAGCGTTCCGTGACAGGAATTTCTATGTCTGCGCGATGCTATGAAGCTTCACATCGGGAGGCTGGAAGGCTCGAAAAGCGCGCCGCTGTCTTCCTCAGGCTTGTCCCAGGAATATGATCTGCCAACGCATTGATTTTCGTGACGGGTTTGGATGCGCGGGATAAGCCTGAGGATGACGTCGAGTGTGACGCGCCATTCCGTTCAGTCCGACGCCCGGACCGGCGGCGCTTTTTTCCTTGCCATCGGCGTCCCGCTTTGCGATGTGACGCACACACTCTTCTCGCATCCGGAAAGCATCTCATGGCCCACCGCATTCAAACTCTCGGCGAAATCACTGATGGGTTCGACGTTATCCTGTCGGATGTCTGGGGCGTGCTGCACAATGGCGTCAGCGCCTTTCCGGACGCGGCCATTGCCCTGAGAAGCGCGCGCGAGGCCGGCAAGACCGTGGTTCTCATCACCAATTCACCGCGTCCCGCGCCCGGCGTCATCGCCCAGCTGCGTGTGCTCGGCGTGCCCGACGAGGCCTATGACCGCATCGTCACCTCAGGCGATGTAACGCGTGGCCTGATCGCGGAAGGCCCCAGAAAAGTCTTCCTGCTGGGACCGCAGCGGGACATGCCGCTGTTGGAGGGTCTCGATGTCGAGGTGGTTGGCGAGGCCGACGCGGACTCCGTGGTCTGCACCGGCTTCTTCGACGACGAGACGGAGACGCCGGAGGACTATACCGAAATGCTTAAGGGCTTTATTGCCCGCAACGTGCCGATGATCTGCGCCAACCCGGATCTGGTGGTGGAGCGCGGCGAGCGCATCATTCCCTGCGCCGGCGCCATGGCCGCCTATTACGAACAGCTTGGCGGCGAGGTTCGCATCGCCGGAAAGCCGCATGCGCCGATCTATGAGGCCTGCCTTGCAGCGGCCAAGGAAGTGCGCGGTGCCTTCGCCAAGGATCGCGTTCTCGCCATCGGTGACGGCATGCCGACGGATGTGAAGGGCGCGATTGCGAGCGGTCTCAACCTTCTTTATATCAGCGGCGGTATTCACGTCGCCGAATATACGCTGAACGGCCAGACGGACGAGGCGCTTCTCAATGCCTATCTCAAGGGGCAGGGCGCTTCACCCGGCTGGTGGATGCCCCGACTTGCCTGAGGACGCATTTCTACGTCTCGCCTCGGGAATAGCTGGCGCTGGAATGGATCGACTGTCATGACCGTCTTTCACCGCAATGAAAAAAAAGAGCCGCTGCCCGAAGCTCTTCGTGGCGGCGTCGTCGCCATAGGCAATTTCGATGGCGTGCATCGCGGCCACCGGGCCGTGCTGGATCGCGCGCTGGAACTGGCGGAAGCCCGCGGCGTCCCCGCGCTGGTGCTGACCTTCGAGCCGCATCCCCGTTCCGTGTTCAGGCCCGATACGCCGGTCTTTCGCCTCACGCCTGCGCCATTGAAGGCGCGCATCCTTGAGGCCATCGGTTTCCGCTCGGTCATCGAATATCCGTTCGACCGCGAGTTTTCGCAGCGCTCGGCGGAAGAGTTCGTCCAGTCCATCCTGATTGACTGGCTGCAGGCGAGCGCCGTCGTCACCGGTTTCGATTTCCATTTCGGCAAGGGCCGGGAAGGTGGGCCGGCATTCCTGATGGAAGCCGGAAAACGCCATGGCTTCGATGTGACGCTAGTGGACGCTTTCCGCGACGAGGGCGCGGATGTCGTCTCTTCCAGCCGGATACGCTCGCTTCTGTGCGAGGGTGATGTGGCGGGCGCCGCAGGCCTGCTTGGTTACCGTTTCACGGTGGAAAGCGAAGTCATCGGCGGCCAGAAGCTTGGCCGCACGCTGGGTTACCCCACCGCCAACATGGCGCTGGCGCCGGAAACGGAACTGAAGGCCGGCATCTATGCCGTCCGCTTCCGCCGACCCGATGGCTCGATCCGCGACGGCGTGGCGAGCTTCGGCTATCGCCCGACGGTCACGGACAACGGCGCGGCGTTGCTCGAAACATTCGTCTTCGATTTTTCGGGCGATCTCTATGGCGAGGTCTGCTCGGTCTCCTTCTTCGGCCACCTGCGCGATGAGTTGAAATTCGATGGTCTCGATCCGCTCGTGGCGCAGATCAAGCGGGATGAAGAAGAGGCGAGGGCGATGCTGTCGGGTGTGCAGCCGCTGAGCGAAGTGGATGCGAAGATCGCGTTTTGAGCAGGCTGCGGGGCATGTCCTTACTCGCCCGCCCCTTGCCGTCGCTTTTCTCTTCCTTTTTACCGGAAAACCGCATAAACAACCGGCCATGTCCCAATACCGGTTGAAATTTGCAGTTCAG
The DNA here is from genome assembly GCF_026191755.1 of Agrobacterium sp. InxBP2. Classification (NCBI taxonomy): domain Bacteria; kingdom Pseudomonadati; phylum Pseudomonadota; class Alphaproteobacteria; order Hyphomicrobiales; family Rhizobiaceae; genus Agrobacterium; species Agrobacterium sp. InxBP2. The sequence continues at coordinate 65,151 of NZ_JAINDY010000022.1, forward strand.
ATTGGCCGAATTATTGGCCCGGCCTTCCGCCCGCTCTGAGAGAGCCGGAAGGTCCGGGATTTTGGCGCTTCTGTGACAGACGGACGTGGCGCTTTCCGAATTTGCCCTCTTTGGAATTGATATGGCGCGGCCCGCACGGCGCGCAACAACGGTATGATCATGAGCGACACCGCAGAAAAACTGGACTACTCCACCACCCTCTATCTTCCGCAGACGGATTTTCCGATGCGCGCCGGCCTGCCGCAGAAAGAACCGGAAACGGTGAAGCGCTGGCAGGAAATGGGTCTCTACAAGAAGCTGCGCGCCTCGGCCGCCGGCCGCGAGAAATTCGTGCTGCATGACGGCCCGCCCTATGCCAACGGCAACATCCATATCGGCCATGCGCTGAACAAGATCCTGAAGGACGTCATCACCCGCTCGTTCCAGATGCGCGGTTACGACGCCAATTACGTGCCCGGCTGGGATTGCCATGGCCTGCCGATCGAATGGAAGATCGAGGAAGCCTACCGCGCCAAGGGCAAGAACAAGGACGAGGTTCCGGTCAACGAATTCCGCAAGGAGTGCCGTGAGTTCGCAGCCGGCTGGATCAAGGTCCAGTCGGAGGAGTTCAAGCGCCTCGGCATCGAGGGTGACTTCGAAAACCCCTACACGACGATGAACTTCCACGCGGAAGCCCGTATCGCCGGCGAACTTTTGAAGATCGCCAAGAGCGGCCAGCTCTACCGCGGTTCCAAGCCGATCATGTGGTCGGTTGTCGAACGCACGGCGCTGGCGGAAGCGGAAGTCGAATATCATGACGTCGAGAGTGACACGATCTGGGTGAAGTTCCCGGTCGTTGAAGGCTCTGCCGAGCTTGACGGCGCTTCCATCGTCATCTGGACGACCACGCCGTGGACGATCCCCGGCAACCGCGCCATCTCGTTTTCGTCACGCATCGCCTATGGCCTTTATGAGGTCACGGCGGCGGCCAATGATTTCGGACCGCAGCCGGGCGAAAAGCTCGTCTTCGCAGACAAGCTGGCAGCCGAATGCTTTGCCAAGGCGAAGCTCGAATTCACACGCCTGCGCGATGTGAAGGCGGAGGAGCTCGCCGCTGTTACCTGCGCCCACCCGCTGGCATCGCTGGGTTACACCTTCCCTGTTCCGGTTCTCGATGGCGATCACGTCACCGACGATGCCGGTACCGGCTTCGTGCACACAGCCCCCGGCCATGGCCGCGAGGACTTTGACGCGTGGATGGCGCAGGCGCGCGATCTGGAAGCGCGCGGTATCTCCTCCAAGATCCCGTTCACGGTCGGCGATGACGGTTTCTACACCGAAGACGCCCCCGGTTTCGGCCCGTCGGCCGAAGGCGGTGCCGCCCGTGTCATGGACGATAACGGCAAGAAGGGTGACGCCAATGACCGCGTCATCAAGGCGCTGATCGCGGAAAACAACCTGTTTGCCCGCGGCCGTCTGAAGCACAGCTATCCGCATAGCTGGCGCTCCAAGAAGCCTGTCATCTTCCGCAACACGCCGCAATGGTTCGTCTATATGGACAAGGAACTGGGCGACGGCACGACGCTGCGCTCGCGTTCGCTTTCCGCCATCGACCAGACCCGCTTCGTGCCGGCTTCCGGCCAGAACCGCCTGCGCGCCATGATCGAAGGCCGCCCGGACTGGGTTCTGTCGCGCCAGCGCAGCTGGGGCGTGCCGATCGCCGTCTTCGCCGACGAGAAAGGTGAAGTTCTGATCGACGAAGCCGTCAACGCCCGCATCCTCGAGGCTTTCGAGGCCGAAGGCGCGGACGCCTGGTTCGCCGAAGGCGCCAAGGAACGCTTCCTTGGCAATGACCACGACCATGCCAAGTGGCAACAGGTCATGGACATCCTCGACGTCTGGTTCGACAGCGGCTGCACTCACACCTTCACGCTGGAAGATCGCCCGGACTTGAAGTGGCCGGCGGATGTCTATCTCGAAGGCTCCGACCAGCATCGCGGCTGGTTCCATTCGTCGCTGCTCGAAAGCTGCGCGACGCGCGGCCGTGCGCCTTACAATGCCGTTGTGACCCACGGTTTCACCATGGACGAGCAGGGGCGCAAACAGTCGAAGTCGCTCGGCAACGTGGTTGCTCCGCAGGAAGTCATGAGCCAGTCGGGTGCCGATATCCTGCGCCTGTGGGTGATGACCACGGATTACTGGGAAGACCAGCGCCTCGGCAAGGCCATCATCCAGACCAATGTCGATGCCTATCGCAAGCTGCGCAACACCATCCGTTGGATGCTCGGTACGCTCGCCCATTACAAGGGTGAGGAGATCGCCTATGACGATCTGCCGGAGCTGGAAAAGCTGGTGCTGCACCGCCTGTCCGAACTGGATGGCGTTGTTCGCGAAGGTTATGACGGCTTCGAGTTCAAGAAGATCACCCGTGCGCTGATCGACTTTGCCAATGTCGAGCTTTCGGCCTTCTATTTCGACGTCCGCAAGGACACGCTGTATTGCGACGCGCCGTCGTCACTGAAGCGCCGCGGGGCCCTGTCGGTCATCGCCAAGCTGTTCGATTGCCTGGTGACGTGGCTTGCCCCCATGCTGCCCTTCACCACGGAAGAAGCGTGGCTGTCGCGCTACCCGGATGCGGAGTCTGTGCATCTCGCCCAGTTCCCGGAAATCCCGGCAAACTGGAAGAATGATGCGCTGGAAGCGAAGTGGGAGAAAATCCGCAAGGTCCGCACCGTCGTGACGGGCGCGCTTGAAGTCGAGCGCCGTGAAAAGCGCATCGGTTCTTCGCTGGAAGCGGCTCCGGTCGTCCACATCGCCGACGCCGATCTTCTGGCCGCGCTGAAGGATCAGGACTTCGCCGAAATTTGCATCACCTCGGCCATTACGGTTGTGGGTGACGAAGGCCCTGCCGACGGTTTCCGCCTGCCGGAAGTTCCGAAGGTCGTGGTCGAGCAGAAGCTAGCGGAAGGTGAAAAATGCGCGCGTTCGTGGCGCATCACCACCGATGTCGGGTCCGATCCGGATTATCCCGATGTCTCGGCGCGCGATGCGGCCGCCCTGCGCGAGCTTGCGGCCCTGGCATAATGAAAATGGCCGGATGAATTGCGCTTTGCCTCTTCATCCGGTACACCTGCCTGAAAATGGCCGGATTTACAGGGCAATGCGGGCTGCCGCCTGCCGAAAGACGATGTCTGGCGAAGTGGGACGGACGGCTGGAAGGGTTTCAATGAAGACGATGCAGGGTAATGCGCAGGGTTTGGGCATGTTTCGCACAGTGGTTGGCGTCACGACGATAGGCGTGCTGCTCGGCGCGTGCACGAGCCCGACCTACGGTACGGGCAAGACGGCAGCCGAACAGCTTGTCGACGATCTCGGCAACGCAACCTCGATCACCGGCGACCAGACCAAGCGCAACCTGAAATATGGTCCTCGCCCGGGCCTCGTCGTTCCCGCCCAGGCCCGTGCCGAGCAGCTGGCTCAGCCGCAGCAGAACATGGCGAGCCGCGAAAACAACCCGCAATGGGTCGAATCGCCGGAAGAAACCCGCGAACGCCTGCGCGATGAGGCGGATGCCAACAAGAACAACCCGCATTATCGTTCGCCGCTGCTCGCCGGCAACGGCACCGCCGGTCAGATGACCGAAAGCCAGAAGTGGGAAGCCTTCCGCAAGGCCAAGGCCGAAGCCCAGGGCGGCTCTGTGGTCAACGCCCAGCGCAAGTTCCTCACCGATCCGCCGGCCGAATATCGCAGCGTTCCGCAGGATCAGCTGACCGATCTCGGCGAGCCGGAGCAGAAAAAGGAAAAGCGCCGCAAGAAAGAAGCGGCAATGGCCGGCACCGGCAAGAGCTGGTGGAACCCCTTCCAGTAATCGCGAATGGTTGATGGCTGGCGGGAAGGCTTACGCCTCCCGCGAGTCGCTCAGTCGTCGAGACGTTTCCCGCGGAAAAATTGCCGCAGGATGTCAGCACTTTCACTTTCCGCCAGTCCCGAATAAACATCCGGCGCATGATGGCATGTCGGCTGGCTGAAGAACCGCACGCCACTCTCCACTGCACCGCCCTTCGGGTCTTGCGCGCCATAATAGAGCCGACGGATACGGGCAAATGAAATTGCCGCCGCGCACATGGTGCAAGGCTCCAGTGTCACATAGAGATCGGCACCGGGCAGGCGTTCCTGTCCCAGCGCCTCGCAGGCCATACGGATCACGGCGATTTCAGCATGCGCCGTCACATCGTTCAATTCACGGGTGCGGTTGCCGGAACGGGCAATGACGCGACCGTCCAGTACCAGTACGGCGCCGATTGGAACCTCCTGCCGCTCGCCGGCGGCACGGGCTTCCCAAAGCGCCAGCTCCATGAAATGCGTCCTTTCGGCCATTGCGTTTCAATTTCCTCTTAACCCTTGTGCTTGGACCTGATAGGACAGCCCAAACAACAGGCAAACAGCAAATGACTTTTAAAGACAAGCCGAAGCGTGACGGCGGCAAGACATTTAGCCGAGACAGGAAGCCGAAAGGCCCCGGCAAACCTGCAGCCGAGCGCGAAAAGAAACCTGCCGAGGCAAAGGCCGCCCCGGTGCCGGAAACCGTTGGCGCCTCGAAGCCCGAGCGCATTTCCAAGATCATGGCGCGCGCCGGCGTGGCTTCGCGCCGCGATGTCGAGCGCATGATCATGGAGGGCCGCGTGTCGCTGAACGGCGTCAAGCTGGATACGCCTGTCGTCAACGCCACGCTGTCGGACAAGATCGAAGTGGATGGCATGCCGATTCGCGGCGCCGAGCGCACGCGGCTGTGGCTTTATCACAAGCCCGCCGGTCTGGTGACCACCAATTCCGACCCGGAAGGCCGCCCGACCGTTTTCGACAATCTGCCGAGCGACCTGCCGCGCGTCCTCTCCATCGGCCGCCTCGATATCAATACCGAAGGCTTGCTGCTGCTTACCAATGATGGCGGTCTTTCCCGCGTTCTGGAATTGCCGACCACCGGCTGGCTGCGCCGTTACCGCGTGCGCGCCCATGGTGAGGTGGATCAGGCGGCGCTCGACAAGCTGAAGGAAGGCATCGCCGTCGATGGCGTGCTCTACGGCGCGATCGACGCCACGCTTGACCGTACCCAGGGCCACAACGTCTGGATCAGCATGGGCCTGCGCGAAGGCAAGAACCGCGAGATCAAGAACGTGCTCGGCGCGCTCGGCCTCGAGGTCAACCGTCTGATCCGTGTTTCCTACGGTCCGTTCCAGCTGGGTGATCTGCCCGAAGGCAAGGTGCTGGAAGTGCGTGGCCGAATGCTGCGCGACCAGCTCGGCCCGCGCTTGATCGAACAGGCGGGCGCCAATTTCGATGCGCCGATCTACAATGCCCCCGTTGAGGACGAGGAAGACAACGCGCCGAAGCGGCCCGCGAAGGCCGAATGGGCAAAGAGCGATGCGCCGGAAGGCAAGCCACGCTTCGAAAAAGGCGGCAAGTCCGAGGACCGCCGTGAAAAGGCGCTTGGCCGCCTCGACACCAAGCGGGGCGACAAGCCCGCCGGCAAGTTCGGCTCCAAGCCTGCCGGCAAGTTCGGCGCCAAGGGCCGCACCGAGGATGAGGGTGACGACCGCCGCCCCCGCCAGCCTGCCGGCACAAGCCGCACGGCCAATGTCTGGATGGCGCCTGGTGCGAAGCCGACCCGTGACGGCAAGGAACGCAAGTCTTCGGCCCGTGCTGAGGCGGAAAGCCTGTTCAAGAAGCCTTCTGCGCAGGACGAAGCCCGCCGCAGCCTCGTGCGCCATGCCGATGAAGACGGTGAGTGGATTCGTTCCGAACCCACCCGCGACGATGACCGCGGGCAGGGCCGTGGCGATCGCTCCGCACGTGGCGAGAAGAATTTTGGCGATCGTGGCGGACGCGGCGGCAAGTCGTTCGGCGATCGGCCGTTCCGCGACCGTCCCCGTGAAGATGGCGACCGCCCGCGTGGTGCCAAGCCGTTTGGTGACCGTCCGGCCCGGGGCGACAAACCCTTCGGCGACCGGCCCTTCCGTGACCGCCCGCGCGAAGACGGTGACCGTCCGCGCAGCGACCGCCCACGTGGCGAAAAGAGTTTCGGCGATCGCACCGCCCGGGGGGAAAGACCCGCCGGTGACCGTCCGTTCCGCGACAGACCTCGTGACGACGGTGATCGCGCCCGCGGCGAGCGGCCAGCGGGTGACAAGCCCCGCGGCGGCAAGCCGGGCGGCAAACCCGGCTTTGGCAAGCCGTCCTTCGGAAAATCGGGCGAGCGTGGCGAACGTTCGGGGTTTTCCGGAAAAGGCGCTGGCGGCAAGGGCCCCGGCGGTAGTAAGCCGGGCGGCAAGGGCCCGGGTGGCAAACCTTCTGGAGGCAGGGGAATGACACGTAATGCGGATCGTAGGCGGTGAGTTCCGCGGCCGGAGCTTGGCCGCGCCGAAAACAAATTCCATTCGTCCGACCATCGACAGGACGCGGGAAAGCCTCTTCAACATTCTGAGCCATGCCTATCCGGAAAGTCTGGATGGCACGCGTGTTCTGGACGTTTTCGCCGGAACCGGTGCGGTCGGGCTGGAGGCGCTTTCGCGCGGCTGTCGTGTGGCGCTCTTCGTCGAAAACGGCGTCGAGGGCAGGGGTCTGCTTTGGGAAAATATCGATGCGCTGGGTCTGCATGGCCGCGCCCGCATCTTGCGGCGTGACGCCACCAAGCTCGGCGGCGTCAACAATATCGAGCCGTTCGATCTTCTTTTCGCCGATCCGCCTTATGGCTATGGCCATGGCGAAAAGGCTTTCGCGGCTGCCCATAGTGGCGGTTGGCTCAACGCCGGCGCGCTTGCCATTCTGGAAGAGCGCGGCGATGTGACGGTCAATGTCGATCCGGCGTTTAAGCTGCTTGAAAGCCGTATCTTCGGCGACACGAAGATGCATTTCTACCGCTACGAGCCCTGACGGGGAGTGCCCCGTCACGCCACGGTCTTGTCGTGTTTGCCGGATAGGCAGACCCCTTCACCGTGGTAACCAGTTTTGGGTGTTTCGCATGGATCAGGCTGGGAACGAAAGCGTCACGATCGTCCGCGCCGGAGAAGAAGTTCTCGAAGGCGATGGTGCGGGCAATCATGAGCCGACATTCGGACTGGCGCTCGGCGGCGGCGGCGCACGCGGCATCTGCCATATCAACGTTATCGAGGCTTTCGACGAACTCGGCATCCGGCCCGTGGCAATTTCCGGTTCGTCCATCGGCTCCATCATCGGCGCGGGCATGGCGGCCGGCATGTCTGGCCGCGAAATCCGCGAATACACGCTGGAACTTATGGGACGCAAAGGTTCGGTCGCCAACCGGCTCTGGAGCCTCGGCCCGGCATCGATGCGCCATGCGGTGGACGGTTTTCGTCTCGGCCAGTTCAATCTCGAACTCATTCTCCACGCCTTGATGCCACAGACGCTGCCGAAGGATTTTTCCGAACTCGCCATTCCGCTGAAAGTGATAACCACGGATTATTACGCCCAGACCGAAGTGGTGGTCGAGAGCGGCGAGATCATCCAGGCGCTGGCGGCTTCAGCCGCCATTCCGGCGCTGTTCATGCCTGTTCGTATCGATGGCCGCATCATGATCGATGGCGGTATCTTCAATCCGGTCCCCTATGAACATTTGCTGGATCACGCCGATATCGTCATTGGCGTCGATGTCGTCGGTGGTCCGGAAGGGGATGGAACCACCATGCCCAGCCGATTGGAAAGCCTGTTCGGCGCCAGCCAGCTGATGATGCAGGCGGCGATTGCCCTGAAGCTCAGACTGCGCCCGCCACACATTTTCCTACGCCCTCCGGTTCACCGTTTCGGCGTGCTGGACTTCCTGAAGTCGGAAGAGGTGCTGAACGCGTCGTCCAGCATCAAGGATGATCTGAAACGCCAGATCGAACTGCAGGTAGAGCTGTTTCATCGCGGGCAGGGCGTGGAGGCTTAAGCAGTAATCCCTGAGTATTCGCTAGGAACGAGCGGGTGCCACTGGTTTCTTCTCCCCGCCGGGGAGAAGGTGGCCCGAAGGGTCGGATGAGGGGGAACGTTGCCGGATTTCGGAGAACTTGCCCCTTCATCCCGCTGCCGCGGACTTCTCCCCGGCGGGGAGAAGACATAAGTGGCGCTATCCCAGCCACTACGAAGAACGCATTTCACAACGACACCTCCGTCTCGCTGTCCTCCATATCCTCTTCTTCCTCCCGCTTTTCCGCCTTGTTCTTCGGCTTCATCAGCGGTTCCGGCTTCACCTCGCGTACCGGCTTGTTGTGCAGCATCTGCCGGCCGGCGGCGAGGCCTTCCACGGCTTGCAACTGCAGTCGCTCCTCATCGCGTTCGCGAATGTCGTCGGCAATCGCCAGAGCCCTGTCGCCATCCATATCGAGCCCCTCGAGAATGCGCCTGCCAAACAGCAGGCCGGATTCCAGCGTTTCGCGGAGCTCATATTCCACGCCCTTCTTTCTAAGGTCGATCGAATGAATGCGGTCATAGGAGCGGGCATAGATGCGCACGCTTGGAAATTCCGACTGGATCATGTCGATGATACGGTCGGTGACTTCCTTCTTGTGGGTGCAGACAGCCACCAGATCGGCCCGTTCGATGCCGGCGGCGATCAGCACGTCCTTGCGGGTGCCATCACCGAAAAAGATACGGAAACCGAAACGGGCGGCCTGACGCACGCGATCGGCGGAACTGTCGATCACGGTCACGTCGCGCCCGCCGGCGAGAAGGATTTGCGAGGCGATCTGACCGAAACGGGAAAAGCCGATCATCAGCACATCCGCGCCGGCTCCGTCGAAATCCTCTTCCAGCTTGTCTTCTTCCGCATCCTCCGCCGTCAGCCGGCGTGAAATCACCGCAAGAAGCGGCGTCAGCGCCATGGAGAGCGTAACGACGGCAACGAGGATCGAGGCCGTTGCCTGCGGAAACAGCCCCGAGGCGGCAGCCGTGGTGAAAAGCACGAAACCAAATTCGCCGCCCTGCGCCAGAAGCAGCGCGATGCGGCTCGACGCATAACGCGATGAGCCTGCGATGCGGCAGAGGCCATAGATCAGCGCCGCCTTCACCGCCATCATGACAGGCACGGCGATCAGGATAAGCACGATGTTCTCATAAACGATATGGACGTGCAGCGACATGCCGACGGCCATGAAGAACAATGCCAGGAACAACCCGCGAAACGGCTCTATATCGGCCTCCAGCTCGTGCCGATAGGAGGATTCCGACAGCATCAACCCCGCCAGCAACGCGCCCATGCCCATCGACAGGCCGACCGCCTCCATGATCGCGGCGGCGCCGATGACGACGAAGAGGGCGGCGGCGATCATCACCTCCCGCGCGCCGGTGCGGGCGATGATCTGGAACATGGGGGTGAGAAGATACCGCCCGGCAAGGATCATTCCGGCCACCGCGACGACGGAGGCGATGAGATCGGACACCATGGAATCCGTCGGCACATCGGGCCGGTTGGAAAGAATGGTGACAAGGGCAAGAAGCGGCACGATGGCGAGATCCTGAAACAGCAGGATCGAGAAGGACCGGTTGCCGTGCCTTGTATTCATGTCGCCGTCATCGGCAAGGATCTGCAGTGCAAAGGCGGTGGAGGAAAGCGCAAGGCCGAAACCTGCGACGAGGCTGCCGCGCCAGTCGATCAGCCCCGCCCACCATACAATCGCCGCAAGCACACTGCCCGTCACCAGTACTTGCGCAAGCCCCAGCCCTAAAATATCGCGCCGCATCTGCCAGATGCGCGACGGCTTGAGTTCCAGCCCGATGATGAAGAGCAGGAAAACGACGCCGAGTTCCGAGACGTTGAAGATGTCCTTCGCATCGGTAACCAGATGCAGGAACGGCCCGATGACGATGCCGGCCACCAGATAACCGAGCACGGTGCCAAGTCCGAGTTTGCGGAAAACGGAAGCCGCAATGACCGCGCCGGCCAGAAGCAGCAAGGGTTCGGAAAAGAGAGCGTCGTGCTCGGTCATGCGGGCGAACTTTCGAATAGGGTGGCGATGGCGCCCTCTGGACGGAGAAAGCGACGTTTCGCCCTTGATGCGGGGTTGCTGGCACAATAAATGGAACAGGAATGAAAGGCCAACTCATGTCCTCAGAAATAGATTCTTCCAAACTTCTCGAGCGCGCCAGCCAGCTTGTCGATCTTGCCCGGGCCGCCGGCGCGGATGAGGCGGATGCTGTTGTCGTGCGTTCGCGCTCACAGTCGGTCGGCGTGCGGCTCGGCAAGGTGGAAAGCACCGAATCCTCCGAAAGCGACGATTTTTCCCTGCGTGTCTTCGTTGGCCGCCGGGTGGCAAGCGTTTCGGCCAATCCCGGCTTCGATCTGAAGACCTTGGCGGAAAGGGCAGTGGCCATGGCGAAGGTTTCGCCGGAAGACCCCTTTGCCTGCCTTGCGGACAAGGAACGGCTGGCAACTTCCTATGGTGATCTCGAGCTTTTCGATGCAACGGACGTGTCTGCGGATCAATTGCGCGAGGCGGCCCTTGCTTCGGAAGAGGCGGCGCTGGCGGTCAAGGGCGTCAGCAATTCCTCCGGCGCCGGTGCATCGAGCGGGATGGGCGGTCTCGTTCTCGTCACCTCGCATGGCTTTGCCGGCAGCTATATGGGCAGCCGTTTCAGCCGTTCCGTCAGTGTCATCGCCGGCGAAGGCACGAAGATGGAGCGCGACTACGATTTCGACAGCCGCCTTTATTATGCAGATCTCGATGCCGCCGAAGAGATCGGCCGCCGCGCCGGGGAAAAAGTCGTGCGCCGTGTTGGCCCGCGCCAGGTCGATACCGGCAGCAACATCACTGTCGTGTTTGATCCCCGTATCGCCCGCGGCTTCGTCGGTGCGATTGCAGGCGCGATCAACGGCGCTTCCGTTGCCCGCAAGACCAGCTTCCTGCGCGACAAGATGGGCCAGCAGGTGCTGAAAAAAGGCCTGTACCTCACCGACGATCCTCAGATCGTGCGTGGCCCTTCCTCCCGTCCTTTCGATGGCGAAGGTGTTCGCGGCGAAAAGATGACGATGATTGAGGATGGCGTTTTGAAGCACTGGTTCCTCTCCACCTCCGCGGCACGGGAACTCGGCCTGGAAACCAACGGCCGCGGCGTGCGTGGCGGCACTTCGGTCTCGCCGGCCTCCACCAACCTTGCTCTGGAGCCGGGCGATCTCTCGCCGGAGGACCTGCTGGGGCAGGTCGGGTCGGGCTTTTACGTCACCGAGCTGATCGGCCACGGTGCCAACATGATCACTGGTGAATACAGTTGCGGCGCGAGCGGTTTCTGGATCGAGAACGGCGAAAAGACCTTTCCGGTTTCCGAGGTCACGATTGCCTCGAACCTGAAGGACATGTTCATGCGGATCACGCCGGCCAACGATATTGATCGCAAATACGGCATCGCGGCCCCGACGCTCGCCATCGAAGGCATGACGATCGCAGGCAAGTGAGGCGACCTGCGGGGTTTTCGCTGGCGCTTCATATGCAAGTGCGAACAGAAAAACGGGCGCGCCATCTGAGGCGCGCGGAAAAGACGGCAAGATGAACGACATGGATGAGGCCCGCTGGGCCTCCGATCTGAGGCTGGTCCTCGAAGCCGCCCGCAAGGCGGGCGAGACAGCCCTCGGTTTCTTCCGCAAGGATCCCGAGGTCTGGTGGAAGAATGGCGGGCTTTCGCCGGTAAGCGCGGCCGATTACGCCGCCAATGAAATCCTCGAAACCATTCTGCGCTCCGCCCGGCCGGATTATGGCTGGCTTTCCGAAGAGACGGATGACGACGCGGACAGGCTTTCCCGTTCCACCGTCTTTGTGGTTGATCCCATCGACGGCACCCGCGCCTTCATTGGCGGCAGGGATACCTGGTGCATCAGCGTTGCCGTGGTGCATGAAGGGCGACCGGTGGTGGGCGTACTCGTCGCACCGGCGCTGTCGGAGGAATTTACCGCGATAGAGGGCGGCGTGGCGTTAAAAAACGGAAGCCCCATCTCCGCAAGCGGCGGCAATACCGGCACCTTCCATCTCGCCGCCGCGGCAGAGGCGATCACGCATCTGCCGGAAACGATGCGCAACAATGTCGAGCGTGTCCCGCATGTGCCGTCGCTGGCCTACCGGCTGGCGATGGTGGCGGATGGTCGTATCGACGGTACGCTGGTCATGCCCAACTCACACGAGTGGGACCTGGCCGCGGCCGATCTCATTCTCGAACGCTCCGGCGGCCGGCTTGCCGGTCTGGATGGCAAACCTCTGATGTATAATCGCCGCCGGGTGAACCACCCCGCATTGTGCGCCGCAGCAAATTATGCGCTGCCTGCACTTTTGAAAGCGTTTTCACATCCGTCTGGCAGTTGACGTTTGGCGGGAAATCCCGCAGATGAAGGCCTCTCTCAGAGTTCAAGAAAGAGATAAGACATGACGGAAACTGGCAAACCGAAACAGCTGCTGCACCTCGTCTTCGGCGGCGAACTGGAAAACCTTCAGGATGTTCAGTTCCGGGATTTGAGCGCGCTCGACATCGTCGGCATCTACCCAGATTACGCCTCCGCGCTCACGGCTTGGAAGTCGAAGGCACAGATGACTGTCGATAACGCCCATATGCGTTATTTTATCGTGCATATGCATCGTCTTCTCAATCCTGACGACAAAATTTGAGTCCCTTTGCCCTTGCGTTGTAATACTATTGGATGAAAGCGCGCTTTCCCGTGATTCCTGCGCGAGCGGCGCAGCCCGGGAATGCCGTTACGAGAAAATGTGATCGCGCTTTCGTTTCCGATGACAAAAAATGACGCAATTTGAGAAGAAGTAGGCGGCGATAACAACCAGAACAGGGGCAGGGCATTGCGCGGAATGATCAAGGGCAGACTGTCATGAGCAGCCGTATCGCACGTTTCGCTCTTTCCGGTTACCGCATTGCCGGTATCGCCGCTTACCCGTTTGCCAAGCCCTATCTTTCCTATCGGGCCGCCAAGGGCAAGGAAGACAAACGCCGCCGGCTCGAACGTTTCGGTTATGCGAGTGCCGAGCGCCCGCGCGGGCCGCTCGTCTGGTTCCACGCCGCAAGTGTCGGCGAAACGCTGGCGCTCATTCCGCTCATCCGCGAAATCCGCAAACGCGACATCTTCGTGCTTCTGACCACGGGTACGGTCACCTCGGCCGAACTGACCCGCACCCGGCTCGGCGATGACGTGATCCACCAATATGTGCCGCTCGACATCAAGATCGCGGTCAACCGTTTCCTGACCTACTGGGCACCCGATGCCGCCATCACGGCCGAGTCCGAAATCTGGCCGGTGACGATGATGGAACTGGAGCGTCGGCACATTCCGCAGATCCGGGTCAATGCACGCCTTTCCGACCGTTCCTTCGATCGCTGGAAAGCTCGCCACGACATTGCTGAATCGCTGTTTTCCAAGCTGGCGCTGGTGGTTGCCCAATCCGATCTCGATGCCGAACGTTTCCGCGATCTCGGTTCCTGGCCGGTGGTGATATCGGGTAACCTCAAGGGTGACACCGACCCGCCGCCCTGTGACGAGGCGCTGCTGGAGAGCTACCGCAAGCAGGTCGGCAATCGCAAGACATGGGCGGCGATCTCAACCTTCGACGGTGAGGAGAAGGCCGCAGCCACCGTGCATGCGGCGATCAAGTCGCGCAACGGGCAACTGACCATCATCGTGCCGCGCCATCCCGAGCGTGGAGATGAGGTGGAGGCCATGCTGAAGGGCATGAATCTCTCCGTTGCTCGCCGCAGCCGCAATGATGTGATAACGCCTGAAACCGATATTTTCCTCGGAGACTCCATTGGCGAAATGGGGCTTTACCTGCGGCTGACCGAGCTTGCCTTTGTTGGCCGCTCGCTGACGGCCGAAGGCGGGCAGAACCCGCTGGAGCCTGCCATGCTTGGCTGTGCGGTTTTGTCGGGCGCGCATGTGCAGAACTTCCGCGAGGCCTATCAGAAGCTGATCCGCGCAGGTGGTGGCCGCATTATCCGTGATGTGGAGATGCTGGCAAAGGCGGTGCATTATCTGCTCGTCAACGATAATGAGCGTTACAAGATGATCGATGCGGGCAATCGGGTCATTCAGGATATGCGCGGCGCGCTTTCCTCCACGGTGAAGGCGCTGGAGCCCTATATCAACCCGCTCACCGTTTCCGCCAAGCTGCAGCCGCGGAGCGCCATCGGATCATGGTAGCGGATATAGAACTCAACGCCGCGCAGTCAATCGCCGCAGTGCTTTTCGACAAGGACGGCACGCTGCTGGGCTATGACGCAAGCTGGGGACCGGTGAACCGCGAACTCGCGTCGATTGCGGCCAAGGGAGATCCCGTCCTCGCCGACAGGCTTCTCTCCGCCTGCGGCATGGATCCCGTTACCGGTCATGTGGTGCCCGACAGTCTTCTGGCCGCCGGCAACACGGCGGAGATCGCCGCCGGTCTCGTCGCCGCCGGCTCGCCCTGCGATGTTGTCGAGCTCACGCAACGTCTCGACCGGCTTTTTACCGAGGCCGCGGCTAAATCCGTGCCGGTGACCGATCTCAAGGGTTTTTTCGCGAGGCTGAAGGCTCGCGGCTACAAGCTCGGTATCGCCTCCAGCGACAACGAAAACTCCATCCGCCAGACGGCCATCCGCTTCGGTTTCGAAAACGATATCGATTTCGTTGCGGGATATGACAGCGGTTACGGCACCAAGCCGCAGCCCGGCATGGTCCTCGGCTTCTGTCAGGCGATCGGTATCTCTCCCGACCGCGTGGCCGTCGTCGGCGATAATAACCACGATCTGCATATGGCGAAAAACGCCGGCGCGGGTCTCAGGGTCGCCGTTCTCACCGGCACCGGCTCTCGCGAAAGCCTGGGTGCGGATGCCCATTATTGTTTCGATGACATCACCGGGCTCGAAGCGCTTCTGCCGGAACGGGCTGTTTGAAGCGGTGCCGCACGGTTTGCATTGTCGCGGCACTCTCTACGTCCCGTCATGCCGGCCTTGAGCCGGTATGACGGAGAAAATGGATATCGCGGCGCGCAGATTGAAGTTCCATGTTAAATCACGGCCAGTCCGTATCAGCACCGGTGCGTAAAGCCGTCTATTCGGATTTTGCAATTTACGGTTTTTTCTGGCAAACAACCTCCCAGACGTGAAATGGCGAACGCAATGCCGTGGGCGACCCGGCCGGGAGCGGGAATAGATGGTTTCTGAAGCGCCGCCCTTCTGGTGGCAGAAAGCGGGCTGGCAGGCGTGGCTCCTGTCTCCTTTCTCGCTTCTTTACGGCAAGGTCGCCGGCCGGCGCATGCGGACGGCAAAAAGGGCAAGTGTCACCGTTCCGGTCATCTGCATCGGCAACTTTACCGTGGGTGGCGCCGGCAAGACGCCGACGGCAATGGCAATTGCAAGGGCCGCCGTTGCGAAAGGCTTGAAACCCGGATTTCTCAGCCGCGGTTATGGCGGCACACTGGACGTCACCACCCTTGTCGATCCCGCACATCATCGCTCTGCCGATGTCGGCGACGAGCCGTTGCTTCTGGCGCGCGAAGCGGTGACGGTGATTTCGCGCCGCCGCGTTGAGGGTGCGCATCGCCTGATCAAAGAGGGCGTCGATCTCATCATCATGGATGACGGGTTTCAGAGTGCGCGTCTGACGCTGGATTATGCGCTTGTCGTCATCGATACGATGCGCGGCATCGGCAACGGCCATCTGGTGCCGGGCGGTCCGGTAAGAGCACCGCTCGCCGAACAGATGCGGCATATGACCGGGCTCCTGAAGGTCGGTAATGGTCACGCGGCCGATGCCCTTGTGCGGCGAGCCGCAAAGGCTGCTAAACCCGTTTTCGTTGCGGCGATCACGCCGCAGGAGCCGCAGGATTTCAGGGGAAGGCGTGTGCTGGCCTATGCGGGCATAGCCGACCCGGCCAAATTTTATCGAACCGTCGAAGCGCTCGGCGGCGATATCGTGATGCAGCGCGCTTTCCCGGATCATCACCACTTCAGCGATGACGAGATTGCCGATCTTCTGCAGGACGCAGGCAAGGCGGATCTGCAACTTGTCACCACGGCCAAGGATGCCGTGCGGCTTAACGGGCACCACGGCCGGGCAGAGGAATTGCTCTGGAACAGCCTGGTGATCGAGGTCGACATGGTGTTCGACGATCCCAATGCGGCTGGAACGATTATCGATACGGCCGTGGCGAACTGCCGCGCCCGTTTGCTTCGGGATAATTCGCGGACGTCGCTATAAGGCACCGAAAAAGACAAGCCGTCGTGCGCCGGTTTCTCCTCACTGACGTGACGAGCACAGGGACGAGGGAGGCAAACACGCGACACTCAACGCGTCGCTTCCCTCCTTATGCCGGCAAAGTACCGGCCTTCTTTTCGGCTTCCAGAGAAGCCGCGGCATCCACATAGGCCTCCTGCCGCGCCACGCTCCAGTAGCGCAGCTCATCGAGCGGAATGCTCTTGCCTGTCATGGCGCAGATGACATGCGAGCCGGTCTGGACGATGCGGAAGTCACCGTCGAGATATTCGATGACGGCGAGGCGATTGCCGCCTCCTTCAAATCTGTTCATCCGTTTTCGTCTCCTGCTCTGTCCTGTCGGGGCACCCAGTCCGAAACGGCGTAGCGTTTTCCTGAACAATCCGGATGCTCCAGTATCCTGAATTTATATAGGCCGGCGTGGCGCAAGGCCAGCCCCGACGCCCGTGCATGTAAGACGGCGTCAGCTGCGGCCGAAGAGCCGTTCTATATCGGAAAGCTTCAGTTCGATATAGGTCGGACGGCCATGATTACACTGGCCCGAACCCGGTGTATTTTCCATCTGCCGCAGAAGCGCATTCATCTCCTCCGGCCGCATGCGCCGGCCGGAACGCACCGAGCCGTGGCAGGCCATTGTGGCGGCGACATATTCCAGCTTGTTGGCAAGCGTCGAGGCGGCGTCCCATTCGGCGATCTCGTCGGCAAGCTGGCGCACCATTCCCTGCACGTTGACCTCACCCAGCATGGCCGGGGTTTCGCGAACGGCGACGGCACCCGGCCCGAAACGCTCGATGACGAGCCCCAGCGCATCGAAACCGGTGGCGTGATCCATCAGCCGGTCGCAATCTTCTTCCGGCAGATCAATGATTTCGGGGATGAGCAGCACCTGCGAAGCCGGCCGTTTGGAATGCAGTGCATTCCGCATCTGCTCGAAAACCAGCCGCTCATGCGCCGCATGCTGGTCGACGATGACAAGGCCGTTTTCTGTCTGCGCGATGATGTAGTTCTCGTGCAGCTGCGCCCGCGCGGCCCCGAGCGGGTAGAGCGTGGGCTCGGGCGAGGAGCTCGCGCCGGCTTCATAAGTTTCCCGAGACTCGGCCCGCGCCGTTGGGGTGGTGATGTCCGAGAAATGTGATTGTACCGCCTCCGAAAACTGCGTTGCGCCTGAAACGGCGAGCGGCCGTGACGGCGAGGTCGCGGCGGACCATGGCGTGGGAGCGGTCGTGAAAGGCGATGGCCTGAGGCCAGAAGGGCTATAGCCGGGGCGGAAGGCGTTCATCATCTGGCTGGCGCCCGTCGTTGCCGCCCTGTCGCCGTCACGCGTCAGCGCCTGGCGGATCGCGCCGACGATCAGCCCGCGAATGAGCCCGGGGTCGCGAAAACGAACGTCGGATTTCGCCGGGTGTACGTTTACATCCACAAAGGCGGGATCGAGCGTGATGGAAAGCACCGCGACAGGATATCGCCCATGCGGCACGGTTTCGGCATAAGCACCGCGAATGGCGGATAAAAGCAGTTTGTCCTGCACCGGACGGCCGTTGACGAAGACATATTGATGCGCCGAATTGCCACGGTTGAAGGTGGGCACGCCGGCAAAGCCCGTCAGCGTCACATCCTCACGCCCGGCATCGATTTCAATGGCGTTGTCCTTGAAGTCCGCACCGAGAATCTGCGCCATGCGGGCCAGATGATCGTCACCCGTCGACGGAATTTCGAGCGTCGACCGATCCGTGCCTGACAGCACGAAGCGGATATGCGGAAAGGCGATCGCCATGCGTTTGACGACTTCGGTGATTGCGGCCGCTTCGGCGCGTTCCGTCTTCAGGAATTTCAGCCGTGCCGGTGTGGCGAAGAACAGGTCGCGCACCTCGACGATGGTGCCGGCATTCGAGGCGGCCGGCCTCACATCGGAAACCTTGCCGCCGGTGACGGAAATCACCGAACCCTGCTCCGCGCCCTGCTGGCGGCTGGTGATCGTCAGCTTGGCCACGGAGCCGATGGAGGGCAGTGCCTCGCCGCGGAAGCCGAGCGTGCGTATATCGTCAAGTGTATCGGAAATCTTCGAGGTGCAGTGCCGCCTGACCGCAAGCTCGAGATCGGCCGGAGACATGCCACAGCCATTGTCGGTAATCCGCACCAGCCCCTTGCCGCCGCCCGCCGTGGCGATCTCGATGCGCGTCGCCCCGGCGTCGATGGCATTTTCCACCAGTTCCTTCGTGGCGCTGGAGGGTCTTTCGATGACCTCGCCGGCGGCGATCTGGTTGATAAGGGTTTCTGAGAGCTGCTTGATGGCCATGATCGCCATTTTCGCGGATTCGCGCCGGCTTCGAAAGCAAAAAACTGAGACCGCGGAAATTTGCACATGTTTTGCGGGTTGCATGGCATCGGACCATTTCCGCCAATGCAGTTTAAGCGTTAATCCGCCCTTAATCGCCCTTGTTTATGGTGGGGCAGCTTGAAATGACCGCAGAAACGGGGCCACCTCTGCCGGGTGGTGTGTGACGTCGACTATGGGTGAGCGTCATCTTCTCCTCAAGACTGCTTCAAGCGGCAAACCCTGATGTCTGTTTTCCGGAATTTTCGTTTCATCCCGGCATCTGCCCTGGACGATTCCAATAGAAACAAAAGCCTGACCCATTAAAACAGGCGGGAGTTTGCAGTTGAGTGATTTGGCGTCCTCCGGCGCGGGCGTTCATACGGTGATGCTTGATGCCCTTTGCGACGCGCTTGGCGCGGCGATCGTCGTTTACGACCGTAACGATCACATTATTTTCGCAAGCCGGAAGCTCCTCAGTTTTTTCCCGCTGGAAGAGGCCGTCATCGGCCCCGGCGCGCGCCTGCGCGATTATCTTGGCGCCCTGTACGATTGTTACCATATCGAGACGGAAAATCCTGCCGCCAATGCCCGCCAGTTCGGTCGGGAAGAGTGGATCGGCGAACGGCTGGCTCTGCACTGGAAGGAACGGTCTGAAAAAACCGAACGGCTGAAGGGGGAGCGGTTCCTGCGCTTTGTCATGAACCGCCTGCCATCCGGTCTCGGCATTAGTGTCCTCGCGGATATTTCTGAACAGAAGAAGCGTGAAGAACAATGGCGTATCGATCTCGAGCGCGTACAGCTCCTCGAGGATATTCTCGACAATCTGCCGTTTCCCGTCTTCGTCAAGGACCGGAACCTGGCCTATGCCGCCGTGAACAAATCCGCCTGCACCCTGGTCGAAACCAGCCCCGAGAGCCTGCTCGGACGCACGGTCTTCGATCTCCATTCAAGCAAGGTTGCGGGGCGGATCGATGCGGCCGACCGGACGGTACTGGAGAGCGGCACGCCAAGCGTCATTCCGGAAAGGGTGAGACGCCTGAACGGTGAAGAGATACTGACGATCACGCGCAAACAGCGCGTAGGACGGTCAGGCCGTTATTTTCTGGTGACGACGATGGAGGATGTGACTGCGCTCGCCACGCTCGATGCGAACGGCATGCCCGTCATCCCTTCTCTGGAGCATGTGGCATTTGTGTCCTCAACCTATGGAAAGGATGAGGAGAAGGAAGGCCGTAACGGCTTGCTGAAAAGCAAGGCGGTGCTGGTCGTCTCCGAAAACAGCCGCTTTGCAGAGGCCGCAGGCCGCCAGCTCACGGCAGGTGGCATGGACCATGCAGCGGTGACGAGCGAGGAAGAGCAGCGCGCCTTTATCGATGTCGCCGCCTCCGCCGGGGTTGCCATCGATGTTGTTGTCATCGACGCCCAGATGAGCATCGCATGCCTCGATATTGCCGCGGCACACCATCTGCCCGTCGTCAGCATCGAGGAGGACGAGATTGACGCGTCGTTGTTGCATCATGTGGCTGTAGGGCTCCATTCGGTGCCGAAGGAGAAATCGGTAGAGGAGGACTGGGAGATCATGACGCAGGACCTGCCCAAAATCCTCAGCAACGGCGGCGTGTGCGACGTTCTTCTCGTCGAGGACAACCGGGTCAACCAGATCGTTTTTTCGCAGATACTTGAGGGTCTCGGGCTTTCCTGGCGGCTCGCCACGTCGGGCGAGGAAGCGCTGCGTCTCTTCGTGGAACAGGCTCCATCGGTCGTCCTGCTTGACACGACGCTTGCCGATATCGACGGCTTCGAGGTCGCCCGCCGCATGCGCGATCTTTCGGGTGAAAAGCGCATTCCTGTTGTCGGCGTCATTACCCACGCATTCGAAGGCGACCTCGACAAATGCCTCGCATCCGGGATGGAGGACATGCTGCTGAAACCTGTCAGCCCCGATATGGTGGAGGCTGTTTTTGTGCGGCTTTTTGGCAAGGACGTGCTGCAGCTGCAGGCGTGATAGCCCCCTCCATCGAACGGCGTGGCGTAAACATACAATTAATTGCCGCTGCCTCGGCCGTTTTGCGCTGGCAGCGGGTCTCAACGAGGGCGGTCTGCGTTTTTCGGTTCGTCGCTCTATGGCTTTTTTAATACTTGCCCTGCATTGTGATCGCGGTCGATAGAGGATTCAAGAGATGCAGGAATGAAACGGGCAGAGCCGCAAACGTTGCAGGTTAGCCAGAACGAGCTTCAGGCGATGGCCTACAGCGATCCGCTGACAGGGCTCGGCAACCGCTACCGTTTGCGGGACAAGATCCGCATGCTCGCCAGCGAACGCTCCAGCGATCCAGCACCCTTCACGGTCGGCATCGCCAATATAGACGGCTTCAAACCCATCAATGACCTTTTCGGCGTGCAGGCGGGCGATGAAATCCTCTGCCAGGTTGCTCACCGCCTCAAAGCCTGCATTCCCGATGGCGCCATCGTGACGCGCCATGATGGCGACGAATTCGCTTTCGTATTGCCGCTGGTGTTCGAACGCACCGGTGCCGAGCGTGTCGGCAACATGATCAAGGACGTGCTCTCCGCTCCCTATGATCTTGGCGATCGTAACGTCCGGCTTTCCTCCTCGTTCGGCTTTGCCATCTATCCCTTCGCCGGCGATGATTTTGAGGATCTGCTGAAAAGCGCCGAGACGGCGCTCTACCGCTCCAAGCGGCGCGGCCGCGGCCAGATCACCGTCTATTCGCGTGAGATTGCGCAGGAGATGAAGCGCGCCACGCAGCTTGAGCAGGCGCTCAGAAACGCGATCATCACCGACGCGATCGACGTGCATTTCCAGCCCATCGTCCGGCTGGAGGAGGCGAAGGTCATCGGTTTCGAGGCGCTCGCGCGCTGGAACGATCCGGATCTCGGCTTCGTATCGCCTGCGGTTTTTGTGCCGCTGGCCGAAGAACGCGGTTTCATCGATGCGCTTTCGGAGGCCCTGCTCAGAAAAGCCGCGGAAGCGGCGCTTTTCTGGCCGCGTGAGCTCTTTCTGTCCTTCAACCTGTCGTCCGCGCAACTGATGGACCCCAGCACGGCCGACAATATTCTGTCCATACTTTCGCGTGTCGGCCTCGACCCGCACCGGCTGGAGCTTGAAATCACCGAAACGGCGGTCATGACCTCCGCCGATACCGCCCAGCGGATCATCAGCGAGTTGCAGAGCGCGGGCGTTCGTATTTCTCTCGACGATTTCGGCACCGGCCAATCGAGCCTCGGCCGCCTGCGGGATTTCACATTCGACAAGGTGAAGATCGACCGCGCTTTCGTCTCGCGCATCAGCAGCGACCGCCCTTCCGAACATATCATCAAGGCCATCGTCGCCATGTGCGAAGGGCTTGATCTTGAAGTCGTGGCCGAAGGGATAGAGGAGCGGGCGGAAGAGGAAAAACTGCGCGCGCTCGGCTGCGCCATGGGACAAGGCTACTTCTACGGCCGCCCCGCCGACGCCGCGGCGACCCAGCGGTATCTACACGAGAATTACCGCGAGATATTGTCGGATATTTCCTGAGAAACGGAATGACCTTGGACGAGGCGGTGGGGACGCCCCCAACACCCCACATTCCTGTCTTTGTCACGGGAACCCGGCCGACGCGCGTCTGCGCGGCGAAGAGAGTCCCTTCGGTCCAAGACTTGGGCTGGCTAGATTCCTGTGACAAGCACAGGAATGAGAAGGCGGTGCGTGCCGCGTCTCAGAGCCTGTAAAGCGGCTCAAACCGGCCCTTGACTTCAACCCCCAGTTCGAACGTCAACCCGTGCTGCGGATTGGCGGCTAGGGCGTCCTCGTCAAGATTTTCACGCGCCGACGTCACGAGAAGGCGCGATGCGTCCGGGCCGACGAAGGCCGGGCAGGTCGTCTGTCCCGCGGGCACCGCATATCGGGCAATATGGTTGCCGTCGGTATCATAACGATCAACCGCGCCTTCGCCCCAACGAGCATTCCAGATATGCCCTTCGGCATCGCAGACCGAGCCGTCGATACCGCCATCGACTCCTGTCGAATCGATGAAGACTTCAGCCTTGCCGGAGGGGAGGCCGGTCTCGGGATCGAGCGGCACGCGAATCAGCTTGTTCACCTTGGTATCGACGTAATATCCGGCCGCGCCATCGGGCGAGAAGCAGATCGAATTCGGAATGCTGATATCGGCAAACAGCTTCGTCACCGTGCCTTTGTAAACATGATAGATGCTGCCCGCGCCGGTTTCCGCCTTGCGGCCCATGGTGCCGATCCAAAGCGCGCCGCAAGGGTGCATGCGCCCGTCATTGGACCGGTTGCCGGGCAGGTCCTTTTCCAGCTCCGCATGCAGAGTCAGCACACCAGTCTTCGTATCACGCAGGAAAAGCCCGTCATCGGAGGCGATCAACTGTTGGCTGTCGCTGACTTTCGCCAGAGCGCTGCCCATGAAGGGCAGGGCATGGACGGTCTTGCGGCCGGAGGCGAGGTGCAGTTCATGCAATTCCCGCTCGAGAATGTTGAACCACCAGGCCGTGCCGGTCGCAGGGTCGAAGGTCGGGCCTTCGCCGAGCAGCATCGGCGTCTCGTCAAGAACACGTCCGGTAAAGGGAAAAACAGTCGCCAAGCTCTTATCCTCCGATGGCTGCATCATAGGCCGACAGTGTGACAGTGGCGCGTTCGCGCAACTCCGCTGCGGTCATGCCGGGTTTATAGAGGCTGGTTCCGAGCCCGAACGCCATGATGCCGGCCGATGTATAGTCGGCAAAATTCTTATCCGAGACACCGCCGACCGCGGCGATGACCAGATCCTTCGGCAGGATCGTCCGGATCGCATTGATGCCGGCGGGGCCGATGATGCTGGCGGGGAAGAACTTCAGCCCGGTCGCACCGGCTTTTGCGGCCACCAGCGCTTCGGTGGGGGTGAGAACGCCCGGCATCGTCACCATGCCTTTTTCACGTGCAGCTGTAATGACCTCCGCATCCGCATTGGGGCTAACCATCAGCCTGCCGCCTGCCGCGTCCAGCGATGCGACGTCTTCCACGCTCAGCACGGTCCCGGCGCCGATCAGGCAATCGGCGGGCGCCATCTCTGCCGCGATCTCGATGGAGCGGAACGGATCGGGGGAGTTCAGCGGAATTTCGATGGCGCGGAAGCCGGTTTCGATCAGCGCGCCGACAACGCCTTCTGTCTCCTCGGGTTTCAGGCCGCGCAGGATGGCAATCAGCGGATATTTGATGGAAGGGAAGGGAATACGCATGGTCGATCTTTCTTCTTATGGCCAGATGGCTGTTGCAGCGGCCAGCAATCCGCGCCGCACGGCTTCGTCTGCGTCGATGACCGTATAGTGTATATCGAGAGCGGTGAAGGCACCTTCGTAAAGCGCGCCAAGCGCGCCGGAGCCGATCAGCACCACCGGTGTCTCCCGCCGCGCCGTCGAATGCGCGCCGGCGATCTCCAGCCCGATCATGATGCCGGAAAGCCTGGCCTTGGCATCTGTGGCGGCGAGGCCATGCAGCAATTGACCGGAGCGCAGTGTGAACAGCCGGTTGCTGGCGAGCTGCGGATTGGCGTAAATGTCGAGCACGGCCGCTCTGAAGTCCTCGTGTTGGCCGGTGAAAGGCTCCGCCTCGGCCACCGCATGGGACAGGATCGTCTGCTTGGAAATGACCTCGAACAGTTCGCCGGTCATGAAGGTGGCAAAGCCGTTGACGTCGCCATCACGAACGGTCACCCATTTGGAATGCGTGCCGGGCATGCAGACAAGTTTCTCGCCGGTGTCCGAGGAGGCAAGAGCGCCGAGCAATTGCGTTTCCTCGCCACGCATCACGTCGGGCGCGTTTTTATCCCGCTGCGCCAGCCCCGGCAGAATGCGCACATCGCGCGCCTGACCCGGCACGCGAACCGCGCCATCCAGCACCGACGACAGCGATGCCGGCACGTCGATGTAACCCGCCTCGACCCAACCCTGCCGCGCGCCTGCCATACCACAGACGAGAACCGGCAAACCTTCAGGAGCGCCGATGGCGTCGAGATGCGCTTGCAGAACCTCGGCAAAACCGGTCCGCATGGCCGTGGTCATGCCTTCCGAACTTCTGCGCTCCGCCAGCACAGCACCCGAGCGGCTCATGAGCCAGAGCCGGAAACTGGTCGTACCCCAGTCAACGGCGATAAAAGCGGGTTCAGACATTATAGAAGGCCTCCGTCTACGATTATGGATTGCGCCGTGATGGCGCTTGATGCCGAGGATGCGAGAAACAGGCATGGCCCAGACAAATCGGCAGCGACGAGCGTGCGCTTCAAGCATTGCCGCGCCGTGGTCGTCGCAATGCCCTCATCCGTCAGCCACAGTTCCTTCTGCCGCTCGGTCACGATCATGCCCGGCAGCAGCGTGTTGACGCGGATATTTTCTGGCCCCAGCCGGCCGGCAAGGCTTTTTGTCAACCCGATGATACCTGCCTTCGCCGCCGCATAGGAGGGAAGTTCGCCCATGTTGAGCAGAAACGAGATGGACGAGAAATTGATGATGGAGGCGTCTTTCGCGAGCCGGAGGTAGGGAAGCGCGGCCTGAACGGTAAAAAACATCTGCTTGAGATTGACCGCCTGATTGGCATCCCAATAGGCTTCCGTCACCGTATCTATGTCATGACGGTCGTCCCAGGCGGCGTTGTTGACCAGAACCTTGATGCCGCCTATCGCCGAGGCCGCCTCAGTGACGGTCACGGCTATGGCCGCCACGTCGCGCAGGTCGGCCCTGAAGAAATGGACCGGGTGGGGCGACACCCCGGCAAGCCGCCGGACCAGCGCTTCGCTCGGCTCTTCGGCGATATCGATGAACGCTACCTTTGCGCCCTGCATGGCAAAGGCTTCCACGAGCGAAGCCCCGATGCCGGAACCGCCGCCGGTGATCAGCACGCCCGCATCCTTGAGGTCCGGAAATTGGGCTGTCGTCATCGGCATGATCTCATCCGTCAGGGGCTTGATTGTTCCATTATTTGGAACTAGATTTTAATAAATGGAATTATTCCCTTGGCGCAAGCCTCATGTCAAGGTGAATGACAACGGATGTTGCCATGCCTGATACCAAAATACCCAATGGGAGGATGCGCAGCGCAGTTCCAGCCGCGCGGCAAAAAACCGATAGCGACACCGGTACACTTGGTAAGGCCATCTCGCTCCTAGAACTGATCGCCCTTTCTGAAAGGCAGATGCGTTTCACCGATGTGGTGGAAGCGTGCGGGCAGCCGCGAGGCACCGTCCATCGCCAGCTCGCACATCTGCTTGCCGAAGGCCTAATAGAGCAGGCCCCCGACCAGACCTACGTTGTTGGCCTGAGGCTGTTGCAGTTTGCAGCCAAGGCCTGGAGTGGCAACGATCTGCGCAGCATAGCCGCCCCACACCTGGCGGCGCTGCAGGAGGCAACGCAGGAATCGGTGCATCTCGCGGTTCTGATCGGCCGCGAAGTGACCTATCTGGACAAGATTGAGGGCAAGCACAGCTTGCGCATGCATTCGCAGGTTGGAAAGACCTCGCCAGCCTATTGCACAGGCGTGGGTAAGGCCGCGCTGTCGCTGCTACCCGCCGGCGATCTCGAAGATCTCGCGGCCGGGCTGGATTTTAAGCGCTTCACGGACAACACCATCACCACACCGCAGGCCCTGATGGAGGATGTTTCGGCCATTCGCACCCTCGGTTACGG
This sequence comes from Agrobacterium sp. InxBP2, assembly GCF_026191755.1. Taxonomy (NCBI): domain Bacteria; kingdom Pseudomonadati; phylum Pseudomonadota; class Alphaproteobacteria; order Hyphomicrobiales; family Rhizobiaceae; genus Agrobacterium; species Agrobacterium sp. InxBP2. Next base: position 91,361 of record NZ_JAINDY010000022.1, read on the forward strand.
TTTCGATCTTCAGGAGCACGAGATCGGCATTCATTGCGTTGCGGCGCCGTTACCGGCCCCGGGACGCAGTTTCCGCGCGGCGATTTCAGTGACCGGCCCCGCCTACAGGGTGGATGTGGAACAGCTCCGCGCCTGGGCGCCGCTGGTGCGTGCAACCGCCGATAAAATTTCGGCAGAACTTGTCTATCGCTTATCGCCGGTTGCGGATGATTGACGAAAAGGCGATGCCGCTTATGGGGATGCCCGCCCGCGAAAAAGAGGAGACATGACCGGCTTACGCGAGATAACGCTAATTTTCGAATATTCTGATCTAATTTTCAACTTTTGTTTGCATGAATCGATTTGCTGAGTAACATCCTCAAAATTCCGGGCAGAGGCGGGCCTTTGCGGCGGCATTTCCTCATGCTCGAAGAACAGCTTTCATGCAGAAAACAGAAACGGCCAGCGTTCAGTCGATTGGTGTTGATTGCGTTCGCGAGATCGCCAATCTTAATACGCAGTTCGATATATTCCGCTTCCTGAAGCGGCTGACGGAAGCGTGGGAATTCAGGGCCTTCATGGTACTCGACCTCACTACAGAGGTCTCAAGCGAATTGTCGCATTATACCGTCATCACCAGCTGGCCGGCCGAACTGTTGCAACGCTATGATGAAGAAGGCGAGTTGCAGAACAGCCGCGTCATGGCGCGGCTAAGAAAATCCACTGTACCCTTTTCCGTGTCGCTGGATTTCCTGGTCGAAGGCGAGGGGCATGTCCTGAAGAAAAACGTGGTCGCGCTTTTCGAACGGTTCGAGATGATAAATTCCGTATGGTTCCCGGTGCATGATGTCACCCTCAGGCGCGGCGCCGTATCCTTTTCCGGCAACAAGACGGCCCTGCCGGAAGCCCGGCTTGCGGAGCTTTTTTACATTTCCAGCCACGTCTTTGCCCGGCTGTCCGAAATCCGCCGTCTCGATCTCCGCGTGCCGGAAACATTGAGCGAACGGGAGATCGACTGCCTGAACTGGACGGCAGCCGGAAAGACCAGTGCCGAAATCGCCGAGATCATGATGTTGTCGGAGCATACCATCAATCACTACCTGAACCGCGCGACGAAAAAACTCGATACGGTCAACCGCACCCAGGCGGTCGCCAAGGCCCTGCGCGTCGGACTGATTAAATAGCGAAACTCGCAATTTTATCATTGTGATAAAGCCCTTCCTGGGCGATCCTCTTTTCGAATCACCGGAAAGGAGAAATCGTTGCCGGAGCGGCATAGTGTAAAAGCGGGATTTTCTCCGACTGTCGATTGCGCCGTGCTGATAGTCGCTGCCGAAAAAGGCTTTGCCGCCGATGAAGGCATAGAACTGGAACTGGTCCGAAAGCAGTCCGCACGTGGTGTTCTTTCGGTGCTCGGCGAGGACGGCGTTCAGATCGCGCATTTGCCCGCTCCTGTTCCCGTGGGGTCGGCCGTTGGCCTCCATGATATGCCGGCCAATATAGTCGGCGTTTTCACGCTTTCCCTCGGCGGCTCCGCGACCACGGTTTCCCCTGGGTTTTATGATGAACTTTACCGTGAGGGACTGAAGCTGCCGGACCCGGCGGCTTTCGGCCGCGCGATGGCCCGCGTCTGCGCCGCACGCCGGGCCGCGGGTGAAAATCCGCCCGTCTTCGCGGTTGAGGATATCGCCTCGACGTCCTTTTATGCCCTGCGTTATCTGCTCGGAAGCTGCGGTGTGCTGCTTGGCCGTGACATGGAAATCGTCGAAGCGCTGCCGAAGGCGATGCCCGGGCTTCTGGAAAGCGGCGACGTCGATGCGCTCTGTTCTGCTGAACCCGCGGGCAGCGCTGCGGTGCTGGTTGGCGCCGGGCGTATCGTGACGACGGGCGCGCTCATCTGGCACAATGCCCCGGAAAAAATACTTGCCGTGAAGCGAGATTGGGCTGATGCGAATGCCAGCCTGTTGGAGGGGCTGCTACGCGCGCTTTATCGCGCGGGCGAGTGGTGCGCCAACCCCGCCAATATCGAGGAACTTGCCGGTATTCTGGCCGCTCCTCATTATATGAACGTCAGTGGCGAATTCCTGCTTCCGGCCCTGACGGGCTATATTTCGACTTCGCAGAAGGACATGCAGCGTTTTCAGGAATTTTTCGTCACCAGCGCGAAAGCGGCGAATTTTCCGTGGCAAAGCCAGGCTCTTTGGTTCTTCAGCCAGATGTTGCGCTGGGGGGAAATACCCGCCGGTTGCCGTTTCGATGCCGCGGTGGTGGAAGCCGCACGCAATGCGTATAGGCCGGATATTTTTCGCAAGGCGATGAAACCACTTTTCGTGCCGGTGCCGGGCGCCAATCTGAAGCTGGAAGGCACGCTGAGGGAACCTGTTCATGTCGGCGCATCGCGCACCGGCCTCGTTCTGGGACCCGACTGTTTCTTCGACGGGCGCGTCTTCGATCCGGAGACGCTCGATATGGATGACGAGATTTGAAATCGCAGCGCTAAATCGTCGCGAATGGTTCCTGTTTGCGCTTTGGCATTGGCGAACCGCCTCCGCTTGTCTATGGATGGCGCAAATTGTTTCCCTATCAGGCCGGACGATGTAACGGAGTAAGACAATGGCAGAGGTCAGCAAGAACCAGGTGGAAAAGGCTCTGGACGCCGTCATCTATCCCGGCAGCGGCAGAAGCATCGTTTCCCTCGGCATGGTCTCGGAAATCTTCATCGCAGATGGAAAGGCCTATTTCTCGATCACCGTCCCGGCCGACAGGGCGGCCGAGATGGAGCCGTTGCGCCTGTCCGCCGAACAGGCGGCGAAGGGCGTTCCGGGCATCGCCGGCGCGGTCGTGGCGCTGACTGCCGATCGCAAGCCCGGCCAACAGCAGCCGGCGCCGGCGCGTCCCGCCGCGGCAGCCGGCCGGCCAACACAGCAGCCGGGCTCGTCCAAGGTGGGCGTCCCCGGCGTCCGTGCCATCATCGCCGTCGCATCGGGCAAGGGCGGGGTCGGCAAATCGACGACATCAGTCAATCTTGCGCTCGGCCTTCAGGCGCTTGGCCTGAAGGTCGGCATGCTGGATGCGGACATTTACGGGCCTTCGCTGCCGCGGCTCCTCAAGATTTCCGGTCGTCCGAAACAGCAGGAAGACCGCATCATACTTCCCATGGAGAATTATGGGCTGAAGGTCATGTCCATGGGGTTTCTGGTGGATGAGGAGGCCGCGATGATCTGGCGCGGGCCAATGGTGCAGTCCGCCCTGATGCAGATGCTGCGTGAAGTCGCCTGGGGCGAGCTCGACGTGCTGGTGCTGGATATGCCGCCCGGCACGGGTGATGCGCAGCTGACCATCGCCCAGCAGGTGCCGCTTGCCGGCGCGGTCATCGTTTCCACTCCGCAGGACCTCGCGCTGCTCGACGCGCGCAAGGGCATCACCATGTTCCGCAAGGTGGAGGTGCCATTGCTCGGCGTCATCGAGAACATGAGTTACTTCATCGCACCTGATACCGGCGCCCGCTACGATATTTTCGGCCACGGCGGCGCGAAGGCGGAAGCCGAAAGGATCGGTGTGCCGTTCCTCGGCGAGGTGCCGCTCACCATCGCCATCCGCGAAATGTCGGACGCCGGAACGCCTGTCGTCGTTGCCGACCCGGATGGTCCACAGGCTGCGATCTACCGCGAGATAGCGAAAAAAGTCTGGGAGCGTATTGGCGCCGGTGAAAGAAAAGCGGCTCCAAAGATCGTTTTCGAATAAGCTACGGACGGCCGGAAAAACCGCAAAGCGCACCTGCGCTGTGAATAGTCCTGTAAAAACAGAAGATTGGTGGCCAGTAACGGTGCGGTTTCTGGCCATGAAATCCAGAAGTGCTTCGTCTGCAAAGCTGTCGCGAAAAAATATTGCTTGATTGCATCTCGCTTTGGGCGCATACGCCTGCGCCGTTTGGCTCTTGGTCCATCGGGCTGGCGCGATATGACGTTGCGCCTGTTTCGGTGGTCCCTGAACTGTCGTCCAAAGGTTTGCCGACAGCAAACAGGATATGTTAAGCAGCATTGCGGCTAAGGCCTGCAATGTGGAGCGGAGAAACGGATTGATAAAAGCCTATCGCGCCAATTGCGAGGCGATCAGCCTGTCGTCAGACGACGGCTCCGTACAGATTCCTGATGACATCGTCTGGATCGATCTCGTCAACCCGGACAGGGCGGAAGAGCAGCATGTGGAAAAGCTGCTGCAGCTCGATCTGCCGACGCGTGAGGATCTGAAGGATATCGAGCCCTCCAGCCGTCTCTACATGGAAGACGGCAATGTTTTCATGACCGCATCGCTGGTGTGGAAGGCGGATTCGGACGACCCCCGCCTCACCGATGTCGCCTTCATCCTCGCCGGCACGCGCCTCGTAACGATCCGTTATGCTGAGCCGAAATCATTCCACCTTTTCATTGCCGCCATCACCCGCGCGCCGCATGAGATGCGCAGCGGCACGGCGCTGCTTTTGAAACTGCTCGAGACAATCGTCGATCGCACGGCCGAAATTCTCGAAAACTCGGTCGCTGGCATCGACAATCTCGCCGCTGATATTCTCGGCAGCCAGGCCCGTTCCAAGCGCAAGGCGCCGCGTTATCTCGAAGACCGCCTGACCAACATCGCTGCCTATCATCGGCTGATTTCGAAGGTCCGCGTCAGTCTTGCATCGCTGGCGCGGCTGCAGACGTTCTTTTCCACCAGCGATCAGGCGAGCGCGGACAAGGTTGCGAGGGAGCAGGGCAAGTCCATCGGACGCGATATCCAGTCGCTGAACGAACATGCCTCCTTCGTTTCCGGCAATCTGACCTTCCTGCTCGATGCCTCGCTCGGCATCATCAACATCGAGCAGAACAGCATCATCAAGATATTCTCGATCGCTTCGGTGGTTTTTCTGCCGCCCACGCTGGTGGCTTCGGTTTACGGAATGAACTTTCAGCTCATGCCGGAGTTGAACTGGACATTTGGTTATCCACTTGCGCTGATCGTCATGGTGATGTCCGCAATCATCCCGTTTCTCTTTTTTCGTTGGAAGGGCTGGCTCTGAGGAGCCAGGATCATCATGTCCCAGATCGCTGACAAGGATGTTGCCGAGAAGCCGGATGCGGATGACGCTCACAAGAACAAGGGGCTTTACGCCGCTATCCTTGGTTCGATCGGCGTCGTTTATGGCGATATCGGCACCAGCCCGCTCTACGCCTTTCGCGAAGCCCTGCGGCCCATCGCCTATGACGGGGTGACGCAGGAAGAGGTCATCGGCCTCACATCGCTGATGATCTGGTCTCTGACGATCATCGTCACCTTCAAATACATCACGCTTTTGCTGCGCGCCGACAATGACGGCGAGGGCGGTACGCTGTCGCTGCTGGCGCTGCTGATGAAGACGGCCGGCACCCATCGCAGCGTTCTTATCGTGCTTGGCCTGATTGGCGCGGCGCTGTTTCTCGGCGATGCCATGATCACCCCGGCACTTTCAGTGCTTTCGGCGGTGGAAGGCCTGAAGCTCGTCACCCCGGAGATGGACGCCTTCATCATTCCGATCTCTGTCGGTATCCTGATTGGCCTCTTCGCCATCCAGTCCCACGGCACCGGCACGGTGGCAAAATTTTTCGGACCGATCACCGCGGTCTGGTTCATCGTCATGGGCCTTGCAGGCCTCATTCATATTGCTGACGACTTCAGCATTCTCTTTGCCTTCAACCCGTGGCACGCGGTCGAGTTTCTGGCGAATGAAGGTTTTTATGGCATTGTCGTGCTCGGCGCGGTGTTCCTGACGATTACGGGCGCAGAAGCGCTTTATGCAGACCTCGGCCATTTCGGCCGCCGCCCCATCCAGTGGGCGTGGTTCTGTCTGGTATTCCCGGCGCTGACGCTGAACTATCTGGGGCAGGGCGCGCTGGTTCTGAAAGACCCGGCAGCCATGTCCAATCCCTTCTATCTGATGTTCCCGCAATGGGCGATCCTGCCCGCCGTCATTCTGGCGACCGCCGCGACAATCATTGCCAGCCAGGCCGTCATAACGGGCGCCTTCTCGCTGGTTCGCCAGGCGATTCACCTCGGCTACCTGCCGCGCATGGAAATTCTCTTCACCTCGGAAACCAATACCGGGCAGATTTATCTTCCGGCGGTCAACACCATCCTGCTTTTCGGTGTCGTTGCCCTGGTGCTCACCTTCAAGAGCTCGGATGCGCTGGCCACTGCCTATGGTATTTCGGTCACCGGTGCGATGGTCGTCACCAGCCTGATGTTCTTCGAGTTCGTGCGCAAACGCTGGCAATGGTCGATCTGGCTTGCCCTTGCGGTGCTGACCCCGCTTCTGGTGCTGGAACTGATCTTCCTCGGCGCAAACCTCCTGAAAATTCATGATGGCGGTTACGTGCCGGTGCTGCTGGCGATTGCCTTCACGGTTATCATGACGACTTGGCAGCGCGGTTCGAGAATCCTGTTCGCCAAGACGCGCCGCATCGATGTGCCGCTGAAGGCCTTCATCGCCTCGGTGGAAAAGGAAAGCGCCCATGCGCCGGTGCGCGTACCGGGTACGGCGATTTTCCTCACCGGCGATCCGGAAACGGCGCCGGCGGCTTTGCTGCACAATCTGAAGCACAACCACGTCCTTCACGACAAGAACGTCATCCTGACGATCCGCACTGAGGATCAGCCGCGCGTTCATCCGGCAGATCGTTATACGTTGACGAAGATGAGCGACCGTTTCGCCGTGGTCGAGCTGCATTTCGGCTTCATGGAAACCCAGAATGTTACCCAGGCGCTGGGCTATCTGCGCCGCACGGGCTACAAGTTCGACATCATGTCGACCTCCTTCTATCTCGGCCGCCGCAAGCTGGTTCCAGATCCGAAATCGGGCATGCCGGGCTGGCAGAACCGCCTGTTCATCGCGCTCGCCGAAACCGCGGCCGATCCCTCCGACTATTTCCGCCTGCCTGCCAATCGGGTGGTGGAACTCGGTTCGCACGTCGTGGTGTGACGAAGTGGCATGCCCTCAATGCAGCTGGGCGATCTCGTTCTCTCTGTCATACTGGCCTTGAGCCGGTATCCAGCCAGCCCAAGTCCTTGGGGTGAAGGGGGTCTTTACGCCGCGCCGACGCGCGACGGCTGGTTCCGGCTCGAGGCGGAATGACGGATGAGGAGATGCCCTGCGGCACAGTTCTGATCGGCGCATGCGAACTCGACTCCACGCCACACTCATTAGCATTCCCTCACACATTAACGTGAAGACACCTTCCTGCGCGGCGTTAACCAACCATCAAGGTTAATAAGAGATTCTCGAACACCTGTAGAAAATTCGGTTGTCGGTGTTCGGAGTGCTGGTTTTGCGTTCGAAAAGAGTAATGCGTCGTCGGTCCCCCGTGTCCTTTCAGGGATGGGCGTCCAAGTGGACGTCACCCGTCGTCTTCGGCCTGGCCGCCTGGCTTGTCTTTCCCTCCCTCGCTGCGCGTGCCGATCTCGCCTCGCTTCTGGCGGGTCTCGACAAGGGCGGCGAACAATGGCGCATGGTGCTGACTGCCTCCCCGGCGGGCTCGACGCATAACGCCTCCCTGACATTCAACGATGCGGAAGGGGACGAGGCGCTGCATGGCGGCGGCATGACCCTGCCCAATGGCAGCAAGGTCGCGTTCGTCACCAACAAGAAGGGCGAGGCAACGACGCCGGACAGCGAGCGGGTGAACCGCGCCGCCAAGAAGGGCCGCATCGTCGCCACCGAAATCATGCAGCCGCCGAAGGCCTTCACCGCCGGTTCGGTGCTGCAGCGCACCTCGATGCTGGATATCGAGCCGCTGAAGCGCAAGGATCGCACCGCCTTCGTCAAGCCGAAGCGCGGCAAGGATGTCGAACTCGCCTCTTTCTATTTCCGCCGCGAGGAAAAGAAGGCGGACAAGAGCGTCTCGCCGATGCTGGCGGAACTCGTCACCAACCGCACGCCGGACATCCTGGCGACTGCCTATGCGCCCGCCGAACCGGATTTTGCCCGCGAGTCTCCCTTCGACGCCATTCTGAAGAAGCCCGAGGCCGGCCGCTTCGTACCGCAGATCAACCCAGATGACCACGCCTGGGCCGCAACGCCGCTGCCGGCAGCCGTGTTTTCTCCGGCCGAACAGCAGTGCCTTGCATCGGGCATCTATTTCGAGGCGCGCGGTGAGTCCGTTAAAGGTCAGGCGGCGGTGGCGCAGGTCATCCTCAACCGCGTGCGCAATCCGGCCTATCCGAAAACCATCTGCGGCGTTGTCTACCAGAACAAGGACTGGCGCAATCGCTGCCAGTTCTCCTTCGCCTGCGATAATATCAAAGACCGGGTGAATTCCGAACGCCACTGGAAGATGGCGCGCGAAGTGGCCATGGCGACTACGGCCGGCAAGATCTGGCTGAAGGAAGTTGGCTCTGCCACCCACTATCACGCCGTTTACGTGCGTCCCGCCTGGGGCAAGTCGATGAAGAAGGTCGGCAGAATCGGCCTCCACGTCTTTTACCGTACCTATGGTGGCGGCTGGAGCTGATACCACCGCCAATTTGTCGCATTTTGCGTGTCAAAAATGCCGATTCCCCGGCGAAACATCGCCCCCAAACCGTGATTTCTAGTCAAGGCATTGTTTTTGCATGATTAATTTGTGCCTAAACAACCGCTCGCAGTGCCTTGACTAGAGAAGCCCCTAAAACTATGTTGCGCGCGACTTCAGAGCGGGCTGGAACAGGCTTAATCCGTCACCGTTTACAACTCCAAAGGGTTCTGGCATGGCTGGAACGGAGAAAATGGGTGGGATTTTAAGATGACTGGCAACCGTGACGATAGTCTGGACGAGCGCCGCAAACGCCTTGCTGACGAGTTGGCAAAGGTGAAGGCGGAGGATGAGGCGGAAGTGAGGGCGGAGACCAACGCTGCGGAGAGCCGGAAGGGCTTCGCGATGGCGGTTAAGCTCTCATCGGAGTTCATTTCGGCCATCGTGGTCGGCGCTATGCTGGGTTATCTTCTGGACTATTTTGCCGGCACGACGCCGTGGGGGATGATCGTTCTTCTTCTTCTCGGTTTCTGCGCAGGCGTATTGAATGTGTTGCGTTCGACGGGCGCGGTGGCCAAGCCGCCGCTGCTTGAGAAGGCGGACAGACGAGACGAGGGTGGAAAACGCGGCCTTTGAGGCTGTTTTTCCTTACAGTTGAGATGCCGCGACAGGCGGCGACAGGTAAAGAGGGCAGCCGGTGGCAAACGATCCGACCCATCAGTTCTTGGTGCAGCCGATCATTCCGATCGAAATTGGCGGCGTCGATTTTTCCTTCACCAATGCGTCGCTCTTCATGGTCGCGACCGTGGCTGCTGCTTCCGGTTTCCTTTATTTCGCAACGTCGAACCGCGGCCTGATCCCCACCCGCATGCAGTCCGTTGCCGAAATGTCCTATGAGTTCATCGCCTCCATGCTGCGCGAAGGCGCCGGCAAGAAGGGTATGGTGTTCTTCCCCTTCGTTTTCTCGCTGTTCATGTTCGTGCTGACGGCAAACCTGCTCGGCATGTTCCCGTATTTCTTCACGGTCACCAGCCAGATCATTGTCACCTTCGCGCTCGCCTGCCTCGTCATCGGCACGGTCGTGGTTTACGGTTTTTATAAGCACGGTCTGCATTTCTTCGGTATTTTCGCCCCCTCCGGCGTGCCCAAGGCGCTTCTGCCGCTTGTGGCGTCGATTGAAATGATCTCCTTCCTGTCGCGCCCGATCAGCCTTTCCGTTCGTCTTTTCGCGAACATGCTGGCCGGCCACATCACGCTCAAGGTTTTCGCAGGCTTCGTCGCCTCCATGAGCGCGCTTGGCGCGCTCGGCGTCGGCGGTGCAGTCCTGCCTCTCATCATGACGGTCGCCATGACCGCTCTCGAATTTCTCGTTGCCTTCCTGCAAGCTTACGTCTTCGCGGTACTGACTTGCATGTACCTGAACGACGCCGTGCATGGTGGTCACTGAGAAGTAAAGTCGCTGGCCCCGGCAACGGGCGTCAAAAACAGCCGCAACAACCAATATCTCAAGGAGTCTCACATGGAAGCGGAAGCAGCAAAGTACATCGGCGCAGGTCTCGCATGCCTCGGCATGGCTGGTACGTCCCTCGCACTCGGCCGTATCTTCGGTGATTACCTGTCCGGCGCACTGCGCAACCCCTCTGCTGCCGACAGCCAGTTCGGCCGTCTGGTATTCGGCTTCGCCGTTACGGAAGCTCTGGGCATCTTCTCGCTGCTCGTTGCTCTCCTTCTCCTGTTCGCTGTCTAATATCGGCATCAGGTCTGGATCACGGCCCGCAACATAGCGTGCCGTGATCCTTCGCATTTGCAGTCCCCCTGGAGGTGAGCATGTTCGTGACCGAGGCTTATGCCCAGTCAGCACCGACCGTAGGTGAAACGCATACGGAAACTCCGGCCGTTGGCCAGCCGCAACCGGAAGCCACGCACACGGAAACCGGTGTAGCGCATGGCGCCGAGCACGGTTCTTCCGGCGTTTTCCCGCCGTTCGACCAGTCTACTTATGCATCGCAGGTCCTATGGCTGGCGATTACGTTTGGCCTTTTCTACCTGCTCATGCAGAAGGTCATCGTTCCGCGCGTCGGCGGCATTCTCGAAAACCGTCATGGACGCATCGCACAGGATCTCGACGAAGCGGCACGGCTGAAAGCTGAAGCTGACGCTGCCGTCGAAACCTATGAAAAAGAACTCGCGGCAGCCCGCGCCAAGGCAAGCTCGATCGGCGCCGCGGCCCGTGACGCCGCCAAGGCGAAGGCCGATGCCGATCGCGCCGCTATTGAAGCCGGTCTCGCCGAAAAGCTTGCCGCTGCCGAAAAGCGCATTGCCGGCATCAAGGACCAGGCTTTCGCCGATGTCGGCGCCATCGCCGAGGAAACCGCGACCGCAATCGTCGACCAGCTGGTTGGCGCAAAGGTCAAGGACACGGACGTCAAGGCAGCGATTGCCGCCGCTTCGAACGTGAAGGGAGCCTGATATGGCATTTGATGCTTCATTTTTCGCTCTCGTCGGTCTCGTCCTTTTCTTCGTCCTGATCGCCTATCTCAAGGTTCCGGGCATGCTCTCCAAGTCTCTGGACGAGCGCGCGCAGAACATTCAGGACGAACTGGCCGAAGCCAAGCGCCTGCGTGAAGAGGCCCAGCACCTGCTGGCCGAATATCAGCGCAAGCGCAAGGAAGCCGAAGCCGAAGCCGCCGGCATCGTTGCCGCCGCTGAACGCGAAGCCGCCGCATTGACGGAAGAGGCCAAGCAGAAGACGGAAGAATTCGTCGCCCGCCGCACGGCCCTCTCGGAACAGAAGATCAAGCAGGCCGAAGAAGACGCCATCGGCGCCGTCCGCGCCGCCGCCGTCGACATCGCCATTGCCGCTTCCGAGAAGCTGCTGGCCGAAAAGACGACGGCCGCCGCAAAGGCCAAGCTTTTCACTGCCACGATCGGCGAAGTGAAGTCGAAACTGAACTGAGATTTATCTCGGTATTGTTCAAAACCCCTCCGGCCCCGCCGCGAGGGGTTTTTTGTTTGAGGTGATAAAGCTGGTTAGGAATAGGGTGTCGCCTGCACCACGGAAATGCGGCATTCGCGGCCACAGGCCTCCCTCGGAGGTGGCGGTGATTGGTGTTATTTTATGCTGAATGCTGGATTGTGCTTCCGCTTCGCGCCAACACCGGTCATTGCGACCGTCGCAAAACTCCCTGTTGTGCGGCGTCGCAAAAATCAGAAAAACAAGTGTCGCATTAATTGGGATCTCCGCGACAAAGAAAGCTTTATCCGCAAGAAACGGGTGGCCTGTGGCTCTGTAGATCAGTCCATCTGTCCTCATGTATTGAACATGAGGACAACGATGTTGAATTCTATCCAATCTGCTCCACTACCCTCCGCATTCAAACGCATAGGCTGGTCGAATCTCTTCGCGCAATTTTCCGAGCAGATAGCATTGGCAGCGGCTCCATTGGCGGCGGTTTTACTGCTTGGTGCGGGTCCGGTTGAAACAGGCTGGCTGCAAATGGCGCAAACCCTTCCGTTTTTACTTTTGTCCATTCCGGCTGGACTTGCCGTTGATCGGGCTTCGCGCAAAGCATTGATGGTGGGATCGGAGGTCTTGCGCAGTGTTTCCCTTATCGTTACTGTACTGCTTTTAGTATTTGGATTGCTGAACGTGCCGCTTCTCGCGACTCTCGGCTTCATAGGTGCGGTTGGCACGGTTTGTTACAGCGTGGCCGCTCCCGCGATTATTTCCTCAATTGTGCCTCGTCCACGACTCGGCGATGCGAACCGCTGGCTTGAATTGGTGCGCAGCGCTGCTTTCGCCGCGGGCCCCGCCCTCGGCGGTGCATTGGTCGGTTGGACCGGCGCATCTACTGCTTATGTGTTTGCAACCGTGCTTTCCATTCTGGCCGCGCTGTATCTAGCAAGCATTTCAAAAGACAATGTGACATCACGCCCCTTCAGCAACCCGCTACGTGACCTGAAGGCGGGAGCGGCATTCGTTGCACATCATAAACTCCTACTTCCGATTCTATTCACCGCGATTTTCTTTAATACCGCGTGGGTGATTTTGATGGCGGTCTTTGTTGCCTACGCCGTCCAGGACCTGGGCATGAGTGCAACCCAGGTAGGGATTGCGTTGGGAGTTGACGGTGTCGGCATGATCGTGGGAGCTATGATCGCGCCAGTCCTCGCGCGGCGTTTTACGGTTGGAACCATGATTGTATTGGGGCCGCTCGGAGGATTTTGCGGAGCTTTCCTCATGTTGTTGACGCTGTGGCTTCCTTCATTCTGGCTGGTATGTACCAGTTTCTTCCTGTTCGGCGTCGGTCCAATCCTTTGGAGCATCACGACGATGACACTGCGTCAGGCGGTCACGCCAAACCTCTTGCTTGGTCGAGTATCGGCGCTGATAATGACCGCCACCTATGGCTCAAGGCCGCTGGGGGCTGCTCTCGGCGCTGTAGTCGCTGGCTACTTCGGGGTTGCAGCATGTCTATTCTTGGCAACGGGAGGATTCATGATCCAGTTTCTGATTATCCTCCTTTCGCCAGTGCTAGGACTACGTGCTTTGCCGGTCGAACAAGAGACTACCATTGGGGAGGTTTAAGGGAACAGTCTTCGCATAAATGCTGACATATGCGAGAAATTCTCAACTCTTTAAAAGTGAGGGTAATTTCTGTCGCGAAACTCAGTCGCTGAACTCGAAGTCTTGCGATATAAGTTTACGACAGAATGACGCCGCAAGTGACGTGCTCTCGGTCTTACGCCGACAAGCAAATGTGGCCGAACGGATCGAAGATCGACGCCACGCGGCGGCCTATGATGTCCGTCTGGATTTCGTCACGAATCACAACTCAGGCTGAAACGGCGCGCTGCATTGTTATTAACCTTGAGCTGGAAATCGTGCTGACCTAACCGGCTCTTTCGGAAATAACTGGTCGCCGTAGGATGTAGACTTTTCGCGACTGGGATTGGAGCCGGCGACCCAAGAGATATGCGAACCGCATTTCAACGGAAGTTCACTACTTTGTCATCAATCCCGCTTCAGTGGCCGAAAGCTCATCCTGTGCAGCGCGCAGGGCCCGTGGCTTTCGATGGCGCGCAGGTGGGCCGGCGTGCCGTAACCGGCATGGCCTTCGAAGCCATAGGATGAATGCACCACACCCGCACGTTCCATCATCCGGTCGCGGGTCACCTTGGCGACGATTGAGGCGGCGGCGATGGAGAGGGAGCGGGAATCGCCCTTGATGACGGCCTTGGCTTCGCAGGTGATGCCTGGTGGCCTGTCGCGGCCGTCGGCCAGTACGAGGGCGGGGGAAATTTCGAGTCCGAGGACTGCGCGGCGCATGGCGTCGAGGCTGGCGCGCAGGATATTCATCGTGTCGATCAGGCCCGGGCCGGAGGAGGCGACCGATACGATCGAGGTTTCCATGATCTGGACGAACAGGCTCTCGCGCTTCTGCTTCGTCAGTTTCTTGGAATCATCCATTCCGTCAGGAATATTGTCCGGATCGAGAATGACGGCGGCCGCAACCACAGGGCCGGCGAGCGGGCCACGCCCTGCCTCGTCCGTGCCGGCGACCGGCCAGAGGCCCTTCTTTCGCGCTTCCAGTTCGAACGAGAAATCCGGGCCGGTATCGGCAAGATCAAAAAGGGCAGAAGAATCGGGTGTGGCCGTGCGTTTCATGCGGCGAAACTGGCACACACACCCGATCTCCTGCAAGCCCCCGGAAGCGGGCGATGACAGGCACGATGAGCCGGGGTCAAGGGGCGTGGCTCACCGTGCCCAAGGTCGTCATGACCTTTTATCCTCCAGCAGGGCGGCGGAGGAAAAACGATCGCACGCGAGGCGGCGGTTCCAGGGGCGATGTCCGGCGGGCCAGGGAAAACCAGCCGGGCATTTCGTCGAGAGCAACACGATGAGACGGTTGCTCCTGTCATTTTGAATTCCGTTTATTAAAAGCTCACAGAACCTCGTATTGTCGGCGCGTTACCCCATGCTCGATGTCCTCTCGGGCTTGACCCGAGATCCTGCCGCGCTCGGTTCACGTTCCAGGGTCGAGCCCGAGGGTAGCGTCTGGTTCATCACAGGCATTCATTACCTTCAGTCACTTTCACCATGCGGCTCTCAAAGCAGAGACAATTGCACCCCGGCACCGCCCGGAGGCACGAACAGGTCGTCACGCAGGTTGATGCCGCGGCGGATGAGACCAAGTCTTTTGGTCGCCATCTCGAATCGCCTGCCGATCTGCCAGGCATAAGGGCCATCACCCTTCATGCGCTTGCCGAACTCCGCGTCATAATCCTTGCCGTCGCGCATGGAGCGCACCAGCGACATGACATGACGGTAACGGTCCGGATAGTTGCGCAGCAGCCAGTCGCGGAACAGCGGGCTTACCTCCAGCGGCAGCCGCAAAAGCACATAGGAAGCCTCGGTCGCGCCAGCAGCCTTGCCGGCCTCAAGAATGCGCTCGATTTCATGATCGTTAAGCGCCGGGATGACGGGTGCCATCATCACCGCCACCGGAATTCCGGCATCCGTCAGCGCCTTGACGGCCTCCAGCCGCTTCTCCGGCGTGGCGGCGCGCGGCTCCATCGTGCGCGAAAGCTTGCGATCCAGCGACGTGACGGAAATGCCGACCTTGACGAGCCCCTTTTTTGCCATTGGCGCGAGAATATCAATATCCCGCTTGATCAGCGCCGATTTGGTGACGATGGCGACGGGATGATCAGCCTTGGCCAGCACTTCCAGTATCTGCCGCATGATGCGCCATTCGCGCTCAATCGGCTGGTAAGGGTCGGTATTGGTGCCGATGGCGATTACCCGCGCCTTGTAGCCGGGTTTCGCCAGTTCCCGTTCCAGAAGTTTGGCCGCATCAGGCTTGGCAAACAGCTTGGCCTCGAAATCAAGTCCGGCCGAAAGGCCCATGTAGCTGTGAGTGGGCCTGGCAAAACAGTAAATGCAGCCATGTTCGCAGCCCCTGTATGGATTGATGGAACGATCGAAGGGGATATCGGGCGATTCATTGCGGGTGATGATGCTGCGTGGCTTTTCCACCTGCACCTCGGTGCGGAATTCCGGCATCTCTTCCAGCGTCTGCCAGCCATCGTCGAAGACCTCACGCTGCAAGGCTTCGAAACGTCCGTCGGGATTGAGCCCCGCACCACGGCCGCGGCGACGGTCAATCTCGATGCGCAGGCCGGATGCATCGGCCAGCGCATTGGCAATGCCAGGCATATGGCTCGGCTGGAAGGCAGCCTGCCCCGAAAGCGAATGATTTCTCATCTGGATGCTCCCAAGACGTCGCACGCCTTTCGAGGCACGCTGAACGCCCTAAACCGTTTCCATCCTGAGAGGCCTCATCGCCCCTCGAATGATTAAATTCCTACATCACGAATGAGAACATTACAAGAACAAAATTGTAAATTTGGCTCCTTTTGTACTGCCGGGGCCAGCGCCAGGACGGGCACGCCGGCACCTGAGATCGCGGAGAGCGACATCAACCCCCGCGGATTTTACCGCGACGAGCATGGTGGCAATTTATTGTGCGATGCGTTAGAGCTATGCACATGTTGACAGTCATAATGGAATGCCGGGATCAGGAGCCGGAACTGGCGCATACGCTGTCTGCGCTTGTCACCGGTGCCGTGGAAGGGCTTGTAAGCGATGTTGTGATTCTGGATCACGGTTCGCGCGATGGATCGTCGCGTGTGGCCGATGCGGCCGGCTGCCGTTTTTATGGGCAATGGGAACTGGAGGATATCGTCAAGTCCGCGCGTGGCGGCTGGTTGCTGCTGATCGAGCCGGGCGCACGCCCGCAGGCAGGCTGGATCGATGAAATCCTGGAATATGTCGCGATCTGCGAACAGCCAGCGCGCTTTTCCCCATCACGTTATCACCGGCGGAATGTTTTCAGCCGTGTCCTGCGCCGCACCCCGCCGCTGGAGCATGGTTATCTCCTGCCGAAGAAGCACGCGATGTCGATTGCGAAATCGGGCATGAGCCTGACGCAATTTGTCGGCGCGCAGAAGCCGCGCCGGCTGAATGCGGAAATGGTGCCCGCCTGGGCATTGCGGGCTTCGGCCTGAGGCGGAAAGGGTTATTCCGCCAGCACCTTGCCGGGGTTCATGATTCCGGCGGGATCGAATGCGTGCTTGATGCGCCGCATCAGCTCCATTTCGATGCCGGGCCGGATGGCGGCCAGTTCGTCGCGCTTTAACTGGCCAATGCCGTGTTCGGCGGAAATCGAACCGCCCAGCGACAGCACGATGCCGTGCACGATTTCGTTCATGTCCCGCCAGCGGGCGAGGAATTGCGCCTTGTCCGCCCCCACCGGCTGGGAAATATTGTAATGGATGTTGCCGTCGCCCAGATGGCCGAAGGCGCAGACACGGGCGCCCGGGATGGCAGCAAGAACCGCCTTTTCCGCCGTCGCCATGAACTCCGGTATTCTGGAAACCGGGACGGAGACATCGTGTTTGATGGAGCCGCCCTCCGGCTTCTGCGCATCCGACATGCTCTCGCGCATGTGCCACAGTGCCTGACGCTGGGCTTCGGAGGCGGCGATCACGGCATCCTCGACCAGCCCAGCCTCAAAACCACGCTCCAGCAGCAATTGCATCATCGTATCCGCCGTCGCGGCCGAATCGGAGGTGGAGATGTCGATCAGCGCGTACCAGTCATGGGGCTGTTCCAGGGGATCGCGCACGCCGGGAATATGTCTGGCGGTAAACTCCACGCCAATTCGTGGCATAAGCTCGAAGCCGGTCAGCGCCGTGCCGCAGAGGTTTGATGCCATCTCGAACAGCTTCAGCGCATCTTCGGTTGAGGCCAGCCCGGCGAAGGCCACCTGATGGCCGAGTGGCTTCGGGAAGAGCTTCAGCACCGCGCCGGTGATGATGCCGAGCGTACCTTCGGAGCCGATGAAGAGATCACGCAGATCGTAACCGGTATTGTCCTTTTTCAGCCGGCGCAGCCCGTTCCAGATCTCGCCTGTCGGCAACACCACTTCGAGCCCGAGGCAGAGCTGGCGCATATTGCCATAAGCAAGCACTGCGGTACCGCCGGCATTGGTGGCGAGATTGCCGCCGATACGGCAGGACCCCTGAGAGCCGAGCGACAGCGGGAACATGCGTTCAACCGAATCGGCGGCTTTATGGATGTCATCGAGAATGCAGCCGGCATCGGCAACGATGATATTGGCGACGGGATCGATATCGCGAATGCGGTTCATGCGCTCCAGCGAAAGAATGATGTCAGTTCCCCCGGCGCGCGGCGTTTGCCCGCCGACAAGGCCGGTATTGCCCGTCTGCGGCACGATTGGGGTACCCGTCTCGCTGGCGAACTGCAGGATGGCCGATACTTCCTCGACCGATCCGGGTTTGAGGAGCAACGGCGAAGCGCCACGATAAAGCCCGCGATTTTCCACCAGCCGCGGCGCCATCTCTGCCGCATCGCGCACCGCATTCCTGTCTCCGACAATGGCGGTAAAGCGGTCGAGGATGTCGGAGGAGGGGACGGTTGTCATCGGGCGTCTCTCTGTCATTTGAAACGGTGGGCGAATGGTCGGCGGGCCTCAGCTCCGCGGTGCGGCGGCGCGGGAAAGGCGGTCATTGATCGCCTCTCCAAGACCGTGAGTGGGAATGCTGGTGATGGCGATGCTGTCTGCGCCGCTTGCATCGGCGGCCTTGAGGTAATCGAACAGGTTGGCGGCGGCCTCGGAAAGATCGCCGGAGGGGCTGAGATCGAAAACGGCGCGGGCGGTCTCTTCACCCGCAACCGGGATACCTTCGAACCGGATCAACGCTTCGCCAGGCGAAACCGATGTGGCGTTGAGGCGCACGGCGGCGCCGGGGGCATAATGCGAAGCGAGCATGCCTGGCGCCTCGATGGCCGCCGACGCTTTTTCAGAACGTTCAAGCCGCTTGCCCGCAACACGCTCTATTTCGGCCGTGACGACGCCGCCAGGACGAAGCAGACGCACCTTTCCACCTTCTTCCACCTTGACGATGGTGGATTCGACGCCGACCGAAGCCGCCCCGCCGTCGAGAATGAGGTTGATTTTCTGACCGAGATCGGCCTCCACATGGGCGGCGCTTGTCGGGCTGATCTTGCCGGAACTATTGGCGCTGGGGGCTGCGAGCGGTTTGCCGAACCGGCGGATGAGATCGCCGGCAAAACCTTGCGGTACGCGAATGCCGACCGTATCGAGCCCGGCCGTCGCCAGTGCATGAATATCGCTTGCCGGCTTCAGCGGCAGCACCAGTGTCAGCGGGCCGGGCCAGAAGGCCTCTGCAAGATCAAGCGATATGGGATCGAAGATGGCGTAACGTTCCGCCATGGCGATATCTGCCATGTGGCAGATCAACGGGTTGAATTGCGGCCGGCCCTTGGTCTCGTAGATACGGGCAATGGCTGCAGGGTTGGTGGCATCGGCGGCAAGGCCGTAAACGGTTTCCGTCGGCAGGGCGATCGGCTGGCCGGCGGCAAGCTCCGTGACGGCTGCTTGAAGGGCGGTTTCCCGCTCGTTTTCAATATGGATATGACGCGCCATGATGCTGCCTTTCAGGGCGGTCAATAGCGTATTTCCGGGCAGAATGGAAAGCGCTAATGCGCATTGTCCGAAACTGGTCGTCGGTTTCGGGACAACGACATGCCTAAGAAAGAAAGATGAAGTCCCTGGGGGCTTTGTCGCTGCTATATCGCCTTGATGATCCTGCGCATCTCCTCCGAGCGCGCGCCGAGCATGAGGACGTTTTTCAGCGCCACGCGCGGATCGTGGGTCTGGAACAGCAGGCCGCCGCGATGGACGGATGTATCGACGGCGATTTCCTGATCGGGAAGGGCGTTGATGGCGACAGCGAAATACATCCGCGAATAACGCGCATCGATATTTTCAAAGAAGTTTTCGGCACCGCTCAGTTCCGCGAAGAAATTCGCGAAATAGAAGGACCATAGCACATGACGCTCTGCATCAAAGCTGGTCGTCGCCGCCGTGACGTGGCAATAACCCAGATGCGGCCGGTCATTCAGCAGATGGTGAAACACCATCTTCGGAAAACGGATGGACTGGTGAAAACCGTTCAGGCGGCTGTGGGTGGCATCGGCGGCAGCTTCCAGCTTTCGCCCGGTCAGCGCAGCCACTTCGTCATGGCTGTAGTAGACGCGTTCTTTCGGCAGCCACCGCTCTTCGTAACGGCTGATGCGCCCTGTCCGCAAAAAATCGGAATGCGCGGTCTTCGAGCGTATCGGTGTGACCGAATGCCTGCTCGCATCGAAATAGCGTATGCGTGTCGCCTTCTCCACCGGGAACACCCTCGTTGCTGTCGATCCGGTAAGATAATTTAGGGTGCGTTAATACTCCGTTGCGCTGCAGCCCCTGTTTTTTGATGGGTGGGCAGTGGCTGCGCCATCATGCGTCATATTGCGACGTCGTTGCAGGCGGTAAATAGTTGCCGGATTTTGCAGTGGAATGGCCTGAAGACGCCGTTCGGACATGTCGCAATTTGTCGCCAATGCGGAAGCCGATGTCGCTGTCTGTGCTGCCGCAAATGACCGCCGATGATTAGATGAGGACATGCTTCCGCAGCCCCCGCAAATGGTGTCGGGCAGGGCGGTTTGATCGAGGATTTGGCCATGGAATTGCGTGATACCGTATTGCGCCAGCTGAAAAACCGCCGCGAAGGTTTTAGCCTGGAACAGCCCTTCTACACGGACCCGGATTACTTCAAGCTGGATATGGAAACCATCTGGTATCGCGACTGGCTGTTTGTCGGCCATGATTGTGAGGTACAGAAGTCCGGCAGCTATTTCACCGTGCAGGTCGGCGCCTATTCGGTTGTCATCGTTCGTGGCCGCGACGGGCAAATCCGCGCGTTCCACAATTCCTGCCGCCATCGCGGCTCCCGCGTCTGCACCACGCAGAAGGGCCAGTCGGCGCGTCTGGTCTGTCCCTATCACCAGTGGACCTACGATCTTGACGGCAAGCTGCTTTTTGCCCGCCACATGGGCGAGGAGTTCGACAAGGGCGATTTCGGCCTGAAGCCTGTCGCCTGCGAAACCGTCGCTGGCTACGTCTTCATCTGCCTCGCCGATCAGCCTGCGGATTTTGAGCCCATGCGCGCCGAAGTGGAGAGCTACATGGCGCCGCACCGCATATGGGAAGCCAAGGTCGCGCATGAGAGCACCATCATCGAAAAGGGTAACTGGAAGCTCGTCTGGGAAAACAACCGCGAGTGCTACCATTGCGCCGCCAACCATCCGGAACTCTGCCGTACCTATCCCGAAAACCCGAGCGTGACGGGAACGGATGGCGGGGCAAGCGACCCCGAGATCGGCGGCCACTGGGCACGCTGCGAAGCAGCCGGCCTGCCCAGCCGTTTCAAGATTGACCCGAAGGGCCAGTTCCGCGTGGCGCGCATGCCGCTGATCGGCGAAGCGGAAAGCTACACAATGTCGGGAAAACGCGCCGTGCGCCGGCCGCTGTCGGACGATGTCAGCATCAGCCATATCGGCGCGCTGCTCCTGTTCCATTACCCGACGACCTGGAACCACTTCCTCGGCGACCACACCATCTCCTTCCGCGTGCTGCCGCTCAGCGCCAACGAGACGATGGTTACCACCAAATGGCTGGTGCACAAGGATGCGGTGGAGGGCGTGGATTACGATCTTGAGGATCTCACCCATGTCTGGAACGAAACCAACGATCAGGACCGCCGCATCGTCGAGGAAAATGCCTTCGGCATCCGCTCGCCCGCTTATGAGCCCGGCCCTTACTCCATGGAGGACGAGGGCGGCGTGATGCAGTTCGTCAACTGGTACGCCGATTTCATGATCGACCGGCTGTCCGGCGACAAGGCCCGGCTTTCGGCTGTAGCGTGAAGATGAACATGGTCGTGACATATAAGCATATTGACGAGATGAAGCCGTGGAGCGACAAGCTCCAGCTGCTGGAATGTATTTCGGTAACCCCCGAAACACAGGATGTGATGACGTTCCTGTTCCGCTCCGAGGATCAGAACTGGTTCCGTTATCTGCCGGGCCAGTTCGTCACGCTGGAACTGCCGGTGGGCAAGGAGCCGCTTTACCGCACCTACACATTGTCCTCCAGCCCGTCGCGGCCCTATTCGCTGTCGGTCACGGTCAAGGCGCAGGCCAACAGTATCGGCACGCGCTGGATGTTCGACAATCTGAAGCCCGGCATGAAGATCCGGGCGCTTGGTCCGCTCGGCGATTTTTCCTACGTCAAGCATCCCGGGGACAAGTATCTCTTCATCTCCGCGGGCTCCGGCGTCACGCCGATGATGTCGATGGTGCGCGACATGAGCGACCGCGCCCCGCAAAGCGACATTGCCTTCATCAATTGCTCGCGTACACCCGGCGATATCGTCTTCCGTCACGAGCTGGAATATCTCGCCCGCTTCATGCCGAACCTGTCGCTTGGCTTCATTGTCGAGAAATGTGGACGCACCGATCTGTGGTCCGGCCTGAAGGGCATGGTCGACAAGGCCAAGATCGCGCTGCTCGCCCATGACTTCATGGAGCGTACCGTCTTCTGCTGCGGGCCGGAGCCGTTCATGGCCGCCGTCCGCTCCATGCTTGAAGCCTCCGGCTTCGACATGGGCCGTTACCATCAGGAAAGCTTCTCGCCTGCTGCTCCCGTCGCCGTCGGCGAGAGTGTTCTCACCGATGATGGCGAAGCGTTGTCGATGGTGGGTTTTACCCTTTCCGGGAAAGAAATGCCCTGCCAGCCCGGGCAGACCGTTCTGATGACGGCGCGTGCAGCCGGTGTGCGGATCGGCGCAGCCTGCGAATCCGGCATCTGCGGGACTTGCCGGGTCTTGAAACTTTCCGGCGAGGTGGAGATGAACCACAATGGTGGCATTCTCGATGAGGAAATCGAGGAGGGCTATATTCTCGCCTGCTGCTCGCGGCCTTTGACCGATGTCAAGGTGGAGGCATGATGCCGGCAGGCGTTTGAGGCTTTCCTTCCATTACCATTGTCTGGAACCAAATTTCCGTAAATTCGTTTGCACGTCATCCAATTCTTCTCGGGCATGAAGCGGGGCTGACCCTAATCTCCGAAAAGAGTGAGTGGGTGAAAAGCGTGGGTCAACGCGCTGAAGCAAACGGAGGAAGATCATGATAAATTTCCGGACAACGAGTGTCGCCACGGCGCTCGTCGTGTTCCTGACCAGCTTTACGCCGTCGCAGGCGTTCCAGGTTCCTGTGCCGATCCAGAAGCCGGCGGTGTCCACCGACAATGTCGTGCAGGTGCAATATCGCGAATGGGACCGTCGACATGATCGCCGTCACGGCGACCGCATGTATCGCCCGCGCCCGCCGCGTGACGGCTATTATAATGGCCACCGTGGTTACCGCGACCGCCGTCCGGGTTACCGTTATCATAACGGCTACTGGTTCCCGCTTGCCGCTTTCGCCACCGGCGCCATCATCGGCGGCGCGATTCAGCAACCCCGTCCGGCCTATGGCGGCAGCCATGTATCCTGGTGTCAGAATCGCTGGCGCTCGTATCGTGCCTACGACAACACCTACCAGCCCAACAGCGGTCCGCGCCGCATTTGCGTATCGCCTTACAGCCGCTAATTGCACAAGCAGAAGCCCGGTCTCTACCGGGCTTTTGTCTGGCCCTGAAACGCCGTGGTTCTGATAAACGAAGCGTGATCGGACCGTTAATCGTAGGTTCAGCCACACGTCCCTAGGCTGTAGAAGTATACGACACCGCCCGGACAAAGGCGGAATAGAACAACAGAAATTCACGTCTTACGGCCTGTCGACCGTCGTGAATGGAGGAAGTCAGATGAAAAGCTATGTGAAGAATATCCTGGCTGTCGGTCTTTCTGCAATCGTGGTTGCAGGAGCGATTGTTCCGGCCGAAGCCGCCATGCCCCTGCCTGTAGCGCCGAAGAGCGTTGAGACCTCGGGCAACGATGCCAGCAAGAATATCGTGAACGTGCAATATTGGCGTGACCGTGACGGCTGGGGCGATCGTCGCGGCTGGTATCGCGGTCACCGCGGTTACCGCGATTATCGTCCGGGTTACCGCCACCATGACGGTTACTGGTTCCCGCTCGCAGCATTTGCAACGGGCGCAATCATCGGCGGCGCTCTTTCGCAGCCGCGCGAAGTCTACCGTCCGGTGCCGGAATATCGCCCGCGCCCGGTCTATCGTGAGTATCGTCCGGTCCGCCGTGGCGGCATGAGCCAGGCGCATGTGAACTGGTGCTATGGCCGCTATCGCTCCTACGACGCCTATAGCAACACGTTCCAGCCGTATAACGGTCCGCGTCAGACCTGCTATTCGCCCTACGGCTGATAGGTTGGCCAAGGCCGAGATTGACAGAGCCGTCCGGTTTCGACCGGACGGTTTTTTGCTGTCAGAGGATACGCGCGCGTTTCAACACGAACCAGGCGAGCACGACCGAGATGACGATGAAGATGCTGGCCGCCATGGTGCCACCGGTCCCGACCGTGAACGGCAGCTCATCCGTGTTCATGCCAAAAAAGCCGGTTACCAGCGACGGTGGCAGCAGGAACGCCGTCATCAGCGACAGTATATAGAGATGCCGGTTGGTTTCAGACGAGAGTTTTGAATCGATTTCTTCGTGAAGCAGCCTTGCGCGCTCCTGCAGGGCATAGACGTCATGATCGACAGCCTCGAGGCGCCCCATCAGCCGTGAGGCGACATCCTCGAAACCGTCAGGCATCTCGTCGTCATCCGCTGCCGAAGCCCGTCGCATCAGGGTGAGGACGGTGCGTAAATGCCGGTGCAGGCGCACCACCGTGCGGCGCAGCGGTGCGAGGCGTCGCCTTTCGTCGCGGGTCTCGCTGTCATAGACCAGATCCTCGATGGCGTTCAGTTCTTCCGTCGTCTCCATGACCAGATTGATCAGCGAGCGCTGGAATTCGGCGACAAGGCCTTCGAAGACGTGGGAAGGTGTGAGATAGCGGTTGGAGTTCTTGTCGACCGCCGCCTTTAGCCGGTCTACCGAATGCAGCGGCTGAAGGCGGGTGGTGATGATGAAACGGTCGCTCACCGCAAAATGCAGCCAGCCGAAATCGCGCGTTTCCTTGTCGAATTCCCGTTGGAAATCGACCAGGGTGCCGTAGAGCGATTTTTCGTCGACAACAATGGACGGATGCGTTTCGTGGGTGGTGAGGCTTGCCCGTGCTGCCGGATCGAGACCCTCAACCGTCTCCAGAAAACCCGCCACGCGCTGATCGGCGAGATTGAGATGCAGCCAGAAGAACCCGTCGCGTCCCGCCATCTCGTCAAAGCCGGCATCGGGCGCCAGCCTGCGGCATGGGGCCTTCCCGGGTTGAACTTGATAGGCCCACACGAGGCCGGGAATGGTGGGCGTTATGAGGTCCATCGTGGCAGTCCTGACCGGCGGGATGGGAGGAGAGGGGTGCCCGTCGCACCGGGAGGAGGCGAAAGGAGCGCGTCAGGGCACCGTCAACATGCTGAGCAAATTCATATGACAGTTTTATAACAAGCCCGTCGAAATACCGGGAATTTTCAAATTGACGTTTACGTAAAAATCATTTAGCCCGAAGGCAGTAGCAGGATACAAGAGCTTCGGGAGGAGGCAGCATGTATAGCGCGCCGGTGGATGATATCGCCTTTACACTCAAACATGTAGCGGGTCTCGGAGACGCGCTTTCCAGGGGTGTGCTGGGAGATCTGAGTGAAGATCTCGTAGATGCCATTCTGGAGGAAGCCGGACGTTTCGCCACCGGAGAGGTCGCGCCGCTCGCCGAAATCGGGGACCGTCAGGGCGCAAAACTTGCCGATGGCAAGGTGACGACGCCCGATGGCTGGGCCGATCTTTACCGTCGCTGGGCGGCGGCGGGCTGGAACAGCCTGACTGCCCCGGAAGAATTCGGCGGCCAGAACCTGCCGCATATGCTGAATGTTGCAGCGCTCGAAATGTGGAATTCCGGCTCCATGGCCTTCGCGCTGGCACCGACGCTGACAATGGGCGCGGTGGAAGCCGTCGTTGCCCACGGCAGCAACGATCTCAAGCGAAGCTACCTGCCGAAACTCGTCTCCGGCGAATGGACCGGCACGATGAACCTGACCGAGCCGCATGCGGGTTCCGATCTTGGTGTCCTGAAGACCCGGGCGGAGCGCAATGGTGACGGCACCTACCGCATCTTCGGCCAGAAGATTTTCATCACCTGGGGTGAACACGACGCGGCTGATAATATCATCCACCTCGTTCTCGCCCGTCTTCCGGATGCGCCGGCGGGAACGCGTGGCATTTCGCTGTTCCTCGTGCCAAAATTCCTGCCCGATGAAAACGGCGCGCCGGGCAGCCGCAACGATCTTTTCTGCCACTCTCTCGAACACAAGCTCGGTATTCACGGTTCGCCCACCTGCACCATGATCTTCGGTGACGGCAAATTTGGTGACGAAAAGGGTGCGCTCGGCTGGCTGGTCGGCGAGGAGAACAAGGGCCTCGCCTGCATGTTCACCATGATGAACAACGCCCGCCTTGCCGTTGGCATGCAGGGCGTGGCGATCTGTGAGGCGGCGACCCAGAAGGCGATCGAATACGCGAGGGAACGCACGCAGGGCAAGGCGCCCGGCTGGCAGGGTTCGGGCATGAGCCCGATCATCGAACATCCCGATATCGTGAGAACCCTTCTGACAATGAAGGCGCTGACGCAAGGATCACGGGCGATTTCCTTCAGCTGCGCGCACGCCATCGACATGGCGCATGCGACTGAAGACGCCCGGCAGCGCGCTCACTGGCAGGAGCGCGCTGCCCTTCTGACACCGATCGCCAAGTCCTTTTCCACCGATGCCGGTGTCGATGTCGCATCCATGGGCATTCAGGTGCATGGCGGCATGGGCTTTATCGAGGAAACCGGCGCGGCGCGTTATCTGCGTGATGCCCGCATCGCGCCGATCTACGAGGGCACCAACGGCATTCAGGCCATCGATCTGGTCCTGCGCAAGTTGCCGCTCTCCGAGGGCGCGCAGGTACGCGGTTTCATCGCCGAACTGCGTGAGATCGCCGCCCGCACGGCTGCATCGAACCGTGACGATCTCGGAGAGACCGCCCGTTATCTCGATGCCAGCCTCACCGATCTGGAAACGGCAACCGACTGGCTGCTCTCCCGCATCAAGGCGGGCGAAACCGAGATGGCACTTGCGGGCGCCACGCCGTATCAGCGTCTCTTCGGTCTTGCCTTGACGGGCGCTTATCTCGCCAAGGGCGCATTGGTCTCTGTCGATGATGGCAGAGGCGGGCATCGTGCCGCGCTTTGCCGTTTCGCGGCGGAAAACCTGCTGGCGGAAACGGCGGCGCTGAAGGACCGCATTGTGTCAGGCGCGGCAAGCCTTGCCGCCGCCCGTACTGTTTTGGCTTGAGGAGCTTCAGATGTCGGACGACCATATTCTTGTCGCGCGTGTTGGCCATGCGCCTGACGTTCTGACCATCCGCTTCAACCGACCGGAAAAGAAAAACGCCATCACCGATGCCATGTATCTGCGCATGGCCGAGACGTTGCACGCCGCCAATACGGATCCGGACATCCGCGTCGTTGCCTTTCTCGGCACGGAAGGCTGCTTTTCCGCCGGCAACGACATGGCTGATTTTCTCGCCTTCGCCATGTCAGGTGGAAAGGGCAAGCTCGCTGCCCTCGAACTTCTGAAAGCGCTGGTCGCCTTCGAAAAACCGCTGGTATCCGGTGTCGATGGGCTCGCCATCGGCATCGGCACCACGCTGAACCTGCATTGCGACCTGACGGTCGCTTCCAGCCGCAGCCTGTTCAAGACGCCCTTCGTGGATCTCGCATTGGTGCCGGAAGCGGCCTCCAGCCTGCTCGTGCCAAGGCTCATCGGCCACCAGCGCGCCTTTGCGCTGCTCGTCATGGGTGAGGGTTTTTCCGCCGAGCAGGCATTGCAGGCCGGGCTGATCTGGAAAGTCGTTGCCCCGGAACATGTCGAAGCCGAAACGCTGGCGCTTGCCACCCGCCTTGCCGCCAAACCGCAGCAGGCGCTGAAGATCGCTCGCGATCTGGTCCGCGGCAACCCGGCCGATATTCTCGCCCGCATCGAAGAGGAAGGTCGTCATTTCATCGCGCAGCTGCAAAGCGCCGAAGCGCGCGCCGCCTTCGAGGCATTCATGCGTCGTTAAGTGTGCGGGCAGGAATTCCTTGCGATTAAGAAACCGGGCAATATGGCTTGGGTTAGATAACGCACCGTCATTGTCCGAAGGCCACCACATGCGTCACTTCGTTTTCGCCCTGACTGTCTTCCTATCCGCCGCGACGATTGCTGAAGCGGCGGCGATGACACGCGCTCCAGCGGCTTCCACCAACGATGTCATTCTGGCGCAGTCCACGGACGACGATAGTCCGAACTTCTATTCCGGCAATAACCGCGACCGCCAGCGCCGC
The DNA here is from genome assembly GCF_026191755.1 of Agrobacterium sp. InxBP2. Classification (NCBI taxonomy): domain Bacteria; kingdom Pseudomonadati; phylum Pseudomonadota; class Alphaproteobacteria; order Hyphomicrobiales; family Rhizobiaceae; genus Agrobacterium; species Agrobacterium sp. InxBP2. The sequence continues at coordinate 119,270 of NZ_JAINDY010000022.1, forward strand.
GCGCGTTTCGTCTGCGTCATCACCCCCCCGGACAGCGCCAACCGCCGTCGGCCCTATATCTGCCCGCTGGAGCGCGGCCGTGTGGGCGGTGCCTGCCGCTGCTCGGGCGTGGTGGGCAACGGCACGGTCGATACGGCCTGGTAAGACTCCCAGGCTTCATCTCCACTCTCATTCCTGTGACAAGCACAGGAATGAGGGCTGTTGGGATTGCGGGCATATGAATCGTTGCGTTGCCTCAGCGTCGCTGAGCGGCTCTCCGCCCGGATTGCTTATTTCTCCAGTGTCGCCACGGCTTCCACATGCGGCGACCACAGGAACTGGTCAACCGGCGTGACGCGGGTGATGCGATAGCCGCCCTCGGTCAGGATGGCGAGATCGCGTGCCAGTGTCAGCGGGTTGCAGCTCACGGCCACGATCTTCTTTACCGTGCTGCGTGCCAGTTCCTTGCACTGGAATTCCGCGCCCGCGCGTGGCGGATCGAAGACGACGGCGTCGTAATTCTTGAGCTCGCTTGTCATCAGGGGGCGGCGGAAGAGATCGCGCTTCTCGACGCTGACCGGCTTCAGGCCCTGCGTGTTGCGGGCGGCGAAATCCAGCGCCTTCAGCGGCTTGTCTTCCGCCTCCACCGCATGCACCTTGCCAACGCGCGCAAGCCGCAGCGCAAATGTGCCGGAGCCGCAGAAGAGATCGGCAATGCGTTTGGACTTGCCGACATGGGCAAGCACCAGCTCCGCCATGGCGTCCTCCGCCTGCTTCGTCGCCTGCGTGAAGCTGCCGGCCGGGGGCGATACCGCCACCCTGCCAAACTCGATGATCGGCTTCTGGGGCTCGATCAATATTTCACCCGACAGTGAAACACGCGCAATGCCGCGCATGGCAAGAACCGTTTCCGTGAGCGTGCGGCGCTGCTTGTCGCTGACCGACTTAATGCCGTCGACGGAAATATCGAGGCCGGAAAGGGTCTCCAGCACCGTCATCCGGAAGGGTTCCGCATTCGCCACCATTGAAAGTCCGATGGCGCGGATGGCATCCAGTCGCGAGACGATGCCGGGCGAGGTGACGGGACATTCCTCAATGGCGACGATGTGGTGGCTGTTCGCCTGGCTGAAGCCGAGCAGCAGGCCCTTTTCCGTCTTACGGGCCGCGAACACCGCACGGCGGCGCTCGCCAGGGTGACAGATGACGAGATTATCCACATCGGGCGTCAAGCCCTTCGATTTCAGTGCCGAGATCACCAGTTCCCGCTTGTATGCATGGTAAGGCTCGTCGGCGAGATGTTGCAGCGAACAGCCGCCGCAGGTGCCATTCTTGCCCTCCGGGCCGAAATGGCGGCAGGCGGGTGTACGGCGCTCGGGTGAGGCTTCCGTAATCGACATGACGGTGCCGTGATCCTTCACCTTGGCGATGGCGACCGTCTCGCCGGGCAACGCGAAAGGCACATAGACCGGGCCGTCGGGACAGTGCGCAATGCCATCGCCCTGGGCGCCGAGGCTCTTGATGGTGACGGTTTGTGTGCTCATGGCTTTTCGCCTCCGAGAAGAAATTCGACATTGCCGTCACCGCCGGAAATCGGCGAGGGAATGAGGCCGAGACTTTTCCAGCCCATCTCCTCCGTCAGCCAGCGCTCCAGTTCGGCCGCCACTGCGGGCGCGGTTTCGGGTTCCTTCAGAAGCCCGGCCTTGCTGATGGCGTCACGCCCTGCCTCGAATTGCGGTTTCACCAACAGGACAGCACGAGCACCCGGCTCAGCAAGATCGAGCGCCGGGGCGAGCGCGAGCTTCAGCGAAATGAAGGACACGTCGGAGACAATGAAGCCGATGGGCTGGTCATCGATATCGTCCGCCGTCAGGAAGCGGGCATTCAGCCCCTCCAGATTGGTGACGCGCGGATCGTTTGCGATCCTTGCATGCATCTGCCCGTGGCCGACATCGATGGCGATGACGTGGCTGGCGCCCCGTTCCAACAGCACCTCGGTAAAACCGCCTGTGGAAGCGCCGACGTCAAGACATTGATGGCCGGAAGGATCGAGCCCGAAATGATCGAGTGCGGCCACGAGTTTCAGAGCTGCGCGGGAAACATAGGCCTGCGCTGGATCGCTGATGGCGATCTCGGCATTGCCGGCGACGGTCTGGCTCGGTTTGGTGACGGTCTTGCCGTTGACGCTCACGGTGCCGCGCGCAATCGCGTCGCGCGCACGCGAGCGACTGGCGAAGTGGCCGAGCGACACGAGAAGCTGGTCAAGCCGTTCATTTTCAGGTGTTTTGGACATGATCCCGTGTCAATGACTGCCAAACTCCGCCGATGCAAGCGATTTATCGCGATGCGGAGCCGACAGCGCCTGAGCCACGGCCTTATGAGGCTTTTGCGCCGCAAAATCAGCATATCAGATTAATCCAATATAAAGGCTTGTATTGCAGGGTGTGCCAAGGCCCGTGCGGCCGGTCGGAACCCGCCATGATGGCATCTTCTCCCATTTCTGAAATTGCGGCCGTTGCAGCGCAGACGCTTGCTCCGAGGCATCGGGTCGCCGAGAGAGTTTGCGATGTCGCTGAAAAATCTCCCCATTAATCTGAAGCTCATAGCCACCTTCTGTGCCTTGATGGGCGTGTGCCTGCTCGCTTCCGCGGTCGTATTCTGGCAGACGCTGGGGAGCGAGCGTGTCACGATTGAAAACAACCGCACCAAGGATATCATCCAAGCCGTGGATGGCGCGACGGCAGCCATGCTGGAACAGGCCGTCAATCAGCGCGGCTTCCTGCTGTTTCGCAGTGACAGCACCTATAATGACGTGTTCGCCCAGCGCGATATCATGCTGAAGAAGCTTGATGCAGCGCGCGCCCTTGCTGCCGGCCAGCCGGACATCCTGAAATCCATCGACGACATGCAGAAATCCGCCACCGTGTTCTTCAAGGAACTGGCGGAACCGCAGATCGCCGCACGCAAAACGACCGAAGCGCCGATTTCCGAAATCATCGAAATCGGCCGTAATCAGGCCAAGGGCCAGCTTGACGGCTTCCGTGCCTCGGCCGCCAAGATCAAGGAACAGCTGAATGGCCTGTCCACCGCTTACGCTGCAGAACAGCAGGCCGCTGCCCGCAAGCTGGAATATGCCCTTCTCGGCGGTGGCGCCGTCGCCGGCCTTCTCGCCGTGATCCTGATCTGGGCGCTTTCGCGCTCCATCGTTACGCCCATCGTCGGCATGACGGCGGCGATGAGCCGGCTTGCCGATGGCGATCTGACGACGGAAGTTCCGGCCACGGATCGTGGCGACGAAGTCGGCAAGATGGCAAAGGCTGTAATGGTCTTCAAGGAAGCCGGGCTTGAAAAAGCCCGCCTTGCCGGTGAGACCGATCGCATGCGCTCCGCGACGGAAGCAGAACGTCGCCGCACCGAGGAAGAAAAAGCCAGGGACGAAGCCGCCAGCGCTTTTGCCAGCGCCGAGCTTGGCAAGGGCCTTGCGGCTCTCGCGGATGGCGATCTTTCCTATCGCATTGAAACGCCTTTTGCGCCTGCGATTGATCCGGTTCGTGTGAATTTCAACAGCGCCGTCGAAAAACTCCAGCAGGCATTGCGCACGGTCGGCGAGAACGCGGCCGCCATCAATGCCGGCGCTTCGGAAATGCTCTCCGCCGCCGACGACCTGTCGCGCCGCACCGAACAGCAGGCGGCCTCCATCGAAGAGACCGCTGCGGCGCTCGAAGAAGTCACCACCACCGTGCGTGATAGCGCCCGTGGTGCGGAAGATGCCGGCAATCTGGTCCAGCGCGCCCGCGCCGGTGCGGAAAAGTCGGGTGTTGTGGTCCGCAAGGCGGTTGCCGCGATGCGCGAGATCGAGAAGTCCTCGGGCGAAATCGGCAACATCATCGGCGTCATCGACGATATCGCTTTCCAGACCAACCTCCTGGCGCTGAATGCCGGTGTGGAAGCCGCCCGTGCCGGTGATGCCGGCAAGGGCTTTGCGGTGGTCGCGCAGGAAGTCCGCGAACTTGCCCAGCGTTCGGCCAATGCCGCCAAGGAAATCAAGACCTTGATCAGCGCTTCCAGCCAGCAGGTGGAAAACGGCGTCAATCTCGTCGATGAAACCGGTAAGGCGCTGGAACTCATCGTCTCGGAAGTCGAAGAGATCAACGCCCATGTCAGCGCCATCGTTGTCGCTGCCCGCGAACAGGCCACCGGCCTGCAGGAAATCAACACGGCCGTGAACACCATGGATCAGGGCACGCAGCAGAACGCCGCCATGGTGGAGCAGCAGACCGCCGCCAGCCATTCGCTGGCCCGCGAAGCGGAAGCGCTGAACAGCCTGCTTGGCCAGTTCAGGATGGGCGGCGCACGCACCGCCGTTGCGAGCGCCGGCGGATATTCCGCTCCGCGCCCATCTTCGGCCAAGCCTGCCTTCCAGCCTGCGCCGGCCGCGCCGATCCGCAAGGCTCCGGTAAAATCGGCCTCTGCAACAGCAAGGCCTGTCGCATCGCCGGCCCGTGCACTCGGCCAGAGCCTTGCCCGCGCCTTCGGTGGTGCTGCCGAAGCGCCGGCCGCGAAGGATCAGGACTGGACGGAGTTTTGAGCGGGGCTTCAGATTGAACCTACGGATCGGGGGCCGAAAGGCCCCCTTTTTGCGTCGGCATTTTTAAATGGGAGGCCGCCTAGGCGCGCTGTAGCCGGAACATCCGTGCAAAAAAAAGCTCATCCGACAGGCGGTGGAGCAGGGCGGCAATGACGGCGGTTGCGGCAATGGCGAAAACGAGACGTCCGGCGAGAACCCCATAGACATCCGCACCCAGCGACATGACCACAAGCGTGTCTTCAATCACGCTATGGGCAAAACCCATGAAGACGCAGGACAGAAATACCTGCCGCGGTGATATCGTCCCCGATTGCGCCTCGCGGATCAGGAAACCCGCGCCGTAGGAAATGCCGAGGAACAACCCGATGGCAGTGAGATGCTCGGCTTCGCCGCGAATGCCTGCAAGACGCAGCAGGGGCGAGAGCGCTTTCATCATCAGCGCGAGCAGGCCGGTCAGCCTGAGAATTTCAAGGCAAAGGGAAAGGGCAAGGAGGATGGCGAGCATCCAGGCCATGGTTTCACCGAGACCGAGGAAATAGGCGGACCATTCAGGCGTGGCGCTCATCGCAATCCAGGCCGGGCTCGCCGGTCCCGACAACCAGCCGGTCGATTCCAGAAGCTGGTGCAGGAGAAAGGCATAAAGCAATCCGCCGCCGACGCGCAGCCCCGTCGTGACGATCATGCCGGGGCCCGCCTTTTCGATGATTTTCTGTTCGATTGGCAGGCCATGGGCGAACAGGATGAGCGCCGAAAAAACGGTAATATCAGCCACGGTCAGTGAAGACGCGGGAACCAGCGTGAAGATGAGCGGCACGGCACCCCATATGCCGACCAGCATCGCGGTCAGCCAGGCAAGGCCAAGTTCAGGCGGCAGGCCGATGAGGTTCATGACCGGCGCAAAGGCAGGCGCCACCGCCTCGATCGCCCCCATCCTTGATAGCAGCTCGGTCAGTATGGCGATCGGGACCGTGATCCGCACCAGCACCCAGTAGATTGCAAGCGTTTCCCGCGTTTTTTGCCAGACGGTCTGTAGAACCGACATATCAAGGCTCCCCTGAAAGTTGTTTCCATCCACTACTCCAGGCCGGTTCGCATTTGCGGTCAGAGATTGCAGTTTCATGCAATTTTATTGCAAAGATGGCGGCGGGCGATATGCTGCCTGCATGGACAGGATCGACCGGAAACTTCTGAACCTTTTGCAGAACGATGCCTCGCGCACCAATGTGGATATGGCTGATGAAGTCGGGCTGTCGCCGTCCAGTTGCCTGCGCCGCCTGCAGCGGCTGCGCAAGTCGGGCGTGATCGACCGCATCGTGGCGATCCTCAACCCGGCAAAGGCGGGACGCGTGCTCAAGGCTCTGGTGACGGTGGAGCTGAAACTGCACGGTGAGCAGCAGATGCGCCGCTTTCTGGCTATTGCCTGCGCGGAGGAGGCGGTGTCGCAGGCCTATGCCGTCACCGGCGCAAGCGATGTCGTACTGATGTTACGCCTGCGGGATATGGAAGAATTCGACGCCCTGTGCGACCGCTTGTTCCGCGATCAGCACAATGTGGCACGCTTTTTCACAATGGTCGTCATCAAGACGGCGAAAGAAGAAACGGCCATCAAGCTTTGAAACTGATAATATGGCCTTCTGGGGAGGCATTTGATCCTCCCCTTCAACCCAAGGAAAGCGTCTGGCTTTCGGGAAGGCAGTTTACAGATGGCGCCTCGCGTTAAGTTAAGGCTCCTTGAGGGCACCTACGGAGTGGCCCGGCTTTCTGCCGATGCATCCATTCCAGCCTGGGCCGATGGCACAGGTTTTCTCAGCATCAGCCGGACTGATGATGAGCTTTCCGTCGTTTGCCGTCAGGAGCGTATCCCTCATGATGTTAAGGCCGACACCGGCTGGAACTGTCTCAAACTTCAGGGCCCGTTCGCCTTTGATGAGACCGGCATCGTGCTTTCGGTGATCGAACCGCTATCGACCAACGACATCGGGATATTCGTGGTTTCCACTTTCGATGGCGATCACCTGCTGGTCAAATCGAAAGATCTGGAGAAAACGTTTGAGCTGCTGGCAAATGCAGGGCACTCATGCATCTAAGCTCCGTGAGCGTGATCCGCCCGCATGGGATGCCAGACGGAAATATCGCGCGGCGCGTCCAGAAGCTCGGGCAGGGCATCGTGCCATGCCTGCCGATAGGGCCGGTGGATCTGAACGTCGATGACGTCCTGATGGTCAGTCCAGGTCTCATGCAGCAGGAACCGGTTCTCGTTTTCGCCATCCCGGTTCAGGGTTGCGTTCACGAAGGTCTTTTCGTGCCGCATGGCGTCGAGCAGCGCATTCAGCAATTCCAGAAAACGTTCGCGCTGGGCTGGACGGACCTGAAAGCCGATAAGATAGGTGGTGTGCACGGGTCTTACTCCTTGGCGCCTTGCATCAGTGCGTTGCGGGTTGCCGCGTCGGCGGGATAAAAACACTCCAGCACGAGTTCGGAGAGCGTGACGTCCGTCGCCGTCCCGAAAACCGTGGTGGTTGAAATGAAGCTCAATATGCCGCCCGAAGATGGATCGCGAAGCTGGAGCGGTATGGCCAGAGGGTCGGCCCCGGTGGAATGCGGGGCGACCTTTGGCGCGGGATAGGCCGCAAGCTCCGTATGCAGCCGAGAAAGCACTTCGTCTCCGGTTTCCTCGACCTGACGGCGCAGGCGTTCCAGCAGGTGATGGCGCCATTCGGCCAGATTGACGATGCGTGAACTCAGACCCAGCGGATGCAGGCTCAGCCTCAAGGCGTTGAGCGGCGGGTAAAGCAGCTCTTCTGAAACGCCGGCCAGAAGCGACGTGATCGCCCCATTGGCGAGAACGACATTCCAGTGCCGGTCGACGGCAAGAGCGGGGAATGGCATATGCCCATGCACCACCGTTTCGACGGCTTGTCGGGCGGCTGCCATATCAGGTGCATCCAGTGATCGTTCGGAATGAACGGGTGCATAACCTGCAGCCAGCATCAGCCGGTTAGCGGCGCGGGCCGGCATCGAAAGCTGCTCCGCCAGCCTCACCAGCATGTCGCGGCTGGGCGATGATCGCCCGCTTTCAACGAAGCTCAGATGGCGTGCTGATATTTCAGCCTCCACCGCCAGATCCAGCTGGCTCAATCTGCGGCGGGCTCGCCATTCCTTCAGCACCTGGCCGACATGTTCTCGATGATGTGTCATGCCCCGCAGCCTAGCAGAAGATATCGCCGATGCGATTACCTCGGAGGTAATTGTTCCGCTTCCCGACCCCCGGCATGTTTGGGCCGTCAACCACAAGGAGCACAATCATGACGCAGCATCTCGCAATCGCCGAAACCTATCTCGCAGCCTGGAATGAGGAAGACAATGAACGCCGCAGGCACCTCATCGGTCAGGCATGGGCAGAAAATACGCGCTACGTCGATCCGCTGATGCAGGGCGAAGGCCAGCAGGGGATTGCCGCCATGATCGAGGCGGCGCGGCAGAAATTTCCGGGATATCGTTTCGTTCTTGCCGGCACCCCGGACGGACACGGCAAATTCACCCGTTTCTCCTGGCGCCTTATCTCGCCTGACGGGGACGATGTGGCTGGTGGCACCGATGTCGTGAGCCACGATGCCGAGGGCCGGATCGAAAATGTCGTTGGTTTTCTCGACGGCGCGGCATCCTGAGGTAAAGGCGGGATAGTCCCGACTCCTGTCCCGGCAGTTTTGTCAGCCGGCGAAACCGACTCCGGCCTGACGCTGGCCGAGCGCATTGAACACCGTGGAAATGATGCCGGCCCGGTCGAGGCCGGCATTGGCATACATGGTCTCTGGCTTGGCCTGTTCCACCCACTGGTCGGGCAGTGTGAGTGTCCGCACCTTGGGGCCGTGATCGAGCAGGCCGGCGCTTGCCATGAAATGCAGCACATGTGCGCCAAAACCGCCGACCGAGCCTTCTTCTATCGTCACCAGAACCTCGTGATGGGCGGCAAGCTGTCGGATGAGATCGAGATCGAGCGGCTTGGCGAAGCGCGCATCGGCAACCGTGGTGGAAAGGCCGGCGGCGTCCAGGTCTTCGGCCGCCGCCAGGCATTCCGCAAGGCGGGTTCCGAAGGAAAGCAGGGCAACCTTCGTGCCTTCCTTGATGATGCGACCCTTGCCGATCTGAAGAATCTCCCCACGTGCGGGCATCTCGACGCCGACACCTTCTCCGCGCGGATAACGGAAGGAAATCGGGCCTTCGTCATAGGCCGCCGCCGTGCGGACCATGTGTTTCAGCTCCGCCTCATCCGAGGCCGCCATAACTACCATGCCGGGGAGGGTGGCGAGGAAAGTCGTGTCGAAGGAGCCGGCATGGGTCGGCCCGTCGGCACCGACAAAACCGGCGCGGTCGATCGGGAAACGCACGGGCAGGCTCTGGATCGCCACATCATGCACCAGCTGGTCGTAACCGCGTTGCAGGAAGGTGGAATAAAGCGCGCAGAACGGCTTGTAACCGTCAGCCGCAAGCCCCGCCGCAAAGGTGACGGCATGCTGTTCGGCAATGCCGACATCGAAGGTGCGCGCCGGGAACAGCTCGGCCATCTTGTCGAGGCCGGTACCGTTGGGCATCGCGGCCGTCACACCGATGATTTTCTCATCGAGCGTGGCTTCCTGGATCAGCGCCTCGGCAAAGACGCTGGTATAGCTCGGCGCATTCGGCTTGGCTTTCGCCTGCGCGCCGGTGATGACGTCGAACTTGTTGACGCCGTGATATTTGTCGGCTGCGGCTTCCGCCGGCGCATAACCCTTGCCCTTCTGCGTCACCACATGGATGAGGACAGGGCCTTTCTGGTTGTCGCGCACATTGCGCAGCACCGGCAAAAGGTGGTCGAAGGAGTGACCGTCGATCGGGCCGATGTGATAGAAACCAAGCTCCTCGAACAGCGTGCCGCCGGTCACATAACCGCGCGCATGCGTCACGGCGCGGGTAATGGCGCGGTCGATCGTCTTGCCGAGATACGCCGTCAGCTTCTTGCCGAAATCGCGAAAACCCATATAGGTGCGGCCGGAGGCGAGACGCGCCAGATAGGCGCTCATCGCGCCCGTCGGCGGCGCGATCGACATGTCGTTGTCGTTGAGGATGACGATCAGTCGTGCATCGAGCGCGCCGGCATTGTTCAGTGCCTCAAACGCCATGCCGGCAGACATGGAACCGTCACCGATGACAGCAATGACCTTGCGGTCGCTGCCATCCAAGCCCGCCGCCACCGCCATGCCGAGACCGGCGGAAATGGAGGTGGAAGAATGGCCGGCGCCGAAATCATCATATTCGCTTTCCGCACGGCGGGTGAAACCGGAAAGGCCACCTTCCTGCCGCAGCGTTCGGATGCGATCACGCCGGCCGGTCAGGATCTTGTGCGGATAACATTGGTGTCCGACATCGAAGATCAGCCGGTCTTCGGGCGTGTTGAAGACCTTGTGGATGGCAATCGTCAGTTCCACCACGCCAAGGCCGGCACCCAGATGCCCACCGGTTTTCGACACGGCGTCAATCATCTCGTCGCGCAGTTCCCTTGCCAGTTCCGGCAAGTCGCGATCATCGATCTCCTTGAGATCGGAGGGAAAATTCACCCGGTCAAGCAATGGTGTCTGTGGCATTCCGGTCAATCGTTCGGCCTTTTCTGGTGGTCCCCGCGCGGCGCGTGAGAACGTCTTTCATCGCGAAAGCCGCCGGGTGAACCATGCATGTCGTATACTTCTATAGAATTTCAACCTTCCGGCAAAGGGACAAACTCTTCTTCGTCGCCGGGAACGATGTCGAAGCGTCCCGTTCTCCACTCCTGTTTGGCCTGTTCTATGCGTTCTTTTGATGACGAAACGAAGTTCCACCAGATGTATCGGCGCTCATTCAGCGCTGCCCCGCCAAAGATCATGATGTGACAGCCATTGCTGCCGGCCTGAAGCGTGATGTCGTCACCCGGCCGGAAGACGAGCAGCTGGTCGGCGGCGAAGATATCGCCCGCCACATCCAGCGAGCCGGACAGGATATAGATCGCCCGCTCCTCATGATCGGCGGAAAAGGGAAACTTCGCCCCCGGCTCCAGCGTCAGGTCGACATAAAGCGTATCCGTGAAGGCCGCAACGGGGGAGGTGAGGCCCTCGAATTCACCGATCACTACACGACCCGACGCGCCCTTGATATCGATCAGCGGCATCTCTTCCTTTGCCGTGTGGGCAAAGGCCGGGTCGATTTCCTCCATATGGTCGGGCAGGGCGAGCCAGGTCTGGAGGCCCGACATGGAAAGCGGATGGCCGCGCAGGTTTTCCGGCGTGCGTTCCGAATGCACGATGCCGCGCCCGGCCGTCATCAGGTTGATGTCGCCGGGGCGGATGACAAGCTCGGTGCCGAGACTGTCTCGGTGCTTGATTTCGCCGTCGAACAGATAGGTGACGGTGGAAAGCCCGATATGCGGATGCGGCTTCACATCCAGCGCCTCACCGGCCTTCAGTATCGCCGGACCCATGCGATCGAAAAAGATGAAGGGACCGACAAGCCGCCGCTGCCGCGTCGGTAGCGCGCGCCGCACCGCAAAGCCGCCAATATCGCTGGTGCGGGGGATGATGAGGTTCTCGATGGCGTCGCAGGCAAAGGCATCGCCCGCGACGGGATCGTTACCGGGAAAGAAGGACATGGTCAGCTCCTCGTATCGTCTGGCGGGAGTTTAGCATAACCGAGGGGGAGGGGAGCATCGCGATATCGAACGCAGCGTCAACGATCCTTGTTAACACGACATTGTGAGAACACCTTACGGCCGGGGAAAGTTCTCAAACCTGTCCTCCGTCATCCTCGGGCTTGTCCCGAGGATCTAAACACGTCAAGAAAATCAATGCATTGCAGATCCTCGGGACAAGCCCGAGGATGACGTCGAGCGTTTAAATCGGGAGGTGGCTACCTTATCGAATCCCGTCCGAACGCTCACCCTAAACGCAGTCACTCTCCGTCAAGCGGCTCCACACCCTGCGGCTTGCCGGCGCGGTCGAGACGGATCTTCTCGATGCGCTTTTCGGCAGCGTTCAGCAGCGTTTCGCAATGCTTCTTCAGGGCTTCGCCGCGCTCATAAATGGCGATGGATTCGTCCAGCGCCACGTCGCCGCGTTCCAGACGTGCGACAATGCTTTCCAGCTCGGCGACGGCTTTTTCGAACGAATAACCGCTGACATCGGCTGTGTTGGCATTTTCCGTCATGTTCAACCCTTCATCATTCTCAAAATATGCATGGCTGCCGATTCCGCCAGCCCTTCCAGATCATAACCGCCTTCCAGCAGGCTGACGACCCGGTTCGAAGTGTATTTATCCGCCATCTCCAAGAGCCGGCCCGTCGCCCAGTCGAAATCCTCTCCCACCAGATTGATCTGCGCCAGCGGATCGCGGTGATGCGCGTCGAAACCGGCGGAGATGAGAATGAGATCGGGCGAAAAATCCGCAATCGCCGGCAAAACGCGTGATTTGAATGCCTCGCGGAAATGTTCGCTGCCGGTGTTCGGAGAAAGCGGTGCGTTGACGACGTTGTTCTTCACGCCGGTTTCGTTTTTATCGCCGCTCCACGGATAAAGCGGCATCTGGTGGGTGGAACAGAACAGCACGGATGTGTCGTTCCAGAAGATGTCCTGCGTGCCGTTGCCGTGGTGCACATCCCAGTCGATGATGGCGACGCGCTCGGCACCATGCGCCTTCTGCGCGTGGCGGGCGGCGATCGCCACATTGTTGAAAAGACAGAAGCCCATGGCCTTGGCGGTCTCGGCATGGTGGCCAGGCGGGCGGGCTGCAACGAAGACATTGTCGGCAGCGCCGGTAAAGACATCGTCTACTGCCGCCATTGCAGCGCCGATGCCGCTCAGCGCCGCCTGCAGGCTTTTTTGCGAAACGTAAGTGTCGGCCTCAATGCGGTTGATCTCGCCATCCTCTTCCGGAATCTGTCGCATCACGGCAAGCAGATGCTCTTCCGGATGCGCCAGCAGCACCGCGTCTTCATTGGCCTGAGGCGCTTCTTTGCGATCAAGGCGCTCGAAATTCGGATGTTCGAGCGCGATGTTCAGCGACCGCAGGCGGTCCGGCCGCTCGGGATGGCCGGAAGGCGTGATATGCTCAAGGAAGATCGGATGTTCGTATAAACGCGTCGCCATTCTTTTCCTCCCGAAGAAAGTGTTTTCAGGCGCGCTGCGGCAGCAGCGGATAACCCGCCATGACGGCGCGGCCGGCAAGGGCTGCCAGCACGGCCTTCAGCGCATCACCCGGGATGAAGGCAAGCGAACCCATGAAAGCCTTTTCAAAACCGAGACCGACGACCACCGCCAGGTAGGTGATGCCGAAAGCATAAAGCACGACCACGCCGCCGATCAGGCTGGCGACGAAAAAGCCAACACCCTGCGCCAGAGCGGACTGGCTGCGATTGACGAATTTTTCCGAGAGCGTGCCGGTGACGAAAACGGCTGCGATCCAGCCGATCAGGAAGCCCGTTGTCGGCGTGGTGAAGATCGAAAGACCACCACGTCCGCCCGAAAGCACCGGCAGGCCGATGGCGGCAATCAGGATCGTCAGCAGAACCGCGAGTGTGCCGCGTTTTGCGCCGAGGACGACGCCGGCGAGCATGACGCCGAGCGACTGCGCGGTAATCGGCACCGGAATGAAACCGAGCGTGATCGGCGGCAAAAGCCCGAGCGCGATGATGATGGCGGAAAACAGCGAAATCAGCACAAGGTCGCGGGTCGTCATGGCTCGGAAACTCCGGATGGTTGTCTGGCCGTCAGCTTTGGCCTCTGAAACCGCGCGCGTCAATGGCGTCGGCAATGGCATCGGCATCCTTCAACGTCATAATGACGAGGGGCACGATGATGGTCGCCATCCGCACGGGCAGGCCACGCGCCCGGTGTGCATCGCGCACCGCATGGTAACGGTTGACGATCTCAGGCACGAAGCGCACCACCAGTCCGACTGCAAGCCCGATATCGGCGGCCTTGAGCAGCCCCAGCCTTTCCAGGGGGGAGGTAGCACGTGTAATTTCGTCCATGAACTGCGAAATGCTGACGGTGATGGTGACCGCGGTGGCGAGCAACGCAAGTGCCGTCAGCCGCATAAGATTGACACTGGCATCGTGGGCCGGAAGCAGGAGATAGCTGAAGCCGGCGACGAGGAAGATCGTCAGCATCACCGGCCGCAGCCGCAGGGCGATGTCCTTGAGGGGCAGCCGCGTCGCGCTCAGAACTAGCGCGGCCAGAACCATAGCGCATGCGAGAACCAGCAAGTCACGGGTGAGGAACAATGCAATGCTGAAGCCCATGAGCGTCAGAAGCCTGAGGCGCGGCGAGACGCGGTAAAGCCAGCCGGTGCCCTCGACATGCAGCGATTTCATCGTGACGCAACCTCCAGATAGCACGCCACCGCCTCTTCAGGTGCAGCATCTGCAATAAGCGCACCCTCATGGAAAACCAGCACCCGGTCGAAACCCCGAAGCAACGGCAGATCGTGGGTTATGACAATCAGCGCCTGGGACAGCGCCGCCATGGCTCTTTCCACGATTGCGCGGTTTTTGAGATCAAGCTGGTTGGTTGGCTCATCGAGAATGAGGATTTGCGGTTCGGTCACCAGAAGGGCGGCAAGCGCTGCAAGCTGTAGCTCACCGCCGGAAAGCTCATGCGCGCGCCGGTCTTCCAGCTGCGCGATGCCGAGTCCGGCCAGAACGACCTTCACCCGATTTTCAGTTTCGGCCTTGCCGAGGCCGAGCCGCTTCAGCCCGAAGGCGACATCGTCGCGCACGATCGGAAGGATGATCTGGTTTTGGGGATTCTGGAAGATGAAACCGACCATCTGCAGGATGGCCCTGGCGTCGCTCACGGTGTCGAGACCGTTCACCGAAACCTTGCCCTCGCTTGGCTTGTTCAGCCCGTTGATCAGCCGGGCAAAGGTGGTCTTACCGGAACCATTGAGACCGATTACGCCGATACGCCGTTCCGTCAACGTCAAAGACAGCGGCTGCAGGACCTGCCGGCCCTCGAAAACGACACCGGCGGCATCGAAACGGATTTCCAAACTTACATCCTCGCGCTCGTTTCCGGTTCTATATCCCGTCATCAACAGAAGTGAAACAAGGAACAAAAAAAGAACATTGCATTCGCGAAAAAGCCGTCATACCTTCTGGGCCATGACGATCAAGGTTTCGAACGAAGCAGCAAGGCGGATTTTTCTGGCGCGGCAGGGCCTTTCCTCCCCGCCCGGCAAGGCGCTTTCCAAGGATGGGCTGCTGCAGCTCATCACCGATCTCGGCTTCGTGCAGGTGGACAGCATCGGCACGGTGGAGCGCGCCCATCACCAGATTATTTTCTCCCGCAACCAGACCTACAGGCGCAACCATCTGACCACGCTGCTGGAAAAGGACCACGCCCTTTTCGAGCACTGGACGCATGATGCCTCCATCCTGCCGACGGAATTTTATCCCTATTGGAAACACCGCTTCCGCCGCCGCGAGCCGATCATTCAGGAACGCTGGCGCAAATGGCACGGTGAGGGTTTCGATGCCGCGTTCGGCGAAACGCTGGAGCGCATCGCCGCAACCGGGCCGGTGCTGGCACGGGAGCTTAAAGAGGAGGGACACCAGTCCGGTGGCTGGTGGAACTGGCATCCCTCCAAGACCGCACTCGAATATCTCTGGCACACCGGCAAGCTTGCAATTGCCGGCCGTGTGAACTTCCAGAAGGTCTATGATCTGGCCGAACGGGTCATTCCCGGTGAGCATCACGAGACCGAAGTGGAGCACGCCGAATTCGTCGACTGGGCCTGCCGCGAGGCGCTGAAGCGGCTGGGTTTCGCCACGCATGGCGAAATCGCCGCGTTTTTCGATCTAGTGACGCCGCAGGAGGCGAGAGACTGGGTCAAAAACCATCGCGATGAATTGTGCGAGGTCTCGCTTCTCGCAAGTGACGGCGATACTGCCCGCCAGTCCTATGCCTTTGCCGATTTCACTGCCGACCTGACGGACGTACCGGAACCGTCCTCCCGCGTTCGCGTGCTGAGCCCCTTCGACCCTTTGCTGCGTGACCGAAACCGCACGGAGCGGCTATTCGGCTTTTATTATCGCATCGAGGTCTTCGTGCCGGAGCCGAAGCGGCAATATGGCTATTATGTTTTTCCGCTTCTGGAAGGCGACCGTCTGATCGGTCGCATCGACATGAAGGCGGAGCGCAAAGGCAGCACTCTGGATGTACGCCGCCTGTGGCTCGAGCCCGGCGTGCGCGCTTCGGCCGGGCGGCTGGAAAAGCTCGATGCGGAATTGTCGCGGCTTGCGAAGTTCACAGGGGTCGAGAGCGTGAACTATCTGGAGGGCTGGCGGGAGGACAACTGAGTTTTTCGCACGGATGATTGCGAGAGAGGTGCCCTCGGACTCAAGGTTACCGATCCGTGATACCCCATTGTAGCGCGGCGTTGCGGCATATTTCTTCTCCCCGCAGGGGAGAAGGTGGCCCAAAGGGTCGGATGAGGGGGCAACGGTAGAGATTTACGGAGAGCTAGCCCTCTTATCCCGTTGCCGTGGACTTCTCCCCGGCAGGGAGAAGAAAAATGCTTCACCCGCTCGCCTCACAATTGCGCGGCGAGACCAGGCAAAACCCAAGCTCACCCGATATCCGTCGCGGAAATCTTGATGCCGAATCCTTCGAGACCGACATAATGGCGTTCGCGCGTGGTCATCAGCTTGATCGAGCTGATGCCGAGGTCTTTGAGGATTTGCGCGCCGAGACCGATTTCCAGCCATTCGTTTTCCCGCGAGCGGGCCTGGGCGTGTGCCTCGTCCGGGTCGCGCGCCTTGCGCCGCCCCGCAACCTGGCCGACGCCGACGGAGCCTTCACGCAGATAGACGATGACGCCGCGGCCTTCCTCGGCGATCTTCTGCATGTAGTGCCGCACCGGCTGGCGGTCGCCGAACACGTCGTCAGCGACGTTTTCCGGGTGCAGGCGCACGGGAATGTCGACACCGTCCCTGATGTCGCCGAAAATCACCGCCATGTGCTGCATCCGGTCCCAGGGAAGGGAATAGGTCTGCGCTCTTGCCGGGCCGAAGGGCGTTTCGATGGTGAAGGAGGATTCCATCTCCACCAGCGTTTCCTTGCGCTGGCGGTAGGCGATGAGATCGGCAACCGACACCTGCTTGAGCTGATGTTTTTCCGCAAAGGCAGTGACCTGCGGTCCACGCGTCACGGTGCCGTCGTCATTGACGAGTTCGCAGATGACACCGATCGGCGGCAGGCCTGCCAGCTTGCAGAGGTCGACGGCGGCTTCCGTATGTCCCGAGCGCATCAGGACGCCGCCCTCACGGGCAATCAGCGGGAAAATGTGTCCGGGCCGGGTAAAATCGGCGGCTCCGACATTGGGATTGGCGAGATTGCGCACCGTCAGCGTGCGGTCATCGGCGGAAATGCCCGTTGTGGTGCCGTGCTTGAAATCGACGCTGACGGTGAAGGCCGTGGTATGGGCGCTGTCATTTTCGGCCACCATGGCATTGAGGTTCAGGCGCTTGGCTTCTTCGCGCGGCATGGGGGCGCAGACGATGCCTGACGTGTGGCGCACGATGAAAGCCATCTTTTCTGCCGTGCAGTGGACCGCTGAAATGATCAGATCGCCCTCGTTCTCACGGTCATCATCATCGGTCACGACAACGATTTCACCGGCTTCGAAAGCGCGGATGGCATCGACAACGCGTTTCTGGTCATAGGCCATGGCGGAAATACCTCACTTCAACCGGCCGGTCTGGCCGCGATCCCTCAGATAATGGTCGGCAACGGTGCAGGCCACCATCGCTTCGCCGATCGGCACGGCACGAATGCCGACGCAGGGGTCGTGGCGTCCCTTGGTGCGCACGTCGACATTGTTGCCATCGGCATCGATCGACTGGCGCTCGGTCAGGATTGACGAGGTCGGCTTGATGGCAAAGCGCGCGATGACGGGCTCGCCGGTCGCAATGCCACCCAGAATGCCGCCGGCATGATTGGAGAGGAAGATCGGCCTGCCGTCATTGCCCATGCGCATTTCATCGGCATTCTCCTCGCCGGAAAGCTCGGCGGAGGCGAAACCCTCACCGATCTCCACGCCCTTGACGGCGTTGATCGACATCAGGCTGGAGGCAATATCCTGGTCAAGCTTGGCGTAGATCGGTGCGCCGATACCCGCCGGAACGCCTTCGGCGATCACTTCGACAACGGCGCCAATGGACGAACCGGCCTTGCGGATGCCGTCGAGATATTCTTCCCAGACGGGCACCATGGCGGCATCAGGGCAGAAGAACGGGTTCTGATCGACCTGATCCCAATCCCAGTTGTCGCGGTTGATCCTGTGTTTGCCGATCTGCACCAGCGCGCCGCGCACGTTGAGGCTGGGTACCACCTTTCGCGCGATTGCGCCGGCAGCGACACGCGCCGCCGTCTCGCGCGCGGAGGAGCGACCACCGCCGCGATAATCGCGAATGCCATATTTCAGGTCATAGGTGAAATCCGCATGTCCGGGGCGGAAACGCCTGGCGATCTCGCCATAATCCTTGGAGCGCTGGTCGGTATTTTCGATCAGCATGGAAATCGGCGTGCCTGTTGTCGTCATCGTCTCGCCGTCCTCATCCAGCATGACGCCGGAAAGGACCTTGACGATATCGTCCTCGCGCCGCTGGGTGACGAAGCGGCTCTGGCCCGGCTTGCGCTTGTCCATCCAGTGCTGCACCTCCGCAAGGGTAAACCGGATGCCGGGCGGGCAACCATCCACCACGCAGCCAAGTGCCGGCCCGTGGCTTTCTCCCCAGGTGGTAACGCGGAAAAGATGACCGAAACTGTTATGCGACATAATTCTCAAACCGGAAAACGGGGCGCCTGTGGACAGCGCCGTTTAAAACAAGCGGATTTGTCTTAGTGGAAAATCCGGGCAAGGCAAAAGCCTTTCTTTCATCGCAAACGCGATAAGAAGGTGACGTACCGTCCACGACTTGCGAAAGGACGAAAAACGACAGTCCCGCCATGGGCGACGGAAAGTGATTCGACCGGATCGACGGTTTTTTGAGATGACGAAATTGTAAAAGAGCCGGGGTTTTCCACCCTAAACCCGAGTTTTCCAATATTGCCGGAAAATGCGGTGTAAAAATCACTAACGGCTTGAACAGGATTTGAAATCCGTTCATCAATTGGGCCGAAAATGTCATGGTTGCGGGCAATTTCCGCCACATTCGAAAGGCAATTCTTCATGCATGTAAGGTTTTCACGCAAATCCACGAAAGCTAGATCGATGCGTATGATGATTGCCGCCCTTCTGGCCACCGCCAACCTCCTGATGCCGATCAACGGCTTCGCCCAGAGCGTCGACGTGGAAGGCACGATCAGCAAGATCGACGCGAACGGTCTGAGTATCACGCTGAACGACGGCAAGACCTATCGTGTGCCGGAAGAATTCAATTTCGAAGGTCTGAAAGCGGGCGTGAAGGTCGTTGTCTTCTACACGGAAGTGGATGGGAAACGTGTGGTCGACGATCTGCAGGTTGTGGAGTAAGCAGCCGCCTACCAAGTCAAAACCTCCTTTGTGAAACGAGCGGGTGCCACCTGTTTCTTCTCCCCGACGGGGAGAAGTCCGCGGCAGCGGGATGAGGGAGCAAGCTTTCCGAAATCCGGCAACGTTGCCCCCTCATCCGACCCTTCGGGCCACCTTCTCCCCGGGAGAGAGAAGAAACAAGCTGCGACGTCCTGCCAATCATAGGAAAGCTGCCAGCCCCTAGGAAATCCACTCGACGCTGTTCCTGTCGATCTCGACCTTCAAAATCTGGTCCTGCGGGATTTGCGTCCGCGACGCCTCATCCTTGTCCATGCCTGAAACAAGTCTGAAAATCGAGCGGATGACGCCGCCATGGCAGACGCAGACGGTCGGCCGCTCCACGGAGGAGAGCCATGCGCCGATGCGCCAGGAGAGGATTTCATAGCTTTCGGCATCCTGGCCGGGGGGAATGAAATCCCACTTGTTGGCCTTGCGCGCCTTCACCCGGTCCGGAAATTCCTTCTTGAGCTCGGGCAACGTCTGCCCTTCCCAGTCACCGAAGGAAACTTCGATGAGGCGGTCGTCGGTGCGATAGGCCTTGGGATCGAGCCCCATCGCGCCGCGCATCAGTTCCATTGTCTCGCGCGTACGCCCGAGCGGGCTTGCTACATAATCGAAATCCGCGGCCTGATCCCCCAGGAGGCGGGCGAGAAGCAGACCATTGCCGACCGCCTGCTGGCGGCCGAAATCATTGAGCGGAATGTCTTTCTGGCCCTGAAGCCGGCGTATCGCATTCCAGTCCGTTTGTCCGTGCCGGATCACATAGACGAGCAAGGCGATACCCCAGTTTCAAGCATTCCCGGTTGTCGTCAGTCCTTCACCACCGAAATGTCAGGCGCATCCACCGCCTTCATGCCGATGGTGTGGTAACCGGAATCGACATGGTGGATTTCGCCGGTCACGCCGGTCGAAAGGTCGGAGAGCAGGTAAAGCGCCGACTTGCCGACTTCCTCGATCGAAACGGTGCGCTTCAGCGGCGCATTATATTCGTTCCACTTGAGAATGTAACGGAAGTCGCCGATGCCGGAAGCAGCGAGCGTCTTGATAGGGCCGGCGGAAACGGCATTGACGCGGATGCCGCGATTGCCGAGGTCGACGGCGAGGTAACGCACGCTTGCCTCAAGCGCGGCCTTGGCCACGCCCATGACGTTGTAGTTTGGCATCACCTTTTCGGCGCCGTAATAGGTGAGCGTCACGATCGAACCACCGTCATTCATGACGGGCTCCGCCCGCTTGGCAACGGCGGCCAGCGAGAAGACGGAAATGTCCATGGTGCGGTTGAAATTGTCGCGGCTGGTATCGAGGTAACGGCCGGTCAGCTCATCCTTGTCGGAAAAGGCAATGGCGTGCACGACGAAGTCGATCTTGCCCCAGTGCTTTTCCAGGCTGGCAAAAACCGCATCGATCGTCTCGAGATCGGTCACATCGCAGTGACCGGCCATGAAGGCGCCGAGTTCCTGGGCCAGCGGCTCGACACGCTTCTTCAGCGCATCGCCCTGCCAGGTGAGAGCCACTTCCGCGCCCGCGTCGGCGCAGGCCTTGGCGATGCCCCAAGCGATGGAACGATTATTGGCGACACCCATGATGAGGCCGCGTTTGCCAGCCATGAGGCCGGATGCCTGAGCCATTTTATGCTCCCTAGTACTTTTGATCGGTCCTGCCTATGGCATAGGCTGCAATCCTGTTCAAGATTGCCAAGGATCATCAACTGTTAGGGAACGTAACAAAGGGTGCGTTGTCCCGGTTATTCGCAAAACTTTCACAAATAAAGGCCTTCGCGCATGTGGCGCATCAGGTCCGTCACCTTTTCATCGGGCTTCTCGTGCAGGACGATGCGCAATTCGATGACGAGATCGCCGGAGCCGCCATTGCCGTCGGCAAGACCCTTGCCGGCAATCCTGAGCGCGCGGTCCGAGCCTGACCAGGCTGGAATGGTGATGTTTTCCTCGCCAAGCGGCGTCTTGACCTTTGCTTCGCAGCCCAGAACCGCATCGCTGAGCGAGATCGGCAACGTCGTGTGGATATCGAAGCCACGAAGGGAAAACGCGTCCTCGCGCGCGGTCAGCAATGTCACGGCGAGATCGCCGCGGGCCATGTTCGGAAGCTTCAGCCCCTGTCCTTTCAGCCGCACCACATGTCCGTCGGTCATGCCGGCTTCCAGCTGGAAGCGAACCTCTCGTTCATCGGCAAGCGATACGGTAATCCACTTTTGCTCCAGCAGATCGGCGACCGTGACGATGGCCTCCGCCGTGATATCGGGCGCCTTTTCGGGAGCTGGTTGCGGCGTGCGGAACCGGCGTACTAGAGCGCTGAAGAGATTGGCGGCAAGCGAGACGGGCGCCGCCCTGTCATCGCCAGCGCCGGACTGGGCGGCCTCGCCGGCGGCAGGCGCATCGGCTCTTGCGGCGCTTGCGGCAGCCTTTGCCGCTTCCGCCGCCTGCTGTACCTTGGGATCGTTCTGTGCCTCCGCGCCGAAAATCCGCTCGACGATGTCTTCGGCACTTTCCGTCCTGGCGTCGGTTTTCTGGCCGGTCTGCGTCCGGTTGCGGGCGTCCGCCCGGGCCAGTTCTTCCATCAGCTTTTCGGCCGCCCTGGCGCGCTCAGCCGCCTCGCGCGCGGCCTCCCGCTGCTGCATGATGGTCTGATCGCGCTGCTTTTTTTCTGCAGCCTTGCGGGCCTGATCGTAGAGATCGCGCTTTTTCGGGTCTTTCAGAAGGTCGTAGGCCTGTCCGATCTCGGCGAATCGCGCCGAGGCATCGGGGTCGTCGCGATTGGCGTCCGGATGAACGGTTTTCGCCTTCGTGCGCCAGGCGGCCTTGATTTCCTCGTGGCGGGCGTCACGTTTTACGCCGAGGATCGAATATGGATCGCGCATGCGAAACACCAGTTACGTTGGCTCAGGCGCCTGCCGCCCGTCATGGCGCAATCCTGAAGCTAACCCCTCCGAAAAGGGGTGCCCGCGATCATTCGCCTGCACGCCCTCGGTTTAATCAACGTCGACTGTTGCAATAAGTTGCTAATCACTCCTTTACGGAGCAGGTTCGACGCACCGGGGCCGCGCCTATTCCCCATGGAAGGGTAAACAGATTATTTCTGCTCGAAGCGGGTCATCAACCATTCGCCGGTTTCCGACAGGCAGGCCTGTCCAGAATAAGCTGCCACCCCTTCGAAGGAGTGGCGCGTCGTCTTGAAATCGCGGCAGACGAAACCGCTTGATTTGTCTTCGTGAATGGCGGTCACGACGCCGGCGCTGCCGGTGGCGGCATTCGCCCAGGGCAGCGGCTGGTCGGCAAGTTTGGCGAGATCGGCCGATGTCACCGCATTGCGAATGGTCACATCGTCGGTCTGGGCGCTGCCATTCTGCTGGTTCGGCACGGAGGCAGTGGAAAGCGAGCGGTCAACCTTGTCGCCGCCGAACAGATCGAGGCTGACGCATCCGCTCAGCACCGCAAGCATCGACACGACGGCGGAAACTTCCGCTACCGACGAAAGGAGGCTCTTTGTTCGACTGTTCGACTTTGCTATGACGGTCACCATCTTTCACCAGAGATCATCTCTGGGGTCCAAATCAGCTCGGGAGCATTTTAGTCAATATGTCGGAAACGGGGTTAACATCCAGTGACTTCACGGAAGAAAATGAACCTTTCACGCTTTTTGCCGAATGGCTGAAGGATGCGACGGCTTCCGAGATCAACGATCCGAACGCGGTGGCACTTGCCACCGTGGACGAAAATGGCCTGCCGAATGTGCGCATGGTGCTGCTGAAAGGCGTCGATGACCGCGGCTTCGTGTTCTACACGAATTTCGAAAGCCAGAAGGGCCGGGAGATCCTCGGCCAGAAAAAAGCGGCCATGTGTTTTCACTGGAAGAGCCTGCGACGTCAGGTGCGCCTGCGCGGCGAGGTGGAGATCGTGAGCGACGAGGAGGCGGATGCCTATTACGCCTCCCGGCCGCGCGGCAGCCGCATCGGCGCCTGGGCCTCCAAGCAGTCACGGCCGCTGGAAGGCCGTTTCGCGCTGGAAAAGGCGGTGGCTGAATATACCGCCAAATATGCGATCGGCGATATTCCGCGCCCGTCCCATTGGTCCGGTTTCCGCATTCGCCCCGTCAGCATCGAATTCTGGCATGACCGCAAGTTCCGCCTGCATGACCGCATCGAATTCCGCCGCGACACGCCAGACGGTGCCTGGTCCAAGGTCCGCATGTACCCCTAAGGGCGTCATGCCGCGCCATTGGCGCCTGCCTGTTTAAGCAGCAAATCAAACAGCGCCGGGCCAAGGGTGGCCCGGCAGACGCTCCATCCGCCGTCCATAAGCGCTTTCGAATCGACGCTGCCGGAGAATCGTGATTAGAGTTGGATATCACGAACAAAGGATGAACAAATGCTTCTGTCCATGATGCGCCAGTTCGAGGCTGCCTCGCAGAAATATGCCGATGAAAACGGGATCGCCCGTGATCCCGACTGGTTCATGCTGAAGCTTCAGGAGGAGGTGGGCGAGGTGACGCAGGCCTGGAACCGGCTGACGGGGCGGGGGCGCAGCAGGGGCAGAAGCGAAGAGGAGATGAAGCGTGATCTGGCTGACGAAACCGCCGATCTGCTCGGCCACGTACTGCTGCTGGCGCATCGCAACGGTCTCGATCTCGAAAATTCGATAGAACGCAAGTGGCGCTTCAAGCCGGGGGCCTGACGCTCCGCCGAGGACCATTCGATCCTGCTGCGTCGCGCCTGCGCGATCCGCTAGGAGAACGCGATGACAAAGAACAGGATCGCAAGAGCGGCAGCCACAGGAGCCATGACCAGCTGCTCCGGGCGGCTTTTCGACATGGCGTTCAATCCGATGCTCACCGCCATGTAACAGGCGATGATCCAGATTCCAGGTTCAACCCAGCCAGACGGCCAGATGTCGGCCCAACCCGCCTTTTGTAGCGGGAAGGACGCGAAAAGCGCATAAATGAGCGGTGTCGCTGCGCTGGCTATCCTATGCCGTCCCGGCAATACCGTGTGCGCGCCGCCCCAGGCAAGGCCGCCGAAAGGGGCGCCGGCGGCGAGCGCAATCTGGAACAGGGACAGAACCAGCAGTATCAGCGTTATGAGTGACACGGCGACAGGCACCCCGGTTATGGATACGCCGGCAGAGCCGTTTGCCCAGTAGCGGCGCCCCAGCCCGACATGCGTTTCATCATGACGTCAAATCGCGAAGCACGTATGACGCCGTCTCGCGCCCCCAGCCCGATTTTCATTCCACTCAGGCCTGCGCTTTTTGCAGAAGGTCGGCCACCATATGCAGGTCGCTGGCGACGGCCACGCATTTCTCCCGCATTTCCTCGGTCGGCGGTGCAACGTCAGGCACCATGATCGTCATCATGCCCGCCGATGTCGCCGAGCGTACACCCGAGTAGGAATCCTCCAGGGCAAGACAGCGCCCGGGATCGAGGGACAGTCGTCGCGCGGCTGTCAGATAGGGCATGGGCGCCGGTTTCGGCTCCGTATAGTCGCCGCGCGCGACAATTGTGTCGAAGCGTTTGAGAAGATCGTGGGGCCCAAGATGGCGCGTCACCGAATCGTGCCGCGACGAGGTGGCGATGGCGCGGCGGATATCGAGGCTGTCGAGAAGGTCGAGGATCTCAGTGACGCCCGGCTTCAACGCCACGCCACCAGCCATCATCACGCCAAGATGCCGGAGCCAGGCGTCTCGAAAACTGTCGATGGGAAAATCCGCGCCATAATCAGCAAAAATGGTGCTGGTGATGACGTCCCACGGGCTGCCGCAGACCTTCTGATAGGTCTCCACCCTCATGCCGTGGCCGCCTTCTTCCGAAGCCGCCAGAAATGAATCGCGATAGAGCCGCTCGCTCTCGATCAGCAATCCGTCCATGTCGAAAACCACGGCCCGCGGGAGAAAAGGCAGCATGGCTCAACCGAACCGGAAAGGGCGTTCGCCAAGGCTCTCGAACGGACGGATCAGGTAACCATCGGGATCGGCGACGATGAACTGCCGGTTGCCCACTTCGACCGTGCCGCGCCTGTACCATTTTTCTTCCAGCGGCATGACGAGGTCGATGGAGGATCGCTCCAGCCGGGAAAGAATGGGTTGCAGCGAGGGGACGGCAAGCTGCAGGTTCATGCCGCGGCCAAACGGAAATTCGAGCACGGCATTATCAGTCACGAATGTCCGCGTCGCGCCAATCTGGTCGATCATCAGCTGGGCTTCCCCCAGCGCCAGATAGGTAAAGCCCTCTTCGGGGCGCTCATAGACCACATGAAAACCGATCAGGTCGCAATAAAATGCGCGGCTTTTCTGCCAGTCGCTGACGGCAAGTTCAGGAACGAGGGCATTTCGTATGATGGTCATGGTCTCCTTTGCTACGCAGCCCAGTGTGGGCGTAAGGCCTGCGGTAAGAGTGATCTTACCGTCTTCGCGGCTGCACACCAGAGGAAACCGCATCATGGCAGCCATGTGTGCGGTCATGGGCTGACGAGGCGCCGACAGGCTCAGTGTGGCTGCAACTCTTTCTTCCGTCATTTCGGCCTTGAGCCGGAATCCAGCCAGCCCAAGTCCTTGGGCTGAAAAGAGTCTTCCCGCCGCGCCGACGCGCATCGGCTGGATTCCGGCTCAAGGCCGGAATGACGGGTGTAGGGATGCACCGTTACATCACTTTATCCGCGCTACAGATACGCATTAACAGTCGTTACACGCAGGGTCGGGAGATTTACGCCTTCGTGCCGCCCACGGTGATCTGGTCCATGCGCAGATGCGGCTGGCCGACGCCAACAGGCACCCATTGCCCGGCCTTGCCGCAATTGCCGATGCCGGTATCGAGTTTCGAATCATTGCCGATCATCGAGACGCGCTTCATCGCATCCGGCCCGTTGCCGATCAGCATGGCGCCCTTCACCGGCGCGCCGATCTTGCCGTTTTCGATGAGATAGGCCTCGGTGCAGCCGAACACGAATTTACCCGAGGTGATATCGACCTGGCCGCCGCCGAAGGAGACGGCATAGATGCCCTTCTTGACGGAGGCGATGATCTCTTCCGGCGTCTTGTCGCCCGACAGCATGTAGGTATTGGTCATGCGCGGCATCGGCACATAGGCATAACCCTGACGGCGACCGTTGCCGGTGGGGGTCGCACCCATCAGCCGGGCGTTCTGGCGGTCCTGCATGTAGCCCACCAGCCTGCCGTTCTCGATCAGCACGTTGTAACCGGAAGGGGTGCCTTCATCGTCCACGGTCAGCGAGCCGCGGCGGCTGTCGATAGTGCCGTCGTCCACCACGGTCACGCCGGGCGCGGCGACCATTTCGCCCATTAGGCCGGCGAATGCGGACGTCTTCTTGCGGTTGAAATCGCCTTCCAGACCGTGACCCACGGCCTCATGCAGCATCACACCCGGCCAGCCGGAGCCCAGCACCACATCCATCGTGCCGGCCGGGGCATCGATGGCGGTGAGGTTGACGAGCGCCTGACGCAAAGCCTCATCGGCGCCGCGCTGCCAGTTTTCTTCTGTGATGAAATCGCCGAAACCGACCCGGCCGCCAATGCCATAGGAGCCGCTTTCCTGCCGATCGCCTTCACCCGCCACGACGGAGATGTTGATGCGGGTCATCGGCCTGACGTCACTGACGCGGTGGCCATCGGCGCGCAGAATGTCAACCACCTGCCAGCTTGCGGAAATCGTCGCCGTCACCTGCCGGACATTGGTGTTCTTGTCACGCAGATAGGCATCGATATCGGTGAGAAGCTTCACCTTCTCTTCGAAGCTCGGGCTGCCGATGGGGTTCTCGTCGCCATAGAGCTTCTTGTTGGTGCGCTGCGGTGCGGCGGCATAGGAGCCGGAATAACCTCTCGTCACTGCGCTGACCGCATCCGATGCACGTTTCAGCGCGCTTTGCGAAAGCTCGCCCGCATGGGCGTAACCCACCGTCTCGCCGGCGACCGCCCGCAGGCCGAAACCCTGGTCTGTATTGAAGGAACCGCCCTTGAGCCGGCCATTATCGAAAGTCAGCGACTCGGCCTGCGCATGTTCGATGAAAAGCTCGCCATCGTCAGCGCCGGCGAGGGCCTCGCCGACGAGCTTGCGCAATTGCGTTTCGTCGCAATCGAAGAGTTTTACAAGATCGTCGGTCATAGGAGGCTCCAGTCAATATCGTTCATGACCGATTTAGGCACTGGAGCGGGCGGACGCAAGGCTGTCCGGTACGGCAGGCTTCAAGGAAGCGCGTCGTAACCTTCGGCAAACCCCGTCAGTTCGATCGGAATGCCGACGCGGTCCTGATCGACGGATTCACGCAGTGCAAAAACGGCGTTCTTGCCGGCGCGCAGAACCTTCAGCAACTCGTCGTCAATATCAACTTCCACATAGCAGCCTTCGGAGAAGCAGCGGGTGAAATAGGCGCGGCCGATATTGTTATTGTCGATATAGAGTTCCATGCCGTCCTTCAGAAGCACGCCCAGCGGTGCGAGGATGCGGAGGATGCGCGACTTGCGGTCGGCCGTCTTCAGCACCACCACTGAAAGACCGACTTCCGGGCGGTCGTCGGCAATCACGTTCTGCATCAGGGCGCATTGTTCTTCCGAAGCGCCCGCCGGCTTGTCACAGATGACAGACCATGCGCCATGCGTCGACTTCGGCGTTCCGGGCTGCGGCTGTTGCGCCAGCGCCGCGGCGGCGGGGGCGATGATGGCAAGACCGGCGGCGGCAAGAAAAGTGCGCGCGAGCGGGGAAAGACGCATGGATACCTCTGGGATTCGAATCAGTGCGGCTATTTTGACGCCATAATCCGGAAAAAAAAGCCTCGGGCTTTCAATTCCAGCCGAGTTGGGCGGAAATAGGACCTGTCGGTCCTGATGGCAGCCGGATTTGTTCGCGGCATCGGTCGTCATCCCGCGATCAAACCGGCTGGAAGACGGGGCTTGCCGCATTTTTTCGTCGCGAAATCGTCTTCGGCAGACGAGCCGGCGCACAGGCTGCAGGAAAGTCGCGCGTGGATTGATCAATGGCAAAATTGGGGCGCATCCGTGGCGTGACGCATATTGCGGCAGAGGGCAAACTGTGGTTTGAAGTTATTACCATTAGCATGGATTCTGCGCCTGTGATTGATCTGGATCAGGCGCGTGAGGGAGAGGGTACCGTGAGGAATAGGATTTACGCAGCACTGGCGGGGATGACCTGTCTGCTCACGGCTGTCGGCGCCCACGCCGATCAGCCGGTGCATTGGCAAATGGGCATGCAGGAGGCCGCCACGCCGATCATGCACGAAATACGCTGGTTCGAACAATATACGCTCTGGTTCATTGTTCCGGTTACGCTTTTCGTTCTTGCGCTGCTCATCGTCGTCGTTCTGAAATTCCGCGCCTCGGCCAATCCCGTGCCTTCGAAGACCAGCCACAACACGGCAATCGAAGTGGTCTGGACGCTGGCGCCGGTTCTCATTCTCCTGTTCCTTGCTTTCCCGTCGTTCAATCTTTTGAACGCGCAGCTCACGCAGCCGGAAAACCCCGACGTGACGCTGAAGGCGACCGCCACGCAGTGGCTGTGGAGCTACGAATATACGGCTGCCGAGGGCGCCGAGCCGGTCTCCTTCGACAGCTACATGCTGAAGGATCAGGATCGCGCCGCCGCCGGCAAGGAGGACAAGGCCCGCTATCCGCGTCTTCTCGCAGTAGACAATGAAATGGTTGTCCCGGTCGGCAAGACCGTTCGCCTGCTCGTCACCGCCGCGCCGACGGATGTGATCCATTCCTTCGCCATGCCGGCTTTCGGCGTCAAGATCGACGCTGTTCCGGGCCGCCTGAACGAAACCTGGTTCAAGGCGGAAAAAGAAGGCCTTTATTACGGCCAGTGTTCCGAGCTTTGCGGCAAGGATCACGCCTTCATGCCCATCGCCATTCGGGTGGTTTCCGAACAGCAGTACAACACCTGGCTCGCCGCCGCCGGTTCTGACCTGAACGGCGCGAACCGGGCGCTGATGGCCTCTGTCGATGGCGCTCCGCGCACAGTCGACGTGGCCGCCAACGAAACCAACTGATTCTGGAGTGAGGACAATGGCTGGACCTTCCGCACACGACGATCATCACTCGCATGGTCATTCCGCACATGATGGGCACGCGCATGACGATCATTCGCATGATGCACATCATTCTCATACGCCGGGCTTCTTCGCCCGCTGGTTCCTGTCCACCAACCATAAGGACATCGGCACGCTCTACCTGATCTTTGCGATCATGGCCGGCATCGTCGGCGGCGGGCTTTCCGTCGTCATGCGCATGGAACTGCAGGAGCCGGGCATCCAGATTTTCCACGGTCTGGCCTCCATGGTCTACGGCTTTGAGGGCGACGCTGCCATCGATGGCGGCAAGCACATGTTCAACGTGTTCACCACCGCACACGCCCTGATCATGATCTTCTTCATGGTCATGCCGGCGCTGATCGGCGGTTTCGCCAACTGGATGATCCCGATCATGATCGGTGCGCCGGACATGGCTTTCCCGCGCCTGAACAACATCTCCTTCTGGCTGATCGTTCCGGCCTTCATCCTCCTCATTCTGTCACTCTTCGTCGAAGGGCCGGCGGGTGCTTATGGTGTCGGCGGCGGGTGGACCATGTATCCGCCTCTGTCGACAAACGGCATGCCCGGACCGGCCGTGGATCTGGCGATCTTTGCGCTGCACGTTTCGGGCGCGTCGTCGATCCTCGGTGCGATCAACTTCATCACCACCATCCTCAACATGCGCGCCCCGGGCATGACGCTGCACAAGATGCCACTTTTCGCCTGGTCGGTGCTCGTCACTGCGTTCCTGCTGCTGCTTTCGCTGCCGGTTCTGGCGGGCGGCATCACCATGCTTCTGACGGACCGCAATTTCGGCACGGCATTTTTCTCGCCGGAAGGCGGCGGTGACCCGATCCTCTATCAGCACCTGTTCTGGTTCTTCGGCCATCCGGAAGTGTACATCCTGATCCTGCCCGGCTTCGGCATCATCAGCCACATCGTGTCCACCTTCTCGAAGAAGCCCGTCTTCGGTTATCTCGGCATGGCTTACGCCATGGTTGCGATCGGCGCGGTCGGCTTCATCGTCTGGGCGCACCACATGTACACGGTTGGCCTGTCGCTGGAAGCACAACGCTACTTCGTCTTCGCAACCATGGTCATCGCGGTGCCGACAGGCATCAAGATTTTCTCGTGGATCGCGACGATGTGGGGCGGCTCGCTGACCTTCTCGACACCAATGGTCTGGGCAATCGGCTTCATCTTCCTGTTCACGGTCGGTGGCGTTACGGGCGTCCAGCTCGCCAATGCCGGTCTCGACCGCTCGCTGCACGATACCTATTACGTGGTGGCCCATTTCCACTACGTTCTGTCGCTCGGCGCCGTCTTTGCGATCTTCGCCGGCTGGTATTACTGGTTCCCGAAGATTTCCGGCTACATGTACAGCGAGTTCATCGGAAAACTGCATTTCTGGGTCATGTTCGTCGGTGTGAACCTGATCTTCTTCCCGCAGCACTTCCTCGGCCTTGCCGGCATGCCGCGCCGTTACATCGATTATCCAGATGCCTATGCCGGCTGGAACCTGGTGTCGTCCTACGGGTCCTATATCTCGGCCGTCGGCGTGCTGATCTTCCTTTTCGGTGTCTGGGAAGCTTTCGCCAAGAAGCGGATCGCCGGCAACAATCCCTGGGGTGAAGGCGCGACGACGCTCGAATGGCAGCTGTCTTCCCCGCCGCCGTACCACCAGTGGGAACAGCTTCCGCGCATTCGCTGATGCACGGATCGGGACGCGCGGTAAGGCTCGCGGGTCCCGAGCGCTGAGAAAGAGGGCGGCACGGTCAGGCCCGTGCCGTTTTCCTGAACGGGCTGCCTTTACTGCCGCGTGACATTTTGTCCAAGCGATGCTTGCCTTCCAGCGTGATACATGCGCCGGGATATGATAAATGCCAGTTTTGGCCTTTATGAATGGCAAGCGCAGACGAATGGCGGCAAGACACGGCGTAAGGCCGGGCAGATGGCATCGGTTGAACCGGCTGCCGGTCAGGCCGTGACGTTCGGGACCCATGGATCGACGCATCGCGCATTCCGGAACTCTCACTCGTGTTTCCGGCCGATGCAGGGAATGTCGCGACAGGCGGCGTTCGAAGGAAGCAGGACAGGAAATGACCGTTATCGACAATCGCGAAATGCTGGGCGCGGAAAGCTCCGAACTCTCGGAAGCCGGCGCGCGCGATTATTTCGAATTGCTGAAACCGCGCGTCATGTCGCTCGTGGTCTTCACGGCCTTTGCGGGCCTCGTGCTGGCGCCGGGTGAAATCAACCCGATACTCGGCATCATCGCTATTCTCTGCATCGCCGTCGGCGCGGGCGCGTCCGGTGCGCTCAACATGTGGTACGATGCCGATATCGATGCCGTCATGAGCCGCACCGCCAGGCGACCGATCCCGTCCGGCCGTATCACCCCGCGCGAGGCGCTGGCCTTTGGCCTGACGCTGTCGGCCTTCTCGGTAGTCATTCTCGGCCTTGCGATCAACTGGTTCTCGGCCGGTCTTCTGGCCTTCACCATCTTCTTTTATGCTGTCATCTATACGATGTGGCTGAAACGCTCGACGCCGCAGAACATCGTGATCGGCGGCGCGGCAGGCGCTTTCCCGCCCATGCTTGGCTGGGCCTGCGTCACCGGCGGCGTTTCGCTGGACAGCATCATCCTGTTCCTCATCATCTTCCTGTGGACGCCTGCGCATTTCTGGGCGCTGGCCCTGTTCAAGATGCGTGATTATGGCGCCGTTGGCATTCCGATGATGCCGAATGTTGCTGGCGAGCGCTCCACCAAGAACCAGATGATCTGTTATGCGGTGTTGACCACAGCCGCAGCCGTCGCGCCTTATTTCACTGGTCTGGCAAGCGCCGGTTACGGTATTTTCGCGGCAGTGCTGAGCGCCATCTTCGTATACTGTTCGCTCGATGTCCGGCGCATGCCGGAGGGTGACGAAAAGATGTTGCCGGCCAAGAAAATGTTCGCTTATTCGGTGCTTTACCTTTTTGCGATTTTCTCCGGCCTTCTGGCCGATCATTTCGCGCCGGCCCTGAAGGCCGTCATGTCGGGAGTCCTGTGATGGAAACGGTGGAACTGAGCGCGGCGCAGAAAAAATCGAGACGCGGGCGCAATATTGCGCTCGGCGTCCTGCTCGCCGGTCTGGTGGTGCTATTCTACATCATCACCATCATCAAGATCGGTTCGCACTGACGGGCTGATCGAGGGGGAAGGAGGAGGATATGGCGAATATGGAAGCGCAGACAACGGGGACCGAGCGGCAACGGGTGAGCAATCGCTCCATCCTCGTGCTCTGTCTGGTGTTTTTCTGCGCCATGATCGGCATGGCCTACGCCGCCGTGCCGCTTTATACGCTGTTCTGCCGTGTCACCGGTTACAACGGCACGACCCAGCGCGTCGAGCAATATTCCGATGTGATCCTCGACAAGACCATCAACGTCACCTTTGACGCCAATACGTCGAACGGCCTCAACTGGGATTTCCAGCCGGTCGACAGGAAGGTCACGCCGAAGATCGGCGAAACGGTGCAGGTGACCTTCAAGGCGACGAACCGTTCACCGGTGGCGACCACGGGCACGGCGGTCTTCAACGTCACGCCCATGGAAGCCGGCGCCTATTTCAACAAGGTGGAGTGCTTCTGCTTCACCGAAACGACGCTGCAGCCCGGCGAAACGCTGGAAATGCCGGTGGTGTTCTTCGTCGATCCTGACATCGCCACGGCGCGCGAGACCAAGAGCATTCATACTTTAACGCTGTCCTAT
Source organism: Agrobacterium sp. InxBP2 (assembly GCF_026191755.1). NCBI lineage: Bacteria > Pseudomonadati > Pseudomonadota > Alphaproteobacteria > Hyphomicrobiales > Rhizobiaceae > Agrobacterium > Agrobacterium sp. InxBP2. The sequence continues at coordinate 152,209 of NZ_JAINDY010000022.1, forward strand.
ACGTTTTATCCGGCCAAAACCGAAAAACCGGTTGCGTCCTTGCCGGTAAAAACCGAATCTGGCGAAAGCAAATTGTGAGAGGAGATCCGGCCTTTGCCGAGGCCGGATCAGGGAAGAGACACCAGGGGATTGTCGCAATGGCAGACACGCATCAGAAGAACCACGATTACCACATTATCGATCCAAGCCCCTGGCCGCTTCTGGCCTCGATCGGCGCTTTCATCCTGACTTTCGGTGGCGTTTGTTACATGCGTTACCTGTCGGGGGGCTCCTTCAAGCTGTTCGGCGCGGAACTCGCCAATCCCTGGCTGTTCTATATCGGTCTCGTCATCGTGCTCTACACCATGTATGCGTGGTGGGCGGATACGATCAAGGAAGGCCGCGAAGGCAATCACACCCGCGTCGTTTCGCTGCATCTGCGTTACGGCATGATCATGTTCATCGCCTCAGAGGTGATGTTCTTCGTCGCATGGTTCTGGGCATATTTCGATGCCAGCCTCTTCCCCCATGAAGCTATTCAGGCGTCGCGTCTCGAATATACCGGCGGACAATGGCCGCCCAAGGGCATCGAAGTCATCGATCCATGGCATCTGCCGCTCTACAACACCGTCATCCTGCTGCTGTCGGGCACCTGTGTCACCTGGGCGCATCATGCTCTGCTGCACAATGACCGCAAGGGCCTGATATCGGGTCTGGTGCTCACCGTTGCGCTTGGCGTGCTGTTCTCCACCGTGCAGGTTTACGAATACATGCACGCCCCGTTCGACTTCAAGAATTCGATCTACGGCGCGACCTTCTTCATGGCCACCGGTTTCCACGGTTTCCACGTCTTCGTGGGCACGGTGTTCCTGCTGGTCTGCCTGTTCCGCGCCATTGCCGGGGGGTTCACGCCCACGCAGCATTTCGGTTTCGAAGCCGCTGCCTGGTACTGGCACTTCGTTGACGTCGTCTGGCTGTTCCTGTTCTTCGCCATCTATATCTGGGGTGGCTGGGGCGCGCCAATTCACGGCTAATAGGGCCAAGGGGCCAAAGCAAGGCATCCGGTGGAGCGAGCGGGTGCAATCGTTTCTTCTCCCCGCCGGGGAGAAGTCCGCGGCAGCGGGATGAGGGGGCTCCGGTAGAGATATCCGGAGAGCTAGCCCCCTCATCCGACCCTTCGGGCCACCTTCTCCCCGGCGGGGAGAAGAAGACGCGACGCGATCGAGCAAGAAACAAGTGCCCGGGTTTTGAGGCAGGTTTCCAAGAGATCGACGTCACCCTCGGACTTTGGCCGACTTTGCGGGAGGTTTCACCATGTCAGAGCCATCAGGCAGCAAGTTCGCCCCGGTCGACCCGATCAAGGTGGGCTTGAAGGGCTGCTGCCCTCGCTGCGGCAACGGGCGCCTTTTCGATGGTTTTCTGACGGTAAAACCCGCCTGCAGCGCATGCGGACTGGATTACGGTTTTGCCGATGCGGGTGATGGCCCGGCGGTTTTCGTCATGCTGATCGTCGGTTTTCTGGTTGTCGGGCTGGCGCTCTGGTTCGATCAGCATTTTGCGCCGCCCGTCTGGGTGCATGTCATCTTGTGGTTGCCATTCACGGTGATTGTCTCCCTCGTGCTGCTGCGCAAGCTGAAGGGCATCATGATTGCGCTGCAATACCGCAACAATGCAAGCGAAGGCAGGCTTGACCGTGAATGACGTGTCCCACATGAAGGCGGCGGAAAGGCGGGTCTGGTTCGCTGCGCCGCTGGTTCTGCTGGCGCTTGCCATTCTTCTCGGGCTCGGCACCTGGCAGGTAAAGCGGCTTTACTGGAAAGAGGCGCTTCTCGCCGATATAGAAGAACGGCGAAACGCTGCCCCCGCCACGGTTGCCGAAATAGAGGCGATTGCCAAAAGCGGTGGCGATATCGAGTATCGCAAGGTCAGTCTGTCCGGTACCTTCGATCACGCCCGCGAGCGGCATTTCTTCGCCACCCACCAAGGCAGAACCGGCTATTACATCTATACGCCGCTGACGCTTGCCGATGGTCGCGTCCTCTTCGTCAATCGCGGTTTTGTGCCCTTTGAGATGAAGGATCCGGCCAAGCGATCCGAGGGGCAGGTGACGGGCGAGGTGACGATTACGGGGCTGGCGCGTGCGCCGCTTGTCGCCAAGCCTTCCTCGCTGTTGCCGGACAACGATATCGCCAAGAACATATTCTACTGGAAGGATCTGGCGGCCATGGCCTCCAGTGCGGATATTCCGCCGGACCGGCTGGTCAAGCTTTTCGTGGATGCCGATGCCGCGCCCAATCCCGGCGGCTGGCCGCAGGGCGGGGTGACGCTGATAGATTTGCCCAATAATCACCTGCAATATGCGATAACGTGGTATGGTCTGGCTGCAGCCCTTGTCATCGTCGCCGGTTTTGCCTATTTCCGGAACCACAAGGCGCGCGATGAATAGTGCGCCTGCCGCCCGGCAGGGCTGGCCATCGGCAGGGCACGGAGCACGCCTAAGGAGCTGGAATGAACATCGCCGTTTCCAAACCCCCTTTGACGATAAGGCTGTGCGGACCGCGTGGCTTTTGCGCGGGCGTGGACCGGGCGATCCAGATCGTCGTGCTGGCGCTGAAGGCCTATGGCGCGCCCGTTTATGTTCGCCACGAAATCGTGCATAACCGCTATGTGGTGGAAGGGCTGGAAGCCAAGGGTGCGGTCTTCGTCGAGGAACTGCATGAAATTCCGACCGAACATCGCGAGCAGCCGGTGGTTTTCTCGGCGCATGGCGTTCCTAAATCGGTGCCTGAGGATGCGCAGGCGCGCAACCTGTTTTATCTCGATGCCACATGCCCGCTGGTCTCCAAGGTCCACAAGCAGGCCATGCGCCACCAGCGCCTCGGCCGCCATGTGGTGCTGATCGGCCATGCCGGTCATCCAGAGGTCATCGGCACCATGGGCCAGCTTCCCGAAGGCACCGTCTCACTCATCGAAACGGTGGAGGATGCCGACCGTTATGAGCCGCTGGACCGCGAAAATCTCGGCTTTGTCACCCAGACGACGCTGTCGGTCGATGACACCGCAGGCGTGATCGCCAGGCTGCAGGAACGCTTCCCGGCCATTCAGGCGCCCGCCGCCGACAGCATCTGTTACGCGACCACCAACCGTCAGGATGCGGTGAAACAGGCAGCGCCCGGCTGCGACCTGTTTATCGTCGTCGGCGCCCCCAATTCTTCCAATTCCAAGCGGCTGGTGGAAGTGGCCCTGCGTGCGGGTGCGAAGCGCTCTGTCCTGGTGCAGCGGGCCTCTGAAATCGACTGGAATGAAATCGGCGATATCCGCACCGTCGGTCTCTCGGCCGGTGCATCCGCTCCTGAAGTCATCGTCGATGAAATCATCGAAGCCTTCAAGGCGCGTTTCGACACCACGCTCGATCTCGCCGTGACGGTTGAGGAAACGGAACATTTCCTCGTCAATCGCGAGTTGCGCAGCATCGAGCTGACGACGGATGATATGGCTTTCGTCAACGGCAATGCCAGCAACGCGCTGCCGCCTAAGGCTGCAGCCGGCGCCTGACATGGTTTGGCGGGAAGGGTGGTATTCGCCCCGCGCCGCTCTGCCGGATTTCCACTCCATCCTTCATCAAGAGATTTAAAATTGGCAGTTTATACTGATATCACCGAAGATGATCTGAGGAATTTCCTCACGCAGTACGACGTCGGCAGCCTCACTTCATACAAGGGAATTGCCGAAGGCGTCGAAAACTCCAATTTCCTGCTGCATACCACCAAGGACCCGTTGATCCTGACGCTTTATGAAAAGCGTGTGGAAAAATCCGATCTGCCTTTCTTCCTCGGCCTCATGCAGCATCTGGCCGCCAAGGGCCTGTCCTGCCCCTTACCACTACCGCGCAAGGATGGCGAGTTGCTGGGAGAGCTGTCGGGCCGCCCCGCCGCGCTTATCTCCTTCCTTGAAGGAATGTGGCTGAGAAAGCCGGAGGCGAAACATTGCCGCGAAGTCGGCAAGGCGCTGGCCGCCATGCATCTGGCGGGCGAAGGCTTCGAGATCAAGCGGCCGAACGCGCTCTCCGTTGAGGGCTGGAAGGTGCTGTGGGAGAAATCCGAAGACCGCACGGACGAGGTGGAGAAGGGGCTGAAGGAGGAGATTCGCCCCGAGATCGATTATCTCGCGGCGCATTGGCCGAAGGACCTGCCGGCCGGTGTCATCCATGCGGATTTGTTTCAGGACAATGTGTTCTTCCTCGGCGACGAACTCTCCGGTCTGATCGACTTTTATTTCGCCTGCAACGATCTGCTCGCTTATGATGTGTCGATCTGCCTCAATGCCTGGTGCTTTGAAAAGGATGGCGCTTACAATGTCACCAAGGGCAAGGCGTTGCTGGAAGGTTACCAGTCCGTGCGGCCGCTCAGTGAAGCGGAGCTGGAAGCCCTGCCGCTTCTGGCGCGCGGTTCGGCTCTGCGCTTCTTCCTGACGCGGCTTTACGACTGGCTGACAACGCCGGAGGGCGCGCTGGTGGTGAAAAAAGACCCGCTGGAATATCTGCGCAAGCTGCGGTTCCACCGTTCCATCGCCACTGTCGCCGAATACGGGCTGGCCGGCGAATGAAGCATGTCGATATTTTCACCGATGGCGCCTGCTCCGGCAATCCGGGTCCGGGAGGCTGGGGTGCGGTGCTGCGTTACGGCGAGGTGGAGAAGGAACTCTGCGGCGGCGAGGCCGAGACCACTAACAACCGCATGGAACTGATGGCGGCGATTTCCGCACTCAATGCGCTCAAGGCCCCCTGCGAAGTCGATCTTTACACCGACAGCGCCTATGTGAAGGACGGCATCACCAAGTGGATTTTCGGCTGGAAAAAGAAGGGCTGGAAGACAGCCGATAACAAGCCGGTCAAGAATGTCGAGCTGTGGCAGGCACTGGAAGTGGCGCGCGAGCGCCACAAGGTTACCTTGCACTGGGTGAAGGGCCATGCCGGCCATCCGGAAAACGAGCGCGCCGATGAATTGGCGCGAAAAGGCATGGAGCCTTTCAAACGGCGGTAATGCAAGACTGCTCTATTTTCCGCCGGACAAAATCCGAGCCGGCACGCCCCCATCCGGGGTTGTGAAAACCGAAACCCGACCTATCTTGTCGTCAAGGGGTGCTCCGGTGGTGCCCAACGGAGGAGAAAAATCCGGATGATCCTGCACTGTGTCTTTCTACGCTTCAAGGCCGCGACGGCCGCTTCTGAAAAACATGCAATTTTCGAGGCGATCGCCGCCCTGAAAGACGTGATACCCGGCATCGTCGATGTGAAATACGGACAGAACGTTTCACCCGAAGGGCTGAATGGCGGTTTTGTCGATGGCTTCATCGTGACGCTTGAAAGCCCGGAAGCCCGGGACGAATATCTTGCCCACCCCAGGCATATGGAGGTGGGGGAGCGCCTCGTGTCACTCACCGATGGCGGTCTTGCGGGGCTTCTGGTCTTTGATATGAATGTTTGAGAAGGCGGCTCCCCGCCGCTCTCTTCCCTCATGCTCGGGCCCGCCCCAAAAGATCTGCAGCATTTCGTTTTTGGTGAAATGATTGGATCCCCGGGACAAGCCCGAGGATTTATGGCTCGGCCTGTGGCCAAACATTTGGCCTTAAAGCTGCTCGATCATCGCCGCAGCGGCAGAGACCGTCGCCTGACCGGGGTTCTCTTCCACGTTGAGTGACTTCACGACGCCGTCTTCCACCAGCATCGAATAACGCTTGGAACGCACGCCGAGGCCGCCGGCGGAGAGGTCGGCATCAAGGCCGAGCGCCTTGGTGAAGGAGGCATCCCAGTCGGCGAGGAAGTGGATTTTGCCCTGACCGCCCGAAGATTGCGCCCATGCGCCCATTACATGCCAGTCGTTGACGGCAACGACTGCGATATCGTCAACGCCTTTGGCCAGAATAGTGTCGCGGTTTTCAAGATAACCCGGCAGGTGGTTCAGCGAGCAGGTGGGGGTGAAAGCGCCGGGAACGGCAAAGAGAACAACCTTCTTCCCGCCGAAAAGCGCGTCCGTGGTGGTTTCCACCGGGCCATCGGCCGTCTTTTCCTTGAAGGTTGCGGAAGGCAGTTTATCGCCGATCTTGATGGTCATGTCCGTGCTCCTATGGCCGTTCGGTTCGCGCGACTATAGAGTTTGCCAGGGAAAAGTGGAACCCGGTTTTCCCTGGAAGACAAACGAAAACAAGCTGTCCGGATACTGGCAGGTTCGCAACGAATCCAACGGTATCAGGAGCACGGAAATGAAATCCGCCATGCGGTTTCGGTGGATTCCACCGCGGAGCCACCGTTCAGGGCTTCGGGAAATTCAGCATCGTCTCCATGGCCCGGTCGCCCGATTTGACCAGAATGGGCCAGCTGTTGCCCTGCACCTGATAGGTTTTCGGCAGGCCCTTGATGTTCATGTAGAAGGAGAGCTTGCGCTTGTCGCGTACGAGGTTCTGCGGCTCGTAATAGGCAAAACCCGAGGGGCCGGCGATGAAGATTTCGGTCTCCTTCGGCGCGTTTTCCGGAAGCTGCAGCTGCACGCCGAGCATGGTCTTGTCGGGCGTGATGTGGAAATCGATCACCTTGAAATCGTCGGATGCCGCTTCGGGCAGTGTTTCGCGCGCCTCTTCGAGAAGGCGGCGCTCCTCGCTGTCATCATCACCAGCCGTGCCCCGGTCGATGGAGAACTTCGCCTCGAAGGGGATACAGATATTCTGGCAGACGCCGATGAATGCGGTGAGGTCGATCTTCCCGCCAGCTGCCGGATCGGTAACCTTCAGCTGAAAGGGAAGGCTGACGGCGTGGTCATAACCGATATCGGTTATATCGCCGTTTTCGATCAACTTCGGAACCGGATAGGCCATGGCGGTCAGCATCGCACCGCTGGTCGGATCAGGCGTGATCTGCGGCGGTATGCCTGCTTCTCCGGGTTCGCGCCAATAGGTTATCCAGCCGTCCTTCGGCTCGATCTGCAATACGCCGCGCACCACGCCGTTTGTATCCACGGCAAGGCTCGCGACGCGCATCTGGCCGCCCTCGCTTCTGGCCCAGTCGGTAATGTCGGCCCGGGCGGCTTGCATGCCGCCGAGGAGGGCGGCAAAAGCAGCCGCGAGGTGAAGATGTGAAAATCGAAAGAATAACCTGACGCTCATGCTTCCCGTCTAACCCAACATCGACCGGCGGACCAGTTACGAATTCGTGGGGTTCATCATTTTCGGTTGATTGATCGGGCGGTATGCCGCATCCTGTCCTTTGTCGAAGTGCGAACGCCGTTTTCCGTTAAACGACGGAATTCGGCCTGCTGGAGGCGCCTGTGAGCTTTTCAACCCTGATGGACAAGCGCGAACGTGGCTTTCTCGACGGCCAGTTCCTCATTGCGATGCCGGGGCTGGACGACGGCAATTTTGCCCGTGCGGTGATCTATATCTGCGCCCACTCGGACGCCGGGGCCATGGGTTTCATCATCAACCGGCCGCAGCAGATTACCTTCACGGACATACTGCTCCACCTGAAACTGGTGGACAGCAACGACGCCATCATGCTGCCCAACCGCACCCGTGAGTTCCCGATCCAGTGCGGCGGCCCGGTGGAATCCGGCCGCGGTTTCGTTCTGCATTCGGATGACTATTTAAGCGAATCCAGCATTCCCGTCAGCGATGACATTTCGCTGACCGCAACGCTGGATATCGTCCGCGCCATTTCCAACGGCCGCGGCCCGCAAAGGGCCACCATGATGCTCGGTTATGCCGGCTGGGGGCCAGGACAACTGGAAAACGAGATCGCCAATAATGGCTGGCTGAACTGCCCGGCTGCGGAGGAGCTGATTTTCGACCGCGGGTTGGACAATAAATACGAGCGGGCGCTCGCCCTGATGGGCGTTGATGCACGCATGCTCTCCACAGATGCGGGGCATGCCTGAGCCTCATCTTCCCGCTCGTTTTGGCTGGAACCATTCTTCTCCCTTTGGCGTTACTTACCCGGAAAGCCGCACAGACAGTACGGTTCAACTAGGGAGCAGTAATATGGGTAGCACATCTGACAAGGTCGCCGGTAAAGCCAATGAAGTTGCTGGTAAGGTGAAGAAGAACGTCGGCGAAGCGACCGGCAATAATGAATTGCGCGCCAAGGGTGCCGCCCAGGAAACCAAGGGCAAGGTACAGTCCTCCGTCGGCAAGGCGAAGGATGCCGTAAAGGGCGCCGTCGACCGCATGTAATATCGCCGTATTGATTGCGCCTCTCTGATGATGGGGCGCGCGGAGCGCATGTGTTCAAGAGCACATGCGCTCTTGTCGTCTGAGCGCCGGAACGCTCTTCCTGTTGCGCCGTTCATGCCGTCGTCCGAGATTTGCCTCCGAGCAACTGATCCATCGCAAGGGTTTCATCGATGAAGCTTTTTTCCTGCGCATCCTGCGGCCAGCCGGTGCATTTCGACAATCGTTTTTGCGTTTCCTGCGGTCATCGTCTTGCCTTCGTGCCGGAGCGCCTGTCCATGGAGGCGCTGGCCCCGGCCGGTGAGCCGAACTGGCAGATCGTCGCGGAACCGCAAAAACAGGTGCGGTTTTGCGCCAATGAAGTGAACGATATCTGCAACTGGTCGGTGCCCGCGGGAAGCGAAAGCGCATTTTGCCCTGCCTGCAGCCACAATCGCCTTGTGCCCGACATTGCGACGCAACAGGGCATTGAGCAATGGCGTCGTATCAGCCAGGCGCAGCGTCATCTGTTTTATTCTATCCTGCGGCTCGGCCTCCCGCATCCCAACCGTGATGCCGATCCCGCTGGCGGCCTTGTCTTCGACTTTCTGGTGGATGAGGTGGCGCCAGATGGTTCCGTCATTCCGGCCATGACCGGTCATGACGAGGGGCTGATCGCCATTCGTGCGGCCGAGGCCGACGATGCTACGCGCGAACAGGTGCGCGCCAATATGAACGAGCCGTACCGCACAATGCTCGGCCATTTCCGCCACGAAGTCGGTCACTTCATCTGGAACAAGCTTGTACGCGATGCAAACCGACTGGAGGCCTGCCGCGCCGTCTTTGGCAACGACAGAGAAGATTATGGCGCTGCCCTGCAACGCAATTACGAGGAGGGTCCACGTCCCGACTGGCAGGACAGCTTCATCAGTTCGTATGCCTCCGTCCACCCATGGGAGGATTTTGCCGAGTGTTTCGCGCATTATCTGCATATCGTCGATACGCTTGAGACCGCGCGCGCCTTCGGCGTGGCGATCGACCCCGACGGGCATGAAGAAATGGCGGCGGAGGTGACTTTCGATCCTTACAATGCCCGCAGCGCTGCACAGCTGGTCAAGGCCTGGATTCCGCTCAGCGTTGCGATCAACTCGATCCAGCGCAGCATGGGGGAGGCGGACCTCTATCCCTTCGTCCTGACGCCTCCGGTGGTTGCGAAGATGGAGTTCATTCACGACCTGCTGCATGGGAGGGTGGCGGCGGATGCGTCAATACCGGTGCAGGCTGCCGTGGTTCAGTGAATATCGACAAGCGAGGAGTAAAAGCCGGCGAACGCGGTGTTTCCTCCTCCGGTCGTGCCGTACTTGATCCGTATACAACCAGCCCAAGTCCTTGGGCTGAAAGGACTTTTCCCGCCGTGCCGACGCGCGTCGGCTGGATTTCCGGCTCAAGGCCGGAATGACGGAGGTAGATACCTCGCGTTTCAATACTTCGCTTACGAAGCCCGCTTCGTCGGCTGGAACCGCTCCCGAAGAAGCTTTAGCGCCGCATCGCCGGAAACCGGCGTGCCAAACAGGAAGCTCTGGCCGAAATGGCAGTTCATGCGGGCCAGTTCGGCCGCATCCTCAGGCGTTTCGATGCCTTCCGCCACCACCTGCATGTCGAGCGCCCGCGCCATGGCAATGACGGAGCGCAGAAGCACGTTACGCTTGTCGCTGGTATTGGCCACCAGCGCCTTGTCGAGCTTGATCGTATCGAAGGGGAAACGGGTGAGATAGGCGAGCGATGAATAGCCCGTGCCGAAATCGTCCATTGCGAGGCTAAGGCCGGTTTCCTTGAGCTTGGAAAGCACAAGCCGCGCCTGTTCCGGATTTTCCATGACGACGGATTCCGTCAGTTCCAGCTTCAGCTGCTGCGGGTTGCAGCGCGTGCGGGTGAGCATGCCGCGAACGTCGTTATAGAGTTCGTTGTTCAGCAGTTGGGCACTGGAAATATTGACGGAGATGAAGATCGGCATCTTGTCGATGGCATGTTGCCAGTCCATCAGGTCGGTCGCTGCCCGTTCCAGCGCGAACATGCCGAGCGGCTCGATCAGGCCGGAGGCTTCGGCAATCGGAATGAACTCGCTTGGCGGGATATTGCCACGCTTCGGGTGCTCCCAACGCATCAGCGCCTCGAAACCGGCAAGCTCCCCATCATCGAGCTTGACGATCGGCTGATAGGCAAGTGACAGCTCCTTGCGCTCGATAGCGCGGCGAAGGTCACTTTCCATCTGCAGCCGGTCGGTGCCCGAGGTGCGGAAGGCGGGACGGAAAGGCTCGACACGATTGCCGCCGGCGCGCTTGGCGCGATACATGGCCAATTCCGCATCGCTGAGCAGACCTGCCGCACTTTCCTGTTGGTCGATCCACGAGACGAGGCCGATAGAAGCGGTGAGAATGATTTCGCGATTGGCGAAATTGATCGGCACCATGATCGCCTTGTTCACCGCATCGGCGAAATCCGCCACACGCTGCGGATCGCGCTCCGAGGTCAGGATCAGGCCGAATTCGTCGCCGCCGAGACGAGCCAGCGTGTCCTGCGGTTTGAGCAGGCGACGCAGGCGCCGGGTGAGGGCAATCAAAATATTGTCGCCGGCAGCAATGCCGAGCGTGTCATTGACCAGCTTGTAACGGTCGATATCGATCGCCATCACGGTTGGCCGCACGCCCTCGCTGTCCGGCGAGAGGTTGAGGATCGATTGCAGGCGGTCAAGGAAGACCTGCCGGTTCGGAAGCCCGGTCAGATTGTCGTTCATTGCGTCCTGCAGCAGTCGCTCGACCGAATTTCTCTGCTCTGTAATATCGGTGATGGTGCCGACGCAGCGGATGATTTCGCCGTTGGAGCCAAGAACGGGACGCGCACGGATTTGCAGCCAGTGGAAATGGCCATCCTCGGCGCGAATACGGAATTCGTGGTTCAGGCGGCCCTTGCGATGGTCGAGCAGCACGTCGAGTGTGGCCTTGAACCGGTCGCGGTCATCAGGGTGCAGGCGCGGCAGCCAGTTGCGCGCGGCGCCATGCATGGTTCCGGGCTCCAGCCCCAGGCGGTTGGAAATATCAGGCGTCGTGACGATGCGGTCGCGCGTCACGTCCCAGTCCCAGACCGTATCGCCGCTGCCCGTGAGCGCCAGCGACTGGCGTTCCAGATCGGAGAACAGCCCCTGCTGATAGGCGCTGCCGGCAAAGGCGTGCTGGATGACCGTAAAGCCGATCAGAAGGACGATCAGTACCAGCCCGCCGCCAAGCGCAGGCTGCACGATGTCGTTGTCCAGCTGTCCCGTCACCGTCAACCAGCTGCCAAACAGCCAGACGAGGATCAAGGCCCAGGATGGGACGAGCAGGATAGCCCGGTCGTATTTGTTGAAACCGAGATAGATGATGAGCGCGATGCCCGCCGTCGCCGTCAGCGCGAAGGAAACACGCGCAATACCGGATGCGACGGAAGGGTCATAGATCGCCACGCCAAACAGCAGCGCCAGCCCCACCACCCAGGCAAAGGTCGCATAACCCAGATGTGCGTGCCATCGGTTCAGGTTGAGATAGGTGAAGAGAAAGACGACGAAGCTGGAGGCGAGCGCCACTTCCGCGCCCGCCCTCCATATTCGCTGATCGCTTGAGGTGACGGTGATGAGCTTTTCGAGGAAGCCGAAATCAACGCATATATAGGCAAGCACGGCCCAGGCGAGGGCGGCAGATGCGGGCAGGACCGAAGTTCCCTTGACCACGAAGAGAATGGTCAGCAGCACGGCAAGCAGGCCGGCAATGCCGAGCACGATGCCGCGATAGAGCGTGAAGGCGTTGATCGTATCCTTGTAGGCTTCCGGTTCCCACAGATAAAGCTGCGGCAGCTGCGGCGTGGAAAGCTCGGCGACGAAGGTGATGACGGAGCCGGGATTGAGCGTGATGCGGAAGACGTCGGCGTCCGGGCTTGGCTGCCTGTCGAGCGCAAAGCCTTCGCTGGGCGTTATCGCCATGATGCGTTGCGAGCCGAGATCCGGCCAGAACAGCTTGGAATTGACGAGACGGAAATGCGGCGCGACGATCACGCGCTCCAGCTGCTCTTCAGAGACATTGGCAAGCGCGAACACGGCCCAGTCGCCCTGGTGATCGTCGGAACTGGCGCGCACCTCGATGCGCCGGCGGATGCCGTCAGGACCCGGCGCGGTGGAAACCTGAAAGGCTTCGCCCTGATTGGCATAGATATCCGTGGTGGCGGTGAGATCGAGCGCCGTGTCGTCACGGGAGATCTTGACCGGCTCGAAGGCGAAGGAATGGGAGGCAAAAAGCAGGAAAAGCAGAAAAAACGGCGCAGCCAGCGCGATTGCCGCCAGACGTTTCGTAAGGCAAGGCGCAGTGTGATTGTAGGTCATGTATCGTACTTCGTTCCGCCGGAGCTTTGCTTGTCGGCAAGAAGGGAAAACATCATATGATCCCGCCATTGGCCATTGATTTTCAGATATTCCCGCAAGAGACCTTCCCGCTGGAACCCGGCATTTTCGAGGAGCCGGATGCTTTTGAAGTTTTCCGGAATACAGGCTGCCTCGATACGGTGCAACTGAAGTCCGTTGAAGATGTAGGGTATTACCAATTTTAATGCGGCAGACATATGGCCTTGGGCGGCATGCCGTTCACCGATCCAGTATCCGATCATGCAGCTCTGCGCCGCCCCGCGGCGGATATAGCCGATGGTGATGCCGCCGACCAGAAGCGTCTCTTTTTCAAACAGCAGGAAGGAAACGGCGGTGCCGGAAGAAAATTCCTGTCCGTTACGCACCACGCGCATGCGGAAGGCGCCCTCCGTCAGTTCGTCCGGCCGCCAGGTCGGTTCCCACGGCTGTAGAAACTGCCGGCTCTCGGATCGCAGCACGTGCCACTGCTTGAAATCGCTGTAGCGCGGCAGTCTGAGAAGGTGATTGGCGCTGCGCAGTTCGGGTGTGTCATTATGTCGGGAAAGAAAACGCAGCATTCACGATCCCTGTTAGGCAGATATCGCCATCCGCGAATGGGATGGCGAAAAAGATGAGCGGTCTTCACCTTCAAATCCCGCTCTCATATCGGTTTATCCGTTCGCTTTTATCCTTGCGGGCTGCTGCGCGGACAGCGCGGCCGTGATGTCGGAAAGAGGCGGCAGATGTTCGAGCGGGCCAATTGCAGACAATGTCGGAACTGTATCGAAAAACAGCCGTCCTGCAAGATCGGTCAGGCGCGTGCGGGTGATGTCGCCCAGCCGCTCCATCATCTCTTCATTCGGAATGGGTCGGCCGTAAAGCATCATCTGGCGGGCGATCTGGCCGGCGCGGGCAGCCGGGCTTTCCTGGCCCATCAGCAGTTGCGCGCGGATCTGCGCACGGGCCCGGTCGATTTCCTCCTGGTGGATGGTCTGCGAGGACTTGCGCAGCTCCTCCAGAATGACGGGAACCAGTTCAGGCAGGTCGTTGCCGCCGGTGGCCGCATGCACGCCGAAGATGCCGGTATCGGAAAAACCCCAGTGGAACGCATAGACGGAATAACACAGGCCGCGATATTCACGCACTTCCTGGAAAAGGCGGGAAGACATGCCGCCGCCGAGAATATTAGCGAGAATCTGCGAACAATAGAAATCGCGGGCATGATAGGCCTTGCCCTCGAAGCCGAGAAGCACCTGCGCATCCATCAGGTCTCGGGTCTCTCGGATTTCTCCGCCTGTATAGACAGCCTTTTCAAGCACAGGTGTCGCCACGGGCAGCTGCGGCAGCGAGGCGAAACGCTCTTCCACCTGCTTGACGAAGCTCTCGTGATCGACTGCGCCGGCCGCAACGACGAAGATGCGGTCCGTCGTATAATTGCGGGCGAGATAATGCCTGATCTGGCCTGTCGTGAAGGATTGCACGGTGTCGGGCGTGCCCAGGATCGGCCTGCCGATCGTCTGGTCGCGATAGGCGACACCGGAGAAATTGTCGAAGATCACGTCGTCGGGCGTATCGGTGGCGGCACCGATCTCCTGCAGGATGACGTTCTTTTCGCGCTCCAACTCGTCTTCATCGAAGAGCGATTCCGTCAGGATGTCGGCAAGGATATCGACCGCGAGCGGAACGTGATCCTTGAGGACGCGGGCGTAGTAGGAGGTTGTTTCCGTCGACGTCGCGGCGTTGACTTCGCCGCCGACATTTTCGATCTCTTCGGCGATCTGACGGGCGGTGCGGCGCGCCGTGCCCTTGAACGCCATATGTTCGAGAAGATGGGCGATGCCATGTTCGGCAGTCGTCTCGTTGCGGGAGCCGGATTTGATCCACACCCCAAGAGCGACGCTTTCGAGATGTGGCATTCTTTCCGTGACAACGGTCAACCCGGACGAAAGCCGGGTCAAATTTACTCTCATACTCAACGTCTTTCCGCGTCTCTATTTGCCGGCGCGTGCATATTTGCCGATGAAGCTTTCCACGGCTTTGAGCTCCGCATCCAGAATGTCGAAACGCTCCTCCCGGTTCATGATGTCAGCGAGCCATACTGGAAGCGCCGGGTCGATTGCGCAAGCGGATTTTACAGCCGCCGGGAATTTTGCCGGATGGGCGGTCGACAGAACCACCATCGGGGTTGCGGGCTTTTCGTGCTTTTCCGCCACGAAAACACCTGTCGCCGTGTGCGGGTCGATCAGGTAGCCGGTCTTTTCAAGCGTGTCGCGAATGGTCGCCGCCACCTGCTTTTCGGTGGCGCGTCCGGCGCGGAAATCCTTCTTGATGAACTTCAGCGCCTTTTCCGGAATTTCAAACGCGCCCGATTGCTTGAGGCCATCCATCGATGACTTAACGGCAGCGGAATCGCGGTCGTAGGCTTCGAAAAGCAGTCGCTCGAAGTTGGACGAAATCTGGATGTCCATTGAGGGCGAGGTGGTGGGCTTGACGCCGCGCATCTCGTAACGGCCGGTCTTCAGCGTGCGCGCCAGAATGTCGTTGTCATTGGTCGCGATGACCAGCTTGTCGATCGGCAGGCCCATCTTCTTGGCGACGTAACCGGCGAAAATATCGCCGAAATTGCCTGTCGGAACGGTGAAGGACACCTTGCGGTCCGGGCCGCCGAGCGAAAGCGACGCGGTGAAATAATAGACCACCTGCGCCATGATGCGCGCCCAGTTGATGGAGTTGACGCCGGAAAGCTTCACGCCGTCGCGGAACTTCACGTCGTTGAACATCTCTTTCACCAGCGTCTGGCAATCGTCGAAATTGCCGTTGATCGCCAGCGCATGCACGTTGGAAGCGGTGGAGGTCGTCATCTGGCGCTGCTGCACCGGAGAGACCTTGCCGTTCGGGAAAAGGATGAAGATATCGGTACGCTCGCGTCCGGCAAAGGCGTCGATCGCCGCCCCGCCCGTATCGCCGGATGTGGCGCCGACAATGGTGGCGCGCTCGCCGCGTTCCGTCAGCGTATAGTCCATCAGACGGGCGAGGAGCTGCATCGCCACATCCTTGAAGGCGAGCGTGGTGCCGTGGAACAGCTCCAGCACGAAGGTGTTCGGACCGGTCTGTGTCAGCGGAACGACGGCCGGGTGGCGGAAGGTCGAATAGGCGTCGTCGATCATCGCCTTGAACTTGTCGGCCGGAATTTCGCCGCCGGTGAAACGGTAGAGAACCTCGAAGGCGACATCCTGGTAGGACTTGCCGCGCAGGTTGCGGATTTCCTTTTTCGACATGGACGGCCATTTGCGCGGCACGTAAAGCCCGCCATCGCGGCCAAGGCCTGCCAGAAGCGCGTCGCAAAAACCAAGCGAAGGGGCCGCACCCCTGGTCGATACATATTCCACGAGATAGTCCCTTATCCGTTGCCGATGTGATCGGCGTCTTTTCCGCAGCGTCTCACCGAATTGAGGCGATTGGCGAGGTCATGAAGCGCTTTTTTGAAAATTCAAGCAAAACCGAACATGCCAATCGATTTTTTCCGGCGTCGCTGCTATAGACCATCGCCAACCTGGGTGAAAGGTCAATAAACAGCGTCTCCGGTTCTGTTCCGGGACAATGGAGAGGGAATTAGAAGAGTGTCAGGGAATTTCTTGCGTTTGTCCGCCGCGATGTCGCTTCTCGTCGTTGTTGCAGGATGCAATTCCTCCAACCCGTCGGACTCGCTTGCCGTCAACCCGCCGGCGGCGCAGGCCGCGCCAACGGCTGCCGTGGTTCAGGCCAATTGCCCGGCCGTGACGGTTCTCGACGCCAATGCCGTTCATCGCGTCTATGCCGGCGGCGCCAAGGACGATCCGCAGAAACTCGCCTATCAGGTCTCGCTGTCCGATACGACGCGCTCCTGCACCGCCAATGAATCGACGCTCACCGTCAACGTGCTGGCCCAGGGCCGCCTCGTTCCCGGCCCCATGTCGAAGGGTGGCCGTGTAACTGTGCCGATCCGTGTAACGGTGAAGGACGGCGACGGCGAGATTTTCGGTGAAACGACCAATTTCGCCATCGATGTTCCCGCAGGCGGGGCCGGCACGCAGTTCATCTTCAACAACGACCACGTCGCCATTCCCAACGGACCGGGCGGCGCGCCGAGGTCCGTCAGCGTTTATATCGGCTTTGCAGAGCAAGGCGCGAAGGCCAAGACGAAGCGCCGGTGATTTGACGGGCTAGATGTAAAAGCCGGAGGATGCTCGGCAGGCTTCGGTCAGATCGCGGAAAAACCATTCCTCACACGCGACGTCATCCTCGGGCTTGTCCCGAGGATCCAAACACGTATCGTAAAATCAAAGCGTTGCAGATGCTCGGGACAGGCCGAGCATGACGAAGTGGCGTTTGTGACAAAGCCACAACTTAAAACGCGCCTTCCCACTCTGCCATCGCTGCAATCACGGCCGGCAGGTCCTGCATGCGGGAGATCACCGTTTCGGCGCCCGCATCTGTCAGCCGGTCGGCGTGGCTGGGATAGGTGTGGGACGCGCCGGTAAAGCCGATGACGCGCATGCCAGCGGCCCTTGCGCCATGGATGCCGTGCACGGAATCTTCGACCACGACCACGCGATCGGGGGAAACGCCAAATTGCGCTGCGCCGTGCAGGAAGATGTCGGGCTTCGGCTTCACGCGATCAGCGCCGAGATCCTTGGCGGAATAGATATGCGGCGCGAAATAGGGTTTCAGGCCTACTTTCGTGAGCATCATATCGAGGCGGTGGCTCGAAGAGTTCGAGCAGATGCAGCGGGGCGTCGTCAGGCGGGACAGGGCGAACTTCACGCCCTCGATGATCTTCACGTCGCGTTCCAGCCGCATGTCGAGCAGTTTTTCCGATTTGTCGAGCAGCGAGGCTGAGAGCGGAATGCTGGCTTCGCTTTCCACCTGCAGGAGGATGTTCTTCCAGGTCATGCCGGCGAAACGCTCCCCCATTTCCTCGACCGAGATCGGATAACCGGCTTCGGTCAGAAGGCGGGATTCCACCTGTGCCGCGATGATTTCGGAATCGACCAGAACGCCGTCGCAGTCGAAAATAATGAGGTCGAAGCCGCTCATGGGCGCTCCCTGTATCGGATTTGGCTGGAAGAAAATGATGCCGGGCTTTTAGACCATGTCTGCGCCAAGCTCAACCGGCTCGCCAGCAAAGGACAGTCCCGTCAGGCTCATAGCTTGAAGGCCGCGGGCAAGGGAGCCGCGTGTCATAACAGTCTGCTCTGGCTTGCTGCAAAAACCTCTACACACGGTCGCGCCATATGCGCTATGGGATGTTATGCCCAAGACAGCAAAAAATTCGCCTGAAGATACCATTGCCGCCCGCATCAGCCGCACGCTTGCCGACCGCATCGTTCGCGGTGAGCTGTCGCCGGGCGAAAGGCTGCGGCAGGATCACATCGCCGCCGAATTCGGCGCCTCGCATGTGCCGGTGCGCGAGGCATTCCGCCGGCTGGAAGCGCAGGGACTTGCCGCCAGCATTCCGCGCCGGGGTGTCAGGGTCGCGGATTTCGGTCTCGATGATGTGCGCGAGGTGGCGGAAATGCGTGCCGCTCTTGAGGTTCTGGCTTTGCGCCACGCCATTCCCAACATGACGTCAGCCATTCTCGATCAGGCGGAGGCAGCCACGCTCGAAGGCGACAGCGCCGTTGATGTCGAGCATTGGGAGGAGGCCAATCGCCGCTTCCACCGCCTCATCACCGCGCCCTGCAACATGCCGCGCCTGATGGAAGCGATCGATGGCCTGCATGCGGCAAGCGCCCGTTTCCTGTTCTCCGCCTGGCGGGCCGGCTGGGAGCGCCGCACCGATACCGATCACCGGGCGATCATCGACGCGCTGCGCGGCGGCCGCGCCGAAGAGGCGGTGCGCATCCTTGACGGGCATGTGCAATGGATCGGCCGCAAGGCGATCCGCACCTCGTCCGGCTCGGTGCGCGACGCCTTCGCCATTGTCGGATAGGCCCTTGACCGTCCGCCTCCGGCCCCACCACCTTCTCTGCATGCTCACCTATGTGGGCAAGGGATACACATCTGGCTTCGTCGAAAATTACGACCGTGTCGCCGACCGCCTGAATGCCGGGGAAGAGGATATCGAGCTGGTGGATGGCCCCGACGACATCTGCGAGGGCCTGTTGTGTGAAAGCCATGCCCACTGTTTCAACGAAGGGGTTGTGAAGCGGGATGAGACGGCCCGCGTTTCGGTGTCAGTGCTTTTGGGCGAGACGCTGGCTGCCGGCAAGCGGTTGCAGGCGACGCCGGACTTCCTTGCCAAGATGCGTCTGGCATTTGCAGGGGGAGATATCAGGCAGGCCTGTCGAGGCTGCCAGTGGAACAGGTTGTGCGACCGCATTGCCGCTTCAGGCTTTGCTGGCGTGAAAATCGGCGAACAGCCGGAGCTTCAAGCAGGGCTGCGGCCAAGGCCTACTCCGGCACACGCGTCTCGGTTCTCTCGGCAGCCTTGACCGTCGCCTTGATCTCCTTCTGATCGCGGCCCGACTTCTTGTCGTAACTTACCTTCACCGAATAATCGCCGGGATGAAGCGTTTCCTGATGCTGCGTGCCATAACGGCCGGAAATCTCCTTCTGCGTGCCCTGAAGGTCCCTGGTCGTTTCGACAATGTCGATCCGTTCCGCGCCGGGGGCGGTAATTGCGAGAACGCCCGCATCGAGATTGATGGTTATTTCCGTGCGTTTTCCGGCGGTCACGGTGAACGGCTGCTCCACTGTCACCTTGCCGAGGCGTGCGCGCATGACGAAATTACCGGCCGGCATTTCCATCATCTTGCCGGTTCCGTAAATGCCGTTGATGGTCTCCCGCGTGCCGTCAAGGGTTTCCTTGGCCGACATCGCTTCGAAGCGGATATCATCCGTTTCCACCGCCCTGCCGCCTTCCGCATACACGGCCTTGGCGATCACCACGCCGCTCGGAATGACAAGTTCGTGGCTGATCTTGTCGCCGGCCTTCATGGTGAGCTTCTCCTGCGCCCGCGCCGGGCCGACGCTGCCGGTGAGAAGCACTTCGCCCGCCGGCACGAAGACGGTATCCTGGCCATAGACGCTGTCTTTGAAATCATCCTTGGTGATTTCAGTTTTCGCCTGTGTCTCCACATCGCCGCCGGGGCTGCGTTTTGGCACGACAGTCAGTTCGGCCGCATCGAAATTTACCTTCGGCCTTGCAACGCTTCCGTCCTTCACCTCGAACGCTATTTCGCGGGTCACATTGCCCAGCGCCGCCACGCCCACATATCTGCCCGCTGGCAGCTTCGCCTCGAAGGTGGCGTCATAGGAACCGCCGGCATTCTCGTCGGTGCGCCCGCCCGTGCTGTCGGCCTTGTAGAAATCCCAGCGCACCCTGTCACTGTTGCCGAGGGAGGGGCCGCCATCAAACAAAACCGCATCGGTGATGACGTTATATTGCGGGTTCGGTTGCTGAGCCTGCGAGGGCGTTGCCAGCGCGACCGCGAAAAGTGCGGCCCAAACGACATTCATGGAAAAAGACGCCATTTTCATCACGGACCCCATTGCGGACTACCCCCTGCCATAATGGCTCTTCCTGCCGCGCGAATATGCGGGCACAGGAGAACCCATTGTGCACAACGTTTTCGCCGGACTTCGGGTTCCCCGCCGGTCTCCGCAAATTGCGCCAGTGCGCCGCGAGAGCCATTTATTTCGCATTTTCCGTGACTTGTTCAGGCTTTGATAACCATCTTCGGTAACCATAAGCCTCAGTAGAGAGTAAGCGTATGGAGCGAGTACCAATGGCAGCAGTTTTTCCGCTGGCCGATTTTCGGCATGCCGGTTTTGATCGTGCAGGTGAGAGTGACGCCTGGAAAGACAGCATCATAAAGGGTGATTGCGTCGCTGCCTTGGATGCCCTCCCGAGCCAGTCGGTGGACGCGATTTTCGCCGATCCGCCGTATAACCTCCAGCTTGGCGGCACGCTGCACCGGCCCGATCAGTCGCTCGTTGATGCCGTCGACGACGAATGGGACCAGTTCGCCTCCTTCGAGGCCTATGATGCCTTCACCCGCGCCTGGCTGCTCGCCTGCCGCCGCGTGCTGAAGCCGAACGGCACCATCTGGGTCATCGGTTCCTATCACAATATCTTCCGCGTCGGCGCCACGCTCCAGAACCTCGATTTCTGGATCCTCAATGATATCGTCTGGCGCAAGACCAACCCCATGCCCAATTTCAAGGGCCGCCGGTTCCAGAACGCCCATGAAACCATGATCTGGGCGAGCCGCGATCCGAAGGCCAAGAACTACACCTTCAACTACGATGCGTTGAAGGCCTCCAATGACGACGTGCAGATGCGCTCCGACTGGCTGTTCCCTATCTGCAGCGGCCATGAGCGGCTGAAGGGTGAGGACGGCAAGAAGGTGCACCCCACCCAGAAGCCGGAAGCGCTGCTTGCCCGCATCATCATGGCTTCCACCAAACCGGGTGATGTCGTGCTCGACCCGTTCTTCGGCTCCGGCACCACGGGTGCGGTGGCAAAACGCCTCGGCCGCCACTTCGTCGGCATTGAGCGCGAGCAGGATTATATCGATGCCGCCGCCGCCCGCATCGCCGCCGTCGAACCGCTCGGCAAGGCGGAACTGACGGTCATGACCGGCAAGAAGGCCGAGCCGCGCGTCGCCTTCAACACCCTGCTGGAAAGCGGCCTCGTCCGTCCCGGCCAGGTGCTGACGGATGCAAAGCGCCGTTATAGCGCCATTATTCGTGCGGATGGTACGCTCGCATCCGCCGGAACCGCCGGCTCCATCCATCGCCTCGGCGCGAAGGTGCAGGGTCTCGACGCATGCAACGGATGGACGTTCTGGCACTTCGAAGACGGCGACGACCTGAAGCCGATCGATGATCTCCGAGCCATCATCCGCAGTGAACTGGCAAAGGCCGAATAGTCCAAGCCGAAAAGGCTTGAAGGCAACGATCCACCGCCCGCCCTTGTCCAGAATACGTCTCCGTCCGGTTTAGTACCTTCAGTCCCGGATGGAGAACGACCAGCGCCCGGCACATCGTGTCGGGCGTTGGTATTTTCGAATATAAAATTTTAGATAGACAAGTTTCGCGCAAGAGACGACAACTACTGTCCTAATCAAAGCAGTGGTTGTGAAAATCCGGTCTGGACAACTCACAAAAACATTGCGTCCAATGCCGCTTGCGGCAGGACTGGCGCAGGCCGGAGACCGCCATTTCCGCCTGCGCCAATTTCTTTTCCCGATCTTTTTGACAAACCTTGCCAAAATCTGCACTCTGTCTTCATAGGAGATGAAGATGGTGACCATGAATATTTCGCTGCCCGGCCAGATGAAGGAATGGGTCGAAGCGCAGTCTAAAACGGGCCGTTACTCCAATGCCAGCGACTATGTGCGAGATCTCATCCGAAAGGACCAGGAGCGGAGCGAAAAGATCGCTGCCATGCAGGGCCTAGTGGACGAAGGATTGCGGGCTCCCTCCGGTCATCGTTCTGAAGATGCCTTGTTTGCTGAGGCCGAAGCCCGCTCCATGAAACGTAAAATTGGCTGATCATGGGATTTCGCCTTTCTCTGCCTGCGGAAGAAGACGCCATCCGCATAGCGCAAGAAGGCATCGACCTATTTGGACCTCAGCAAGCGCGAAAGTACCATCGCGAACTTTTCGCAATATTCGACTTGATATCACGGAATCCGAGGATCGCACGCGAGCGTAACGAGTTGTCGCCGTCGGTGCGCATTCATCCGTTCAGAGCACATCTGGTGGTCTATCGCGTTGAGGCGGACGACGACGTCCTCATCGTCCGCGTCCGCCATGTGCACGAGGACTGGGGCAATGAGCCTTAATCCATGCCACGAGGTGACTTAAGGGCGGAACCTAAACCGCCACCCCAAATGCCTGCAGATCCTGCTTCAGCTTCTCCGCGCCGGTGAACTGCACCGCCTGCCAGCCGGCGGCCTTTGCGCCTTCGACATTGATCGCAGTATCATCGATGAACAGAGTTGCGGCGGGATTGAGCCCGAAATCGCGCGCATGAAGCTCATAAATCGCCACATCCGGTTTGATCAGCTTGATGTCACCGGAAACGGTGACGCCACGCGGCAGGGTGAGGAAGGGGAACATCTTTTGCGCCTCACGAAAAGTGTCGGAGGCGAAGTTGGTGAGCATCGTCACGTCGTGGCCGCTCTCGATAAGGCCTGTCATGATCGCGACGCTGTCGTCATAGGAATGCGAGACCATCTCGTGCCAGAACTTGCGGAAGGAGCGGATGTGCTCTTCCCGTTCCGGGAACTGCTCCACCAGCAAAGCTTCGGCATCCTCCCAGCGGCGGCCACGATCCTGCTCGAGGTTCCAGTCATGGGTGCAGACATTCTCGAAGAACCATTGGCGCTCATCGGCATCGGGAATGAGACGGCTATAGGGAATATGCGGATCGTAATGGATCAGCACCTTGCCGATGTCGAATACGATATGCTCAATCTTGGTCATCGAAATTTCCTGCTTTCATCGAACGTTAGAGCGTCCGAAAGACGCTCTAAATCTTTGAGTTGCGCATCGTTCCTGTCGAAAATCAATTTCGATTTTCGGGCCGATACGCGGATGGAATAGCTTGGGCGATGACTTTTTTCATCACCGTTGGCAGCGCCTGCGCGTCAAGATTTGTAACCGGCTCCCACCATCCGTCATCCGGACCGGGTTTAAGACCATCCGGTACCTGCGCGCGGTAGACGGTGAGCCGCAGTTCGAAATGGGTGAAGACATGCGTAATGACGCCCGCCGCCTGCCAGCCGGCGGCAAAGGGCGCATGGCTCGCCTCCGTGCCTCCGTCCATGCGGGCGGTCCATGCCGTTGTCGGCACCTCAGTCATGCCGCCGAGAAGCCCGCTTTCGACGCGCCGCCGGAGCAGGATTTCGCCGCTCGCATTCACCGCCACGAACGCGGCCCCTAGTCGCACCGGCTTTGCTTTCTTCGCCGCCTTGACCGGAAAACGCTCCGGCTCGTCATGGGCAAGCGCAAGACAGTGGCCGTTGAAGGGACAGAGCGCGCAGGCCGGCCGTTTCGGCGTACAGATCGTAGCACCCAGGTCCATCATCGCCTGGGCGAAATCGCCGGGCCGGTCGGAAGGCGTAAGCGCGGCCACCTTCGCTTTCATGGCGGGCTTTGAGCCGGGCAGGGGAGCGTCTATGGCGAAGAGGCGGGAGATGACGCGCTCCACATTGCCGTCCATCACCGCCGCCGGCTGGTTAAAGGCGATGGCCGCCACGGCCGCGGCCGTATAATCGCCGATGCCGGGCAGTTTCTTCAGCCCCTCTTCGCTGTCCGGAAAGGTCCCGCCATGGTCGCGCGCCACGGCTTCCGCGCATTTTTTAAGGTTGCGGGCGCGGGCGTAATAACCGAGCCCCGCCCAGGCCGCCATGACATCCTCGACCGGAGCCGCGGCCAGATCGCTGACGCTTGGCCAGGCGGCGAGAAACTTCAGGAAATAGGGTTTCACCGCCTGCACCGTCGTCTGCTGCAGCATCACCTCCGACAGCCAGACGTGATAGGGATCGGCGCGTTTTCCCTGTGCCGCCATGGCCGGAGACGTGCGCCATGGCAGTTCGCGATGGTGCCGGTCATACCATGCGAGAAGTTGTTCGGCTGTCGGATGTGATATGTGTTGCCGCGTATGTGTGTTCATCGCCGCTGAACATAGAGACGGCGCGGCAATCTGCAACAGGATACCCGTTGCGACGGCGTGGAAAACCGTATCCCGCAATGAGCGCCCTGACATAGAATTCCTCCATTCGATTTAGGAGGAACGAACCCATGCCAAACGCGCTGCTGGAAATGATACCCTCGCCACTCCAGTACACTATCGGAGTTTTGCTGGCCCTGTGCCTGATAGGGTGGTTGCTGAACCATATCGGCCGGCTGTGTTTCGGGCATGAGGACAGCGTGGCCTTTGTGGTGGCGCGCCTGATCCGCGAAATTCGCCAGCTGGAAAAGATGCGGGGAAAGCCCTCCCGCCGTTTTCGTATTCTCGAATCCGGTTTCTGGGCGATTTTCTGCCACGGCCTGTGGATATATCTGTCTGTCGTGCTGATCTGCATGTTGGCGATCGCTGCTATCTCGGATAAGCCGGGAATATCGCATCTGAAGATTTTGGCTGGCGGATATTTCCTCTTTGGATGTTTGGCGGTCAGAATGATACGCTTGGGCGCCTGCCGGGACTGGCGGCGATTCCGGGCGCTGTTGCGCGGCGAAGAAGATGACGATGGCGCGACCGCTTGAGGCCGCTTGGCCTCTGTCGAGGAGAGCATGAAGAAACCCGCAGATTCATTCCGCAAAGGCGTCGTGCAGATCGCCGAAGTCGCCAATGGCATCATGGACCCGGTCCTGTCGAAACGCGCCGGCATCAACACGGCGCTGCTCGGCTCCTGGGACGAGATTGCCGGGGACGATTTTGCCGATTGCACCCGCCCCGAAAAGATCACCTGGCCGCGCCGCGACGAAGGCCCGGACCGTGGCGGATATCAGCCCGGCGTGCTGACGATCGCCTGCGAAGGCGCGCGCGCGCTATTTCTCACCCACGCGCAGGGCGAACTCATTGCTCGCATCAACGGCTTTTTCGGCTTCCCGGCCGTGCGCCAGATCAGGATCGTACAGAAGCCCGTCTCGCAAACCATCACCCGCCGGCGCAAACCGCAGCCCCTGCGCGGCGATGCGGCAAAACGTCTCGATGACATGATGGACGGCATTGAAAGCGAGGCGCTGCGCAAGGCGGTGGAGAGGCTGGGCACGGCGGTGTTGCAGAAGAAGCCGGGGCGCAGGACGATTTGATGCAAGATGCCGTCCTTGACTGGTCACAATTCTTTGACAAGAAGAGTTCAGAACCCCGCTTGTGATGAACAGGCCGTCGCTATATCGGAATCAACGGACAATAGAGTCTATTACCAACAGGTGCTTTCATGCATTTTCCCGAACTGACCATTTCCCGTCGCAGCCTTCTCGGCGGCGTTGCTCTTGCCGCCATCGCCACGGCCCTGCCGTTCGCTTTAACGCCCGGTATTGCCCAGGCGCAGGAATTGCCTGAATCCACCGGCGATGTGGATATGGCTGCGGTAATGAAGCCCGGCCCGCTGCCGGAAGCCGCGCTCGGCGATGCCAACGCACCCGTCAAGATCGTCGAATATATGTCGATGACCTGCCCGCACTGCGCCAACTTCCACAACAAGACCTTCGAAGAAATCAAGAAGAAGTATATCGATACCGGCAAGGTCTATTTCGTGCTCCGCGAATTCCCGTTCGATCCGCGCGCCGCTGCCGCCTTCATGCTGGCGCGCTGCGCACCGGAAGGTCAGTATTTCCCCTTCGTTTCCATGCTGTTCAAGCAGCAGCAGAGCTGGGCCGTTGCGCAGGATGCGCGCGCCGCCCTGCTGCAAATGTCGAAAATGGCCGGTTTCTCACAGGAGTCTTTCGAGGCCTGCTTGACGAACCAGAAACTTCTGGATGATGTGAACGCAACCATGCAACGCGGTGCGACGGAATTCGGCGTCAACTCCACGCCGACTTTCATCATCAACGGCAAGAAATACGCAGGAGACATGTCGGTTGAAACCATGTCGGCTGTCATCGACAAGCTGCTCTGATCACCGAAGCCTTCAGAAAACGGGCGGCGGATATTTCCGCACGCCCGTTTTTTATTGCCGTTTTTCTGTCCGGAGCGGGGCGGCATGAAGTTTAACAAGCTCCGCCTCGTCGGTTTCAAGTCCTTCGTCGAGCCCTCGGAATTCATCATCGAACCGGGCCTCACCGGCGTTGTCGGCCCCAATGGCTGTGGCAAGTCCAATCTTGTCGAAGCACTGCGCTGGGTGATGGGTGAGAACTCCTACAAGAACATGCGCGCCTCCGGCATGGATGACGTCATCTTCTCCGGTTCCGGTAACCGCCCGGCGCGCAACACCGCCGAAGTCGGCCTTTATCTCGACAATTCCGACCGCACCGCGCCCGCCGCCTTCAACGATGCCGATGAAATTCAGGTGACGCGCCGCATCGAGCGCGAAAACGGCTCCGTCTACCGCATCAACGGTAAGGAAGCGCGTGCCAAGGATGTACAGCTTCTTTTCGCCGATGCCTCCACAGGCGCACGCTCGCCCTCCATGGTGGGGCAGGGGCGCATCGGCGAACTCATCAACGCCAAGCCGCAGGCCCGCCGCCAGCTGCTGGAAGAGGCGGCCGGCATTTCCGGCCTGCATTCGCGCCGCCATGAGGCCGAGCTTCGCCTGCGCGCCGCCGAGACCAATCTGGAGCGGCTCGAGGATGTGACCGCCCAGCTGGAGAGCCAGATCGAAAGCCTGAAACGGCAGGCGCGCCAAGCCAACCGTTTCAAGATGCTCTCGGCCGATATCCGCGCCCGCGAGGCGACGCTGTTGCACATTCGCTGGGTGGAAGCGAAGGAAGCCGAAGGCGAGGCGGAAAGCGCGCTCAATCAGGCAACGAACATCGTCGCCGAAAAGGCTCAAGCCCAGATGGAAGCGGCAAAGCAGCAGGGCATCGCCAGCCTGAAGCTGCCGGAGCTGCGCGAGGACGAGGCGAAAGTCGCCGCTGCCCTGCAACGCCTGCAAATTGCCCGCACCCAGCTGGACGACGAGGCCAACCGCCTGCTGCGCCGTCGTGACGAGCTGGCGCGCCGTCTGTCGCAGCTTGGCGAGGATATTATCCGCGAGGAGCGGCTGGTCTCCGACAATGCCCAGATACTCGCGCGGCTCGATGAGGAAGAAGCCGAGCTCCTCGAAATCCTGTCCGATTCCGGCCGCCATGCCGACGAAATGCGCGAAGCCTTCGAAGCTGCGTCCGTCAAGCTGGCGGAAAGCGAAGCCATCTTCACCGCCATCACCGCCGAGCGCGCGCAAGCCGCCGCCGCCCGGCAGCAATTGGAGCGGGCGATCCGCGATCTTTCCGACCGCAAGCTGAGGCTCGAACGGCAATCGCAGGAAGCAACGGCCGAGATCGAGGCCATCGACGAAAAACTCTCCGGCCTTCCGGACCCCGCGGAACGGCGCGAAGCGGTTGAGGCAGCCGAGATTGCCGTCGAAGATGCGCTGATCGTCGTGGAGGAGGCCGAGGCTGCCGTTGCCGAGGCGCGTTCCGCCGAAGCCATGGCGCGCGGGCCGCTGGAAACGGCGCGAAACCGCCTGAACGCGTTGGACACGGAAGCGCGTACCATCACCAAAATCCTCGCTTCAAGCGCCGCCGCGAATGGCAGCTTCACGCCGGTGGCGGAAGAAATGACGGTTGAGCGCGGTTATGAGGCGGCATTGGGCGCGGCGCTTGGCGACGATCTCGAAAGTCCGCTTGATGCCGCAGCACCTGCCTATTGGGCCGGTAATGGCGACGGTTCTGATGATCCTGCCTTACCGCAGGGCGCCAAACCGCTTCTGGATTATGCTCAGGCGCCGGATGCGCTTAGGCGTGCTCTCGCCCAGATCGGCGTCGTTGCAGACGTCACGGAGGCCCGGCGGCTGTTGCCGTCGCTGAAGGCCGGCCAGCGGCTGGTGACGCTCGAAGGCGCGCTGTTCCGCTGGGATGGCCATGTCGCCAGCGCTGATGCGCCGGGCGCTGCGGCACTTCGCCTGTCGCAGAAGAACCGCCTCGCCGAAATCGAAACCGAACTGGATGAAGCCCGCTCCATTCTGGAAGAGGCCGAAGACCAGCTTTCCGCGAAAACCGAGGAGATCAGAAGCAGCGAATTGCGGCTTTCGGACGTGCGCGACCGGAGCCGGCTTGCGACCCGTCATCTTGCCGAGGCACGCGAGGCGCTGACATCGGCCGAACGGGCCTCGGGCGATCTTTTGCGCCGCCGGGATATCGTCTCCGAAGCACTGAACCAGATCGGAGCGCAGATCGACGAGATCGCCGTTCAGGAAGAAAATGCCCGTATCGAGATGGAAGATGCGCCTGATCTTTCCGTGCTTGATCTGAAGCTGCGTGAAAGCCAGCTGGAAGTCGCGACCGATCGCGGCCTGTTGGCGGAAGCACGCGCCCGCCATGAAGGCGTGAGCCGCGAGGCGGAAAGCCGCCAGCGCAGAATTCAGGCAATCGGGCAGGAGCGTTCCACCTGGCAATCGCGGGCGGCAAGTGCCGCCGACCATATCGCCACGCTGCGCGAACGTGAGGAAGAGGCGCGCGAGGAAATCGCCGAGCTGGACATTGCGCCCGAGGAATTTGACGAAAAACGCCGCAACCTCCTCAACGAATTGCAGAAGACCGAAGACGCCCGCCGCGCGGCCGCCGACCGGCTGGCCGAGGCGGAAAACCTGCAACGCGCCGCCGACCGGCTGGCGGCAACGGCGCTTTCCGAACTGGCCGAAGCCCGCGAAAAGCGCGGTCGCGCCGAAGAGCGGCTGGTTTCCGCCCGCGAGAAACGGCAGGAGGCGGAACATCGCATCCGTGAGACGCTGAGTACCGAGCCGCATATGGCGTTTCGCCTGACCGGCCTTGGCCCGGACCAGCCAAAGCCCGATATCCGTGATGTCGAGCGCGATCTGGACCGGCTGAAGATCGAGCGCGAAAGGCTTGGCGCCGTCAATCTGCGCGCCGAGGAGGAGCAGGCCGAGCTTTCCGCCAAGCTTGAGGCGCTGATCAAGGAGCGGGACGATATCATCGACGCCGTGCGCAAGCTGCGTGCCGGTATCCAGAACCTCAACCGCGAGGGCCGCGAACGGCTGATTGCCGCATTCGATGTGGTCAATTCGCAGTTCCAGCGGCTGTTCACCCATCTCTTCGGCGGCGGCACGGCGGAATTGCAACTGATCGAATCCGACGACCCGCTGGAAGCCGGTCTCGAAATCCTCGCCCGCCCGCCGGGCAAGAAGCCGCAGACCATGACATTGCTTTCCGGCGGCGAGCAGGCGCTGACGGCCATGGCGCTGATATTCGCCGTCTTTCTCACCAATCCCGCGCCGATCTGCGTGCTGGACGAGGTGGACGCGCCGCTCGACGACCACAATGTCGAGCGCTACTGCAACCTTATGGATGAAATGGTCGCCTCCACCGAAACCCGCTTCGTCATCATCACTCACAATCCCATCACAATGGCGCGCATGAACCGCCTCTTCGGAGTAACCATGGCGGAGCAGGGCGTGTCGCAACTGGTGTCTGTTGATTTGCAGACCGCCGAACAGTTGCGCGAAGCCGTCTGAGGCGACATTTCCGGGATTCAATTTCTGGTTTTGCTCAATGTCAATTTATCTTGCCATATCACCCATTCGGGTGAGCGACATTGCGCGGCAGTTTGCTATGTCTTTCGCAAGAGCCAAAGGGTTCTCCTGAGACCCCACCATCCGGTTTCCTGTACCGGATGGAATGCCTTGCGAGGCCGCTGCCGTGGCCTCGCAAGGCTTTCTTTTTCCGGGTTCATAGGGTTGCGCGGCGGTTTGCATTGGCAATTGTGTCAGGGGAGTAAGCCTCTTTCCGTCATACCGGCCTTGAGCCGGTATCCAGCCAGCCCAAGTCCTTGGGCTGAAAGGACTCTTCCCGTCGCGCGAGAGCCGCGTCGACTGGATTCCGGCTCAAGGCCGGAATGACGGAGAGAGGCGACGCAGCCAATCACTGTAAACACTGGCATGCTGCAACTGCCAATCGCGCAGTGTGCGAGTTTCTCGGCCCATGATGCATGGAGGCCACCATCACTCACCCCGGCGCAAGCCGCAACCTTGTGCCCCAGGGGTCGATCGCTTCCACGACATTATTCTCCATCTCCACCAGCACATAACCCGCGGCCCGTAGCCGTGTTTTCTGCGCCTCGAGATCGGTGGGGTTGCGAACGGTGATTGAGAACCAGTCGAGGCCGGTTTCCATGGCGTTGCGTTCCTTTGCGCCACGGCTGTTCCAGGTATTCACCGCCAGATGGTGGTGATAGCCACCGGAAGAGAGAAAAGACGCGTCGGAACGCGCATCCTGTGTCGGTTTGAGGCCGACGGCCTCTTCGTAGAAGGCGCGGGCAGCGGCGATGTCCCCAACTCGCAGGTGGATGTGGCCAATGCGCATTCCCGCGGGGGCGACGTCATAATCACTGTTTTTGGTATCGGTCAGCTTTACGAGATCATCGACATCGAGAGGCTCGGTGCCCATTTTAACCACGTTGCCGCTCCACACCCATGTGTCCGTGGGACGATCGCTGTAGACCTCGATGCCGTTACCTTCGGGATCGTTGAGATAGATCGCCTCGCTGACATTGTGATCGGCAAAACCCGTCAGAGGCACCTGCTTCAGCGCCGCATGCACCAGCCAGCGCGCCAGATCCTTGCGGGAGGGCATCAGATAGGCGACGTGGAACAGGCCGGCAGAGGTGGGGCTCTCGAAATCCGCTGCCGGCTTGTGATCGAGATCGAGCAGCGGCACGGTCCCGACACCCAGCGTCACGCCCCTTGCCGTGCGTTCCACTTCGTTCATACCCAGCACCGAACGGTAATAATCGATCATCGGATCGAGTTCGCGCACGCGCAGCGCCGCCTTGCCGATATGCATCGGCGTCGTCAACGCAAAGGGCAGGGTGGGATCGACGGCGGCGGAAGCTCCGCCCTCGGCTCTAAGCGCACCGGCAAGGGCGGTGGCGGCGCAGGAAATTCCGGCAAATTTAAGCGTGTGGCGGCGGGTAAATTGCATGAATAATCTCTTTGTCGGCGATTTGAATGGCTTAGGTAACACTCCGTTTCAGCGCACTACACGAATGCGTCAATGCTGCTGTTATGTCCTGTTTAAGGCAATTCTGGCGCGCAATTCGCCGCAATTATGCTGCACTGCGATGTAAACTACGCGTTGCGGCGTTCCCAACGTGCCGCCAATGCTGTAGATGATAGAAAAATGACAACGCTTCTGGGTGGAGAGCGTGGAATGAAAAAATGGGTTTATACCTTCGGCAACGGTGCTGCCGAAGGCCGGGCAGGTGACGTTGCGATATTGGGCGGCAAGGGCGCAAACCTTGCCGAAATGGCAAGTCTCGGCCTTCCCGTTCCCCCCGGCCTCACCATCATTACCGATGCCTGCGCGCTTTATCACAAGAACGGCCGCGATCTCCCGGATGACCTGAAGCTTCAGGTCATGGCCGGCCTGCATGGTATGGAAATCGTGACCGGCAAGACCTTCGGCGGCAGCCAGTCGCCACTGCTCATCTCCGTCCGTTCCGGCGCGCGCGCCTCCATGCCCGGCATGATGGATACGGTGTTGAACCTTGGTCTCAACGACCGCACCGTCGAGGCATTGGGCCACGATGCGGGCGACGCGCGTTTTGCCTGGGACAGCTATCGCCGCTTCATCCAGATGTATGCTGATGTCGTCATGGGTCTCGACCATGAAATGTTCGAGGAAATCCTCGAAGATGAAAAAGGCCGGCTTGGCCATGAATACGATACGGACATGTCGGCGGTCGAATGGCAGCACGTCGTTTCGCTCTACAAGAAGCTGATCGAAGATGAGCTCGGCGAAGCCTTCCCGCAGGATTGTCACGTCCAGCTTTGGGGCGCAATTGGCGCCGTGTTCGCCAGCTGGACCAACCACCGTGCCGTGACCTATCGGCACCTGCACAATATTCCCGGCGACTGGGGCACGGCCGTTAACGTTCAGGCCATGGTCTTCGGCAATCTCGGCTCGTCCTCGGCAACCGGCGTCGCCTTTACCCGCAACCCCTCGACAGGCGAGGCGGAGCTTTACGGTGAATTCCTCGTCAATGCGCAAGGCGAAGACGTGGTGGCGGGCATCCGCACGCCGCAATCCATCACCGAGGCCGCACGCTTGGCCTCCGGCTCCGACAAGCCATCCATGGAAAAGCTGATGCCGGAAGCCTTTTCCGAATTCCTGGCGATCTGCAAGCGGCTGGAAACCCACTACCGCGACATGCAGGATCTTGAATTCACCATCGAGCGCGGCAAGCTCTGGATGCTGCAGACCCGCTCCGGCAAGCGCACCACCCGTGCCGCCATGAAGATTGCGGTCGATATGGTGGAGGAAGGGCTGATTTCGCAGGACGAAGCCGTCTGCCGCATCGAGCCGTCGTCGCTCGACCAGCTGCTGCATCCCACCATCGATCCCGGCACATCCCGTCCCATCATCGGCTCCGGCCTGCCCGCCTCTCCAGGGGCGGCAACGGGTGAGATCGTCTTTACCGCGGAAGAGGCGGTCGCCGCCGAAGCCGAGGGGCGTCGCGTCATTCTGGTACGCATCGAAACCAGCCCGGAAGATATTCACGGCATGCATGCCGCCGAAGGCATTCTGACGACGCGCGGCGGCATGACCAGCCACGCCGCCGTGGTGGCGCGCGGCATGGGCATTCCCTGTGTCACCGGCGCCGGCTCCATGCGGGTCGATATGCGCAACAGGGTGCTGATCGGCGTCGGCTGCATGCTGAAGCGGGGGGATGTCATCACCATCGATGGTTCCTCCGGCCGGGTGCTGAAAGGCGAGGTGCCGATGACGCAGCCGGAACTCTCGGGCGATTTCGGCAAGCTGATGGAATGGGCGGACAAGCTGCGCCGGATGACCGTGCGCACCAATGCGGACACGCCCGCCGACGCCCGCGCCGCGCGCGCCTTTGGCGCTGAGGGCATTGGCCTCTGCCGTACCGAACACATGTTCTTCGAGGGCGACCGCATCCATGTCATGCGCGAGATGATCCTCGCCGAAAGCGAAAAGGGCAGGCGGGCGGCGCTCGATGAGCTTCTGCCGATGCAGCGCTCGGATTTCACCGAGCTTTTCCAGATCATGCACGGCCTGCCGGTGACGATCCGCCTGCTCGACCCGCCACTGCACGAATTCCTGCCGAAGACGGATGGTGAAATCGTCGAGGTTGCCGCCGCCATGGGCATGCCGCAGACGGTGTTCCGCCAGCGGCTTGATGCGCTGCACGAGTTCAACCCCATGCTCGGCCATCGCGGCTGCCGTCTCGCCATCTCCTACCCGGAAATCGCCGAAATGCAGGCCCGCGCCATTTTCGAAGCGGCCGTTGCGGCGGCGCGCATTACCGGCGCGCCCGTCGTGCCTGAGATCATGGTGCCGCTGGTCGGCCTGCGTTCGGAACTGGATTACGTGACTGCGGTCATCGATGGCGTCGCCGCTGCGGTGGCGAAAGAAACCGGCATGGAGATCGAATATCTCACGGGAACCATGATCGAGCTGCCGCGGGCGGCCCTGCGCGCCCATGTCATTGCCGAAGCGGCCGAGTTCTTCTCCTTCGGCACCAACGATTTGACGCAGACGACCTTCGGCATTTCCCGCGACGATGCGGCGCGTTTCATCAATACCTATCAACGTAAGGGCATCATCGAACGCGACCCGTTCATTTCGCTCGATTTCGATGGCGTGGGTGAATTGATCCGCATCGCCGCCGAACGCGGCCGCCAGACGCGGCCAGAACTGAAGCTCGGTATCTGCGGCGAACATGGCGGAGACCCGGCCTCGATCCATTTCTGCGAAAATGCCGATCTTGATTACGTCTCGTGCTCGCCTTTTCGCGTGCCAATCGCCCGCCTAGCCGCCGCGCAGGCGACGCTTGCCGCGCGGGCGCAAGAAGGGCAGGTGGCAAGCAATGTCGCCTTTATCCCCGTCAGGGGTTCTGTTGGACGATGATGCGCCGCTCCACCACCACGGGACGGTAGAACATGTCGCGGTTCATCTGCGCCTGCCAGGCACGGTTGTCGGCGCGGCGGTCCATTTCCAGATCGAGAAGGCAACCGGCCATCGGGTCAGTGCCGGGACGGAAACCGTAACCCCGGCATGTCGCCTCATCCCGAGCCCGGCGCTCTTCCGGTGTCAGCGTCTGGCATGCCGTGAGCGCCAGCATGGCGGCAAGCGCACCGAAGACGATGGAAAAGCGCATTTTGTTTCTCCCTTAACATGACAGCCGTACGGCACTTTTATTGCGCGATTGATACGCCTGTTTTGATACGGGGAAAAGCCGCGTTGGGGCGGAAAGTTGCGTTTGGTAAGCGAACCTCTTCGCCGTCATGCGGGCCTTGAACCGGCATCCACTTGCCTGAGCCTGGGCATCAGGACTGTCTGGAACGCGCCATTTCAGCGCGCATCCAGCTTGAGTCTCCCCACGTCGAGAGCCAGATCATCAGATCGGTGAGAAAGCCGATAATCGGCAGCAGAAGCATATGGCCCAAACCGCGCGTCGTCTGGTTTTTCTCGGCCTCGTGCAGATGAGCCAACTCCTGTTCCTGAATCGAAGCGATAAGCCTATGAAGCTCGGGGTCTTTCGTTTGCAGGAAAGCCAATTGATCTTTCAGATGGCGGTGAACGGTGCTTTCAACGGCTTCGGTGCAAATCCAGACCATGTTGCGTCCGCCGAGCGCGGTCAGAAAACCGAGCAGAAGGCCTCCAAGGCTCCAAAACGCCATTACGCGACAAGGTCTTGCGTTTCTGGATGGCATGGCGTCCCGAAACAGACGGCAATGATCGATCTCGTCTTCCCGCATCTCCTGCAGAGCGGGTACAATGTCCGGAAACAGCCGGCGAGCCATCCATATCTGCGCGCCGTAGATGCGAATAGCGCCAAACTCTCCGGCGTGATTGACCTTGAGAATACGCCGAACGGTAAGAGCCGGGTCGTGTTTACCGAGACTGTCGGACATGTGAAATGCTACCTCAGCCTACTCCCGTTCACACGAACACGGCACAAATCGCTTCTGCATTTTTGGTAGGGGCTAGCCGCCCCTTTAGTCCAGTTCCATAGTCTCACACAACAACAAATAAATTACACGATCGGTGATGACGACCAAGGCTAGGCGTTCATTGCAGCCGCGCAAGCTTTGCTGGCGGCTGCAATGACGACGGTTCGCCAAGATGATGACTTCATCGGTAGCGTTCGTCATCGAGGCAGGGACGTGATGCGCAGGGAGCAATCACGTTCATTGCTTTGCTCAGGCCGTCGCCACTTCACGGTCATCGAGTGCGTCGATGTCCTTGGCGTTGTTATAAACGGCCTCGTTGAGAATGCCCTCGCGTTTGGCGACAATAGTCGGCACCAGCGCCTGTCCGGCGACGTTGACCGCAGTGCGGCCCATGTCCAGGATCGGGTCGATGGCGAGCAGCAGGCCCACACCTTCGAGCGGCAGTCCGAGCGTGGAGAGCGTCAGCGTGAGCATAACCACCGCGCCGGTCAATCCGGCCGTTGCGGCGGAACCGAGCACCGAAACGAAGACGATCAGCACATATTCCTGAATGCCGAGCGGCACCTGGAAGAACTGCGCGATGAAGATCGCCGAGATTGCCGGATAGATCGCGGCGCAGCCGTCCATCTTGGTGGTGGCGCCGAGCGGCACGGAGAAGGCGGCATATTCGCGCGGCACGCCGAGGCTCTTTTCCGTCACGGTTTCGGTGACGGGCAGTGTGCCGATGGAGGAACGCGAGACAAAGGCGAGCTGGATGGCCGGCCATGCGCCCGCAAAGAAGCGCGAGGGCTTCAGGCCATGCGCGAGAAGCAGCGCCGGGTAAACGACGAAAAGCACCAGTGCGAGACCGATATAGACGGCCGCTGCATACCAGCCGAGCTGCGACAGCGTGGTCCAGCCATATTGGTCAACTGCGCGGCCAAGCAGGCCGATGGTGCCGATGGGGGTAAGGCGGATGACCCACCACAGGATTTTACGCACGATGGCGAGCAGCGACTGGTTGAAGGCGAGGAACGGCTCCGCCGCCTTGCCGGCTTTCAGCGCCGCGACACCGAAGGCAATCGACACCACCAGCAACTGCAGGACGTTGAAATTCAACGAGGTGCTGGCCGCGCCATTGCTGATTTTGGTAGATGCTTCAAGACCGAAGACGTTGGCCGGGACGAGACCCTTGAGGAAGTCCAGCCAAGAACCGGTGGAGGACGGTGCTGCGGCTGCCGTATTGGCGATCGCCGTGTTGACGCCCGGCTGGATGACAAGACCGAGTACGATGCCGATGACGACCGCGATCAAAGCGGTGATGGCGAACCAGAGCAGCGTCTGCCAGACAAGCTTCGCCGCATTAGAGAGGTTCTTGAGATTGGCGATGGAGGCGACGATGGCGGTAAAGATCAGCGGCGGCACGAGTGCGCGCAGCAGCTGGACGAATATGCTGCCGATGGTCTGCAGCGTCACCGAGAGCCAGTTGGGGCTGCCGACGGCGTCGGGGCCGATATTGCGGGCAACAAGGCCAAGCAGCAGGCCGATGACCATGGCTATCAGAACCTGAAAGCCAAAATTGCGATAAAAGGGTTTATGCCCCGAAGGGCGGGCAGAGGTCGTTGCCTGTGACATGACATGTCTCTTTATTGTGCAAGAAAGCGAGAATGTTGCATTTTTTGCAAGCATTCTCGAGGGAGGTCGCCGAGAATACGCCGATTTCCTCAGCAATTAAGGGATGAACGTGCGTATTTGTTGCATTGTCGGGGAATTATTCCCTGACGCTGCGGCAATGCGGAAAAATATTCCTGGTTCTTGTTGGCGTGGCCTCTCAGTCCGTCGCGCAGGGAAAGTCATGCCAATTGCGCCGACGTCATCCTCGGGCCTGTCCCGAGGTCTGCCGACATATTGATTTTTATTGGAGGTGGTTAGATCCTCGGCACAGGGCCGAGCATGACGTTGAGCGGGTCTTCACGCTTAATCACCGACCTCAAGGAAACTGCGACCTGTGCGGAAATTTAACCCGCACAGAAGTGGATCATACCCGGCATGACGGAAGAGAGATCTTCGGGGGGGGGGGCACGCTTTACCCGCAGATCGCCCCCTCCTTTGTTTTCCTCGCCGCAATTCCGGTTTATGACATCATATGCAGGTGATTCCCTGCCAGAACCCGGGTGCAACGCCTCTTAGCCAATGCGATCTAACGGATATCCGCTTCCATGACTGTGCGTTTCGTCCGGCCTTTTTCGGTTGCAGCCTATCTTTCCCGCTACCTGGGCCTGGCGGCGCTGGCGCTTTTTCTCATCGCCGCCGGCATCCACCGTTTCGGGCCGCTGACGACGCCTGATCTTGTCGGGCTGCTCCTCATTGCCGCAGGCATCGCTTTTCTTGCCGTGCTTCTGGCGCTGATGGGCCTTGAGCGGCTGTGGACCAGAGGCGCACGCGGCGGCCTTTCGGCGCTGGCGGCGCTGCTTCTCTCGGCTCTGCCGCTCGGCGTTGTCGGCTACGGCGCCTTTCTTTATTGGCAGCAGCCGAAGATTTACGACATCTCCACTGACGTGAGCGATGTGCCGGAGTGGCTGGCGACACCGGCCGCCAACCAGCAATGGCTGGTGCGGCCCGCGACCATTACCAAGGCTGATCGCGATGCGCAGATGGAGGCCTATGCCAGCCTTGCCGGGCGCCGTTATGAAGGCGCGATAGACCGCATCTACGCCGCCGCCAAAAAAATGGCCGCCTCCCAGAATATCCGCATTACCCATACGAAGGGTGTGATCGGGGCGGAGGATGCTCCTGCCGTCGGGGTGCCACCACAGGACAGGCAGCAGCCCGCCGACGATGCGCCGGTGGAAGACCTGCCCTCCATCGTGCCCGTGCCCATGGCCCGCCCGACCGACGCGCCTTTGCCCACCTTCTTCAACGGCAGCGGCGTGGTGCTGATGCAGGGTGAAACCCGCACCCGCATCTGGGGCCTGCGCTTCGATATCCTCATTCGCCTGAAGGAAGAGGCGGAAACCACCATCGTCGATGTCCGCGTCGCCTCCCGCTACGGCCCGCACGATCTTGGCATGGGTGCGGCGATTGCCGAGGCCTATCTCGATGCTCTGGATGCGGAGATGCAGGGTCTGAACGATAATTGAGGCCAGAAGGCAAAGCTACACGTCGGCCGAATGGATCGCGACGTCGCCGCTCGTTTCTTCTCCCCGCCGGGGAGGAGGTGGCCCGAAGGGCCGGATGAGGGGGGTAACGGCGGAGATTTTCGGAGAGCTTGCCCCCTCATCCCGCTGCCGCGGACTTCTCCCCGGCGGGGAGAAGAAACAGGTGGCACCCGCTCGCTCCCCACCGAAGGGGCGGCAATCACGAAAGCACCTTGAGAGCTGGCTAGTTAAAACCCCGTCACGCCGGGAAATATTCACCCGTGAGCGAAGGCGCGCCATCCGTCCGAACTTCGCCCTTCTCGATCAGATCCTCGATATGCGCCAGCACGGAAAGTGCCGCCGCCCCATG
This sequence comes from Agrobacterium sp. InxBP2, assembly GCF_026191755.1. Taxonomy (NCBI): domain Bacteria; kingdom Pseudomonadati; phylum Pseudomonadota; class Alphaproteobacteria; order Hyphomicrobiales; family Rhizobiaceae; genus Agrobacterium; species Agrobacterium sp. InxBP2. Next base: position 190,933 of record NZ_JAINDY010000022.1, read on the forward strand.
CAGACGCTTGTCGGTGCTGGCATAGATCACCTTCACCATATCGGCGATCAGCCTGTCGCCGTCCCTGATCCGCTTCAACACCGCCTTTTCCCGCATGCGGCGGTGGGCGCGCAAGCCCCGCATGAAGGCTGCGGGATCGGTGACCGGGCCGCCGTGGCCGGGCAGGAACAACCGGTCGTCACGGGTCAGCAACCGCTCCAGTGAAGCCATGTAGTCGCTCATCGCCCCATCAGGCGGCGCGACGATGGTGGTGGCCCAGGCCATGACGTGATCGGCCGAAAAGACGGTGCCGCTGCCCTCAAGCGCAAAGGCGGCGTGGTTGGCGGTGTGGCCCGGCGTATGCAGCGCCGTCAATGTCCAGCCGTCACCGGAAAGGCTCTGCCCGTCGCCCAGCGCAATGTCAGGCGCAAAAGCCGTATCGGAACTTTCGGCAAAGGGATTGGTCTCGCCCACATGCAGTGGCCGGGCGGCGCGGTGCGGGCCCTCAGCCACCGTCAGCGCCCCGGTCGCCTGCGCCAGCCTGCGGGCAAGCGGCGAATGATCGCGATGGGTGTGGCTGACGAAGATGTGCGTGACTTCGCGCCCTTCGAGCGCGGCCATCAGCGCCCGAAAATGCGCCTCATCCTCCGGGCCCGGATCGATGACGGCGACGGAACGGTCACCGACGATATAGGAATTGGTGCCATGGAAGGTGAAGGCGGAAGGATTGTTGACGGTGATGCGCTGGATGAGCGGGGCGACGGGAACCGCCTCGCCATAGGCCGGCTGGAAATCGAGATCGAATGCCGGGTCCGCCATCGAGACCTCCTGAAAAAATGCCATGCATGCTTGCGCCGCGGCCTCATCCGCGTCACGGCCAAGCCCTAACATGTCAACTTAGACACGGCACCCAAAAAGCTTGAATTTTGTGAAAAAATTGGTCGCCGGGTCATTGCCGCGCCGGGCAGGCTTTGCTAATCAGGCGCGGTTCAGGCAGCGGCGTTTCGCTCTCGCTGCCCTGTTGGGGCGTCGCCAAGCGGTAAGGCACCGGTTTTTGGTACCGGCATTCCCAGGTTCGAATCCTGGCGCCCCAGCCAACTATCCCCAAGTCAAATCAGTGTTTGCAGATCCCGGCGACCGTCAATAACGGGAACTACTTCACGGAGCGTATTTTGTCGCCATCGGTATCCGGCACGGTTTCGTAGAGAATGGTGTAGGGCGCTTCAACCAGCATGCGGGCGGATGGAAAAATTTTCGGGTGGCGCTCGCCTTCAACAAAAAACGCCGCCCATCCAAAGACAGGCGGCGTACAGCCTCAAATCTCTCACCTAAACCTTAAAGCGCGATATCTGGCACCTTCTTCACCGGCGCACTCGCAGGGGCCGAGCCAGCTGCCTTCAGCGCCTCAAGATCGATCTGCGGCGGGGTCGGCAGCTGCAGGTGTTCGGCCGTATAAGCCCATTCCTGCTGTACCTTTTCCGGGTCGTCATTGAGCTTGGTGCCGTAGCTCGGCACGATCTGGCGCAGCTTCGTCTGCCATTCCGGCGTTGCCACCTTGTCCTTGAAGACTTTTTCCAGAACGCTGAGCATGATCGGCGCTGCGGTAGAAGCGCCCGGCGAAGCGCCGAGCAGGCCGGCGATGCTGCCGTCTCCAGCGGAAACCACTTCGGTGCCGAGCCGCAGCACGCCGCCCTTTTCTTCGTCGCGCTTGATGATCTGCACGCGCTGGCCTGCCTGCCAGAGACGCCATTCGCCCTGCTTGGCATTCGGGAAATATTCCTTCAGCGCAGCAAAACGGTCGTCATCCGACATCATCAGCTGGCCGGCGAGATATTCGACCAGCGGATATTCATCGATGCCGACGCGCACCATCGGCCAGGCATTGCTGGTTGTTACGGAGGAGACGAGATCGAAATAGGAGCCTTCCTTCAGGAACTTGGTGGAGAAGGTGGCGAAAGGTCCGAACAGGATGACGCGTTTGCCGCCCAGCACGCGGGTATCGAGGTGCGGAACCGACATGGGCGGCGAGCCCACCGAGGCCTTGCCATAGGCCTTGGCCAGATGCTGCATCGTCACATCGGGGTTCTCGTTGATGAGGAACGAGCCGCCGACAGGGAAACCGGCATAATCATCCGCTTCCGGAATACCGGACATCTGCAGCAGATGCAGCGCGCCGCCGCCGGCGCCGATGAACACGAATTTCGCATCCACCACCTGTTCGGCATCGGTCTTGGTGTTGGTATAGGTCACGCGCCAGCTGCCATCGGCGTTGCGCTGGATGTCGGAAACCTCGCTATTGACCTGCAGGTCGAAATTCTGGTCGCTCTGCAGATGCGATACGAACTGGCGGGTGATTTCGCCAAATTCCATGTCGGTGCCAAGCGGCGACCAGGTTGCGCCGATCTTCTGGGAAGGATCGCGGCCTTCCATCATCAGCGGCACCCACTTCTTGATCTGCTCGGGATCGGTGGAGAACTCCATGCCGGCGAAAAGCGGGCTCGCCTTCAGCGCCTGATAGCGCTTTTCCAGATAGGCGACGTTCTCGTCACCCCAGACGAAGCTCATATGCGGCGTGTGGTTGATGAAGGAGCGCGGGTTCTTCAGAACGCCGTTGCGCACCTGCCATGCCCAGAACTGCCGGGAAATCTGGAAGGATTCGTTGATGTTGATCGCCTGGCTGATCTTGATGTTGCCCTTGTCGTCTTCGGGCGTGTAGTTCAGCTCGGCAAGCGCGGAGTGGCCGGTGCCGGCATTGTTCCAGCCGTTCGAGCTTTCAAGCGCCACGCCATCCAGCCGCTCCAGCATCTGCATCGACCAGGTGGGCTCCAGCTCGCGCAGCCACACACCGAGCGTCGCGCTCATGATGCCGCCACCGATGAGAAGCACGTCGACCTTCTTGGCAGTCGTATTGGCGAGAAGCGCGGAAGAGGGCAGCGCTGCTGCGGCAAGCCCGGCGAGAGCACCACCCAGAACCTGTCTGCGGTTCATCGGCAATGCGTGGAAGAGGGAAGTTTCCTCGGAGAGATCAGTGAGCTGGGATTTGTCTTGATCGATGGGAGTCACGACCATACCTGATTCTTGTTTTGTGTTAAAAACACTCCTCCCGACCGCCCCGTTATAGCAAAGCGCAAACCGGCACAACCCGGACTCATCCACTCCAGTTCAAGCGGTTTTTTGCGGATTTTGCCGCGGCGGACGGCCGATCTCACGGTTATGCCGATTATCATTTTGATGATTGTTAAGATAAGTCGCGGCTTTCAAACGGTTGAAAGCGTTCCCTGGCGTGATTTTACCAAAAACGCAGCGCCAGCACCCTTTCCAGTGAGTTACGATCCGCAAGGTGCCGCTTCAGGCACAATTTTTTTCAGAATAATGACGGAAATCCCGAAAAAGTGAAAAGGCCCACCGGTTCGGGCAGGCCTTCGCGCATTTTAGCTTGTGGCTGACGATCAGTTGGCGGCGAGGAATTCCGCGCAGTAGCTCGGACCGTTGACGCCCGGGCGATCGGAGATCGTGCGGACGGCGGTGATCTTGTAATCGCTGGAGACGACCAGCTGCACCGTGCAGGAAAGGGAGGCGGTGCGGGCGGGCGAAATCTGCCGGCCTTTTTTGCCATCCTTGCCTTCTTCGAACTTCGCCGGAATCGTCGCCTTCTTGTAGCCGCCGCGCCAGTTGTAGACGGTGGAGCTGCCGCTTTCGGTGTCGCTCAGCGGCGGGCCGAATTTGGCGAAGAAAATACCTGCGGACTGGCCGACCCAACGGGTCTCAACCGGGCTCTTCTGGGTGAAGGAGGGCGTGGAGCCATCGGTGGCAGTGGTGCAGGCCGAGAGCGTAATGGCAAACGCTGCAAGCGTTACGCTGCGAAATAGCATGGTGAAATGTCCTTTGTGCCGTGTCCGGCATCCCGCCGGTCATTCCGTTCCCCTAGCAGATTTGGCGGCGGCGGGCAGGGGAGCTGTGCGGCCCGATGAAAATTTCCTGCCACAATTGCTTTTTTGTAACGTTTTGAAGCCTTCCGCCCGGTGCCGCCGGTGCCTGCCGGGGCTGTTTCAGCAGGTGGGGAAAACTTGTCATAAAAAATGCAATAAGCCGCTTGTCGAATGCCGGAGGCTGGTCTATAGAAGCGCCGCTGGTCACGGAGTGTAGCGCAGTCTGGTAGCGCACCACGTTCGGGACGTGGGGGTCGGAGGTTCGAATCCTCTCACTCCGACCAGCTAGAAGCCCGATAAATCAGCGGCTTGCAAAAAATCCCGATACTTGCTGAAAACCTCCATATCAAATCGTCATACATCAACCGGGCCGGTCGCATCAGAGCCGGTTTGAATGCATTCGTCGCCCATGCCTCGGAGCCCAGTTGGGTAGGCTGTCGCAACTTCCTGCGCTTCCAGTTTTCCGTATGCGCGAATAAAAGAGGCCCGTCGCTCCGCCAAGCGCCAGGCCCCAATGTCGCGGCCTGTTTCAGGGGACGCGCGACACGGACCGTCTTAGAAGTGTCAATTAAGGTCCACAATCCAAGAAGTTACCCGTGACAGTCGCGAGCCCTGAGTTTCAGGGCCATCGCCGTGATCAACTTATCGCGATCAAAAAAGAGGCCCGCTGCATTTTCAAGCAACGAGCCTCTGTTCGGCCGCTTGGCGGAGCGACCGAGGGCAAATTCGCCTTTTGCCCATGAACGCCGAATGAACGAGTGCCCTTCTGCGCCGCCGAGAAACAACCCGTAAAAATCCGGAAAGCAGATGGATCGGAAAGCTTTCTCAGCCGTTATCCAAACATACAACAATGGAGGACAACATGCTGAAGGGTATTGCACTGTGGGCTATGGGCGTTCCGATCTTCGTGATCATTCTGCTTTATATGTTCGTGTTTTAAGTCGCATCTGACGACTGGACCCAAACAAAAAGGCGACCACACCGTGGTCGCCTTTTGTCGTTGATGTAAGCATTTTCAGTCGAGATCGCCGATGAGCCGTGAGGCTGTCGCCGCATCCGTACGGCGGATGTCGATCTCGTCGCGATGCTTGGCGAGCAGTTCGCCGGCCAGCAGCTTTTCCGCGAGATCGGCGGGCAACGAAAGGATCACCCTGTCGCCCTTTTCTTCCGTCGCGCCGACGCTGCGCTTGGCCGATATCATGCCGCCCGCCACCGTGTTGTTGGTGTCGGGGTCGATGAGGATGAACGAGCCGGTTGAGCGGTTCTGTTCATAGGGATCGAAAATCGCGGTCTCATCGAAGGAAAGCCGCACCTTGCCGATGGCGTTCATCGGCAGCGACGTTTCATGCGCCTGCCACTCACCCTCTTTCAGGTTCAACTGGCTTACAGGATGAACCGTAACGCGCTGGCGGCGGCTGGCGCTTTTAAGCCAGTAGCGCTTGCCGGCCTCGATGCCGCCGGGCTGCAAAGCCACGATCTGCGCGTCGAAGGCAAGGCCAGTCTGAGGCTGCGCCTCGATGGAGACGATCATGTCGCCGCGCGACACGTCCACCTGACGATCGAGAACGAGAGTGACGGCATCACCCGCCACGGCGGCATTGCGCACCAGGTCGAAAGTGACGATCTGCTTGACGTTGGCGACCATGCCGGAAGGCAGGATAACGACGCTGTCGCCCGGCTTCACCGAACCGCCGGCAACCGTGCCCTGATAACCGCGGAAGCTTTCGCCGGGACGCGAGACGCGTTGTACGGGAAAGCGGAAGCCGCCCGATTGCGCGGAGCGAACGGTCGCCAGTTCCAGCGTTTCCACCAGCGTCGGGCCTTCATACCAGGGCATGGAAGCCTTGCCTGACAGAACGACGTTTTCACCTTTCAGCGCCGACATCGGAATGGCGGTTATCTGCTTGATGCCGAGATCGGATGCGAAATCGCGGAACTCGTGGGCGATCAGTTCGAAACCGGCCTTGTCGTAATGCGTCAGGTCGATCTTGTTGACGGCCAGCACGAATTGCCGGATGCCCATCAGCGCCGCGATGGTGGCATGACGCCGCGTCTGTTCCAGAATGCCGGTACGGGCATCGACGAGCAGCACGGCGAGGTCGGCTGTGGAAGCGCCGGTCGCCATGTTGCGGGTATATTGCTCATGGCCGGGCGTGTCGGCCACGATGAAGGCGCGTCGGTCGGTGGCGAAGTAACGATAGGCGACATCGATGGTGATGCCCTGTTCGCGCTCTGCCTGCAAACCGTCCAGCAGCAACGCGAAATCGGGCAGGCCGAGATCGTTCTGCTTGCCGCTGTCGCGGTGCAGGGTCGCGGCCTGATCTTCCTTGACGGCCTTGGTGTCCCAGAGGAGACGGCCGATCAGGGTCGATTTGCCGTCATCCACGCTGCCGCAGGTGATGAGACGAAGCGGGCGGGTGTCGCGCGCTGCTTTCGAATGCTCGGCAAAGGGCAAAATGGTGGCCGTGGAAACGTTGGTGGTGGCAGAAGCGGTCATCAGAAATAGCCCTCGCGCTTCTTCTTCTCCATCGAGCCGGACTGGTCGCGGTCAATCGCGCGGCCCTGACGTTCGGAAACGGTGGCGATTTCGAGCTCGGCAATCACATCCTGAAGCGTCGCCGCCTCGGAACGGATCGCACCGGTGAGAGGGAAGCAGCCGAGCGTGCGGAAGCGGATCGAGCCACGCTTGATCTCTTCGCCGGGCAGAAGCTCCAGGCGCTCATCTTCAGCAAGGATCATCATGCCGTCGCGCTCGATATAGGGGCGCTCGGCGGCATAATAGAGCGGCACCAGAGGAATGTTTTCCGCCTCGATGTAACGCCAGATGTCCACTTCGGTCCAGTTGGAGAGCGGGAAGGCGCGCACGCTTTCGCCCTTGCGGACCATGCCGTTATAGATGTTCCATAGCTCAGGGCGCTGGTTGCGCGGGTCCCATTTGTGGTCGGGCGTGCGGAAAGAGTAGATGCGTTCCTTGGCGCGGCTCGCCTCTTCGTCGCGGCGCGCACCGCCGAAGGCGGCATCGAACTGGCCGGCATCCAGGGCCTGACGCAGCGCTTCCGTCTTCATGATGTCGGTGTAAAGCGCCGATCCGTGGGTGAAGGGCGTGATGTTTTCCGCTGCGCCGCGCGGATTGGTGTGGGAGATCAGTTCGAGATCATATTCCTTGACGATATTGTCGCGGAATTCGATCATCTCCTTGAACTTCCAGCCGGTATTGACGTGCAGCAGCGGGAACGGAATGCGGCCGGGGAAGAAGGCCTTGCGCGCCAGATGCAGCAGCACGGACGAGTCCTTGCCGATGGAATAGAGCATCACGGGCTTGTCGAATTCGGCTGCGACTTCGCGAAAGATATGAATAGCTTCGTTTTCAAGCGCCTTCAGATGGGGATCGAGCGGCGGCTTGGATGCGACAGTATTCTTGCTGTCCGGCTCGTGGACTGCGTTGGACATTGTGAACTCCGGGAATGTACTGAATGATTATCGTTGCGGGATGGCGGAGGTAGCGGAGGTCTGCTCCGCACCGGCGACGTGAAGACCGCATTCGCGCTTCTCGTCGTTTTCCCACCACCATCGTCCGGCGCGCTCAGGCTCACCGGGCTTGATGGCGCGCGTACACGGCTCGCAGCCGATGGACGGGTAACCGCGCTGATGCAACGGATTGATGGGGATGTTCTCCTGGGCGACATGCGCCTTGATGAGATCGATATCCCAGTCAGCCAAAGGGTTGATCTTGATGAGATTGCGATCCGCATCGAATTCGGCAAACGGCGTCGTGGCGCGATTGCCCGACTGGCCGCGACGGAGGCCGGTGATCCAGAAGGCGGCACCATCAAGTGCCTTGCCGAGCGGGATCAGTTTTCTGACATGACAGCAGGCATGACGCGCCTCGACGCTTTCGTAGAAGCCGTTGAGACCGTATTTTGCGGCGTAGGCGTCTATATCGTCCTGTTCGGGACGGAAACGACGGATTTCGATGCCGAAACGCTCCTCGGTTTCATCGATGAGATCGACGGTTTCCTTGAAAAGACGGCCAGTTTCCAGCGTGACAACGTCAATCGGCAGGCGGTGGGTGCCGATCACCGCGGTGATGACCTGATCCTCGATGCCGAGGCTGGTGGTGAAGACCGCGCGCCCGCCAAGGCCGGCGATAAACGAAAGCCGACCCGCCAGATCGAGCCCGGCAAGCGTGGCATCGAGGGAATCGGCATCGGCAGAGGCATTTGCTGAATTGATGGTCATTGTCACGTCCGGGATTTCCATGGCCGATTATTGTTGAAATCGGCGCTTTGGACGAGAAATGACAGTCTTTGTGCGCTGCACTTCAGAGCAAAAATGCCTCTCGCGCGCGTGCTATGAGCAAAAGATGCCCGTTCACCTTGTTCGCAGCCTGTATTTGAATTGTGACAACTTCTGCGCTAAGCCCTGATTGCCGGGTATCCGGGCTTGTGATCTACTGGTTTTACGATGATTTCGCAGAAGGCAAAATATGCGCTGAGGGCGCTTCTCTCGCTGGCCAAGGCCGACGGCGGCTGTCTTGTGCAGATTTCCGACATTGCCCGCGAACAGGCCATTCCGAAAAAGTTCCTGGAGCAGATCCTTCTCGAAATGAAGAAGGAACGCCTTGTCGAAAGCCGGCGCGGCAAGCAGGGTGGTTATCTTCTGGCTCGCCCGGCGGATGATATTACTTTCGGCGAGGTGCTGCGGCTCATTGATGGCCCCCTTGCTCCTCTGCCTTGCCTCTCCCAGACCGCCTATCGCCGCTGCGAGGATTGCGACGGCGAGAAGCAGTGCGAGATCCGCCACGTCTTCGCCCGTGTGGCCGATGCGACGCGCAACATCCTGTTCAACACCACCGTTGCGGATGCGGTGGCCGGTATCGAAGTGCCCGAGCTTTTGACGGCCTGACGAAAAATTCGTCTAAAACACCTCAATATTTTTCGCCATCGCGGCAAAAAACCGGCAAAAATGTGAAACGCTTTTGCATTCAGCAAAGTTTTACACGACGCTTGTTGCGCCTTTCGCTTATGCTGCGCTGTATTTGTTGCCCGGAGAAACGCTCAAGGGAAACACTTTTTCGATCGTATTCGGCCTCATTGACCAACTCTACTCAACCGGTAGAGTTAAGCCATCGCAATCAGGAGGGAATACCGATGTCCAAGCTTCTGTCCGGTTTGAGCGTTGTCGCGCTCAGCCTCTCACTGGCACTTGGCGCAGCTGGCTCGGCCGCGGCGCAGACCAAGCTGCTGAACGTGTCCTATGATCCGACCCGTGAACTCTACAAGGATTTCAACGAAGCCTTCGCCAAGAAGTGGAAGGCCGACACCGGCGAGGACGTCACCATCCAGCAGTCGCATGGCGGCTCCGGCAAGCAGGCCCGTTCGGTCATCGACGGTCTGGAAGCCGACGTCGTGACGTTGGCGCTGCAGAGCGACATCGACGCCATCGTGCAGAATTCCGGCAAGATCAACAAGGACTGGCGCGGCCGCCTGCCGCATAATTCCTCCCCTTACACCTCCACCATCGTTTTCCTCGTTCGCAAGGGTAACCCGAAGGGCATCCATAACTGGGGCGATCTGGTGAAGGGCGACGTGCAGATCGTGACGCCGAACCCGAAGACCTCGGGCGGTGCGCGCTGGAACTATCTCGCGGCCTGGGCCTGGGCGAATGAAGAATTCAAGGGCGACAAGGACAAGATCAAGGCCTATGTCGGCGAGCTCTACAAGCGCGCTCCGGTTCTCGACACCGGCGCCCGTGGTTCCACGGTAACCTTCGCACAGCGCCAGATCGGCGACGTGCTGCTCGCCTGGGAAAACGAAGCCTATCTGGCCGGCCAGGAATTCGGCGCTGACGCTTTCGATATAGTCGTTCCGCCGATCTCGATCCTTGCCGAGCCGCCGGTCGCCGTGGTTGACGCCAATGTCGACGCCAAGGGCACCCGCAAGGCAGCCGAAGCCTATCTGCAATATCTCTATTCCGACGAGGGCCAGAATATTGCGGCCAAGCACTTCTATCGTCCGTCCAACCCGGCCGTTGTCTCCAAGGACCTGCTGAAGCAGCTGCCTGACATCAAGCTCGTCACCATTGACGACCCGATCTTCGGCGGTTGGGCAAAGGCGCAGCCGGAACATTTTGGTGACGGCGGCATCTTCGACCAGATTTACAAGCCCGCGAAGTAAGCGGATGATGGGGTGAAACGTACTCACCCCGTCCCACGGGACAAGACAAATCAGAACCTGATCGACCGGACGCCGTGCCGGTCGATACTTTATAATAAGCGCCGGGGGAATACCGGCTCCCAGAGAGCACCTCCAGGACGGGCAGACCTCGGTTGACTGTCCCGGAAATGTTCAAAAACTAAGATTATCCGGAGCCTTGATGAGCAATAATATTTCCGGAAGCAGGTGGAAGTGGCGGCAGTCGAGCGTCATACCGGGCTTCGGCCTGACGTTTGGTTACACCGTCACCTATCTGTTTCTCATCATTCTTATTCCGCTTGGCGGCCTTATCTGGTCCACGGCGAAACTCGGTTTTGCAGATTTCATTGCGATTGCCACGGATAGCCGTACGCTGAATGCGTTGCGCGTCAGTTTTGGCACGGCGTTCCTCGCCGCATTGGTCAATGTGGTCTTCGGCGTCATCGTCGCCTGGGTTCTCACACGTTACCGCTTTCCCGGTCGCCGCTTCGTGGATGCCATCGTGGACCTTCCCTTTGCGCTTCCAACGGCGGTCGCGGGCATTGCGTTGACGGCGCTTTACGCCAATCGCGGCTGGGTCGGTTCGCTGTTTGAGCCCTATGGCATCAAGATTGCGTTCACGCCGACTGGCATCGTCATCGCGTTGATCTTCATCGGCCTGCCCTTCGTGGTGCGCACCGTGCAGCCGGTGATGGAGGAGATCGACCGGCAGGTGGAGGAGGTGGCAGCAACGCTCGGTGCCAATCGTTTCCAGACCATAACCCGCATTCTGTTGCCGAGCCTCACACCCGCCATCCTAACGGGGTTTGCGCTGGCCTTCGCGCGCGGTGTCGGAGAATACGGCTCGGTCATCTTCATCGCCGGCAATATTCCCTACGTCTCGGAAATCGCGCCGCTCCTCATCGTCATCCGGCTGGAGGAGTTCAATTATGCGGCCGCCACCGGCATCGCCACCGTCATGCTGATCATCTCCTTTGCCATGCTGTTCCTCATCAATCTCATTCAGGCCTGGAGCCGCAAGAGGTACGGTTATGTCTGAGACTGTTTCCCGCACCACATCCCGGCCGTTCCGCGACCCCGCCAGCGAAAGCCTGCCAGCGCGGCTGGCCCTGATCGCCATCGCCTTCGTCTTCCTCGCCGCATTTCTCGTCCTGCCCCTGGTTTCGGTATTCTTCGAAGCATTCCGCAAGGGCACGGAGAGCTTCTGGGAGGCGATTTTCGAGCCGGATGCGCTTTCCGCCATTCGCCTGACGCTGCTCGTCGCCGCTATTTCGGTGCCGCTCAACCTCATTTTTGGAGTAGCGGCCGCCTGGGCCATCGCGAAATTCGAGTTCAAGGGCAAGGCATTCCTGATCACGCTGATCGACCTGCCATTCTCGATCTCTCCGGTTATATCAGGTCTGGTCTACGTCATCCTGTTTTCCTCGCACAGCGTGCTCGGCCCATGGCTGAAGAGTTACGGCATCGAGATCCTCTTTGCGGTGCCGGGCATCGTGCTCGCCACCATCTTCGTCACCTTTCCCTTCGTCGCGCGCGAGTTGATCCCGCTGATGCAGGATCAGGGCAATGGTGACGAGGAGGCGGCGATTTCGCTTGGCGCATCCGGCTGGCAGACCTTCTGGTACGTCACGCTGCCGAATATCAAATGGGGCCTGCTTTATGGCGTGCTGCTCTGCAACGCCCGTGCCATGGGCGAGTTCGGCGCCGTCTCGGTGGTGTCAGGCCATATTCGCGGCGAGACCAACACCATGCCGCTGCATGTCGAGATACTCTATAATGAGTACAATATCGGCGCATCCTTCGCCGTTGCGACGCTGCTTGCCGGTCTGGCTCTGGTGACCCTCGTTCTCAAAACCATTCTCGAAATACGCTTTGGCGCGGGCAACGCAGCCGGCAAGCATTGAAAGGCATCTTCATGGAAGTGAAAGTTTCCGGCATCACCAAGCAGTTTGATCGCTTTCCGGCGCTGAACGACGTATCGCTCAACATTCGCTCGGGCGAGCTGATCGCGCTGCTTGGTCCTTCCGGTTCCGGCAAGACGACGCTGCTGCGTCTGATTGCCGGTCTCGAGCAGCCGACGACGGGCCAGATTTTCTTCGGCGACGAAGACGCCTCGCACCGCACCGTGCAGGAGCGCAATGTCGGTTTCGTTTTCCAGCATTACGCGCTGTTTCGCCACATGACGGTGGCAGACAACATTGCTTTCGGCTTGAAGGTGCGACCCTCCGCCAAGCGTCCGCCAAAAGCGGAAATCCGCAAGCGCGTGTCCGAGCTTCTCGACATGGTGCACCTTTCCGGGCTTGAAAAACGCTACCCCTCGCAGCTCTCGGGTGGCCAGCGCCAGCGGGTGGCGCTCGCCCGCGCCGTCGCCATCGAACCGAAGGTGCTGCTTCTCGATGAACCCTTCGGTGCGCTGGATGCCAAGGTGCGCAAGGAGTTGCGCCGCTGGCTGCGTGAATTCCACGACCGCACCGGCCACACCACCGTCTTCGTCACCCACGATCAGGAAGAGGCGCTGGAACTGGCGGACCGCGTCGTCGTCATGAGTCAGGGCAAGATCGAGCAGGTCGGCACCGCCGATGACGTCTACGACACGCCGAACTCGCCCTTCGTCTTCTCTTTCATCGGCGAATCCTCCAGCCTGCCGGTCACCATCCGTGATGGCCATGTGCTGTTCCAGGGCGAAAGCATCGGCGTAAACGAAAGCGGCGCAGGCGAGGGCGAATTGTTCTTCCGGCCGGAAGATGTGGTGCTGACGGACGAAAAGGACGCGCTTTACGGCAAGGTCACCACCTGTCGCCGCCTGGCCGGCACCCGCATCGCCGAAATCGACATCGCCAATAACGGCCATGAACCCTACCACCTCGAAATCGAAGTGCCGCTCAACGCCGCCGTGGCGGTGGGTGCCGAACTGCGGTTCCGCCCGACGCGGTGGAAGGTGTTCGGGAAGAAATAAGGAAGAGGTGACCGCCGTTTAGGGTCGATGGTTTCAACGGCGGTGAACTGCAATCTGATTAAGGAGATTTTCTCGTCGCGAGAGAACCGCACCTGCACTCGAAGCGCAGATTTCTCAATAGCCGAAGCAATAAGCAAAAACGGAAAAGGGCCGCCTGAGCGACCCTTCCATGAGTTTGGTCCTGTTTACAGACCCGGGACTGTTTCTCAACGTTCCGAAGGCAGAAGAGGTTTACAACGAGGGCTGCCCCGTCGAAAACACACCCTTTCCATTGCCTGCACCAGAGACCGAAATCTCACTAGACATTGGATCACCTCCTTCCGATACGTTGAACATAACTAGAAGGTAGTACGATTCGTGAGTAATGCAAGAGGGCTAACTGAGAACTTACTCTGCAGCACCTAGTCGACTCGCATCACGATCTTGCCGATATGGCTGCTGCTTTCCATCAGCCGGTGCGCTTCCGCAACCTCATCCAGTGTGAAGACGCGGTTGATGACCGGTGCGACCTGGCCGCTTTCGATCAGCGGCCAGACCTGATCCACGAGATCGTCACGGATGGCGCGTTTCTCGTCCGCCGTGCGCGGGCGCATGGTGGAGCCGGTGACGGTGAGGCGCTTGACCATGATCGGTGTGAGGTTGACCTTGTCGGCCACGGCGCCCCCGAGAAAGGCGATGATGGACAGGCAGCCGTCCTTGGCCAGCGCCGCAAGGTTCTTTTCGAAATAGGCAGCACCGATCATGTCGAGAACGACATCGACGCCCTTGCCGCCGGTTTCGGATTTCACGACTTCGGCGAAATCCTCGTCGCGGTAATTGATCGCCCGTTTGGCGCCGAGCTTCACACAGGCCTCGCATTTTTCCGCAGAGCCCGCCGTGGCATAAACTTCCGCGCCGAATGCTTTGGCAAGCTGGATCGCCGTCGTGCCGATGCCGCTGGTGCCGCCGTGGATGAGCACGGTTTCACCTTCGGTCAGGCCCGCCATCTGGAAGAGATTGGCCCAGACGGTGAAGAAAGTTTCCGGCAAGGCTGCGGCTTTGACGGCGTCGTAGCCTTTGGGGAAGGGCAGGGCCTGCCCTGCGGGAACGGCGCAATATTGCGCATAACCGCCGCCATTGGCGAGCGCGCAGACCCTGTCGCCAAGCTTGAATTCATCGACGCCTTCGCCCAGCGCCACCACCTCGCCAGCGATCTCAAGGCCGAGGATCGGACTTGCATCCTTCGGTGGCGGATAGGTTCCCTGGCGCTGCGCGACATCCGGCCGGTTGATGCCTGCTGCTTCGACCTTCACCAGAACCTCGCCTTTCGCGGGCTTCGGCAAAGGCGCTTGCGAAAGACGCATTACTTCCGGACCGCCATGGGAGGGAAGGTCGATGAAACGCATTTTTTCGGGCAGGGTCTTGGGGTCGGGCATGGTCAGGGGCAACTCCTCACTATCGGCGTCGCCTGAAGATGTAGGTCAGATGCGCCGCTTAGGGAAGAAGGCCGTTTGTCACTGGTGTCAATTTGTCTCGCCGAAGACCCGGATGACGAGGCCGCTGTCATTTTCCTTCGCAGCCGCCTTCACACCCGCGATCTCGCTGCCGATGCGCTCGGGATTGGCGATGATCAATCCTTTGGGCAAGCTCAGAACGCCAATGGAACAGCGCAGCAGCGCGAAGTCCCGCTCATTGCCGTGCCGGTCCTGGCCCTTCATGCAGCCCGCCTCACGATCCTCGGCCGAATACAGTTCCGCGACATCGTCGTGAAAATCGCTGAGCAGCCGCTCGAGTATTTCCGTCAGGTCTTCCACCGCCCAGTCGCGCACGCCGATGAAGAAGTCATCACCGCCAATATGTCCGAGGAAGCAGTCGCCGGCAAAAAAGTAACGGCGCATCAGTGCTGAAAACAGGGTGATGGCGTGGTCGCCGGCGTTGAAGCCGTATTTGTCGTTGAAGGGTTTGAAGTTGTCGAAGTCGCAATAGCAGAAGAAGCGTGTCTCGTCGCCGTCGCTGCAGCGGTCGGCGATGAAGCCGCCAATCGCGCGGTTGCCCGGCAATGCCGTCAGTGGGTTCTGGTCCTGCGCCATCTTCAGCTGTTTTTCATTGATGACCTTGATCAGCGAAGCGGCGGAAACGATGCCGGCGTAACGCATGTTTTCGGTCAGGATGATGCAGGCGCTGCCGCCCATGCTGGCGAACATGTTCATCAACTGGTCGGCATCGGCATCGAGACCGACGATCGGCGCGGCGTCGACGAAATGGGAGATGGTGCGCTCATAGATCTTGTTCTTGAGCAGGTCACGGCCAAAGGGTCGGTAGATGTATTCCTTGAGGTGATATTCGTTGATGACGCCGCGCGGTTCGCCGTTGGCATTGAGAACCGGAAAAAACGCCTGCTGCGGGTTTCTCCGGAAGAGCTCGAAGACGCTGTCGACGCTGTCATGTTCGAAGACGGTGGGAAGTCGTTCGATTTCACGGCGGATCAGGATTTCATCCAGAGTCTGGCTGTTGCGCCGCGCCACGCCGATGCGGTTGATGTGGGGAAAGCTCTCCGGCAACTCGCTGGTGAAGACCGTTGGCCTGGCGATCAGCCAGCCTTGCACCAGGTCGACGCCGAATTCGCGACACGTCAGGAACTCCGCTTCCGTTTCAATGCCCTCGGCGATGACCCGCACCCCCAGAACATGGGCAATATTGACGATGCTGCGGACAAGATGCTGCTTGCGCGGCAGATAATCGACGCCGGTGATGAAGTGCCGGTCGATCTTCAGATAGTCCAGCGGAAAATCGCACAGAAGCTTCATCTCGCCGTGTCCCGCGCCAAAATCGTCGATCGCCAGCTTGAAGCCCTCTTTCCGCATGCGGGCAATCAGCGTCGTGAATTCGGGGACGCTTGTATTGTCGAAGCGTTCGGAAAGCTCGAAGCAGATGGAGGAGGGGGGAATACCCGCGCGCGCCAGATGGCCCACAAGCTTGTCGAGAATGGCGTCGCCCTGCGCGATCAGCCGCACATCGAGGTTGAGAAACAGGGTGGCGGAGGAGAAGTCAGGCAGGGTGGAGAATTTCGCCAGCGCGCGGCTCGCCAGCATCTGCTCGAAAGCCTTGAGTTCGCCGCCCTGCGCCGCCTGGTCGAGAAGCGCCAGCGGATCGGAAAAACCGAGCCGGTCGTGGCCGCGCATCAGTGATTCATAACCGAAAATAGTGCCCGTCGTCGCCTCGACGATCGGCTGAAACGCGGTTTCCAGCACAAGCTTCGCCATGGGAAACATGTGCCCGGAGGCAAATCGCCTTACGGCATCGTTTTCCAGCGTAACGGCCTGCATCTCTGTTCTCCGCTATTACGGCTTTCCTTCCGTGGCTGACGTAAGGAGAGCCTTTCTCTTTTGCGGCGAACAATCGCAGATTACAGGTCAACAAAAGCTTTCACGTCTGTGAAGCTTTGATGAACGTTTTGTTGCAACCCCCTTGATATATGGGGTAGTAGCCGGGCCTCACGCCCGGCGGACATGTCCTGAGTGCGCGGCGTAGAGATCGGCCACGTTCACCCGCTCCCGGTCGGCTTCCACGGGTTCCCTGGACTTCGCGCCCATACCGTGTGCGCCAGACGCCGCCCATAATCGCAGCGCTTCCCTGACGACCTCGCTACCGGATGCATAAGCCCCGCAATTGACGGCTTCGCGCATTCTTGCTGCCTGTTCCGGGGAAATCGATACTGTCACCATTGGCATGATATCACTCCCTTCTTTAAACACTGCGAACGGTCATTCGATGCCCGGATGGGTATCGGCTGCCGTCGTGGTCTAGGGCGGGCGTTCTTATTGTCTTTCGTCTGGCGCCGCTTCCAGCGAAATTTGTATCAGCTGGGATATTAGCACGGAACGTGTTCCATTCCCAATTCGCAGTATATCACGGTTTAGTTTTTCCCCCGTGACCGCGCCGGGAGCATGAAGATGATGCTCACGCGCCGGCCATCGCCGAAACCAGGGTCCGTCCGATGAGAAAGAATTGATTTACAGCAAAATAGCGACACGGAATGGCGCATTTTTTATTGATTGATCAGTCAATCAAGAATATTTTGCCGCCCTCAAGGAGATCGTCATGCCCAAGGTCGGAATGGAGCCTCTGCGCCGAAAAGCGCTCGTGGATGCGGCGCTGCGCACCATAGGCCATCATGGCTCGTTAAATGTGACAATGTCTGACATCGCCCGGGAAGCGGGGGTGTCGGCGGCGCTTGCGCATCATTATTTCGGCAGCAAGCAGCAGCTCCTGCTGGAGACCATTCGCAGCCTGCTGCGTGATCTCAGGCGTGATGCGGTGGCGGCGCTGACCCGTGCTTCCGGCCCGCGCGAAAGGCTGAGCGCCATCGTCCATGTCTCCTTCCAGAGCGACCAGTTCACGCCGGAGACGGTGGCGGCATGGCTTGCCTTTTACGTCGAGGCGCAGCGTTCGGAGGAAACCCGGCGGCTGCTGGTGATTTATTCCCGCCGCCTGCGCTCCAACCTCATGGCAAGCCTCAATCGGCTCTGCCCGCCCGATGATGCCGCACGCATTGCAGAAGGGGCCGCGGCCCTCATCGACGGGCTTTATATCAGGCACAGCCTGCGTTCCGCCCCGCTCGGCCTCGCCTCTGCACCGGCGCTGGTCGAGGATTATTTCGACATGCAGCTCAGATCCTTTCCCGATGGACAGCGCGTCAAGCCGTCCATCCGCACTCTCTAGGAGACTTCGACATGACCATCGCCACGCCGCTCAGGGCGCAGCCGAAAGCCTCGCATTTCATCGACGGCGATTATGTCGAGGATAATACCGGCACGCCGTTCGAGAGCATCTACCCCGCAACCGGCGAGATCATCGCCCGGCTTCACGCCGCAACGCCGGCGATTGTCGAGCGTGCCATCGCCTCGGCCAAGCGCGCCCAGAAGGAATGGGCGGCGATGAGCCCCATGGCGCGTGGCCGCATCCTCAAACGCGCCGCCGATATCATGCGTGAACGCAACGAGGCGCTTTCGACGCTGGAGACACTGGATACCGGCAAGCCCATTCAGGAAACCATCGTTGCCGACCCGACCTCGGGTGCGGATGCCTTCGAATTTTTCGGCGGTATCGCGCCTTCCGCATTGAATGGCGATTACATCCCGCTCGGCGGCGATTTCGCCTATACGAAACGTGTGCCGCTCGGCGTCTGCGTCGGTATCGGCGCGTGGAACTATCCGCAGCAGATCGCCTGCTGGAAGGCCGCGCCTGCGCTCGTCGCCGGCAATGCCATGGTCTTCAAGCCTTCGGAAAACACCCCGCTCGGCGCGCTGAAGATTGCTGAAATCCTTATCGAAGCGGGTCTTCCCAAGGGCCTGTTCAATGTCATTCAGGGGGATCGTGATACCGGGCCGCTGCTCGTCAATCACCCGGATGTGGCGAAAGTCTCGCTTACCGGCTCGGTGCCGACCGGCCGCAAGGTGGCCGCCGCTGCCGCCGGGCACCTGAAGCATGTCACGATGGAACTCGGCGGCAAGTCGCCGCTGATTGTCTTCGATGATGCCGATATCGAAAGCGCCGTCGGCGGTGCGATGCTCGGCAATTTCTACTCCTCCGGGCAGGTGTGCTCTAACGGAACGCGTGTCTTCGTGCAGAAAAAGGCAAAGGCCCGCTTCCTCGAAAACCTGAAAAGCCGCACGGAAGCAATGATCCTCGGCGATCCCCTCGATTACGCCACCCATCTCGGCCCGCTGGTCTCCAAGGCCCAGCAGGAGAAGGTTCTCGGTTATATCGAAAAGGGCAAGGCGGAAGGTGCGACGCTCATCACCGGCGGCGGCATCCCCAACAATGTCGCGGGCGAGGGCGCCTATGTGCAGCCCACCGTGTTCGCCGACGTGACCGACGACATGACGATCGCCCGCGAGGAAATCTTCGGGCCCGTCATGTGTGTGCTGGATTTTGATGACGAGGAAGAGGTTCTCGCCCGCGCCAACGCCACTGAATTCGGGCTGGCCGGCGGCGTCTTCACCGCCGATCTCGCCCGCGCCCACCGCGTGGTGGATCAGCTGGAGGCGGGCACGCTGTGGATCAATACGTACAATCTCTGCCCGGTGGAAATCCCCTTCGGCGGCTCCAAGCAATCCGGCTTCGGACGCGAAAATTCGGCGGCGGCGCTGGAGCATTATAGCGAGTTGAAGACGGTTTATGTGAGCACGGGGAAGGTGGAAGCGCCTTATTGAGGTTCAGTGGGTGGGTTCACCCCCCTCTGTCCTGCCGGACATCTCCCCCTCAAGGGGGGAGATCGACCTGAGGCGAGGTCTCGCCCATCTCAAAGTTTACGAATGGAGCGGTGGTAGCGCCGCTTGCCGATCTCCCCCCTTGAGGGGGAGATGCCCGGCAGGGCAGAGGGGGGTAACCCACCCCCTGACAGTCAATTGATCGGAACAACCGCTCATCGGAGAGAGCAAACAATGCAAGCAGATTACGTCATCGTCGGCTCCGGCTCCGCAGGGTCCGCCATCGCCTACCGCCTGTCGGAAGATGGTCGCTATTCCGTCATCGTCATAGAGGCCGGCGGTTCCGATTTCGGCCCCTTCATCCAGATGCCGGCGGCTCTCGCCTGGCCGATGAGCATGAAGCGCTACAATTGGGGTTATCTCTCCGAACCCGAGCCCAATCTCAATAATCGCCGCATCACCGCCCCGCGTGGCAAGGTCATCGGCGGCTCCTCCTCCATCAACGGCCTCGTTTACGTGCGCGGCCATGCCGAGGATTTCAATCGCTGGGAAGAGCTCGGCGCGCATGGCTGGGCCTATGCGGATGTGCTGCCTTATTTCAAGCGCATGGAACACAGCCATGGCGGCGAGGAAGGCTGGCGTGGCACGGATGGGCCGCTGCATGTGCAGCGCGGGCCGGTCAATAACCCCCTGTTTCACGCCTTCATTCAGGCCGGCGCCCAGGCGGGGTTTGAACTGACGGATGACTATAACGGCTCCAAACAGGAAGGTTTCGGCCTGATGGAGCAGACCATTCACAATGGCCGTCGCTGGTCCGCCGCCAATGCCTATCTCAAACCGGCGCTGAAGCGCGGCAATGTCACGCTGGTCAACGGTTTTGCCCGCAAGGTGGTCATCGAGAACGGCCGCGCCGTTGGTGTCGAAATCGAGCGCAAGGGTGTGGTGGAGACGATCAAGGCCGGTCGCGAGGTCATCGTCTCGGCCTCCTCCTTCAATTCGCCGAAGCTGCTGATGCTCTCGGGCATCGGCCCCGCCGCCCATCTGAAAGACATGGGCATCGAGGTGAAGGCGGATCGCCCCGGCGTCGGCGCCAATCTCCAGGACCATATGGAGTTTTATTTCCAGCAGGTCTCCACCAAGCCGGTCTCGCTTTATTCGTGGCTTCCGTGGTTCTGGCAGGGTGTGGCCGGTGCGCAATGGCTGCTGTCGAAAGGCGGCCTCGGTGCTTCCAACCAGTTCGAGGCCTGCGCCTTCCTGCGCTCCGCCCCCGGGCTCAAGCAACCTGACATCCAGTATCATTTCCTGCCCGTCGCCATCTCCTATGACGGCAAGGCGGCGGCGAAAAGCCATGGTTTCCAGGCGCATGTCGGCTACAACCTGTCGAAATCGCGCGGCAACGTCACCTTGCGCTCCGCGGATCCCTCAGATGAGCCGGTCATTCGTTTCAACTATATGAGCCACCCCGAGGATTGGGAGAAATTCCGCCACTGCGTGCGCCTCACGCGCGAAATTTTTGGCCAGAAAGCATTCGACGAATTCCGTGGCCCGGAAATCCAGCCCGGTGAAAATATCGAGACCGATGAGCAGATCGATGCCTTCCTGCGCGACCATCTGGAAAGCGCTTACCACCCCTGCGGCACCTGCCGCATGGGCGACAGAAACGACCCGATGGCGGTTGTCGATCCCGAATGCCGCGTGATCGGTGTCGAGGGCCTGCGCGTAGCAGACAGCTCGATCTTCCCGCACGTGACCTATGGTAATCTCAACGGCTCCTCGATCATGACGGGCGAAAAGGCCGCGGACCACATTCTCGGCAAAACCCCACTGCCGCGCTCCAATCAGGAGCCGTGGGTAAACCCGCGCGCCGCCGTCAGCGACCGGTGAAGGTCAATAGTAATCGTCCTCGCGCTGGTGGCGGATCGCGAGGATGGAGACCGTTTCGGCATCTTCGATTTGAATGAGGGCGATGTAACCAGAGGACCCAAACGGAATGAGCAGTTCCCTTAAGAGCGCGTTCTCTCCCGGTGCTTTGCGTGTGGCGAAGGGAAACTCGCTCAGTCCATCGACGGTGGCAATAATCCGATCAATAGCTTTCTCCGCCGTCGAAAAATCCTTCTCCAGTAGAAAATTGTATAGTCTCGTTATATCCGCTCTGGCTGCAATTGTGTACCGGAGCTTGAATGTCATTTGTTACGCTCGACCTTTTTGGCCGCCAGCATAGCGCGTAGTTCCGCATGCACTTCCTCAGCTGAATAAAAGATTCCTGTGCGTCTGGATTCCTCAAGCGACGCCAGCCCCCGCGCAATGAACTCCGCCTGCGATTTGCGGATTTCCACCTGCCTGCGGACCGAATCCTCGACAAATGACGATAGCGTCTCGCCGTCCTTCAGAACGCTTTCTGCCGCTTCGCGGAAATCCGCCGTTACACGCAGCGAAGGCAAAGTTGCGGTTTTCATCTTGTCTCTCCATGCGTTGCATTTGCGATGCACAGCATCTGCCATCTGTCGTAACGAGTCAAATGCAAAACTTGCAATCGCCGGCTGGCAGGCCGATAAAAGGGCCTCCCGCCCGACAATGACTGAAATCACCGATCTGGATCCCCATGCCCGTCGATTATAAGAAGCTGAAAATGCTCCGCCGTTCCCGTGTTGTCTGGGGTTCATGGCGGATTTGGAAGCCAAGGGCGGTTTTCTGGATTGGTGCGATTGCCGTCGGCCTTATCAGCGTCGGTTTCGCTTGGGCAGCGGATCGCGCTCAGCACCTCTTCTTCGCGGCCACGTCCTCAGGCGAATGGGCGTTTCTGCTGCCGCTCATCATCACGCCGCTCGGCTTTACGCTCTGCGCCTGGCTCGCGATCACGGTTTTCCCCAATGCTGGCGGTAGCGGCATTCCGCAGGCCATCGCCGCCCGGCACCTGCGGGATGATGCGGATCGTTCGCGGCTTCTGTCGCTGAAGCTTGCTTTTGGCAAGGTGGTGCTCACCGTCGCCGGTCTGCTCTCCGGCGCGTCGATTGGCCGTGAGGGGCCGACGGTTCAGGTGGGGGCCTCGATCATGCTGCAGGCCGCTCGCTGGGGCGGCATGGCGCAGGCCAAGGGTCTCATCCTAGCCGGTTCGGCCGCGGGCATTGCGGCGGCCTTCAACACGCCGCTCGCAGGCATTGTCTTTGCCATCGAGGAGATGAGTAAGACTTATGAATCCCGCGCCAACGGCCTTGTGCTGACGGCCGTCATCCTGTCGGGCCTTGCATCGCTGGCTCTGGTCGGCAGCTATACCTATTTCGGCACCAGCTCGGTCATGGCGAAAACGACAATGGACTGGCTGCTCGTGCTTGTCTGCGGTGTCGGCGGTGGTGCATTTGGCGCTCTTTTCAGCGCTGGTGCGTTGCGCCTCTCTGCACGTATCCGCCGTTTCGCCCAGACCATGCCCCTGAAGCGAATGCTGGCGGTTGCCGCCGCCTGCGGCCTTGCTTCCGCCATCCTCGGCATCGCAACAGGCGGCGCGACATTCGGAACCGGTTACGAGCAGGCCCGTGCGGCGATAGAGGGGCAAGCCGCACCGTCGTTCTTCTTCATCGAAAAACTGGCGGCGACTTTCCTTGCCATGATGTCGGGCATCCCCGGCGGCATTTTCGCGCCGTCTCTGTCGGTCGGTGCGGGTTTCGGCAGCACCATGGCGAGCTTGCTCGGCACCAGCATCGGCCTTGGCGCCATCGTCGGCATGGCGGGTTATTTTGCCGGCGTTGTGCAGGCGCCGATGACAGCCTTCGTCATCATCCTCGAAATGACCGGTAATCATGAAGGCGTCATACCCATCATGACCGCATCGATGCTCGGATATCTCACGTCTCGGCTTTTCTCTCGCGAACCGCTTTATCACGGCCTGTCACGGGTCTTCATCGCCCAGAGCATCCGCGCCAGACGCGCCGCTCAGGCCACTGAAACGTGATGGCTCAAGCCCTGACGCCCGCCACGCCGAAATAACCGAGCCCGGGTATCTTCACGCCCGGCCGGGCGAAATCGATGCCGGCCACGAGACCGAGGAAGTTGATCTCGAAGCCGCTGCGCGCACCCGCCGAAATGCCGAACAATCCACCGAGCGAAACGCTTGCATCCTTCCAGTCGTCGGCGATGTGGTAAAATGCACCGTCCGGCAGATAGTCGCGGCCGACCGCGTCCGGCGGCAGCACGACGCCGAGTTCGGGCACGCTGCGCAGCACATGGGCAACAAAGGTGTTGGAGTTGGGGCCGGGATAGATGCGATAGCCGCCCGGCTTGCCATAGGGATAATCGGCAATCGCCTTTTCGATCTTGGGGATCAGCTTTTCCGCCTCTACGCCGTGAATGGCCACCACCTGGCGCGGCATGTTGGAATACCAATAGGCGTCCGCCGCATATCCATTATGGCGGATCGGCGTGCCCCAGCCCACCTTGTCGTAGCGGTCATAGCTCGTAGCGCCCGGCTTTTTCAGCACGACCCAGGCGTGGCTGGCGACCGAGCCCTTGAAGCCGCCGGTCATGGCGGAAAAGACGTAGACGGCGGCTTGCCCGTCGCTCGAAGCCGCCGGCAGCATGCCTGACGATGACCATCTGGCGGCATTCCAGCCGCGCGGATGGTCCTTCATGGCCCACAGTCCGGCCGACGCCAAAGCCGGCAGCAGATAGATAATGGCAATCGCCAGCAGCAGACGTTTTGCAAATTTCACTGATGGCCCCGTGCATCGAAAAATCAATTGCGGTATCAACAACATAAAATCAGAATTTTTTGAGGCTGAGAGAATGAACAATTCCGTTACCGTCGAAGTCGTCAGGGGCAACCTCGTGGAAAGCCGCCATCAGGGCCTTGCCGTGGTGGTGGATGGCGATGGCGGCGTGCTGTTTTCGGCTGGCGATATCGAGCGCGGCATTTTCCCGCGTTCCGCCTGCAAGGCCATGCAGGCGCTGCCGCTGGTGGAAAGCGGTGCTGCGGATGCCTATCAGTTCGGCAACCGCGAACTGGCGCTTGCCTGCTCCTCCCATTCCGGCGAGGACGCGCATGTGGAGCTCGCCGCTTCGATGCTGGCGAAGGCGGGCAGGGATGTGGATACGCTGGAATGCGGCGCGCACTGGTCTTCCGACCAGAAAACCATCATCCATCAGGCCCGCACGCTGGAAAAGCCGACGGCGCTTCACAATAATTGCTCCGGTAAACATTCAGGCTTCATCTGCGCCTGCTGCCATACCGGCACCGACCCCAAGGGCTATGTCGGTTATGACCACCCGCTGCAGCAGGAAATCCGCGCGGCGATGGAGAGCCTGACGGGTGCTGCGCTGGGTCACGACAATTGCGGCGTGGACGGCTGCTCCATCCCGACCTATGCGGTGCCGCTCAAAGGGCTGGCACATGGTTTCGCAAAGATGGCGACGGGCAGGGGGCTGGAAGCCGGCCGAGCGAGTGCCTCGCGCCGGCTCGTGGAGGCCTGCATGGCAGAACCCTTCTATGTGGCAGGCACCGGCCGCGCCTGCACGAAGCTGATGCAGATCGCGCCGGGCAAGATTTTCGCCAAGACCGGCGCGGAGGGCGTCTTCGTCGCCGCCATGCCGGAAAAGGGCATCGCCATGGCGGTGAAATGCGAAGACGGCACGACGCGTGCGGCGGAAGCCATGGTTTCGGCATTGCTCGCCCGCTATTTCGATGAAGGCAGCGCCGAACAACAGGCGCTGAGCGGCATGGCGAACCGGCAGATGCGGAACTGGAACGGCATCCATGTCGGCGATATCAGGGTCGTCGGTCTCTAAATAACCTTTGACGCGGCCGTTTGCCGGCACGATGATGACGCGCCCCGCACGTGACGGCCACCCCATGGCCCTCGCGGGGCGGTGTCCGCATGAGGAAGAAGCGGGCGCTTCATTGCTCTGGAGGTCGCATATCCATGTTCACATTGTTTTTCTCCCCCGGTTCCTGCTCCCGCGCCAGCCATATTGTGCTGGAGGAATCGGGCCTGCCTTACAAGGCCCACCGCGTCAATTTCGCGGAAGGCGAGCAACGCTCCGAGGCATTTTTAAAGATCAATCCCAAGGGCCGCGTGCCGGCACTGGCGACGGAAAGCGGCGTGCTGACTGAGACGCCGGCCATCCTCGCCTTTATCGCCCAGATGGCGCCTGAGAAGAAACTCGCGCCGTTGGACGATCCCTTCGAATTCGCGTTGATGCAGTCCTTCAACGCCTTCATTTCTTCGACGGTGCATGTCGCCCATGCCCACGGCCGGCGCGGCAGTCGCTGGGCGAGCAAGGAGAGCTCGCTTGAGGATATGAAGGCCAAGGTGCCGCAGACCATGGGCGAGTGCTTCGAACTGATCGAGCATGGCATGCTGCATGGCCCATGGGTTCTCGGCACTGCCTATTCCGTGGCCGATCCCTATCTTTTCGTCATGTCCGGATGGCTGGAAAGCGACGGCGTGGATATTGCCCGTTTCCCCAAGGTGCACGACCACTTCCGCCGCATGAACGACCGGCCGGCGGTCCAGCGCGCGCTCGCGGGGGAAAGGGGCTGAAAGGCTCAGTATTTCCGTCATTCCGGCCCTGAGCCGGAATCCAGCCAACACGCATCTGCGCGGCGAGAAGGGTCCTTTAAGCCCAAGGACTTGGGCTGGCTGGATGCCGGATCAGGTCTGGCATGACGGAGGGGTAAGGGGCTTAAACCGCTCAGGCCGCCTCGGCCGCGCGCGTATCCCACATCGTCTTGAACGCCGTGCGGGCCTGGCAACGATCCAGCCAGGCCTTCAGAGCCGGATGGGCGTCGAACAGCGGCTTGTGGCCCTGTGCGTAACGAACGATTTCCGCCGCGTTGAGATCGGCGACGGTAAAGCGATCGCCCACCAGATAATCATGACTGGACAGATGCTGCTCCAGCACCCGGAAGGGGCGCTTCAGCAGGCGGCTGGCAACATCGATCACGGCCTTGCCGCTATCACTTTCCGACAGGCCTTCGGCGATGGCGGAGGAAATCTTCAGCGAATTCGTCTCCACTTCGGTCGCGGCAAAGAAGGACCATTGCAGCATCGCCGCATCTTCCTTCAGATCGATCGGCGCAAGCGGTCCGCCATATTTGCGGGCGAGGTAGAGATTGATGGCCATGGATTCGTAAAGCACCATGCCGTCATCCTCGATGCAGGGAATGGTGCCCATCGGGTTGACGGCCAGGAAGTCCGGAGAAAGCGTGTTGAGCGGCGCATCCGCAGCCAGCGGATCGGCAAGACGGCGGGCCTGTATCACAGGCACATGCTTGAATTCTATGCCGAGTTCGCCCGCCAGCCATAATGTGCGTGTGGCGCGGGAACGGTAGACACCGTAAATCGTCAACATCGAAATTACCCCTTCAACCTGTCAGATGGCGGCAAGTTACGGTCAAGCCCTCCTAAAGTGAAGCTGTGGATCGCAGCGCCAACTATGATTTTTTCTGATCCGGCAGGAGGTCTGTATCGGGCGAGAGCCGGCATTCGAAACGGTCGATGAACCGCTCGAACAGCCGGGCGAATGTCTCCACATCCTCCGCCGGCCAGCCATCCATCACGTCCTCGATGACGCTCATCTTCGTCCGACGCATTTCCTGCAAGAGACTGGTGCCGAGCGGGGTGATCTCTACGATGCTGCGGCGGGCGTCTTGCTGGGAAACGCCGCGTTTCAGCAGCCCTCTCCCGACCATGTCGGCCACAACCCGGCTGCCGCGTGAGGGATCGATGCGCATGCCCTCGGCAATCGCGCCCACGGTCACATCGCCCTCCGCCCGGCGTAGAATGTCGAGCACGTCGATATGGGAAAGTTCGAGACCTGGAGCGAGCCTGGCAAGCGCCATGCGGCCGATGATGCGGCGGCCGATCATGATGCGCATGCGCGTCATCGTATTGCCGATCCGCTTGATGTCCTCGGGCAGATCCTCGTTCCAGTTTTCCTCAGTCGCCACGCTTCATCGTCCCTTTCGATGCTGTTTTCCGATCACGTTTAGCGGCAATAGCACAGATGTCAAAAACTTGCCATTGACATATATATGCTGATAGCACACAAATTGTCACAGCAAATCTGCCTGAAGCCAACGAGATTTTTCATGGATATGTCCACCGCCCCCGTGGCGCCGCTTGTGTCGGATCATCGCCGCAGGCTCATCGTCTTTCTGTTTCTGATGCTGGCCATGTTCATGGCGACCCTCGATAACCAGATCGTATCGACAGCACTGCCCACCATCGTCGGTGAGTTCGGCGCGCTGGAGCGTTTCGGCTGGATCGGCTCTGCCTATCTGCTGGCGACCAGCGCGGTCATGCCTGTCTATGGCAAGCTCGGCGATCTGTTCGGCCGGAAATATGTGATGATCGCGGCGGTCGTCATCTTCACGCTTGGTTCGCTGGCCTGCGGTCTGGCATGGTCGATGGATAGTCTGATTGCTGCCCGCGTGTTGCAGGGCCTTGGTGGCGGCGGCATCATGGTATCGATCTTTTCCGTCAATGCGGATCTGTTCGAACCGCGTGAACGCGCCCGTTACCAGAGCTATTCCAGCCTCACCATCATGGCGTCGGGCAGTGTCGGCCCGATCCTCGGCGGCACGATGAGTGATCTCTTCGGCTGGCGGTCGATCTTCCTGATCAATCTGCCGCTCGGCATCATTGTTATTGCCGGTCTGGCGCTGATGCTGCCTTACCGCCGCCCGGCGCGCCAGCCGAAGATCGATTATCTCGGTGCGGTCCTTTTGGCGGCCACCATCGCCAGCGTGGTCTTCTGGGCGGACAGCAGCGAATTGTTTGGCTCGCTCATCGCAGCCCCCAGCCTCGGCATCATCGCCTTCGCCGTCATCGCCGCGTTCCTCTGGGTGCAGGTGGAGCGCCGCGCGCCGGAACCGGTGGTGCCGCTGCGTCTCTTCAAGGACAGCACCTTTCCGCTGTTGATGATCGTTTCGCTGACCAGCGGCGGCATCGGCATCGGCATGGTCAATTATTATGCCCTGTTCCTGCAGACGACCACCGGCCTTTCCCCCTCCCATGCCGGCCTGTTCTTCATCGCGGTCACCGGCGGCATCGTCATGGGTTCGCTTTCGGCCGGACGGCTGATTTCGATCACCGGCGTCTACAAGCCCTTCTCGGTTGCGGGCCTGACAATCAACGTCATCGCCATGCTGCTCTTCACGCAGATGCATGCGGGAACGCCGCTTTGGCTGATCGCGGTGCTGATGCTGGCGCAGGGTTTCGCCGTCGGCCTCGGCCAGCAGGCTCCGATCATCGGCGTGCAGAACTCGGCCCCCAAGGCTGACATCGGTGCGGCAAGCGGAGCGGTAACGCTGACCCGCATGGGTGGTGCTGCCATCGCCATCTCGGTCTATGGCGCCATCGTATCCACAAGCCTCAAGGGTGTGGCGGTGGATATTCCCGGTGTCGGCAAAATCGAGGAATTGACGCCGAAAATCCTCTCGGAACTGCCCGCAGCCTCCCAGGCCGCCGTCGCCTCGCTCTACTCGGACGCGTTTACGCCGCTGTTCTTCGCGGCCGCCGCAACCGCTGCCATCGGCCTTGCCGCGGCGCTGATGCTGAAACCGGTGCGGCTACCGGCGGCGGTTGAGGCGAAGCCCGCGGAAGTGGCGGGGGAGTAAAGACCGTCACCCAATACGGTTCGACGGGATTGATGCGCCTTGTTCCCGTTGCTCACCTTTCCCTCATTCCTGTGACGAGCACAGGAATGAGGGAAAGGACGGGCCGTGCAATGTGTTTCACTATCACGGTCCCACAAACAAAAACGCCCCCATTGGAAATTTAGCGCCCGTTCCGCGTTATGCTCGCAGCACTCTAGATTCGCGCGGGCGGCCCTATCTCAATGAACATGAAGCCGGAACAGCTTTTGAATTCCACGTCCAAGGGCCTTTATTGCCCGGTGGGTGATTTTTATATCGATCCCGTGCGGCCCGTGGCGCGGGCGCTCATCACCCATGGTCATTCCGATCACGCCCGCGCTGGCCATGGCGCGGTGCTGGCCACGCGCCAGACGCTGGATATCATGCGCATCCGTTATGGCGAGGATTTCTGTGGCAGCGAGCAGGCGGTCGCATTCGGCGAGAGGGTGGAGGTAAACGGCGTCACCGTCGGTTTCCATCCGGCGGGCCATGTCCTGGGTTCGGCGCAGATTTCCGTGGAAATGAACGGTCTGCGCATCGTGGCGTCCGGCGATTACAAGCGCGGCATCGACCCCACCTGCGCCCCCTTCGAGTCGGTGCCCTGCGATGTCTTCATCACCGAAGCCACCTTCGGCCTCCCGGTGTTTCATCATCCGCTGCCGCGTGTGGAAACGGCCAAGCTGCTCACCTCCATCAAACAGTTTCCCGAGCGGACACACCTTGTCGGCGCCTATTCGCTGGGCAAGGCGCAGCGCGTCATCAGGCTCCTGCGCGATAATGGTTATGCCGAGCCGATCTATATCCACGGTGCGCTGGCGCGGCTCTGCGATTATTACGTCTCGCAGGGTATCGATCTCGGTGATCTCAGGCCCGCAACACTGGAAAAAAGCGATCCTTCCGCCTTCAAGGGCGCGATTGTCGTCGGACCGCCCTCGGCGTTTCAGGAGCGCTGGGCGCGCCGCTTCAACGAACCACTGATTGCCTTCGCGTCCGGCTGGATGATGGTGCGGCAGAGGGCAAAGCAGGGCGGTGTGGAATTGCCGCTGGTGATCTCGGACCATTGCGACTGGCCGGAACTGCTGGAGACGATCAAGGAAATTTCCCCGCAGGCCGTCTGGGTCACCCATGGCCGGGAGGAGGCGCTGGTGCGCTGGTGCGAATTGCAGGGCATCGCCGCCAAGCCGCTGCATCTCGTTGGTTACGAGGACGAGGGGGATTGAGATGAAAGCCTTCGCCACTCTTCTTGACCGCCTGGTCCTCACCCCGTCGCGCAATGGCAAGCTGAAGCTGTTGACCGATTATTTCCGCGATACGCCCGATCCAGACCGGGGTTACGGTCTGGCGGCGATTGCTGGCACGCTGGACCTGAAAAGCGTTAAACCGGCGATGCTGCGCGAGCTGGTGCTGGAACGCATGGACGAGGTGTTGTTCCGCTATTCCTATGATTATGTCGGCGATCTCGCCGAAACCATCTCGCTGGTCTGGGGCAATATCGGCGGCGCGGACGACTCCGAGGCACAGGATCCGCGCCTCGGGAATGTCGTCACTCTGATGAATTCGCTCGGTCGCACGGAGGTGCGCGGTGCGGTGCGTGATCTCCTGGATCGGCTCGATACGTCCTCTCGTTTCGCTTTCCTCAAACTTGCCACCGGCAGCCTGCGCATCGGTGTTTCGGCTCGGCTGGCGCGTCAGGCGCTGGCGGATTTTGCGGGGAAAGACATCATCGAGATCGAAACCCTTTGGCACGGGCTGGCGCCGCCCTATACGCCGCTTTTCGCATGGCTCGAGGGCAAGGCGGACCGCCCGGTGCTGGCAACGCCCGCCATCTTCCATTCGGTGATGCTGGCGACGCCGGTGGCGGATGGCGACCTCGATGGGCTGGACCCCGCCGACTACGCCGCCGAATGGAAATGGGACGGTATTCGTGTGCAATTGTCCCGCGCCGGTGGGACACGGAAACTCTATTCCCGTTCAGGCGACGATATTTCAGGCGCTTTCCCTGACGTTCTTGACGCGATCGATTTCGAAGGTGTGATGGATGGTGAGCTGCTGATTGGCGGCACGGCACGGTCCAACAATCTCACCCGAACCTTTTCCGACCTGCAGCAGCGACTGAACCGCAAGACGGTGACGGCGAAGATGCTGGACGACTATCCCGCCTTCATCCGCGCCTATGACCTGCTGTTCGACGGCGAGAGCGATATCCGCGCGCAGACCTATCTGCAGCGTCGCGGCCGGCTGTCTGACATTATCGAACATGCACCGCATGACCGCTTCGACCTATCGCCACTGATCGGCTTTTCCAGCTGGCAGGAGCTCGATGCGCTACGCGCCGCACCGCCCGATCCGGTCATCGAGGGCGTCATGATCAAGCGCCGCGACAGCGCCTATCAGGCCGGCCGCGCCAAGGGGCCGTGGTTCAAGTGGAAACGCGATCCCTACAATATCGACGCCGTCATGATGTATGCCCAGCGCGGCCACGGCAAAAGATCGAGCTATTATTCCGATTTCACCTTCGGTGTCTGGGCGGAGGGGGAGGACGGCGAACAGCTCGTGCCTGTCGGAAAGGCTTATTTTGGTTTCACCGATGCGGAGCTGGAGGTGCTGGACAAGTTCGTGCGCGACAATACCGTCGAGCGTTTCGGCCCGGTGCGGGCGGTGCGCGCCACGCCGGATTTCGGTTTCGTGCTTGAAGTTGCCTTCGAAGGCATCAACCGCTCTACCCGCCACAA
This sequence comes from Agrobacterium sp. InxBP2, assembly GCF_026191755.1. Classification (NCBI taxonomy): domain Bacteria; kingdom Pseudomonadati; phylum Pseudomonadota; class Alphaproteobacteria; order Hyphomicrobiales; family Rhizobiaceae; genus Agrobacterium; species Agrobacterium sp. InxBP2. Next base: position 222,542 of record NZ_JAINDY010000022.1, read on the forward strand.
ATCCGGCGTCGCCATGCGGTTCCCCCGCATTGCCCGGCTGCGCGCCGACAAGTTGCCGGCCGAGGCGGACCGGCTTTCGACGCTGGTGGCAATGATCGATGGCGTGGAAGGGTAGGGTGGCACGATCGCCTGTTTATTTCCCTGGGCGTCACAGTCCGGGCGAGGCGACGTCCAGAAATTGCCACGATGGCTGCGAATACATTGTTGTCATTCGCGAATCCGTGATTGGACAGCCTCCCGCCGCAGTGCTGAACTGCTAATGCAACCATCCTCGTCAGGTGACCATATGGCAGACAAACGCTTTCTTTCCTCACCCTTCGGACAGGAAGAGAGCGGCACGATCTCGCCGGGCATGACGCGGCGCGGATTGCTCGCTGGCGCAATGGGGCTGTCAGCAGCGCTTATCCTGCCGCCCGCCGTGAAAGCGGGCATTCCGACACCTGAAGTCTTGCCGCTCGAACGGCAGGATTATGCGGAGGCTCGCCGACGTTTCCACACCCACCTGCTGCGCAAGATGGCGGCGCCGGAGAAGTCCTCGGCGCTTGGCACACCGCCCGGGGCGGAGCGTGTCACCTATCGTGGCGGGCCGGATGGCTCGATCGAACTTGTCGCCTGGCTCTCCCACTACCAGCCGTCAAAAACACTGAAACCTGCCGTCCTCTTCCTGCATGGCGGCAACGCCACCGGGGATGGCCATTGGGCGCTGATGAAGCCATATTGGGAAGCGGGCTTCGTTGTGCTGCTACCGTCCTTTCGTGGCGAAAACGGCCAGAACGGCAATTATTCAGGCTTCTACGACGAAACCTCGGATGCGCTGGCGGCGGCCACCTATCTTGAAAATCTTCCCGGCATTGACAGAGCTCGCTTCTTCATCGCCGGCCATTCCAATGGCGGCACGCTCACGCTTCTGGCAGCCATGAGCCGTAAATTCCGTGCTGCGGCCCCCATATCCGCTGGCGTCAATTCATGGCGCTATTTCAACCGCTATAGCGAGGAGATCTGTTTCGACGAAACCGACGAACGCGAATTCATCATGCGCTCCGCCGTCTGTTTCGGCCCCAGCCTCAAATGTCCGACGCTGCTTCTGCGCGGCACGGAGGAGCGGCCTTTCGATGCCGATCACCAGCTTTTCGTGGATCGTGCCCTGACATCCGGCTTCAAGATCGACAAGAAACTGCTGCCCGGCAGCCACAATGGCGTGGTGCCGCATGCGGTGGAAGAGAGCATCCGGCTTTTCAACGCTTTCGTCTGACATGAAATATTGCGGCGCCGATGAGCGCCGCAGGGCATCCGTGTTTTTGACGACACCTAGTTTTTGATGATGCCTAGTTTTTGATGATGGACGTCTTGGCCTGCTCGGCCCACCATGCGCCGTCTTTCTTGTCGGCATATTGGGCGCGTTTGTTGGTGAATTGCCCCTGCGTGCACATCTCGCGATAATTGCGCACTGGCAGACCAAGCTCCTTGACGACGGCATGCACCACCGTCGGGCCTGTCATGTCATACACGCTGACGAGCGTTCCCTCTTCGATATTCTGGGCGATACGGTCGGCTATCAGCTTCAGCGCCGGATGGCCGGGTTTGGATGCCATGAAGTAGTTGGTGATTTCACCCTCTTTCATGGCAATGAAAACGGCTTCTTCGTCAGTGCCGATCACATCTTCCGGGCGGGCCGCAAAATTGGAATCGATATCCAGATAGATGCCGCCCTCCTGCAGGAGCACCAGAATACGCCAGAAATCCGCTTTGGCCGCGCCCACCTGCAATCGCCGGAAAGCATCGGCGTAACGGCCGGGAAAATGCCGGTCGATATAGACCTGACACGCCTCGTCATCATGGTAGCGATATTCGAATTCCGGCGTCAGCCAGCGGTTGAACAGGAAATTCGCATAGATCGGCGTTGTCACTCGGTTGGAGTAATTAGTCTGCCAGATGATACGGGGAATGGCCTTTTCCGATTTCGGATGGCGGCGGGCCGGTTGATGCGCGGGAAGCGTTTTTCTTCTGCCAGGCCGAAGGAAAAGATCGATTGAAAAGATGACCTTGACGATGTTGCCGCCGATCTTGATCGCGCGGTACGCAACGGGGTTGTAGTCATGCTTTGCCAAGTCCAGCGCTCCTGCGTGTGGAATCGATTATCACGCGCGTAAGCGGCGGTACGCGGTATTTATTGGACGCAATTAGTTTGTCAATACGCTGAAAATGAGACCGGCCGAGCCCGGATTAACGGGGCCCGGCCGGTTGGGGAGGGGCTGCGATCAGGCTTTGTTACGGTTGAAATATCCAAGCAGCCGCATGGCATTGGCGGTCACCAGAACCGTGGCGCCCGTATCGGCGAAGACGGCAAGCCACAGGCCGGAAAGGCCGGTAACTGTTGTGACCAGGAACACCGCCTTCAGGCCGAGCGCAATCGTCACGTTCTGGCGGATATTGCTCATGGTGGCGCGCGAAAGGCCGATGAGGCGAGCGGCATCGCCGACATTGTTGCGCATCAGCGCCGCATCCGCGGCTTCCATCGCCACGTCTGTGCCCGAGCCGATGGCAACACCGACGCTGGCCGCCGCAAGAGCAGGCGCATCGTTGATGCCGTCACCCACCATGACAACGGTCTGCTTTTCGGCAAGCTTGCGGATTTCCTCGACCTTGTTCTGCGGCAGAAGCTCACCGCGCGCCTCAAGGCCCAGCTTGTTGCCGATGGCACGCGCCGTGCGGGCATTGTCACCCGACAGCATCAGCGAGGAAATGCCCATTTCCTTCAACGCCTTGACGCCTTCGGCCGCGTCCTTGCGCGGCTCGTCGCGCATGGCGAAGAGGCCGCTTGCCGCGCCGCCGGCCATGACGACAGCGACCGTCTTGCCCTCGCTTTCCAGCGCGGAAATGCGATCGGCAAGATCCTTCGAGAGCGTTCCGACTTCAGTCGCAAAGCGCGGTGCGCCGATAAACAGGTCCTTGCCGCCGACATTGCCCTGCATGCCGCGACCGGAAATCGCCTTGATGTTGGAGCCGGGCAGGGGCTTCACGCCAGCCTCTTCGGCATGATTGACGATGGCGCGGGCGAGCGGATGGCTCGACTCGCTCTCAATGGTCGCGGCCTGCGCAATCAGCTCGGCCTCGTTGCCGTCGAGAGCGATCACATCCGTCACGACAGGCTCACCAAGCGTCAGCGTGCCGGTCTTGTCGAAGGCGACGGTTTCGGTGCGCGCCAGCATTTCGATGACCGCGCCGCCCTTCACCAGCATGCCGTGGCGTGCCGCAGCCGACAGGCTGGAGGCGATGGCGGCGGGAACCGAGATGACCAGCGCGCAGGGGCAACCGATCAGGAGCAGCGCGAGACCACGGTAAATCCAGGTATCCCAGTCGCCGAGACCGGCGAGAGGCGGCACGATGATGGTCAGCACCGAGATCGCGACGATCAGCGGCATGTAATAACGCGAGAAGCTCTGGATGAAGCGCTCGGTCGGCGCGCGGGCATCCTGTGCTTCTTCGACCAGCGTAATGATGCGGGCAATGGTGTTGTCTTCTGGCGCGCGGTCGACGCGGATGCGCAGCGAACCGTCATGGTTGATCGAGCCGGCAAAGACGCGGTCGCCCTTGTCCTTGGCGACGGGAATGCTCTCACCCGTCATCGGCGATTCGTCGACGCTGGACTGGCCGTCCATCACAACGCCATCGGCGGCGATGCGGTCACCGGGGCGCGCCACGACCACCTGGCCGATGCGCACCTGATCGGCGGAGACCTGCCGAAGCGCGCCGTTTTCCTCCACCATCGCCGTTTTCGGCAAGAGCGAACCGAGCGCCTTGATGCCGGAGCGGGCGCGGGCAGCGGCAAAGCCTTCCAGCAATTCGCCGACAGAGAACAGCAGCACGACGATAGCCGCCTCTTCCGCCTCGCCAATGATGATCGCGCCGATGGCGGCAATGGTCATCAGCATCTCGATGGTGAAGACAGCGCCGAAACGGGCAGCATTAAAGGCATTGCGTGCGATCGGGAAGAGCGTGACCAGCGTGGCGACGATGAAGGCGTAACTACCCCAGGCCGGGAAGGTCAGTTCCGCCGCATAGGCAATCGCGACCAGAATGGTGCCGGTGAAGGTGTTGCGCGCCTTGGCGGTGCGCCACCATGCACCTTTTTCGTCCGCGCCATGGGCGTGCCCTATCTCGGCGCTCTGGTTTGCGGCGGCAGGTGCGGCAGCGTGGGAATGGCCCGCATGGTCGTGTCCGTGATCGTGACCTGAATGATCATGGCCGGAGTGATCGTGGTCATGCCCGTTGCAGGAATGCTGCTCGTCTCCCGAATGGTCATGCGCCGCGTGGTCGTGGCCGGAATGATCATGCCCGGAGTGATCATGACCGGAATGATCATGATCGTGATGGCCACCGCATGTCGCGTGATCATGATCGTGTTCGTGCTTTTGATCCGGCGTTTTTTCGCGCGCGGCCTTCTCCTGCGGCAGCAGGGCCGGCTTGAAGCCGAGCTTGCGCAACGTATCCTCGATCTTTTCCACCGGGGTTTTGTTTTCGGCAAGCGAAAGGTTCAGCCGCTCGCGGGCCACCGACACCTTGACGTCAGCAACGCCGGGCAGGCGGGACAGTGCGGTTTCGATCTTGGCCGCGCAGCTGCCGCAATCCATGCCGCCGACCGAAAAGGTCAGCGCATTGTTGTTTTCAATAGCCGTTTGGGGCGTGTCATTATGGTGACCGCCGCAGGAGGAATGGTCGTGATGATCGGCCTCCACCTTTGCTGCGGGCGCTTTTTCGCGCGGCAGCAGAGCGGGCTTGAAGCCGAGCTTGCGCAACGTATCCTCGATTTTTTCCACCGGGGTTTTGTTTTCGGCGAGCGAAAGGTTCAGCCGCTCGCGGGCCACTGACACCTTGACGTCGGCAACGCCCGGCAGGCGCGACAGCGCGGTTTCGATCTTGGCCGCGCAGCTGCCGCAATCCATGCCACCGACCGAAAAGGTCAGGGCCTCCGGTTCCCCGTTCAAACTGCCGCGTGTCGAAATATTCATGGTTTCGCTCCTGAATTCCACTCGACAGCCAATCTGGCACCTCTAGCAACTAGAGCTTCAAGAGAAAAAATGCAGTTCTTCGATTTTTTTTGAAAAACCGACGCCAGCTTCGCGCCAGCCGCGCGGTCCATCATGGCCTCAGATTGGATTCCATGAAGCGGTTCAGATGATAGCACTCCTTTTGAAAAACGGTCGCCGGGCGGCCTCTCTGGTCGGGCTTGCCCTGCTGCCCCTGATGAGCGGCTGCCTTTTCGTGACGGATACGACCCGGATGGATCCGGACGTCTTCGTCAGGGAAACGGCGCCAGTGTTCAATTTCAATTCCGTCAGCTCCAATCGCCAGCCGGAACTGCCGCCGCAGCCGGGCCAGCTTTCGACGCGCCCGCCGGATCTGTTCCGAACCCGCTTCCATCAGGAATATGGCCCGCCGGTGCGCGGCCAGGGGCTGCAGGCCCCGCAGGTGCAGGGCTATAATGTGCCCCAGGGTCAGAGCCAAGGCCAGGCGGTGGCCTATGGTCTGCCGGTCTCCAATCCGCTGCACCGTGTCATGTATGGCCCGATCCGCGATGAGGATCGCTCCTTGCCGGCCATTCCCTATGGCCGCATCGATCCGCGTTATCTCCGGCAGGAAGTCAGCTACCAGACGGCGGAAGCGCCTGGCACCATCGTGGTCGATACGAAGCAGCATTACCTTTATCTCGTTCAATCCGGCGGCAAGGCCATCCGCTATGGCGTCGGGCTGGGACGTGACGGTTACGCCTGGTCGGGCCGTGGCAAGATCCAGTGGAAGGCCAAGTGGCCGCGCTGGACGCCGCCCGATGAAATGGTCAAGCGCCAGCCGGAACTCGCCTCCATCTCCGCCGCCAATGGCGGCATGACGCCGGGTCTGAACAACCCGCTTGGCGCACGTGCGCTTTATATCTTCAAGGATGGCAAGGACACGCTGTACCGTGTGCACGGCACGCCGGACTGGCAGTCTGTCGGTAAAGCGACGTCCTCCGGCTGCGTGCGCATGCTCAATCAGGATGTGATCGATCTCTATGAGCGCGTGCCGCAGGGTGCGCAGATTGTGGTTATCTGAACACGTTCTAAAAGAAAGAGATAGGGGACCCATTCCGCCAGCAGCTTGTGACTGGCTTTTAGCGGTCGGTTAACTATTTTCGCAATACGCATGATACGGAACAAATGACGTACAACGGCGATCTAGCCGTTCGAAATGTGGGACAAACCGGCCTTATGACAAGCACCGACACAGATCTTTCCAGACGCACCTTTCTTTCCCTTCTTGGCCTTTCTTCCGCTTCGCTTCTCGCAGGCTGCGCCTCATCGGGCACGGGAGACGCCATCCGCCAGCAGGCAAGTGCCATTGGCAGCGATTTCCGCCAGATGTTCTCGTCCGGCGTCAGCGATGCGGAACTGGCCGTCATGTACGGCTCGGTCGAGGATGGCGGTTACGTCATTCCTGCCGTGCCGTATCAGAAAATCGACCGGCGTTATTACCGCCAGCGGGTCGTTGATCCGACGGGCGAACGTCCAGGCACCGTGGTCGTCGATACGCGTTCGCGCTTCCTTTACGTGGTGGAGCCGGGCGGCAGCGCCATGCGTTATGGCGTCGGCATTGGCCGCGAAGGTTTCGCCTGGTCGGGCGAGGGCGTCATCCAGTGGCGTCAGAAATGGCCGAAGTGGACACCGCCGGACGAAATGGTCGCCCGCCAGCCGGAACTCACCAAATATTCCTCCAAGAACGGCGGCATGCCGCCGGGCCTGAAGAACCCGCTCGGCGCCCGCGCGCTCTATATCTTCCAGAATGGCAAGGACACACTTTACCGCCTGCACGGTTCGCCGGAGTGGAACTCCATTGGCAAGGCGGTCTCCTCCGGCTGCGTGCGCCTGATGAACCAGGACGTCATCGATCTCTACGACCGCGTGCCGCAGAAGGCGCGTGTCGTGGTCTGGCAGTGAGCCGCGACTTCTTCATATGAAAAAAGGCGGCTCCGTGCCGCCTTTTTTGTTACGTCAGGGTCGGGTGAGGCTGTCCTTCAGCGCATTCACCCGGTCGCGGATCTGCACCAGCTCTTCCAGCCCGCAACCAGTGGCATTGCCGATTGCCGCCATGATCTTCACGCCCTCTTTTTTAAGGTTCGCGCCCTTTGGCGTCAGGGCCACCAGCACCTGTCGTTCGTCCACCGTCCCGCGCTTGCGGGTGATCAACCCCGCATGCTCCAGCCTTTTCAGCAGCGGGGAAAGGGTGCCGGAATCGAGCCCCAGCATTTCGCCGAGCGCCTTGACGGTGGAGGTCTCTTTCTCCCATAGCGCCATCATGACCAGATATTGCGGATAAGTCAGCCCGATTGGGTCGAGCAGCGGTTTGTAGGCCCTTGTGAAGGCATGCGCCGCGCCGTAAAGCGCAAAACATATCTGCTGGTCCAGCCTCAGCAGGCTTTCCATCTTCTTGTCGTCGCCCTCTGCACCCATTTTCCTGCTCCAAAATCAACCGGGGAGGGAACAATCGGCCCCCGCTTTCGGTTCCTGCCGCATGGATGCGCGGCGAAATTTCGTGAAAATTATCGCAAAAAACGAATTCGCATTCAATGTGCAAAATTATATTGCGCACAATTCAATTGTTCGCTATAAGAGCCTCAACGCCAACCCGAAGGAGTAATGTCATGCCAATTCTCTACACGACCAAAGCATCTGCCACCGGTGGCCGCGCCGGTAACGCCAAGTCGGAAGACGGCGTTCTCGACGTCACACTCACTGTTCCCAAGGAACTGGGCGGTGATGGCGCCCGCGGCACCAATCCGGAACAGCTTTTTGCAGCCGGTTATTCCGCCTGCTTCCTCGGCGCGCTGAAATTCGTCGCCGGCAAGGAAAAGGTAAAGATTCCTGAAGACACCACTGTGACGGCAACCGTCGGTATCGGCCCGCGTGAGGATGGCGGCGGCTTCGGCATCGAAGTCTCGCTGAAGGCCAATATTCCTGGTGTCGAGCGCGAAGTTGCTGAAAAACTGGTTGCTGCTGCGCACATCGTCTGCCCCTACAGCCACGCCATGCGCACGTCCACGGAAGTGCCGGTCTCGGTAGCCTGATTTTTCAGGTCTTAAATGTGGGGCGGGTTCATCCCGGCTTGAAGTGGACCGCGACCTCTCCTCCGTCATGCCGGACTAAATCCGGCATCCAGCCCCGGCGCGTCTGCGCCTTGAAAGGAGTCTAGCGCGATCAAGGACTTGATCGCGCTGGACCCCGGATCTAGTCCGGGGTGACGGGGCGGGGCGCCCTGCACACGATAAATATCAGGCTTGGGCAGTGGATCGTCATTCCTGCGTTCATTCCGCCCTTCTTGTTTGCAGAAAGAAATGTGCTATATTCTTTCCAAGGAAAGGATAGACCCATGAATATTCACACCAAGGCCACCGCGGACCCCGCATCGCAAGGCAGGGTCGTCACCAAGGCTGTCATCGCCGCCGCGGAGCGGCTCGGCCTGAATGCCGCCCGCACGGCGGATATTCTTGGCGTTTCCGCGCCCACGGTGTCGCGTATGAAGCGGCTTGATTTCCTGCTGGAGCCGGGTGCCAAATCTTTTGAACTGGCTGTGTTGCTGATCCGGGTTTTCCGTTCGCTGGATGCGATTGCCGGCGGCGACGAGGCCGTGGCGAAAAGCTGGCTGCGCAATCATAACACGGCGCTCGGCGCCGTACCTGCCGACAAGCTGACTACCATTACCGGATTGATCGATGTCCTCTCCTATCTGGACGCCCGACGCGCTCCTGTCTGAAAAACGCGCTGCGGCGGGAAAATACTGGCGGTTGGTGGAGGCGCAGCACCAGGTTTCCACCATGAAGCTGGTGGATACGGTGGAAGAGCAATCGCTGCTGGAAGATATTCTGGAGGCGAGCAAGCGGCCGTTTCCACCCGAATGCGCCGGTTTTGATTATCTTCTCGCGACGCCCTTCCGTTATGGCGCAGCCTATCCGCATGGCTCGCGGTTCCGCCGCGCGGGCTATACCGAAGGCGTTTATTACGCCGCCGCGAAGGTGGAAACGGCGCTTGCTGAAATGGCCTTTTACCGGCTGCTGTTCTACGCCGAATCGCCTGGCACGCCGCTGCCTGCCAATCCAGCCGATTATTCCGCCTTTGCCGCCCGCGTCGCCACCGATGCCGCGCTGCATCTGACCGAACCGGCACTCAACCGTGACGAGGCCCTGTGGACTGATCCCACGAATTACGAAGCTTGTCAGACACTGGCGGATCAGGCGCGTCTCGCCCGGATCGAGGCCATACTCTACCGCTCGGTGCGCGATCCGGCAGGCGGCCTCAACATTGCCATCCTGTCGCCGAAGGCCTTCGCCGAAAAATCGCCGGTGGAGCGGATGAGCTGGCGCATCCATCTTTCGAAAACCGGGGTGCAGGCGCTGTGCGAATTCCCGATGCGGCGAACCGGTTTTTCGGCCGCGGATTTTGCCGGTGATCCACGCCTCGCCAGCCTGCTGGGCTGACGGGCGTTCTCTGTTTCATCTTCTTGGCGGGCCGATGATGTCAGGCGGAAGCGAAAAACGCTTCCGGGTCGTCAACTTCCACCAGCCTGCGCTTGTCGATCAGCCAGAAGCGGTTACCTACCGTCCGCACAAAACTCCTGTCATGCGAAACGAAGACGCAGCTGGCTTCACGGCTGATGATTTCCGCCTCCAGCGCTTCCTGTCCCTCGATATCCAGATGGTTCGTCGGCTCGTCCAGCAGGTAGAAATTCGGCTCCGCCAGCCTGAGCGCCAGCATGGCAAGTCGCGCCTTCTGCCCGCCTGAGAGCGTGGCGATCCGGCGCTTCTGCATTTCCATGTCGATGCCGGCGCCGGCGAGCAGGCCGTGGATGCGCTGGTCGCCGATGTCGAAGCGATGCGAGAGAAGCGTCGCCGGCGTGCTGTCGTCATCGATGTCGGCAAGCGACTGGTCGACATATCCGGCCACCAGCGAGGGCGTGGCCTTGATGCCCTCCTGAATATGGCCATCACCCGTCACCGCCGCCTGCAGCAGTGACATCAGCCGCGTCTTGCCGACACCGTTGCGACCGAGAATGACGATGCGGTCGCCCTGGCGGATGAATTGTCGGCCGGTGCGGAACAGCACTGTTCCATCCGGCGTCGAGACGGGAACATCCTCCAGAGTGACCAGAACCTTGGCATGGGTGCCACGATTGGCGAGCTGGATTTTGCCGGCGGATCGTTCGATATGGGCAGGGCGCGCTTTCTCCTCGATCCTTTCCGCACGCTCGCGCAATTGCTTGGTTTTAACGGTCAGGAGATCGCTGCCGGAATTGATGCCGATATTGTTGAGCTTGGCCGCCTGCCGGCGCAGCTGCTGTGCGGTTTTCATGTCGCGCTGGAAACGCCGCTCATCGGCGGCATCCTCCTCCTCCAGCGCCGCGCGCGCACGGCCATAGGGCAGGCGAAACAGCGCCGAGTTCTCAGGCCGCAGGAAAAGCGTCGTCCGCGTGACATTGTCGAGAAAGGCGCGGTCGTGGCTGACGATGATGACGGCCGTGTCGCGCGGCAGGGCGCCCAGCCAGCTTTCCAGCACGTTGATCTTTTCAAGGTCGAGATGGTTGGTCGGCTCGTCGAGCAGCAGCACGTCAGGCTCTGTGATCCAGGCCTTGGCCAGCATGGCAAGCCTCTGCCAGCCGCCGCTCAGTTCTTTCAGGCGACGCTCGCGAAACGGCTCCGGCACCAGCATGTCATCGAAGATGATGTCTGCGCGCCAGCTTTCGCTATCGATCGTATCCGCCGGCAGGGCGGAGAGCACAGCATCCCGCATGGTCAGCTCCATCAGGGCGGCAGGCGGATTTTGGCGCACGATGGACTGGGTGAGCCCGCGCAGCCGGGTGATGTCGCCGCTACTGGGCTCCATGTCGCCCACCAGGCAATTGAGCAGGGTGGACTTGCCGCAACCATTGGCGGCGACGATGCCGATGCGGTCGCCCGCATTCACGGTGAGGCTGAGATTGGAAAAAAGCGGTTTGCCAAGGATGATACCGAGGTTGCGCAGCGTAATGATGGTCATGATGTCGTCTCTGGCGAAGACGGACCCGCACCGTTGCCTGCGCGTGCAGGACGTGGGTTCGGTTATCGGTGATCCGTCGTGAAACTATGCGCAATGGCAGACGAACTGCGTCCTGCGCGGCCTTTTAGGCAAACCAGAGGGTGGTGTTCCGGTCAGCCCTGCAAACGTGTCCGCAGGGCAAAAAGGTGGCAGAGCTGACGATTGCGCCAGAAGCAGGAAATATCCATGCGAAGCCTCCTTTCTTGAAACGGGTTGAACCGCCCGACCATTAACAGCGGCGGCGATCCGTTGCAACCCACTTTGAGAAGGGGTGGGTAGGGCCGATGCGGCAAGGCCTACCCGGTGTGAGATTTAGTCGATGCCGCACCTGATCCTTTCAGCCGGGCTCGTTTGGCCCGCTGGCGTCATTGGTTGCCGACACGCGCCCGCAGTTCTTCGACATGAGCGGCGATTTCAGGTGTCACCGCGTCGCCGAAGTCTTCCATTTCAAACATAGGGCGGATTTCGATTTCGCTGCGCTCCAACATCGGGTTCGGGCAGCGTTTCACCCATTCCACCGCCTCGTCCATATCCTTCACGTTCCAGATCCAGAAACCGGCGACCAGCTCGTTGGTGTGCGGGAAGGGACCGTCGATCACGGTGCGGCTGTCGCCGTCGAAGATCACGCGCTTACCCTTGGAGGAGGGGTGCAGGCCGTCGCCGGACTGCATGATGCCGGCATTGACCAGTTCTTCGTTGAATTTCCCCATTGCCTCCATCAGTTCCGTCGTCGGCATCACGCCGTCTTCGCTGCTTTTTGTGGCTTTTACAAAAACGATTGCACGCATGATCATTCCTCCTGGATTGCGTTTCGTTCAGTTTCGCTCTCCGGCGCGACAACCGGATGACAGTCTTGCCGGAGCGCTCCGCCCCTGTCAGCCAAGATCGATGAGGTCGCGGCGCAATCTTTCAGGGTCACCGCTTCCAATCTTTGCTTCGATTTCCGCATGGGTCTGCTCCCATATCGGAAACGCGGCGGCGAGTACGGCCATCCCGTCAGCCGTCAGCCGCAGCCGTTTGCCGCGCTTGTCCTTCGGGTCCTGTTCGATGCTGACCAGCCCGCGCCGCTCCAGCGGCTTCAGCGCCGCCGTCAACGTCGTGCGGTCCATCGCCAGAAGATTGGCGACCGGGCCCATCGGCGGTGGCTCCGGGCGGTTCAGCGACATCAGCAGCGAAAATTGACCATTGTTGATGCCCACCGGCTTCAACGCATTGTCGAACAGCCGTGCCAGCGCCCGTGCCGCACGCTGTGCATGCAGGCACAGGCAGGAATCACGCACGAGAATGGTTGTCGCAAAAGGAATCACGCTGACGTTTGACATGCGCTAAATATGTTGATATCAACCTAATTAGTCAAGCGGAACTTGGTGCTCTGCAGACTGTTTGTTGCCTTTCAGCACAGAAATAGGCGGTGCCGGCCGTTGGGACGGAGCGGCGCCGAGGTGAAGGACGGATCCAAGGAGGAAAGATCATGTCTCATCCCGTCGTTTCAAAAGAGGAGTGGCTTGCGGCCCGCCGCGATCTGCTGGTGAAGGAAAAGGAATTGACCCGTGCCCGTGACAGGCTGAACGAAGCCCGTCGCGCATTGCCGTGGGAGGAGGTGACGAAGGATTATATCTTCGACGCGCCTTCCGGCCCCAAATCGCTGCAGGAGCTGTTCGGTGATTGCAGTCAGCTGATCGTCTACCACTTCATGCTGGCGCCGGACTGGGAGGAGGGCTGCGTTGGCTGCTCCTTCTTCGCCGACCACGTCGATGGCGCGCTGATCCATCTCAAGCATGGCGATGCTGGCTTCGTCGCGGTGTCGCGGGCACCGCTTGAAAAGATCGAAAGCTACAAAAACCGCATGGGATGGAAATTCCCCTGGGTTTCAGCCGCAGGCACGGATTTCAATTACGATTATCAGGCCTCGTTTCGCGACGAGGACATGGCAAGCGGCGAAATCACCTATAATTACCGTGACATGGCGCCCTATGGCGACCTGAAGGACCTGCACGGCATCAGCGTTTTCGCCAAGGGCGAGGACGGCAAGATCTATCACACCTATTCCACTTATGCCCGCGGCGCGGAGCAGACGCTCGGCACATTGATGCTGCTCGATCTGGTGCCAAAAGGCCGTAATGAAGAGGGTGTAATGGATTGGGTGCGCCGCCACGACCAATATGAGGACGCGCCGAAAGCCGCATCCTGCTGCCACTGAAAACGGCAAGACGAGAGGAGGAGACGACAATGGAAATGGAAAGCGTCAAGCCGCAGAAGGAACACGAATTCCTGTCTAGGCTCGTCGGCGACTGGGTAATGGTTGCCGGCCATGAAGGATACGATCCTGATGATCCGGACCAGCGTTTTACGGAGACCGTCCGCTCCATCGGCGGGTTGTGGATCATCGGCGAAGGCTCCGGCAGGATGCCTGACGGCGACCGGATGACGGCCGTCATAACGGTCGGCTTCGATCCGGCCAAGGGCAATTTTGTCGGCACCTGGGTAGGGTCGATGATGACGCATCTCTGGGTCTACAAGGGCTGGCTGGAAGAGGACGGCAAGACCCTGACGCTGGAAGCGGAAGGCCCCGCTTTCGACGGTTCCGGCGGCACCGCGACCTATCACGACGTGCTGGTGCTGCATGATGACAATCACCGCAGTTTCTCCGGCAGCGTCAGGCAGCCGGACGGCACATTCAAGACCTTCATGACATCGGAGTTCCGGCGCAAGTCGTAAAGCTCGCCGGGACTTGATCTGAACGAACGTGCCGCCGCGCCCTGCGGCGGGCGCTTGCCGAAACACCCGCCAAACCCTCCATAGGAGACGACAATGTCCGATACGCATGGAAAATTCATCTGGGTCGAGCTGATGACACCCGACATGGAAGCGGCCGCCCGCTTTTATGGTCATGTCGTTGGCTGGCAGACCAAGGATTTCGGCTCGCCGGAAATGCCCTATCTCGTGCTGGAAGCCGACGGCAAGGGCATGGGCGGCGTCATGGAACTGACCGACGAGCACAAGGGCCAGGGCATTCCTCCGAACTGGACGGCCTATGTCGATGTCGACGATGTGGACGCGACGGCAAAACGTTTTGCCGAAAAAGGTGGCGCGATCCGACGTCCGCCGCAGGATATCCCGGAAATCGGCCGCTTTGCCGTGGTGGCCGATCCCTATGGCGCCGTGCTCTGCATCATGACGCCGCAGCCAATGGAAACCGGCGGTTTCCCTGAGGATACGCAGGCGAAACAGGGCCATGTCGGCTGGTACGAACTCTTCACCGACAATGTCGATGAAGCGATGGCCTTCTACGGCGATGTCTTCGGCTGGACCAAGGACCATGATTTCGACATGGGCGAAATGGGCCCGTACCGCATCTTCGCCCATAACGGCAAAGCCGTTGGCGGCATAATGAAACGCATGCCGCAGGTTCCCGTCTGCCATTGGGGTTATTACTTCAATGTGGATGGCATCGATGACGCCATCACTCGCGTCAGCACCGGCGGCGGACAGGTCGTCAACGGCCCGATGGAAGTGCCCGGCGACAGCTGGATCGTTAACTGCGTCGATCCGCAGGGCGCCTATTTCTCGCTGGTCTCGCAGAAGAAATAAGTCTGTTGCTGATGATCTGCCGGGGCAACGTCCGGCAGATCATCGCTCTCTCGACAGGCGAACATGATCGATAAAGGCCCGCAGCTTCGGCGCAAGGTTGCGACGGCTGGGATAATAGAGATAAAACCCTGCGAAGCTGGGCGAATAGTCTTCCAACATGGAAACAAGCTCTCCGCGCTCCAGATAGGGCCGGAATGTCTCTTCCATGCCAAAGGTAATGCCTGCACCGGCACAGGCGAGCTTGATCATCAGCTGCATGTCGTTGGTGGTGAAAGCAGGCTCCACCGCCACCGCAAACTCCCGGCCGCTTTCGGCAAATTCCCATCTATATGGCGCAACGCCGGGACGGGGCCGCCAGCCAATGCACCTGTGCTCTATCAGCTCGCGTGGCTGCGTCGGTAGGGCGAAACTGTTACGGTATCCAGGAGAACAGACGGCAAGCTGCCGCTGCGGAGCCGATACTGGCACGGCGATCATATCCTGTTCAATGAGCTCTCCCAGACGCACGCCGGCATCGTAATGCTCGGCGACAATATCGAATTCTTCATCCGTCACGACGATGTCGAGCTGCACTTCGGGATGTGCCTCGGCAAAGCTTGCGAGCAGAGGTCCCGACAAGAAACGTTCTGCAATGGACGACACCGCCAGCCGAAGCTGACCGCGCACCGTGCCGCCAAGCGATGAGGCCGCCTGCGCCGCCTGCGAGATCGCGCCTATGGAAGACGAGACATCAGCGTAAAGCTGCTGCCCCGCTTCCGTCAGGCTCACGCTGCGGGTGGTTCGTTGGACAAGCGCAATTCCCATTGTCTCCTCAAGCTTGCGGATGGTCTGGCTGACAGCGGAGCGGGTGACGCCCAGCCTGTCCGCGACGGCGCGAAAATTCCGTTCCTCGGCAACAAGGCAGAACGTCGAAACAGCATTGAGGTCAATGTTCATTGGTTAGAAATTCTATCCATTGAGGTAAATATTAAGGCGGTTATCGCGACAATGCCTGAGCGCTATCTTCCCTGCAACGGTCGATTTCGAAAAAGCCGACCGTAACAGCAAGGAGATAGCCATGACATTGAACAAAGTTGTTCTCATCACGGGTGCATCGAGCGGGATCGGTGAAGGCATTGCGCGAGAGCTGGCCGCCGCCGGCGCAAAACTGGTGCTCGGCGCGCGCCGGCTGGATCGCCTTGAGTCGCTGGCCGAAGAACTGCGCCGCACGGGCGCCGACGTCGTCGTCCATGCGCTTGACGTCACCGACAGGCAGAGCGTCGAGGCCTTCGCAGAGGCAGGCCGCAAGGCTTTCGGTGAGATCGACGTCATCGTCAACAATGCCGGCATCATGCCGCTGTCGCTGATGTTGTCGCTCAAGGTCGATGAATGGGACCGCATGATCGACGTCAACATCAAGGGCGTGCTTTATGGCGTCGCGGCCGTTCTGCCCGAGATGACCGCACGTGCCTCCGGCCACATCATCAACATCGCCTCCATCGGTGCGCTCGCGGTTTCGCCAACGGCGGCCGTTTATTGCGCGACGAAATTTGCCGTGCGGGCGATTTCGGATGGGCTGCGGCAGGAAAACCGCGACCTGCGTGTCACCTGCATTCACCCCGGCGTGGTGGAAAGCGAACTCGCCCACACCATCACCGATCCGGCGGCTGCCGAACTGATGCAGAGCTACAGAGCCATCGCCCTGAAGCCCGATGCCATTGGCCGCGCCGTTCGTTACGCCATCGAACAGCCTGACGATGTGGACGTCAACGAAATCGTTGTCCGCCCCACCGCTGCCTGAGGAGATTGACATGAAAGCCATTTTTTCGACCGCGCTTGCGATTGCCATGCTCGCGGGATCTGCCGCCGCACTCGCAAATACGCAGCACATGGATGACCGTTTGAAACGCGGCGATGAGGTCGTCCGCAGCCTCAACAATGGCCAGCCGCAGGCCAATCTGGAGCGCATGCGGCAGGAGTTTCCGTTCCTGGCGCAGGCAACAGAAGGGTATGCCCTGGGTGAGGTCTGGTCGCGGCGGGGCCTGGATAACCGCACCCGCCAGCTGGCCGCCGTCGCTGTCATGGCGGCCCTTGGCGAGCGCGATCTGATGAAGGTCCACGCCGGCTATGCGCTGAATGTGGGCGCAACCGACGAGGAACTGAAGGAGATGATCTATCTCATCACCGTTCCTGCGGGCTTCCCAAAGGCCATCGCCGCATCACGCACGCTTGCGGAACTGTTCGAGGAACGCCGCGCCAATGCCGCAACGGGAGTTGAGAGACAATGAACATCGTATCGACATCGGTTGCGCTTCTGCTTGCGGCGGCTTCCGCCGAAGGGGAGAACCGCAAATCTAGCAACGCCACGGAAGTGAACATGACCGAAAACGCGGAGATCCAGAACCATCCGTATGTCGGCATGTGGGTCACCGGCGATGGCCACATTCGTCAGGAACTTCTGCCCAATGGCCGCTATGACGAGGCGCGGGGTAACCGCAAGAGCGCCTATCAGGGACGATATGAGGTGAAGGGAAACCACATCGACTATTGGGATGACACCGGCTTTACGGCCGATGGCGAATTCGTGGACGACATTCTCTACCACGGCGGCATGATCTTCTATCGCGAGAAGTGATAACCACGCCAATCAAGCGCCGCCCGCTCCATCGAGAGCGGGCGGCGCGCTTGTTACTATCGCTTCAAACTACCCAAAATCCCGCGCACGATGGCGCGGCCTACCGAAGTCGCGACCGAACGGGCAGCACTTTTCATCGCGGCCTCGATCACCGTTTCGCGCTGGTAGCCGGAACGGCGCGTGCCGCCGTTGCGTGAGCCGCTGGAATTTTGCGCAGGTTCGTCATCACCGAAGCCGGGCAGGCGCCAGCGGCCGGAGGCGTTGTCGGACTGGTTTTGGGCATTTTCTTCTTCAGCACGCTTCGCAGCCTCGGCCTCCGCCGCCTTCTGGGCACGGGCGGCAAGAATCTCGAAAGCCGATTCCCGGTCTATATCCCTGTCGTATTGGCCGGAGACGGGGCTGAGATCGATCAGCGATTTGCGTTCCGCATCCGTCAGCGGTCCGACGCGGCCGGATGGTGGCCTGACGAGCGTGCGCTCGACGATGGAGGGCGCACCCTTGTCGTGCAGGGTGGAAATCAGCGCTTCACCCGTGCCGAGCGTGGTGATGGTATCTGCCGTGTTGAAGGCCGGGTTCTGTCGAAACGTATCGGCTGCCGTGCGCACGGCTTTCTGTTCGCGCGGCGTATAGGCGCGCAGCGCATGCTGCACGCGGTTGCCGAGCTGGGCAAGCACGGTCTCCGGCACGTCGAGCGGGTTCTGCGTCACGAAATAAACGCCAACGCCCTTGGAGCGGATGAGGCGCACGACCTGCTCCACACGCTCCACCAGCACGCGCGGCGCATCGTTGAACAGCAGATGCGCTTCATCGAAGAAGAACACCAGACGCGGCTTTTCCGGATCGCCGACCTCGGGAAGCTCTTCGAAGAGTTCGGAGAGCATCCAGAGCAGGAAGGTGGCGTAAAGGCGCGGGTTCATCATCAGCTTGTCGGCGGCGAGAACCGAAACCGTGCCGCGCCCATCCGTGCCCACACGCATGATGTCGGCGATCTTCAACGCCGGCTCGCCGAAGAAATTGGCAGCGCCCTGCTGTTCGAGAACCAGCAGCCCGCGCTGCAGCGAGCCGACCGAAGCCTTGGAAATCAGCCCGAACTGGTTGGAGAGTTCCGTTGCGTTTTCGCCCATATAGTTGAGGAGCGATTGCAGGTCTTTCAGATCGAGCAGCGGCAGCCCGCCCTGATCGGCGATCTTGAAGGCGATGTTGAGAACGCCTTCCTGCGCCTCGGAAGCATCCATCAGCCGGGCGAGCAGCAGCGGCCCCATTTCGGCGATGGTGGCACGCACGCGATGGCCTTTTTCGCCATAGAGATCCCAGAAGATGACAGGCGACTTGCCGTAGGAAAAATCGGTGAAGCCGATCTGTTCGGCGCGCTTCTGGACCCAGTCCTTCGCTTCGCCCTCGGCTGCGATGCCGGAAAGGTCACCCTTGATATCGGCGCAGAAGACCGGCACGCCGGCCTTCGAAAAACCTTCTGCCAGAACCTGCAACGTCACGGTCTTGCCCGTGCCTGTCGCGCCGGTGATGAGGCCGTGGCGGTTGCCGAATTTCAGTTCCAGATATTCGCCCTTGTTCAGGCTGTCATCCGGATTGCGGCTGGTGCCGATATAGAGCTGTCCGTCCTGCAACATCGACCAATTTCTCCTGCGGCTGAAACACGACCCCTGAAATCGCGGCGGATTTTGCAAAAGTCATGTCCGAATTAAAAGTGTTCCGGCATGATAGGGACACTCCGGCAGGGAGCAGCCCTTTCATAGTTTGGTTGCGATGATCTTATAAGGACAGTTTCAAGGCGCAACAACTGCTTGATGGCGATGAAGAAAAAGCGCTTGATGAAAGTTGCCGCACCGCTCATGGCCGCTTGAATGCCACATGAGATTGTTTTACGTTGACGTTAACGTCAGTTCGCAGAAGTTGACGTCGTTTTTCAACAGGAGGCAAGAATGAACGAAGTCGTGGATCAGATCGCCGCAAAGGCGGGGATCGACCCTGAACTGGCTGAAAAGGCCATTGGCATGATTCTCGGTTTTCTCCAGCGCGAGGCTGCAGACGGCCCGATCGCGCGGATGATCGAAGCCATTCCCGGCGCGAGCGAGCTGGTGGCGCAGTATAATGGCGAAGGTGCCGGCGGCGGCGGTCTGCTCGGTGGCCTGATGAGCGCCATCGGCGGCGGCGGCATCATGGGGCTTGGCCAGCAGCTGATGAGCCAGGGCCTTGGCATGAGCGAGATTTCCACCCTCGCCAAGGAAACCATCGCCGCTGCCCGCCAGCATGCCGGCGATGAAACCGTCGATCAGGTGATCGCCTCGGTCCCGGGCCTCAGCCAGTTCGCCTGAGTCGGACTATTCCATCGCGGGGCGTGGCGGCTGTTCGTTGAACCGTCGCCGCGCCTCTTCTATTTCGGCATGGTGCGTTTCCGCCCATATCCACACCCCGCAAAAAGCGCTGCCCAGCGTGCGGCCAAGGTTCGTCAGGCCATAATCCACATGTGGGGGAATGACGGGATGCACCGTGCGGCGCACCAGCCCGTCGCTTTCCATCTGCCGCAGCGTCTTCGTCAGCATCTTCTGGCTGATATTGCCCACATGTTTGCCAATCTGCGTAAAGCGCAGCGTGCCGTGCTCTTCCAGCACTTCGAGAATGAGCATCGTCCATTTGTCGGCCACCTTGGCAATGATGTCCTGAACCAGCGCCTCTATTGCCGGATCTGTATCCGTCGGTGGCGGAACCTTGCGCCGGTTCTCGATGGCCGGGTCGGCTGCATGCCGCTTCATCTTACACTCTCCATTTGGTAAGTATAAATCTTTTGGGTGCCTACTTTCGATTGGAGAGTATCATAGCTAACTTCCTTCAGCCAACAAGCAAAGGATGTTCCCATGAAAATCTCTGGCAATACCATTCTCATCACCGGCGGCGGTTCCGGCATCGGTCGTGCTCTGGCGGAGGCCTTTCACAAGGCCGGCAACAGGGTCATCATTTCCGGCCGGCGCAAGGCCGTGCTCGACGAGGTGACGGCCGCCAATCCCGGCATGGCCTCGATGGTGATGGATGCGACGGACGCGGCTGGCATCCGCGCTTTCGCAGAGGCTGTCGTAAAGGCCCATCCCACTCTCAACGCCGTCATCAACAATGCTGGCATCATGCGGCCGGAAGACATCGCCGCAGCCCCGGATTATCTGGACACGGCCGAAGAAACCATCGCCACCAATCTTCTTGCACCCATCCGCCTGACGGCGGCGCTTTTGCCGCATTTCCTCAAGCAACCCGCCGCGACGGTGCTGACGGTCTCCTCCGGCCTCGCCTTCGTGCCGATGGTGCTGACCCCCACCTACAGCGCCACCAAATCCGCCATTCATGCCTATTCGGTCGCTCTGCGCGAGCAGCTTGAAGAGACGCCGGTGGAAGTCATCGAAATCGTTCCGCCTTACGTGCAGACGACGCTGATGGGTGAGGGGCAGGCGAAGGATGAAAGAGCCATGCCGCTTGATGCCTTCATTTCCGAGGTCATGGATATCCTCGAAAATCGTGCGGACGAGAAGGAAGTGGTGGTGGAACGCTGCAAGCCGCTGCGGTTTGCCGCGCAGAACGGAAATTTCGATCAGGTCTTTGCCATGATCAACCATATGCATCCTTGAGCGGCAACGTCTGTCGCATGGGGACATCCTGTGATAGCGTCGCGCTCCATCTGAGGAGTGCGTGCTTTCATGGCCCAAGGCCGGTTCCTGATGCCGAAAACCAGCATGCCCGGTGTCGTCGCCGTAGCGGCGGATAGCGATCGTTCTTTCCCACGCCATATGCATGATCAATTCGGTATCGGCGTCATCGAACGCGGCGCGCAGAAATCGCTTTCCGGCCGTGGCATGGTGGAAGCGGCCGCCGGTCAGGTCATCACCGTCAATCCCGGCGAGATACATGACGGTATCCCGCTCGGGGAGGGCGGCCGCGCCTGGCGGATGCTCTATCTCGACATCGATATCGTGCGCGATGTCATTGCCGATGTCTGTGAGAAGGATCGCGGCTTTTTCGAATTCGCCTATCCTGTTGATGCAAGGCCTTTGGCGGAGCGGTTCAACGCTGTCTTTTCCGCCGTCACTGCGAAGGAACGACCGGGCGAAACCCTGCACAGCGACGAGACCTTGCTGATGCTTCTGGCGGCTGCGATGGAGACGGCGGCTAAACCGCCCGTGGTGACCTCGCCCGACACCATCAGGCGCGCGAAAAGCAGCATCGATGACGACCCTGCCCACCCGTTCCGCCTTGCCGATCTGGCCGCGGAAGCCGGCATGAGCCAATTCCGTTTCCTGCGCGCCTTCGCAAAAGCAACCGGCCTGACGCCGCACAGCTATCTTCTCCAGCGGCGCGTCCATCTGGCCCGGCACGCGCTGGCCGGAGGTAAGCCGCCGGCCGAGGTTGCCTTCCTTGCCGGTTTTGCCGACCAGAGCCATCTGAACCGGGTTTTCTTGCGCCAGTTCGGGGTGACGCCGGCGGTTTACCGGGCGGCGACGGGCGGCGGATCGTCGCTCTCTTCCGTCATGCCGGACTAGATCCGGCATCCAGCCATGGCGCGTCTGCGCCGTGAAAGAAGTCTTTCGTGGTCAAGGACTTGACCACGCTGGACCCCGGCTCGGGGGCCGGGGTGACGGTGTGCGGATTTGGCCCTGCAATTTCATCCAAGACAACGATCCCACGCACCCTCATGCTCCTGCCCTTCACCCACAGGACAGACCCACCATGACACCCGAATTCCTCATCACATCCTTCATCGTTGCCGCCTCTCCGGGCACCGGCGTGGTTTACACGCTGGCTGCCGGCCTTTCGCAGGGGGCGCGGGCGAGCGTCATTGCGGCTTTCGGCTGCACGCTCGGCATCGTGCCGCATCTGCTCGCCGCCATCACCGGTCTTGCCGCCATCCTGCACACCAGTGCGCTGGCCTTTAGCGTGGTCAAATATCTGGGGGTCGCCTATCTGCTCTACATGGCGTGGAACACGCTGCAGGAGAATGGCGCGCTGAAGATCGATGAAACGAGGCAGCCGCAAAAAGCCGCCCGCGTCATCGGTGAGGCGATCCTCATCAATCTGCTGAACCCGAAACTGTCGATCTTCTTTTTTGCCTTCCTGCCGCAGTTCATCGCGCCGGATGAAGCTTTGCCGACATGGCGCATGGTCGATCTCGGGCTGATCTTCATGGCCATGACGTTTCTGGTCTTTGCGCTTTACGGCTGTTTTGCCGCCTCGGTCCGGTGGCAGGTGGTGTCACGCCCGGCGGTCCTCGCCTGGCTGAGACGCAGCTTCGCCGCCGCATTCGTGGCGCTGGGGGCAAAGCTGGCCTTGACCGAGCGATAAGACGGGACCGCAAGGCCCCGTCGTCTCAGTTGTCCCAGTCGGGCGCGAGGTGGCCGGGGCTGACAATGCGGCCATTTGGCTTTGCCAGCGCATGGATTGCCTGCATTTCTTCTTCCGAGAGCGCAAAATCGAAAATATCGAAATTCTCCTTGAGGCGGCTTTCCGTCGCCGTCTTGGAAAGCGCCACGATATCCGGCTGTTGTACCGCCCAGCGAAGGGTTACCTGCGCGGCGGTTTTGCCATGCCTCGCGCCGATATCCTTCAGAACAGTGTCGTTCGGCACCTTGCCGTCGGCCATCAGGTAATAGGCTGTCACCGACATGCCGTGCTTGCGCGCAGCCGCAATCACCTTCGTCTGGTCGAGATAGGGGTGATATTCGATCTGGTTGGTGGCAAGCGGCGTGTCGGACAGTTTCACCGCCTCTTCGGTCAGCGCCACGTTAAAGTTGGAAATGCCGATATTGCGTGCCTTTCCGGCCTTGCGCACCGCGTTCAGCGCGCCCATGCGCTCGGCAAGCGGCACATCGCTCTTTGGCCAGTGCAGCAGCAAAAGGTCGACATAGTCGGTCTTCAGCTTTGCAAGACTCTCATCGACGGAAGCGAGAAAATCGTCGTGGCGATAGCGGTCCACCCAGACCTTTGTGGTCAGGAATATATCGTGCCGGGAAATGCCCGACTTGGCGATGACTTCGCCTACCGCCCCTTCGTTCTTGTAGATCTGCGCGGTATCGACATGGCGGAAACCGAGCTTCAGCGCCTCCGGCAGAATGCGCCTGACATCGTCTTCCGGAATGCGGAAGGTGCCGAAACCGAGGGCGGGAATGTTCGCGCCATTTGCGCTGACGTCATACATGGGATGTCTCTCCTGTTTGCTGAAACATGGCCGGCGCGGACGCCGGGGGGCATGGAAGCCGTCTTTCATTAACTGGTATCCGCACGATCGGTTTCAACCCGGCGACGCCAGTCACATCAGCACGTAATCCACCGGACGCGGATCGGCCGGCAGGTCGGTATCGCCGATCGCCTCGCGCAGATTGATCTCGATTGTGGTGGCAAGGGCATTGATCGGCAGCGCGTTGAGGCCGGTGCCGAAGGGGTCCTCCAGCTCGTCGGACAGCGCATCGAGGCCGAAAAACGTATAGGCGATCAACGTACTCGTGAAAGGCGTCGCCCAGCCGAGCAGATCGGTGAAACCGAACGGCAGGAGAAGGCAGAAAAGATGCGCGGTCCGGTGCAGCAGCAGCGAATAACCGAAAGGAACCGGCGTGTGGCGAATGCGCTCGCACGAAGCCTGTGCGGCGCCCATCTGCTGCACGGTCGCATCCAGCATCTGCAACTGTATATCGCTGATCTGGCCTTTGCCATGAGCGGAGACGATGGCGCCGGAGATTTCCCGCAGCAGCATGTCCGGCCTGTTGCGGCTGCGGGCATAGGTCAGCGAAAGGTCCTCCGGAATGAGGTCGGTGGTGACCGTCGCATTCGCCGGACGCAGATGTGAGACCAGCGCGTGACAGAAGGCGATGACAAGATCGGTGATCCGTCTGCGGGTGACGGGATCGGCCACATCCTGCCGGCCTTCCAGCATCACGGTCTGACGCGAGAGCGTGCGGGCCACGGTAATCAGCGCGCCCCACTGCTTGCGGGCTTCCCACCAGCGGTCGTAACAGGCATTGGCACGAAAACCGAGGAATACGGAAAGCGCGATGCCGAGCAGCGAGAACGGCGCTCCATTTAGCGCCGGCACCAGATCCGGGCGATCCTTGTGCGCCCAGACCACCAGCGTCGACAGCAGGAAAACCGCAAGCACCTGCGGAAAGATGCGGACGATGATGGAGCCGCGCACGATGAGGAAAAGCTGCAGCAGGTTCGGTTTTGGACGAACGATCATGGTGGAAACTCGAAATGCCTGTGGCGGGTGGGGGCGCCTGAAAATCCCTAACCTATCTACATGCTGGCTAGGCGGCCTTGTCCACCCTTTTTTGCGTGGTTGCGCACGGCGGCTGGCAGCGCTACGCGTCTATCGCGGGCATCGTCAATAGATGATCCGACCGTGCGGGGTGGAAGGAAATGTCGCGTGTCACGTTCACAACGGCTTCTTGATCTGTTGCAGATTCTTCGTTCCCACCGCATGCCGGTGAGTGGTGTAGCCCTTGCCGCGAAGACCGGCGTCAGCCTGCGCACGCTTTACCGTGATATAGCAACGCTTCAGGCGCAGGGCGCCGATATCGAGGGCGAAGCGGGCGTGGGTTATGTGCTGCGTCCCGGTTTCCTGCTGCCGCCGTTGATGTTTTCCCAGCACGAAATCGAGGCGCTGGTGCTCGGCTCGCGCTGGGTGGCGGGCCGCGCCGATGCCGGATTGGCGGAGGCTGCGCGCGCCGCACTCGTCAAGATCGGCGCCGTTCTGCCCGAAGCCCTGCGGGAGGAACTCGATCACTCCACCCTGCTTGTCGGTCCGGGGCAGGGGCTTGCGGCCATCCATGTCGATCTGGCGGCCATTCGCGATACGATTCGCAGGGAAAGCAGGGTCGTCATCACCTATCGCGACGAAAAGGGGGACGTGACGGAGCGGGTTATCTGGCCTTTCGCACTCGCTTTTTTCGATCTGGTGCGGGTGGTGCTGGGCTGGTGCGAGACACGGCAGGACTACCGCAGTTTCCGGGCTGACCGCATCGAAAGCTTTCGTCCCCTCGACGGCCGTTATCCGCGCCGCCGCCAGGTGCTGCTGAAAGAATGGCGCGAACGGGAAAAACAGCGGCGGCGGCAACATGCTGACAAAAACTGACAGCATCGGGGTCTAGAAACCGTTCATCCGCAACACAGGAGAACAACCATGACCCACCCCGATTTCACCATTCTTTACGTCGATAATCCGCCGGCCAGCACCGAGTTCTACAAGGCCCTGCTGGGCGTCGATCCCGTCGAAGCCTCCCCGACATTTTCCCTCTTCGTCCTTGCCAACGACATGAAGCTCGGCCTCTGGTCGCGGCACACGGTGGAACCGAAGGCATCTGTTACGGGCGGCGGCGTCGAACTCGCCTTCCGCGTCGAAAACGACCTTCAGGTGGAAGAGACTTTCGCGAGCTGGAAGGCAAGAGGCGTCGCCATGCTGCAGCAGCCAGCGAAAATGGAGTTCGGTTATACCTTCACGGCCGCCGACCCGGACAGCCATCGCCTCCGGGTCTATGCCTTCGCGAGGTGATGACAAGCGGTTTGGCCGGGTTGGTCAAATAAAGCCATCCTCGTCCATGCACGCGGTATTCCGCACGTCCTGCTCCGCACTCTCCTCATCCCTGTGCTTGTCACAGGAATCCAGTCGACGCGCGTCTGCGCGGCGGGGAGAGCCCTGTCAGCCCAAGGACTTGGGCTGGCTGGATTCCTGGGACAGGCACAGGAATGAGGGCGGTGGGGAGGCGTCCGCGTGTGACAATCGCGTCGCATCTGATGCCCTACGTCTTGACCGCCACGACAAAAAGGCGGGGAAACCGCAGAAGCAACCGGCCATCCGCCATCGGCGGATAGGCCTCCCTGATACGCCGCGTATAGTCGGCGAGGAAGGCTTCGCGGTTCTCCTCGCCGGCGGCGGCGAGATAGGGGCGCAGCCCCGTGCCCTTCACCCATTCGACAATGCTATCCGCATCTTTCATCGGGTGATTATAGATCGTGTGCCACACATCCACCCGCACGGATTTCGGTGAAAGCGCATTGAAATAATCCGACGGTGCGGGCAGGGGTTTGCGCCGCAACCGGCCATCGGAAAAAGTCTGTTTCCATGGGCCTTCGTCACCTGTTTCATGCATCGCGATATGCGTCGGCTCCTGCAGATTGTCAGGCATCTGCACGGCCAGAACGCCGCCGCTTTCCAGCTGGTCCATCAGCTGCGAAAGAATGGCGAGATGATCCGGCACCCACTGGAAAACGGCATTGGCGTAAAGCAGGTCCGCCTTCTGCGCCGGTTTCCAATGCGCGAGGTCGGCCTTGCCGAAGCGGGTGGTCGGCAGCCGGTCTGCTGCCTTCGCCAGCATATCATCATCGCTATCAATACCGGTGATGACATTGACGCCGTAACGGTCTGTCAGAAGCTCGGTGGAATTGCCGGGACCGCAACCGAGGTCATAGCCGTTCAGCACCCGCTCCAGCGGCACCTGGGCCAGGAGATCCCGCGCCGGGCGCGTCCGCTCGTCTTCGAATTTCAGATATTGCTGTGCGGACCATGCCATGATTTTTCTCCTGCGGACTGCCGTCAGATCGTCAGCATCGCATGGGCGAAATCGCCCCGCCATCATTCAATCGATGAATTATTGTGATGAATCTATTCACCAACCTTTTGTTTCGCCTCATAAAACATCCTGGCGGGGCCGCTGCTTTGTTATTTTCCATCAAAATCAGAAATCGCGGCAATTAAAACTTGACCTCATTGAGGGAGAGGCATTCACTCCGGCCGATTTCCCGCACATGCCCGGTTGCGCGCGCACAGCGTTCCTCATCCGGCAATGCATCAGAACAAAAAGACGGAGCGTTTTTTACCGAACGGAAACGCTCGAGACAGGAGACCATCATGAGCGTCGATACCGCACCCCGATCAACCACCTGGACCTATGTTGACGGTCAATGGCTGCCTGGCAATCCGCCGCTCATCGGGCCAACCTCGCATGCCATGTGGCTGGCCTCTACGGTATTCGATGGTGCACGCTGGTTCGATGGCGTCGCGCCTGACCTTGATCTGCACTGCCAGCGCGTCAATCGCTCTGCCGTCAACATGGGCATGAAGCCGACCATGACCGCCGAGGAAATCGAGGCCCTGGCGCTCGAAGGCGTGAAGAAATTCGACGGCAAGATGGCGATCTACATCAAGCCTATGTACTGGGCCGAACACGGCATGCCCGGCAGCGTCGTTGCACCGGATGCCAGTTCCACCCGGTTTGCGCTCTGCCTTTTCGAAGCGCCGATGGACGCCGGCAAGCCGCTGACGCTCACCGTCTCGCCGCTGCGCCGCCCTTCGCCGGAAACGGCAATGACGGACGCGAAGGCAGGCAGCCTTTATCCGAATAGCGGCCGCGCGATTCTGGAAGCGCGCTCACGCGGTTTCGACAACGCCCTGATGCGGGACATGAACGGAAATGTCGCGGAGTCAGCCTCCGCCAACATCTTCATGGTCAAGGACGGCGTCGTTCTCACGCCGGTCCCGAACCGTACCTTCCTTGCCGGCATCACCCGTTCACGCGTGATCGGTCTTCTGCGCCAGGCCGGTTTTGACGTGCGGGAAGCGACGCTTTCGGTTGAGGATTTCCGTGAGGCCGACGAAATCTTCTGCTCCGGCAACTATTCCAAGGTTTCGCCTGTCGTGAAGCTCGACGACCGCGAGCTGCAGGCCGGCCCGGTCGCCCGCAAGGCGCTTGATCTTTACATGGAATGGGCACGTCTCGGCGCAGACGTCTGAATTCTGCATCTATTCGCGTGAAACGGCCATGACAGACATTCGGTCGGTCATGGCCATTTTTTGCGATGCAAAAAAACCCTGAAAACAGGGGGTAATTTAATCCAATTTTAGAAAACAGAATTGTAGCTTGCGACATCTTCACTTCCGGGCAGCGGGGGCCGCCAGATGTCTTTCAGCATTCGAAATGTACTTGTAGGTTTTTTTCTCACCATCAGCCTTGCACTTGCCGGTCTGGTCGGCAACGAAGCCTGGCGCTCGGTCAATCGCGCCAGCGCCTTTTCTGAGGTTGCGCAGCTTGTCGCGCTCGACAAGCTTCTCTTCAACGCACTTCTGAATTTCCGCAGTGAGCGCGGCGACAGCGCCACCGCGCTCACTGTCGATCCTTCGAAATCGGCGGGCAGCGTCGCCAGCGTGCAGGCGGCGCGTCAGAAGGTGGATGCCGCCATGACGGCCTTTATCGCGCAGTCTCCGTCGATTGCAGATGCGAAGCTCCAGGGGCCGCTCAAGCGCGTGAGCGATGTCTACGCACAGTTCGTCGACCTGCGAAAGAAGGTGGACGCCAATATTTCCCAGCCGCTTGATCGGCGCGAAAACGGCCTCGACAAGACCGTGATGACGCTGGGCGCCGATTTCCTTGCGTCTCTCGAAGCCGGCTCGACTGCGTTGGAAGGCGCCGTCCGTTCGCTGGATCAGGGCCAGACAGGCCTCATTCAGCTGCGATCCTACGGCTGGTCCGCCCGCGCGCTTGGTGGCAGCGCCACCGTTGTCCTCAACGCTGCTGTGGCGCAGAACCGTCCTCTTACCGCCCAGGAAATGCAGCAGCTGGGCGCCTTCGATGCCGGCGCGGCTTTCGCGTGGAAAGCAACGGGCGATCTCGTGGCGCATGAATCGGCGCCGCAATCGCTCAAGGACATCTACGCCACTGCGGACAAGACCTATTTCAAGGGCGATTTCAACGCCCAGCGAACCAAGCTCATCGAAGATCTGAACAATGGCCGCACGCCATCCTTTACCATGGATAGCTGGCGCACCACCGTCACGGAGAATCTCGGCACGATTGCCAAGATCGCTTCTGCCGCCATGGACGTGCTGGATGCCAACGCCGAGAAGGCGAAACAGGAAGCCTTCACCGATGCGGTGATCTTTCTCGCGGTCTTCGTGGTCACGCTCGCCCTCTGCATTGTCTCGCTCGCCGTCATCGTCGGCCGCGTCACCCGGCCGATCAGCCGGCTGACCAATGCCATGATGGCACTGTCGGGCGGCAATCTCGCAATCGATATCGCTGGCGCAAAACGCGGTGACGAGATCGGCGAGATGGCCCGGGCCGTGGAAGTTTTCCGTGAGGCCGCCATCCGCAATCGGCAGCTGGAGGCGGATGCCGTCGCAAACCGGGAACAGGCCGAGCGCGACCGCATCGAGCTGCAGCAGCGTGCCGAGGCCGAAGCCGAAGCACGGCTCAACCAGGCGACGGGTTCGCTGGCAGGCGGCCTGCGCCGCCTCGCCTCGGGCGATATGCTCTGCGAGATCGCCACGCCATTCGCGCCGCAATTCGAGGCGCTACGGCACGATTTCAACAGCTCCGTGCACCAGCTTCGCGAAGCGCTGACCAGCGTCGGCCAGTCCGTGCAGACGGTGAATGGCGGCGCACACGAGGTGTCGTCGGCATCCGACGATCTTTCCCGCCGCACCGAACAGCAGGCCGCCTCCCTGGAAGAGACAGCCGCCGCGCTGGAAGAAATCACCGCCAACGTGTCCGCCACGTCCAAACGCGCCGGCGAAGCGCGCGACACGGTACGGGAAGCGCGGACGAAGGCCGATCTTTCCGGCAAGGTGGTGCGCGATGCCGTTGCCGCCATGGAACGCATCGAACATTCCTCGCGTCAGATCGGTCAGATCATCGGCGTGATCGATGAGATCGCCTTCCAGACCAACCTTCTGGCGCTGAATGCCGGCGTTGAAGCGGCGAGGGCGGGCGATGCCGGCAAGGGCTTTGCCGTCGTTGCACAGGAGGTGCGCGAACTGGCGCAACGCTCCGCCAATGCGGCCAAGGAAATCAAGCAGCTCATCAATACGTCAGCCGTTGCGGTGGGCGAAGGCGTGAAGCTGGTGGCCGATACCGGCGTCGGGCTTTCCGAGATCGAGCAGCTGGTGCTTTCCGTCAACAGCCACATGGACGCCATCGCGACCGCAGCACAGGAACAGTCTGCCGGCCTTTCCGAGGTCAACACCGCCGTCAACCACATGGATCAGGCCACGCAGCAGAATGCCGCCATGGTCGAGGAAATGAATGCGGCCGGTGCGGGGCTCGCACAGGAATGCGCCAACCTCCAGGCGCTGCTGGCGCAGTTCCAGCTCGGCCACCAGACCTCGGCCCTGCGGGAGACGGCGCGGCAGATGCAGCGCGCTGCAAGTCCGGCCCCTGCGCCGGTCACCTCCGCCCCGAAAGCCCGCCCGATCGCTGCACGCGGCAATGCGGCACTGGCCGTGAAGGGTGACGACTGGACGGAGTTTTGAGAACGAAACTCGTGGACTGAATGTGTGGGTGGAGGCTTGGTTATGGGCTCCGTCACCCCGGACTGGATCCGGGGTCCAGCGCGATCAAGTCCTTGATCGCGAAAAACTCTCTTCACGGCGCAGACGCGCCGTGGCTGGATGCCGGATCCAGTCCGGCATGACGGATGAGAGAGTACGGTTCCATGTCGTCAACAGGTCGAAGCCGGCCCTCGCAACCGGCGCGGACTTCACCTTTTCCGCACATCCGGCAGTGCTGCGGCAAGCGCCCGCAGCGGCGCAGTCATGTGTTTGTCGCGCCGCATCGCGAGAGCGATCCGGCGTTCGAGCGGCGGATTGAGTGAGCGCCATTGCAGCCCCGATGGAGTGGCGTCCTGTTCCACTGCCATGCGTGGAACGATGGCAAGGCCAAGCCCGGCGCCTGCAAGTTTCTTGATGGCTTCCACGCTGCCGAGTTCCATCGTCGGCTGCACGGCACGACCGCTTGCAGCGAACCATTGATCCACCAGCCTGCGCGTATTGCCGCCCTCGTAGAGCAACAGCGGCTTGGTCGAGAGCACATCTGCGGTGAGCAGCCCTGTGTCCGCGATCATATCTTTCGGGAAGACGGCGACCAGCTCATCGAAATGGATGTCGCTGATATCGAGGCTGCGACCGCTGGCGGGCAGGGCCACCACGGCGGCGTCGATCATATTGGCCTCCAGGAGCCGCAGGATATCGTGGGTATTGCCCGTCTGCACGACGATCTCGATACCCGGCATGGCACGCCGGATATCGCCCAGCACCGGCGGCAGGAGATAGATGCAGGCGGTGGCGCCCGTGCCGATGCGCAGGCGTCCCGTCACCCCGCTGCGATGCGGCGCGACCGTATCGATGGCGTGCGCCACCTCTTCTGCAATCCGCCTTGCATGAATGAGGAAGTCGCGGCCCGCCGCCGTCGGCTGGGCGCGCCTGCCTACCCTCTCGATCAGCCGCACGCCCAGCTGTTTTTCAAGCAGCCTTATGTGCAGGCTGATGGCCGGCTGCGTCACTCCGGCCTTGTCGGCGGCGGCGGAAAAGCTGCCGAGATCGGCCACATCCATGAAACTTCGCACTTGCCGAAGGTCGAGATCCATCATCAAAGAAAACCTTATCGATTGTATAAGTCAGATAATCTTTATTTTGGCTGCGCCGCAATGCACAATGACGGCGTGAATGATCCGCAGGACAAGAGAATGACCCTTTCCACCGTTTCCAGCCTTCTGATCCGCCCCTGTGAAGAGGCGGATATCCCAGCCATTACCGAAATTTACCGGGACGCCGTTTTGCATGGCCGCGCCAGCTTCGAGATCGATCCGCCAACGGCGGAAACGATGGCTGAGCGCCGCCGCCTTCTGGTGGAGGGCAATTTCCCCTATCTCGTCGCTGAGCGTGACGGCAAGGTGACGGGATATGCCTATGCCGGCGCTTATCGCGCCCGCCCGGCCTATGGCGCGACGGTTGAGGATTCCGTTTACATCGACCCTTCGATGAAAGGCATGGGTATTGGCCGCAAGCTGCTCGACGCGCTCATCAAGGAGGCGACCGTGCGCGGCTTCCGGCAGATGATCGCCGTCATCGGCGACAGCGCAAATGCGGCTTCGGTCGGCGTGCATCGCGCCGCCGGTTTCGAGCACGTCGGAACCTTCAAATCCATCGGCTGGAAACACGGTCAATGGCTGGACACGGTGCTGATGCAGCGCGCACTGGGCGAAGGCGATACCACGCCGCGTTTTTGACCCGCGTCAGGGCTTGGTGGAGCCGGGAATTTCCACCTTCAGCGTATCGCCGGCAAGTTCGCTGCCGAGTTCCACGGCCTTTGTCTTCTTGTCATAGACGCAGATATGGCTGACCGTCACATCCGCGCCCTTTGCCCTGCCGGTCAGGATGGCAAGACCGTAATTCTCGCTGCCAACGGGATCGACGGCCGCCTTGGCGTCGTCGATCATGTCTCCGGCTGCGGCAAGACAGGCAGTCTGCACATCCGCCACGAATTCCTTCCACGCATCGTCCGAAGATGCGGACGCAGGCAGGACAGCCGACGAGACGGCAACAAGAAGTGCGGCTGTGTGGATCATCGGGCGTATCATGGAATTTCCTTCCTGCAATCTCGATCAAAAGCGAACCGATAGGGTGGAAAACGGTACGCCAGCGATGTGAAACAAATATGGTGGCGGCCGGCGCGAGAGGAATTTTCTCTTTTGGCGGAACATTTTGATAATTCACAGGTTGCCCAAACAGAGCTTCGCTCCTATGGTCCGCTCACACGGTTTCTAGGAGCGGTAACGCGCTGCAAAAAGGAGTAAAAACCATGGCCTTCGAACTTCCCGAACTCCCCTACGACTACGACGCGCTTGCACCTTACATGTCGCGCGAGACGCTCGAGTTCCATCACGACAAGCACCACAAGGCATATGTCGACAACGGCAACAAGCTTGCAGCTGAAGCCGGTCTTTCCGACCTGTCGCTCGAAGAAGTCGTGAAGAAGTCCTTTGGCACCAATGCCGGTCTCTTCAACAATGCGGCCCAGCACTACAACCACGTTCATTTCTGGAAGTGGATGAAGAAGGGCGGCGGCGGCAACAAGCTGCCGGGCAAGCTCGAGCAGGCAATTGCCTCCGATCTCGGCGGTTACGACAAGTTCAAGGCCGATTTCATCGCAGCCGGCACCACGCAGTTCGGCTCCGGCTGGGCGTGGCTGTCCGTCAAGAACGGCAAGCTCGAAATCTCCAAGACCCCGAACGGCGAAAACCCGCTCGTTCACGGTGCAGAACCGATCCTCGGCGTCGACGTATGGGAACACTCCTACTACATCGACTACCGCAACCTGCGTCCGAAGTACCTCGAAGCCTTCGTCGATAACCTCATCAACTGGGACTACGTCCTGGAGCGTTACGAAGCTGCTGCCAAGTAAGGCTTGCGACAAGCGTGGTTGCTGATCGAGGCAGCCACCTCTTGCGCGACGTCATCCTCGGCCTTGTGCCGAGGATCCGCGGATGTTCCCTGAAACGGGATGTCAGCAGATGCGCCGGGACAGGCCCGAGCATGGCGACGGAAAGCTTGCGGTACCCCCTATTGAACACCCGGCTCTCAGGCCGGGTGTTTTGCTTTGGAGCATATTCTGCTCCTGTCACAAGCCTGTCATCCGCCGGGTTTATCGCGGCGCATCATGACTGAAAAAACAACTCCTCTCTTCTCCTTCGGCATAGTCGCCGATCCCCAATATGCCGATATCGATCCGCGTCCCGAGATGGGCCGTCATTATCGCGAAAGTCCCAAAAAGCTCGCGGAGGCGGTGGATGCCTTCAATCGCGAAGATCTGGCCTTCGTCGTGACGCTGGGCGACATCATCGATCGCGGTTTTGAAAATTTCGATGCGATTCTTGCCGTTTACGACCGGCTTCGCCACCGCTCGCTCCTGCTGCCGGGCAATCACGATTTCGCCGTTGCCGCCGAGCATTTGCCTGGCGTCCACGCCCGCCTCGGCATGGCCGCCGCCTGGCATGATTTTACCGTCGGCGGCATCCGCTTCGCCGTGCTTGATGGCAATGACGTCAGCCTTTTCGCCCCACCGGTTGGGGATCCGCGTCGCACCCTTGCTGCCGAGCGGCTGAAGCGCCTCTCGGATGTAGGCGCAATCAACGCGCAGGACTGGAACGCCTCGCTTGGCGACGAGCAGTTCGACTGGCTGCGGGCGGTTCTGCAAAAGGCGGATGCGGCGGGCGAAAGAGTCATCGTGCTGTGCCACTACCCTGTCTATCCGGAAAACGCCCATAACATGTGGGACGCGCCGCGCATCCTTGATCTTCTCAACGCCCATCCTTGCGCCATCGCATGGTTCAACGGCCATAACCATGAGGGCAATTACGGCGTATCGGGCAATACACATTTCGTGAATTTCAAGGGCATGGTCGACACGCCAGACCAGAACACCTTCGCCATCGCCGATGTCTTTGCCGACCGAATCGCCATTCGCGGTTTCGGGCGGGAGGAGGATCGCCTCTTAGGGCTGTGAGTAAGGGATGACCGGCTGGTTGCTCTGCCAGCCGGCCATCCACAATTGCCGCAGCTTCTCGCCTTCGAGCTTGAAGAAACTGCCGGTCGCCTGGCAGCTACGCACCCGGTCCGAGCGGAAATTACGGATGGCCTGCCGCAGCTCGCACCAGGCGACAATATTCACGGTTTCGGAATAGTAGATCACCGCGATTGGCCGAACCCGCCGCCGCGTTTCCGCGCCGGCTTCATCGCGATAGATGATTTCCAGCGTCTCCTCGTCGCGCACCGCACGCCTGACCGTCGAGAGATCAAGTCCTGCCGGTGCCGGCGCGATGCTGCCCCAGGCGTGGAGGGCATTGGCGGAAAGGGTCTTTGACAGCGGTTCGGGCAGAGACGCGGCAATCTTGTCGCTCGCCTTCTTCGCGGCCCGGCGCAATTCCATATCGCCGGTGCGATCGACCATGGCGAGCGCCAGCACGATTGCCTCGGTTTCCTCAATGGAAAACATCAGTGGCGGCAGGTTGAAACCGGGCCGGAGAATATACCCCACGCCGCGTTCCCCTGCGATGGGCACACGCATGGTCTGAAGCGCTGCCATATCGCGATAGACAGAGCGCACTGTTATTTCCAGCATGTCGGCAATCGTCTGCGCGGTCACCGGGCGGCGCGCCAGCCGCAAAATCTGGATGATCTCGAACAGTCTTGAGGCCTTGCGCATTGCCGTCTTCCCGATGGATTTTCCCACGCAACTGACACAACGCTGTCAGTTGGCGTTCCCTATAAACGGAAAAATACATTGAGAAACATGGGGTTTCTCGAATGCACCTCTATTCGGTATGAAAGATACTGACATGACTTATGCCGAAAATCTCTGGCTTTTCTTTGTTGTCCTGTTCGGCATCATCATCCTGCCGGGCATGGACATGCTCTTTGTGCTGGCAAGCGCGCTGACAGGTGGCAGGAGAACCGGCCTTTCCGCCGCCGTGGGCATGAGCGCCGGCGGCATCGTGCATTCGCTGTATGGCGCGCTGGGTGTTGGCATGCTTGCCGCATGGATGCCGTCTATGTTCCTGCCGCTGCTTGTCGTCGGCGCGGCTTACATGGTCTGGATCGGTATCGGCCTGTTGCGCAGTGCGATTGTCGTGAACGGCGATGAGGCTGAGGCAAGCGCTTCGGTGAAAAAGGCATTCTGGCGGGCGGTGTTGACCTGCCTGTCAAACCCGAAGGCCTACCTGTTCATGATGGCCGTCTACCCACAGTTTCTCAAACCCGCCTATGGGCCGATCTGGATGCAGGGGCTGGTGATGGGTGCGATGGTGGCGGTAACGCAGTTCACCGTTTATGGCGCGCTGGCGCTGACGGCGGATAGAAGCCGGGCATGGCTCGTTTCCTCTCCCGCCGCCACGATCTTCATCGGCCGCATCGCCGGTTTCATGCTGATTGCCGCAGCACTTCTCACATTGTGGGAAGCCTTGTCTTAGGCTTCTGTTTTCACGATGGAATTCACCGCAATGTGACTTCTTTTCGCCATGTGGAAAGGGCATCCTCGCGCCGTTCCATCAAGCGTCCGGCGCCCGCCGGAATCAAGGAGAGAGTGTATGAAACTGAAAACCATCGCAGCGGCCACGCTGTTCGGCTGTCTTTGCGCCGGAGCGGTCTATGCTGCCGGCGAAGTCGAAAAACGTGAAGGCATGATGAAGCAGATCGGTGGCTCCATGGGAGCGCTCGCCGCCATCTCCAAGGGCCAGAAGCCTTTCGACGCCGAAGCCGTCAAGGCCGCCGTGACGACTATCAGCACCAATGCCAAGGCTTTCCCCGACCAGTTCCCCGCCGGCACCGAGACCGGCAGCGCGGCAGCGCCCGCGATCTGGGAAAACTTCGAGGACTTCAAGGCCAAGTCCGCCAAGCTCGGCGCAGATGCGGATAAGATTCTCGCCAATCTCCCCACCGATCAGGCGGGTGTAACCACCGCCATGCAGACGTTGGGCGCCGATTGCGGCACCTGCCACCAGACCTATCGCCTGAAGAAATAATCGAACGAGTTTGAAACGCCGCTCCCGGGCGGCGTTTTTCCGTCACGAAAGACACCTGACCTTGTCAGGGGAGAATGGGGAGAGGGGCATGTCTTCCATTTGGACGAAGCTTGTGGGCGGGATCGTGGTCGCGGCCGTTGCGGGCTACGGGATTTTCGCATGGGTGACCGCGCCGCAGCGCCAGGCGCCCAGCCATTGGGTGAGCCTCGGTGAGCCGGATCTCGCCAATGGCGAGACGCTGTTCTGGGCGGGCGGCTGCGCAAGCTGTCATGCCGCGCCGGATGCTAAGGGTGAAGCGCTGTTGACGCTTTCAGGCGGGCAGGCACTGAAAAGCCTCTTCGGCACCTTTCATGTTCCAAATATTTCGTCTGATCCGCAGCACGGCATCGGCGGCTGGACGCTGGCGGAATTTGGCGATGCCATGACGCGTGGTGTGGGAAAGAACGGCGAACATCTCTATCCCTCCTTCCCCTATGCCTCTTATGCCCGGATGACGCAGAAGGACATCAATGACCTCTTCGGTTATCTGAAGGCCCTGCCGGCGAGCCAGAACGATGCGCCCGACCACGATCTGCCGTTCCCCTTCAACATGCGCATGGCGCTCGGCGGCTGGAAGTTCCTGTATTTCGACCCTTCGGCACCGCCGCGCGTCGAGCTGGCCAATGCCAATGCCGAACTTCTGCGTGGCCAATATCTGGTGGAAGGTCCGGGCCATTGCGGCGAATGCCACACGCCGCGCAATGCGCTCGGTGGCTTCCTGAAGGGCAAGTGGCTGGCCGGCGGCCCCAATCCGGAAGGCGAAGGCCGCATTCCGGACATTACCCCTGGCTCGCAAAGCATCGGAAGCTGGGCCGAGGCCGATATTTCGAGCTATCTCGAAACCGGCTTCACCCCGGAATTCGACAGTGTCGGCGGTTCCATGGTGAAGGTGCAGCAGAACATGGCGCATCTGACAGCCGAGGACCGCGACGCGATCGCCGCTTATCTGAAGGCGATCCCGGCGCGCTGAGGGTCCCGTTGGCATGCGTGCCCATTGACTCCCGTCCCCACGCGGCGGATAACAACCCTGTGATGGTTCCTTCCGGGCGTTCCGGAAGGTGAAAAGGGAACACGATAGGGAGAAATCCTCATTCGTGGCTGCCCCCGCAACTGTGAGCGGAGAGCCTGAAACGAAATGCCACTGGCAGACCCTTCGACCGAACCGGCGTTTCCGGTTGAGGCGAGGTGATGCCGGGAAGGTGTTTCAGGTTTTGACCCGTAAGCCAGGAGACCTGCCATCACGGAAATGTCCATGCCGGCGGGGTGTCCGGAAGAGCGGAATGTCAGGGTGGCAAGATCGATGCCCCCTGTGTCAGTCTCGTATCCCCGTGGTGAAGTGTATCGCAGGCGGTCGCATGGCTTTGCCGTTCGACCGCATCCAGAGGCGCGGGGTCGCGCCGGAGAGGGGTCACCATGTCCATCCACCAGAATACGGCCAATTCAGCCGTTTCAGCAAAAACGGGCAGCTTCGCGCAATCGCTGACGGCGATCGTGCTTGGCCTGTTCGTTGTCGGTTTTGTCGGTTTCTCGCATGTGGAAGCCGTTCACAATGCCGCCCATGACACCCGTCATGCCAATGCCTTCCCCTGCCATTGAGGGGAATGTCATGTCGTCTTTTCGCAATATCGTCTTTACCGCCGTTCTCGTCGGCATCCTCGGCGGCTTAGCCGTTTCAGCCATGCAGGCCTTCGGCACCACGCCGCTCATCCTTCAGGCAGAGACCTATGAGGGCGCGGGCGGTGAAGCTGCCCACAGCCACGAGGCCACGGCGCCCGGTGCTGTGGTCCCCGCCCACGAGCACAATGAAGAGGCCTGGGCTCCGGCCGATGGTTTCGAACGCACTGCCTATACGGTTGCCGCCAATGTCCTGACTGCGATCGGTTATGCGTTGGTGCTGACCGGACTGATTTCGCTGCGCGGCACCAATGGCGGCTGGCGTGAGGGGCTTTTGTGGGGCGTTGCCGGATTTGCCGCCGTCATGCTCGCCCCGATGATCGGCCTGCCGCCGGAACTGCCAGGCAGCCCCGCCGCAGCACTTGAGGCACGGCAGATCTGGTGGCTCGCAACCGTTGCCGCAACAGCCGGCGGCATCGCGCTGATCGCCTTCCGTCGCGAACCCTGGGCCATCGTCCTTGCGCTGGTGCTGATCGTCGCGCCGCATGTGGTGGGTGCGCCCCTGCCGCCGGAAGGCGAACATGCACTGGCACCGCTGCCGCTGGAGCGTCAGTTCATCGTCGCCGCTACGGTTACGAGCTTCGTCTTCTGGGCTTTGCTCGGAACATTGAGCACGTTTTTCCTCAAGCGCTTCCAGTCGGCCTAAGTCATGGAGGACGCAGCGGATTGGAGTGAGGAACTCGATGCGCTGCGTTTTGCAGTTCCCGGTCACGGCGCTTGTTGCGCCGTGCATCGTCTCGCCTTCAAGGCGGTGCTGGGCCCGAGCCCGGCGGATGAGGCGGCTCTTGCCTTTTTCCAACACCATCAGGCCGCCTTTGTGGCGGCGGCACTCGCCAAGATCAAACGTGCAAATTTACCCGCCGGCCGCAGCCTGCATCTGAACAGCCGCGATATTCGCCGGGCGATTGCCGGGGAAGGCGGCGATCACGCAGCACGTGTGTGCCGGGTGCTGGATCAGCGATAATCATCGCTGTTCTCACCTCCGTCATCCCGGCACTGATCCGGAATCCAGCCAGCCCAAGTCCTTGGGCTGAAAGAAGTCATCTCGCCGCGCAGATGCGTGTCAGCTGGATTCCGGCTAAAGGTCGGAATGACGGGGAGTAGGGGAGCGCGAACAATCGAGGCGGCTATGCCTCAGCGATGCTCCGCCGCAAAAACCTGAAGTTCGGCCTCGGCTTCCGGACCAAAGAGGCCGAGGCTTTTCAGAATTTCCACCGCGAAACTGACCGGCGCGCTGCCAGCCGCGGTAATGATGCCGCCATCGTTGACCGCTTTCGGCTGGTCGCGGTAAAGCGTCTCGCCGCCATAGGCCGAATAGGCCCTGTGCGACGCCAGCGAATTGCCGGTATGGGCAACGGCGTTCAGAACGCCCGTGCCTGCCAGCGCACTTACCGCCGCGCAGATGCCGGCCACCAGTCGGTTCTTCTCGCGAAACCGGCGCACCAGTTCGCCGAGATCGGCAGCTGTTCCCTTTTCCCAGCTCAGGCCTCCGGGAATAACCAGCGCATCGATGTCAACGGCATCGAGCGCGTCATAGGATGTATCCGGCGTCACCTTCAGCCCGCCCATCGAGGTTACCGGCCGTCCGTCCGGCGTGGCATAGACGATTTCGACACCGAGATAGCTGCGCGCCGCGGCGGCAAGCAGCGCCGGCTCCCAGTCAGCAAAATCCTGGGCGAGCGCAATGGCGATCCGTGTCATGGTCGTCTCCGTGTTTTTTAATCAGGCGATGGACTGCATATAGCGCATGCCGGTCACCGGGCGGGGCGCGAAATCCATGTTTTCGTAGAAACGATGCGCCGCCACATTGCCGGTTGTGGCACTGACGGAAAGATAGTCGCAGCCGAGACGCTTGGCGATATCGCGGGCCCGGGAAACCAGATGCTGGCCGGTGCCATGGCCACGATGGCCGTCGCGCACGAAGAGATGATGCAGTTCGAGCCCGCGGCGGCCCTCTTGCGCCCTGTAGAGCGGCAGAAGCAGGGCGTAACCGATCAACGCGCCATCGGCCTCGGCCACGAGACCGTGCACCCAGGGCAGCGGGCCGAACAGGTCGCGCTCCAGTTTCGCCGGCGTGATCGCCGCCGCATCGCCGTGGTAGGAGGCCAGCAGCGTGATCATCTCGTTGAGTTCGGGCAGATCCGTCTTGCGCGCGCCACGGATGATGACGACGGGCGGTCTTTCCAGTGTCAGGGAGCTATCTTCGGTCATTTTTTCGGTCCTTTGGTCTTATCGGTGCCGTCAGGACGTTTGAAAACAACAAAGCCGCCTGACGGCGGCTTGTTGACAATATGATCTGTCGAGCCGCCCTTAGAGGAAGGCCCAAAAATACGAGCAGGAGATGGGTGCGCGTTCGTTGATCATGGAAAATGAAATGCGCCCGAATCCGCCGTCTGTCAAGCGGGTCAATTCGCAAATCGCGCAATTGCCGACAGGATTGCGTCTTCCATGCCCGCATCGCCCGTCGAATGGCCAGCGCCATCGATGGTAACAAGCTCGCTTCCCGGCCACGCCTCGGCAAGTTCGAAAGCGGTGACGGGCGGCCCCTGCAAGTCGCGCATGCCCTGAACGAGTATCCCGGGAATACCGGCGAGGTCTCCGGCGTTGCGCAGGAGCGCGCCATCATCCAGCCAGGCCGCATGGTGGAAATAATGGGCGCAGAGGCGGGCGCGGGCGAGAATATACACGCTGTCTCGCCATTTCTCCGGAAAGGCCGAAATGCCCTCCGCGCTGATCGAGCCCGCCTCCCACAGGTGCCACTCTAAGGCGGCCGTCGCGCGCACGGCGGGATCGGGATCATTCAGAAGCCGGCGATAGGCGCCGACCGGATCTTGTCTGGACATGTCATCGGGGATCGCGGCGATGAAACGCTGCCACTGCTGCGGCAGAAACATTGCCAGCCCCTTGTACAGCCAGTCGATTTCCCTCTGCCGGGTGGTGGTGACGCCGGCCAGAACCATGCCGCGAACATGTTCTGTGTGGCGCTGTGCGTAAGCGAGGGCCAGCGTGGAACCCCATGAACTGCCGTAGATCAGCCAGTCTTCCACCGCGAGGGCACAGCGAATGGCCTCAATGTCATCGATCAGATGATGCGTGGTGTTATGCTCAAGACTATCAGCGGCGTTTGGCGTGCTTTGACCGCAGCCGCGCTGGTCGAACTGGACGATGCGGAAAATGGCAGGATCGAAATAGCGTCGCGCTGTCGATGACAATCCTGAACCAGGCCCTCCATGCAGCAGGATTGCAGGTCGCCCCGCCGGATTGCCGGCAATCGTCACGTGCAGCCGATGGCCCTCGGAAACATCAAGGAAAATCGTGTCTGATGGCGTGATTTCAGAAAAGAGCTCGGCCATCTGACGTCCTTTTTT
The DNA here is from genome assembly GCF_026191755.1 of Agrobacterium sp. InxBP2. Lineage (NCBI taxonomy): Bacteria > Pseudomonadati > Pseudomonadota > Alphaproteobacteria > Hyphomicrobiales > Rhizobiaceae > Agrobacterium > Agrobacterium sp. InxBP2. The sequence goes on from NZ_JAINDY010000022.1 coordinate 264,262, forward strand.
CAGGCGGGCAAGAGGCGATTATCGGGTACAGGTGACATTCGAATGTCAGCCTCTTCTCGGCTCAATGCTCCCCCTCGCACATGCCGTGATCGGAAAGCGCGCGGATGACATAACAATCCTCGATGGAATGGCCGTGGCAATGGGAGACGATCCGCTCCAGCTCGTGTTCCAGCTTCTTCAGGCTGGCGATTTTTTCCCGCACATCGGCAAGATGTTCGGCGGCGATGCGGTCTGCACCCTCGCACGGCATTTCCCGGTGCTGGCTGAGCGCGATTAACTCGCGAATGGCGTCTATGTTCAGGCCGAGATCGCGCGCGTGGCGGATGAAGGCCAGCCGTTCGAGATCGGATTTTTCGTAGCGGCGTTGGTTGCCCTCCGAACGATCCGCCTCGCGGATGAGGCCCATCTGCTCGTAATAGCGGATCGTCGGCACCTTGACGCCGGTGCGTTTGGACAGTTCACCGATGGACAGCATGGCTTTCTCCATATCTCCAGTCTCTAGAGATATGGCTTTTCGGCCCGTCGTTCAATGGGGTCAGGCGGCGTCCTCCACGCCGAGTGCCTGGGCAAGCGCCTTCAGAACCTGCGATTCGAGGCTTGCCATATCGGGCTGTGTGGAGGCGGCCACATCAGCGTTGACGCCGGTTGCGGCGGAGGCGCCGCTATCCATGTTCCAGAGGGCCGCAGCAAGGCTCGCGGAAGCGCTGGCGAGCGGAGCCACGGACGTGGCGACATTGCCGGCTACCGAAATGGCGCGATGGGCCGCCCGCGTCAGCTCCTGCAAAGCCTCGGTGGTGGACTGTGTCTCCCTGCTCCGCGCCGGCTCGATGCTCCGGGCAGGAGAGGTGAAATTGATGCTGCTGGTTGCTGCAATAGTCGTCATGACTGAGTCCCCTAAGTTCTGATGGGTGTTTTTTAATGCCCGAAACATTCGCGAGGATTGCGTCTCACACGACTTGCGCAAAAAACATGGGAAATATACTATACCCCCCTATAGTATATGAGGTCGGCCATGTCCCATACCATCCGCAACAAGGAAAAGCTTCTCGCCCGCATCCGCCGCCTGAAAGGGCAGATGGAAGCGGTCGAACGTGCGCTCGATGATGCCAAGCCCTGCGGCGAGGTGCTGCAGCTGCTCGCTTCGGTACGCGGCGCGCTTTCGGGCCTGACGGGGGAGGTAATGCAGGAGCATCTGCACGAGCACGTGGTGCATGCCGAAAATGAAGACGAACGGGCGCGGGCGGCGGAAGAGCTGGCCCAGGTGCTGAAGACCTACATCCGGTAAAACCGACAGGATTAAGCGACATGACGACGACATCCGAATACCGCGCAGCAGCCGGTCACGACCATGTTTTCCTTGGCCAGAACCACGAGCGTAATGAAAGGCGCGTCTGGATGGTCATCGCGCTGACCGCGGCGATGATGGTGGCGGAAATCGTCGCCGGTCACTGGTACGGCTCCATGGCGCTAACGGCGGATGGCTGGCACATGTCCACCCATGCGGGCGCGATGCTGATTTCGGCACTCGCTTATCTCTATGCCCGCCGCGAGGCCCGCAACCCACGCTTCACCTTCGGCACCGGCAAGTTCGGCGATCTCGCGGGTTTTGCCAGCGCCATCGTGCTGGCGGTGGTGGCGTTGCTGATTGCCGTGGAAAGCGGGATGCGCCTCGTCAGTCCCGTCGAGATCGATTTCAACCAGGCCATCCTCGTCGCCATCATCGGCCTTGCCGTCAATCTTCTCAGCGCCGTGCTTTTGAAGGATGACCATCACCACGATCATGGCCACGGCCACGGTCATGCCCACGGCTCACATGCCCACCACGGGCACGGCAGCCACGCCCACCATGATCACGGGTCCCATGCCGAGCACCATGCCGGGCACGGGGCAAAGGGCGGCCGGGACAATAATCTGCGCGCTGCCTATCTGCATGTGCTGGCGGATGCGCTGACCTCGGTTCTGGCAATCGTCGCGCTGCTGCTCGGCAAGTGGAACGGCTGGTCGTTCCCTGATCCGTTGATGGGTATCGTTGGCGGTCTGGTGATTGCCCGCTGGTCATGGGGCCTGATCCGCTCCACGGCGACAACCCTGCTTGACGCGCTGCCGCCGGCTGAGGATCTGCCGCAGGAAATCCGTGAAAGCGTGGAGACGGAAGAGGATCGCATTACGGATCTGCATGTCTGGCAGGTGGGGCCGGGGCATCACGCCGCCATCGTGGCGATCCTTTCGCAGGCGCCCAAAGCACCGGCATTTTATAAGCAGAAACTTGCCGCCATACATGAACTCTCGCATGTGACGGTGGAAGTCAGCCCCGCAAGAGGCTGATTGGAATCGCCTATTCGGTATATTCCGAATAGGCGCTGCGTACCCATTCAGCCTGCGCTTCCGCCTTGTCCTCGGGGGAGGCGGTGGCCGCATCCTGATAGGCCGGCGCGCTGCCGTTGCCGACGGCCCATAGAACATTGGCCAGCGACTGGGAAAGAATGGTGCTGGAAACGGTGGGGTTGCCGGGGCCGCGTTTTACCGCCTGCTCCTCCGGCGCGCTTTGGGCGCTGCCAGCTTTTTCGATGTCGCGGATGCGACCTTGATAGTTATATCCGCCAATATTGCTTTCGATCTGCATGTCGGTGATTCCGCGTTCAAAAGTTAACGAATGGTTAACGGCGGCGACTTGTCCGAAACTTGCGCTTGCTGCGCTGCAGCGACTGTCGAGGGTTGACAGCCGGCGAAGTAGTGCTTCGTTTTGGCATAGTGAAGACGGGGCAGGAGGCAATTGCCAGCTTTGTCCCCTCGCGGCATTGCAGTCCAGTTTAAATTTCTGGCGCCGTGAATACCTCACTCCCGTCATTCCGGCCTTGAGCCGGAATCCAGCCGACGCGCGTCTGCGCGGCGAGAGAGTCCTTTCAGCCCAAGGACTTGGGCTGGCTGGATACCGGCTCAAGGCCGGTATGACGGAAAGAGGAAATCTCGCGGACGCGGCCAATCCGTCCGGTGCCGGATTACGCCGTTTCCTTCTCCACCGACATAACCGTTTCCTGGAGCTTTTCCGGCTCCTCCGCCTTCACCTCCGCCTCAACCTCCTGCGGTGCGGGCGTCACCATCGCAGCCACCAGTGTGTCGAGCCCGATGCTGCCGACCGGCTTGCCGTCCTCGTCCACCACATGGGCCTGCGTCTCGTTGGCTTCCGACATGTCGCGGGCGATGGTTTCGAGCGTTGCGGTCTCGGGGACCGGCATACCCTCGGGCTTGCTCTCCAGCGGCTCCATGACAGTGTTTGCCTGCAACACGCGGCCACGATTGACATCGCGCACGAAGTCGGTGACGTAACCATCGGCCGGCGAAAGGATGATGCTCTGGCCGTCGCCCTGTTGCACCACTTCGCCGTCTTTCAGGATGGCGATATGGTCGCCCAGCCGCAAAGCCTCGTCGAGATCATGGGTGATGAACACAACGGTCTTCTTCAGCTCCTGTTGCAGATCGAGCAGCATGGTCTGCATATCCACACGGATGAGCGGATCGAGCGCCGAATAGGCCTCGTCCATCAGGAGAATATCGGCGTCATTGGCAAGCGCCCGGGCAAGGCCCACACGCTGCTGCATGCCGCCGGAAAGCTGGTTCGGATAATAATCCTCGTAACCGGCAAGGCCGACACGCTCCAGCCAGTAACGGCCCTTTTCCTCGCTTTGCTTGCGCGGTACGCCCTGGATATCGAGGCCGTAGACGCTGTTTTCGAGTACCGTGCGATGCGGCAGAAGGCCGAATTTCTGGAACACCATCGCCGTCTTGTGGCGGCGGAATTGCCTGAGCGCCGAGGCGCTCATGCCGCAGATATCCTCGCCGTCATAAAGAACTTCGCCGGCGGTCGGGTCGATCAGCCGGTTTATGTGGCGGATCAGTGTCGATTTGCCGGAGCCTGACAGCCCCATGACGACGGTGATCTTGCCGCCCGGCATGGTGATGTTGATGTTGTTGAGGCCGAGAACGTGGTTGTGCCGGTCGTTCAGCTCGACCTTGTCCATGCCCTTACGCACCGCTTCGAGGTACTTCTCGGGATGCTTGCCGAAGATCTTGTAAAGATTCCTGATTTCGATGCTTTTAGCCATGGGAGACCTCGCGGTATTTCTGCAGGCGCTTGCCGAAAGCCTGGCTCGCCCGGTCGAACATGATGGCGATGGCGACCAGAGCGAAACCGTTCAGGAAGCCCACCGTGAAGAACTGGTTGTTGATGGCCTGCAGCACATTCTTGCCAAGCCCGCCGACACCGACCATGGAGGCAACGACGACCATGGCGAGCGCCATCATGATGGTCTGGTTGATGCCGGTCATGATGGTCGGCAGCGCCAGCGGCAGCTGCACGTTGAACAGCTTCTGACCGTTGGAGGAGCCGAAGGCGTCTGCCGCTTCCAGCACTTCGCGATCAACGAGGCGGATGCCGAGGCTGGTCAGGCGAATGACGGGTGGAATGGCATAGATCACCACTGCTATCAGGCCCGGAACCTTGCCGATGCCGAAAATCACCACCACGGGGATGAGATAAACGAAACTTGGCAGGGTCTGCATCACGTCGAGCACGGGATTGATGAGGCGTTGCAGGCGTTCGGAACGACCCATCAGAATGCCGAGCGGCAGGCCGATGACGATGGCGATCAGGGTAGCGATGGCGACGATGGAGAGCGTCGTCATGGCATCGCGCCAGAGGCCGACCGCGCCGATCATCAGCAGGGAAATGGCGGTGCCGCCTGTGATCTTGAAGCTGCGTCCGGCCAGATGCACGATGGCGAGAATGACCAGCATGGTAATGATCCACGGCGTCTGGATGAACAGACGCTCCGAGGAATTGAGGAAAAGCTGCAGCGGGTGAACGACGACGTCGATCGCATCGCCGTAATTGCGCACGATATCGCGAAACCCGTCATCGATGGTTTTGCGAGCCACGCGCATGGTGGAGTTGTCGATTGCCGGGAACTTGCAGAGCAGGTCCGGCAGGTAGGTGCAGAGGGCCATTATTGTTGTTTTCCCTTTGGGTTGTTGGGGTGGGCGCGAGGTTGGAGTGGGCGGATCACCCCCCTCTGTCCTGCCGGACATCTCCCCCAACAAGGGGGGAGATCGACCTGCGGCACGGCCTTGCCCATCTCGATGGTTGAGGATGAAGCGGTGATAGCGCGCCCAGCCGATCTCCCTCCTTGTGGGGGAGATGCCCGGCAGGGCAGAGGGGGGTAAGGTTGAGAACCGAAACTTTCCCGCTCCATTATCCCGTCACATCGAAGCCTTGATCTTCTCAGCCACCTCGGGCGAAACCCACTTCGTCCAGAGTTCCTCATGGTTCTCGAGGAAATACTCGGCCCCATCTTCATTGGTGCCCTGATTTTCATCCATCCACGCCAGAACCTTGGCAACGGTGTCGTTGTCCCACTGCCGCTTGCGGATGTAGTCAATGGAAGGGCCCGCCTTTTCGGCGAAATCCTTGGTCACGACGGTGAAGACCTCCGCCACCGGATAGGCATTCGGCTTCGGATCGGCGCAATCGGGCTTGGCGATGCAATTGTCGTAAGCTGCGCGGTCGAGCGGAACGCCATCGTCCAGCTTCACCATATCGTATTTGCCGAGAATGGCCGTCGGAGCCCAATAATAGCCGAGCCAGCCCTGCTTCTTTTCGTAGGCATTGGAAATAGAGCCATCCAGACCGGCCGCGGAGCCGGTATCGATCAACGCAAAGCCCTTTTCATCAGCCTTGCGGGCCTTGAACAGGTTGGCGGTAGTTGGCTGGCAACCCCAGCCGGGCGGGCAGCCGAACACGGCGCCCTTGCTGGCGTCTTCAGGCGCGGGAAACAGTTCGGGATGCTTCAGCGCATCCTCGACGGTCTTGATGTCTGGATGTTCGTCGGCGAGATATTTCGGAATCCACCAGCCTTCAACGCCGCCTTCGCTCAGGATTTTGACTTCCTGAATGAGATTGCCGCTCTTGACGGCTTCCTCGTAGGGGGTGCCAAGTGTGTTCACCCACATTTCGGGCGCCATATCCGGCTGGCCCTTTTCATTCATGGAGGTGAAAGTGGGGGTGGTGTCGCCGCTGACGACATTAACCGTGCAGTCATAGCCGTTTTCCATGATGAACTTGTCGACGTAGGCCGCGACACCGGCGGATGCCCAGTTCATTTCGGCGATGGTGATGCTGCCGCAGCTGTCTGCGGCATTGGCGGAAGATGCTGCACCGGCAGCGATGGTAAAGCCCGTTACGAGAATGGTCGAGGCCAGGAGTTTCTTCATGAGGAGACCTCCAAGTCTGATGCAGTGTTTTCATTTGGCAAAGCGGGAGCACTGCAAAGCCCGGATTGCCAAGGGCGAACTGACATGGCGCGTGGAGATGCCGAAAATCCGGCGAGAGAATATCCGCAGAACAAGCCGCGGGATTGCCGCGAAAACTGCGGCGAAAAGGCGCATGAATATGTCAACGCCGTGCATAATACGGCCAAAAAGTGATAATGCAACGCGGCAATGCGCAGGGCAGCCATGCAGGTGATCTATGGAGCTATTTTCCTGTTCGGGTAATACATGGCATGTATTTCATTATTCAGTAGAAAATATCGACTATACAGTAGATCGAAATAAAAATTCCCAATAATTTCAAGTTTTGTTTAAATAAGAAATTTTTGCCGCAATTTGTGGAAAAAATAATCTGAAATCTTTTTTCGCGAGGTATTTTTGTGCGAAACGATGCGGGCGGCAGCCTAGGCCGCCCGCATCGGGCATCAGACGGCGTCCTTGCCGGCTACCTTCAGCGCAAAGGCGTATTCGAAGGCTATTTCCTCCAGCCGCTGGAAGCGGCCCGACTTGCCACCATGGCCTGCCGCCATGTTGGTCTTGAGCAGGATCGGCGCTTCACCCGTGGTCTTTTCGCGCAGCTTCGCCACCCATTTGGTCGGCTCCCAATAGGTCACACGCGGATCGGTGAGGCCGGAAAGCGCCAGAATCGGCGGGTAAGGCTTCGCACCGACATTGTCATAGGGGCTGTAGGCGGCGATCCAGCCATATTCCTCTGCCGATTCCAGCGGATTGCCCCATTCCGGCCATTCCGGCGGCGTCAGCGGCAGCGTGTCGTCCAGCATCGTTGTCAGCACGTCCACGAAGGGAACGGCGGCGATGATGCCGGCAAACTTCTCCGGCGCCATATTGGCGACGGCGCCCATCAACATGCCGCCGGCAGAACCACCTTCGGCGATGATGCGCTCGTAAGACGTGAAGCCTTCCTGAACGAGATGATCGGCAGCGGCAATGAAGTCTTTGAACGTGTTCTGCTTGTGCTCCATCTTGCCGGTTTCGTACCACTCGAAACCCTTGTCCTTGCCGCCGCGAATATGGGCGATGGCATAGATGAAACCACGGTCCGCCAGAGACAGCGTCGTGGTGGAGAAGGAAGCGGGAATGGTGATGCCGTAAGCGCCGTAGCCATAAAGCAGGCAGGGGGCGGAACCGTCGAGCGCCACGTCCTTGCGGTAAAGCAGGGAGACCGGCACCAGCTCACCATCATGCGCAGGGGCCATGATGCGGCGGGTGATGTAATCATCAGGATTGTGGCCCGATGGCACTTCCTGCGTCTTCAGAAGCGTGCGTTCGCGCGTCACCATGTCGTAATCAAACAGCTGGCTCGGCGTCGTCATCGAGGAATAGGAGAACCGGATGACGTCGGTGTCATATTCCGCCGCGCCATGCAGGCCGAGCGAATAGGCCTCTTCGGCAAAAGCGATGGAATGTTCCTCGCCGGTGCGGCGGTCGCGGATGACGATGCGCGGCAGGCCGTCACGGCGTTCCAGCCAGATCAGATGGCGGGCATAGGCATCGACGGAGAGGATCAGCCGGCCCGGCTCATGCGGCACCACCTCTTTCCAGTTTTCCTTGCCGGGTGCGGTGACCGGGGCTTCCACAATGCGGAAATCCTTGGCATCGCCATCATTGGTGAGGATGAAGAAGACATCGCCGCCTTCGCACATCGAATATTCGATGCCCTCTTCGCGTTCCGCCACGATAGCCGGTTCGGCGGTCAGGTCTTTCGTGGAGAGAATGCGATATTCGCTGGTCTCATGATCGTGAATGTCGATGAAGATGAAATCATCGAGAACGGACGCACCGACACCCATGAAGAAACCGGGATCCTTCTCCTCGTAGACCAGCCGGTCGGCCGATTGCGGCTCACCGATAATATGGTGGAAGACCTTGGAAGGGCGGTGGTTCTCGTCCTGCAGCGTATAGAAGAAGCTCCTGCCGTCAGGCGCCCATGCGCCGCCGCCGCCGGTGTTTTCGACGATATCGGCAAGGTCCTCGCCGGTTTCGAGGTTACGGATGCGCAGGGTGAAATATTCCGAGCCCTTGTCGTCATAACCCCAGATGCCGTGTGTGTGATCGGAAGACTGGTCGAGACCGGCAAGACGGAAATAATCCTTGCCCTCGGCTTCTTTGTCGCCGTTCAAAAGCACCTGTTTCTCACCGCCGCCGCGCGGGGTGCGGAAATAATGCGGCTGCTCGCCGCCGGTCACGAAAAGCGTGCCATAGGCATAAGGCCCGTCATTGACCGGCACGGAGGAATCATCCTGCTTGATGCGGCCCTTCATCTCCTCGAACAGCTTCTCCTGAAGCGCCTTGGTGTCGCCCATGGCCGCTTCCATATAGGCGTTTTCCGCCTCCAGATGGGCGCGGATCGCCGGGTCGAGAATGGAGGTGTCCTTGAACATGGCCTGCCAGTTATCGGCCCGGAACCATGCGTAATCATCGGTGCGGGTAATGCCGTGATGCGTATCCTGAACGGGCCGTTTTTCGGCGGTCGGGGCGGCGGGCAGGTTCTTGAAAATCGGCAATGGAAACTCGCTTTCCTGTAAAAATTCTTGAGCGGCACCAAGATGTAGAGCGGGGCTTGCGGCCGATCAAGTTTCAAATCTCCACAGGCGGAATGGCGTTCGGGCACAATTTCGTCAGCTTTCGATCACATTTTGGCAATATCCGGCAAATCAGCGATGATGCGTGCCGCCCGCTGGCACGCCATCCATCGTCAAGAACAAACGAAAAAACTGACAGGACCCCATGCGAAAGCTTCTTCCCGCTGCCCTTTCTGCCTTTTTCCTTGGCTTGCAGACCCTTACCCCCGCTTTTGCGATTGATGCCAGCGTCATGCGGCAGTTGAACGCGCTTGCTCCCGAGGAGCGTCTGGAGCAGCGTTGCGACATTGAGGCGATGGAGCGGATAGCAACCGAGCAGAAGGGCATGAAGCCGGACAAGGTGATCGCCTATACATTCGGTGATCCGGAAGTGGGAAAAAACTCCATCAAGGCGCCGGGCGCGGTCTTCAGAAGTTCGGGCGAATGGTACAAGCTCAGATACAAGTGTCAGCTGAAGAGCGATAGTCTCAGCATCCAGTCCTTCGACTACCGTGTGGGCGACAAAATTCCCGAGGAGCAGTGGAAGAAGTTGTATCTTTATGACTGATCACGGAATTTTTCGGTTTCGAACCGGCGTTTAGCCGCCGCTTTGTTGCCCCGTCGCAACCGGCTCTGTAACCCTGACATCTGATCGAAGTGAGGGGCACAGACATGGCGAGACGATTCAAGGGACTTTCTGCTTTTCCGATAACGCCGGCAGACGAGGCAGGGCGGGTCGATGTTGAAGCCTTCTCCGCCCTGATCGAGCGGCTGGATGTCGCGGCAGTTGATTCGGTCGGCATTCTCGGCAGCACCGGCATCTATATGTATCTCACCCGCGAGGAGAGACGCCGCGCCATCGAAGCGGCCGCCGCCATCCTCAAGGGCAGGCGCATATTGATGGCGGGCGTCGGCGCCTTGCGCACCGATGAAGCCGTGGCGCTGGCAAGGGATGCGGAAGCGGCCGGTGCCGATGCGCTGCTGCTCGCGCCGGTCTCCTACACGCCGCTGACGCAGGAAGAGGCCTATCACCATTTCGCCGCCGTGGCGGGTGCGACGGGCCTGCCGCTCGCCATCTATAATAACCCGACGACCACCCGCTTCACCTTCAGCGACGAACTTCTGGTGCGGCTCGCCTATATTCCCAATATCCGCGCCATCAAGATGCCGCTGCCCGCTGATTCCGATTATGCGGGCGAGCTTGCGCGGCTCAGGCCCAAACTGTCGGAGGATTTCGCCATCGGCTATAGCGGTGACTGGGGCTGCGCCGAGGCCACGCTTGCTGGCGGCGATACATGGTACAGCGTCATCGCCGGCCTGCTGCCGGTTCCGGCGCTGCAATTGATGCGGGCGGCACAAACCGGCAATGCGGAGGAGGCAAAAAGGCTCGATGCGGTCTTCCAGCCGCTCTGGGCGCTGTTCAGGGAATTCGGCAGCATCCGCGTGGTCTATGCAGCCGCCAATATCCTGTCGCTGACGGTCAGCGAACCGCCCCGACCGATCCTGCCGCTTACGAGTGCGGAACGCCAGCGGGTGGAAGAGGCGCTGGAGGCGCTCTCCGCGCTGGAAACCGCGCCATAATTCGGGCGCTTTGCGGGCGGATTGCCACACACCATGACTGCATGACATTGCGGAACCAGAAATGATACGTCGTCTCCTCCTCGCTGCCCTGTTTGCCTCTGCCGCCGCGACCGCCTTTGCGGCGAACGGCCTTGTCGAGCCGTCGCTGAAAATGTCGCCGCAGCATGATGGCAAGGTGCGGGTGGCGATGACGCTCGACGCCTGCATGGGCAAGACCGACCACCGCATTCTCGATACGCTCGTTCGCGAACGTATTCCCGCGACAATCTTCGTGACCGCCCGCTGGCTGAAGCATAATGGCGAGGCTCTCGCGGTGCTGATGGCAAATCCCGACCTGTTCGAGATCGAAAACCACGGCGAAAACCATGTGCCGGCGGTGGACAAGCCCGTTTCGATTTACGGCATCGCTGCTGCGGGATCGGAAGCTGCGGTCGTGCAGGAAGTGGAAGGCGGTCGTCAGGCCATCGTCGCTGCCACAGGCATCCAGCCGCAATGGTTTCGGGGTGCGACGGCCAAATATACAAGCTCGTCCATGGCCACCATCAACCGGCTCGGCATGCGCGTGGCGGGCTACTCCGTCAATGGCGATGGCGGCTCGCTGCTGGGCGCTGCCGCGACGGCCAAGCATATCGCTGCGGCGAAGAATGGCGATGTCATCATCTCCCACATCAACCAGCCCACCCACGAGGCGGGCGAAGGCGTGGTGAAGGGCCTTCTAGCGCTTAAAGCCCGCGGTGTGATTTTCACGCGGCTGGACGACCCATCCTTCGCGCCGCCGGGGAATTGATCTCCAAGGTTGCCGCCCGTTTCTTCTCCCCGCCGGGGAGAAGATGCCCGAAGGGCAGATGAGGGGGCAAGCTTTCCGCATATCTCTGCCCTTGCCCCCTCATCCGGCGCTGCGCGCCACCTTCTCCCCGGCGGGGAGAAGAAATACGCCGCAGACTTTTCCTTCAAACGGCGCGGAAGAAAAGAGCTGACAACATCCCCCACATCTACGCCCGTTTTTCGGCGGCGTGCCGTTCGAAATTGCGCTAGCATCTTCGTCATGATGTTGTTCAAACGCCCCGACACCGAAACCCTTTATTCCGCCCTTGTGAACAAGGACCCCGCCTATGAAGGCGTGGCCTATGTGTGCGTGACCTCGACCAAAATCTTCTGCCGCTTCACCTGCACGGCGCGCAAACCGAAGGTCGAAAACTGCCGGTTCCGCGAGACCATCGCCGAATGCCTGGAGGCCGGGTTCCGCCCCTGCAAGCGCTGCAAACCGATGCTCTCCTATGGCACGGCCGATGAAACGGTAACGCAACTGCTGACGGCGCTGGAAAACGAACCGGCGCGGCGCTGGCGTGAGGAGGATGTGGTGGCGCTTGGCCATGATCCCTCCACCGTGCGGCGCACCTTCAAGCGCCGTTTCGGCATGAGCTTTCTGGAAATCGCCAGATTGCGCCGCTTGGGCGATGCGGTGGAAAGCATCGCTTCCGGCGAAGCGGTGATCGGCGCGCAGATCGACGCCGGTTACGACTCCGGCAGCGGCTTCCGCGCCGCGATCAACCAGTTCTTCGGCTCCTCTCCCGCCGCCATGAAGGGCAGGGGGTTCCTGAAGGGTGACTGGATCGATACGCCGATTGGTCCGATGCTCGCCATTGCCGACGATCATGCCCTGCATCTGCTAGAATTCGCGGACCGGCCGGCGCTTCCGGCCGAACTGAAGCGGCTGAAGAGCCGCACCGGCGCGGACATGGTGCTCGGCCGAACGGCGGTAACAGGTCAGATCGAAGCCGAGCTCAAGGCCTATTTCGCCGGGCAGTCAGCCTCCTTCGAAACCCGCCTTGCCGGCCACGGCACGCCCTTCGAGCGCGATGTCTGGCGCAGCCTGCGGCAGATCCCGGTGGGTGAAATCGTCAGCTATTCGGCACTCGCAACCGCCATGGAAAGGCCATCCGCCGTGCGCGCGGTGGCACGCGCCAACGGTGCCAACCAGATCGCCATCGTCGTGCCGTGCCACCGGGTGCTCGGTGCGGATGGCAGTCTGACCGGTTATGGCGGCGGCCTGTGGCGCAAGAAATGGCTGATCGAGCATGAGCGTCGCATGGCGCAAGGGCAGGTGCGCGAGATGCCGCTCGCTTCCTGAGCGGCCTGGTTGTGGGGTTTCAGGAGATTTTCCGTTGGCGGAGGCGCGTCGCGCCCTCCGCCTCTGTATCCGCCGTTCAATCCGGCAGGTTCGGCACGACCCGGCGGGAGGGGAAGAGTTCGCGCGTCACCGTCATGACGATCAGCGACAACGGCAGGGCCAGCATGGCGCCGGCCGCGCCCCACATCCACGTCCAGAAGATGATCATCACAAAGACGAGGAAGGGGTTGATCTCCATGTTGCGACCCACCACCGCCGGAAAGGCGAGGTTTTCCATCAAGAGGTGGATGGTGAAGAACACTCCCGCCGGCAGCAGCGCGAGGATCATGTTGTCATGCGTGATGATACCGGCGACGGTCAGCGATATTGTCATCAACGTGATGCCGAGAAACGGAATGAAGCTCGAAAGAAAGGCAAAAAGCCCCCAAAGAAGCGGCATGGCGAGGCCACCGAGATAGGCGATCACGATCATCGTCACACCCAGCGCGGCGTAGATGAGGCTCGCCGTGGCAAAATAGGTGCCCAGCACCTTCTCCACCGAGCCGATGATGCGAATGGTTCTGAGCCTTTGATGGCGCGCCGGAAAGGCCATGATGAGAGCCTTGCGCAGTCGCAGCCGGCTGTAGAGAAACATTAGAAGAGCCGCCAGGAAGATCAGTCCCTGAACGATGGCCGGCGTAACATTCGCGCCAAGCAGGGAAATGATTTCGCCGCTACGCGACAGCAGCGATTCCATCGACATGGAGCCCATGCTGAACGTGGCCGCGGAAATATTCAGCCACCGCAGATTTTCGAGGTAAGGAAGGAAGCGGTCGATGCTGCGCTCGATCAGGGCGGGGCCTTCCGATGCCAGCTGTGAGACCGGGTCGATCAGGGAATTGACCACGAAAAAAATGACCGCAGCGACGAGTGTGGACAGGATGATGGCGACACCGGCACCCGGAATGCCGTAGGAGGCCAGTTTTTCGGCGGAGATGCCCAGGATCATGCCAACGACGACAGCCATGACGACGGGCATCAGAATCATCGATAATTCGTGAATGACCGCCATGGACATGATGAGGAAAATGCCGATGACCGACCAGGCAACGAAAACGTCAAGCGCCTCCCGCCCCAGCGGCTGCTGACTGCGCGCGTCATCCCGCTGTGAAACAGAGGCGGGTGTCGCAAGCGGATCGGCCTTGTCTACTGGCAAGGCCGCAGTGCCGGAAAGATCCGGCTTGGCATTCTCATTCATCGGACTATCCCCCAATAACGAGGTTAACGTCCGACAAATCCGGCGGTTCCGGGGCGGCTGAAATTTCTGCCGCCCCGTTCAGCGTTTATGCGGAAAGCTTTAGCCCTATGCCCCACGGATCCTTCAAAAAGACGCCGTCACTTTGCCTTTCGGTGGAGATTTCCAGCCGGTCGAGTGCGGCGAGAGCCGTCTCGAGCGCGGCCGGCTCGTTGAATTTCAGCGAGTAACCGGAAAGCCCGGTCATGTTCTCCCTGCGGGCCACGGCGCCACGGCTGTTCCAGATATTGGCGGCCACGTGGTGGTGATACGCGCCCGATCCGAAGAAGCTTGCTCCGGGATACCGCGCCATGATCTTAAGCCCCAGCACATCCTGATAAAACTCATCTGCCTGCGGAATATTGCCGACCTGCAGGTGAATGTGGCCGATGGCGGTTCCCTCCGCTGCACCGGTGAAGGCCGCGTTCGGGGCGCTGTCGTAAAGCGCCTGAAGATTGAGGCCGATTGTCGCCATCTCCACCGTGCCATCCGGCTGGTAGGTCCATTCTTCCGGCGACCGGTCGCGATAGACCTCTATGCCGTTGCCTTCCGGATCTGCGAGATAGATGGCCTCGCTGACCAGATGGTCAGACGCACCCTGAAGCTGAACATTGTTCTGAGCGGCATGTGCCAGCCAGTGCGCGAGGTCATCGCGGCTCGGCATCAGGAATGCGGTGTGGAACAGGCCTGCGGCATTGCGCGGCGCGCGTTCCGCCGTGCTGGAGGTGGAAAGTGTGAGCAGCGGCTGGCCTCCGACGCCAAGCACCTCGCCGCTCGGGTTCTTTTCAAGAACGGAAAGACCGATGATCTTTTGATAGAAATCCGAGACGCGCGGCAGATCGTGAACGACGAGATGGGCCTGGCCGACATAGGCCGGCCGCGTCAGGGCGAATTGTTTGATTTCACTCATCATCATCTCCATATTGATTCCGACGCGCCAAGGGGTGGGCCGGTTGCCGACGAGATCGGCTTCGCCGCTTTGCGGCGTTTGTCGAAGGCGAATATGGGCTGGTTTCGTCGTTCAGCAAAGATCACCAGCTGGCGATTGACTGTCCACTATTCGTTGACAATGCCCTGTTCCGGCATGGCTTCGGCTTTGACTTCGATCAAGGTGAAGGCTGCGCCGGCCGGCAAATATGAGCTTGAGCCCGACACAACGGCGGATCACGTCAAAGGAGACAGCCATGTACAAGAAGATCATCGTACCGGTAGACCTCAGCGCCACTGACAAGGGAGAAAAGATTCTCGAAAAGGCCAAGGCACTGCTGGACCCCGACGGCGAGATCGTTCTCATCAACGTTGTCGAGGAACTGCCGGGCTATATGGCGATCGACCTTCCTGTCGACCTCATCGAAAACGCCATCAAGGACGCCAAGGCAAAACTCTCGGACCTCAAGGCCAGGGTCGGTTTCAACGGCAGCCATGAAATCAGAAGCGGCGCGCCGGCGCGGGAAATCATCGCTGCGGCAGAGGAACACAAGGCTGATCTCATCATCATCGCGTCGCACACGCCTGACTTTAGCAACTATTTCATCGGCGCCACCGCCGACCGCGTGGTGCGCCACGCCAAATGCTCGGTGCTGGTGGATCGCTAAGGTTTGACGTTTTAGGGTTGCGGGCGGGTTTCCCGCCCCTCCAAGCATTTCCAGGAAAAGTGGAATCCGGTTTTCCATCCGGAAATGCGACAAAACAAGAAGATCGGCTGGAGGAAAAGTCCATGAATACCGAAAGTTACGAGAAAATCCTGCGTGACCGGCAGCGCGAGCTTTATCGCCGCCTGCATAAGATCGAGGCCGACTTCGAAGAGCCGCGCAATCCTGATGACGATGACAGGGCCGCCGAACGCAGCAATGACGAGGTGCTGGACGAGCTGGGGCAGGTGGGGCAGGATGAGTTGCGCGCTATCGACGCCGCCCTCGAGCGTATCGCCAAGGGCACTTTCGGCACCTGCGTCAAATGCGGAAGCGAGATTTCGGAGGATCGGTTGAAGGCTGTTCCCTATACGCCGTTTTGTCAGGAATGTGCTGCGGCGTTGTGAGGGCAGGGAAAGCGTGGCTGGGTTTCTTCCCCCCCGCTGGGAAGAAGGCGGCCCGGAGGGCCGGATGAGGGGCAAGCTCTCCGAACACATCTACCCTGCCGCCTCATCCCGCTGCCGCTGACTTCTCCCCGGCGGGGAGAAGAAACAAGTGTATACCGCTCGCTTCACAGGCAATTGGTCTGGCCGCAGGGCAACCCAGGACCTCTCCTTTCGCAACAGCACCGAACGCAATTTGATCGCCATTAACCGGCTGCTGTCTTGTTCCTGTCTAATATTGTCTTCATGCTTTGGTGAAAGCACGCAGACAGGATTGGACTATGAGCGATTTGTGGCGGTTCGGACGCCAGTATGATTTTCACGAGATTGTCGCCGATGGCATCGTCCACGGGGTCGGCATCGTGCTGGCGCTTATCGGCGCCACGGCGCTGATTTTCTACGTGATGGTATGGGGTACGCTCAGCGCCATTGCAGCGGCGTGGATTTACGGCCTCGGTCTCGTCGTCTGCCTATCCGTCTCCTTCACCTATAATATCTGGCCGCACTCGAACGTGAAATGGTTCCTGCGCCGGCTGGATCACTCGGTGATCTTCATTCTCATCGCAGCCACCTATACGCCGTTTCTGATGCGGGGTATCCACGATCCCATGATCGCGGTCATGCTGGGGCTGATCTGGCTCGCTGCGATCTGCGGCATCCTTCTCAAATGCCTGTTTCCCGGCCGTTACGACCGGGTCGCCATCGGCCTTTATCTCGCCATGGGCTGGAGCGGCGTCATGGTGGTCGAGCCGCTGTCGTCGCATCTCGCGCCGGTCACGCTCTGGCTGATCGTCGCCGGCGGCGTCATATATTCGCTCGGCGTCATCTTCCATGTCTGGGAAAAGCTGCGCTTCCAAAATGCGATCTGGCACGGTTTTGTGGTCGCAGCCGCTGCGGTCCACTATTTTGCCGTGGTCACCGCCTTCAGCCTCGTTCCCCTGGCTTCGTAAAGATCGTGAGAGCGCGGCGCTGGACATGTCTCCGTCTCATCGCTTAAGGCTCGGCGCAGGCGCGGCAAAGCCGCGTATTCACAAACCAGGCGGAGCTAAGAAAATGACCGTGGAACTTCGCGACGCGACCGTTGATGACCTCTCCGGCATCATGGAGATATACAATGACGCTGTCGTGAACACGACGGCGATCTGGAACGAGGTGGTGGTCGATCTCGACAATCGCAAGGACTGGTTCGCCGCCCGCAAGTCGCGCGGCTTTCCCGTCATCGTCGCGGTTCTGGACGGCAAGGTCGCGGGCTACGCTTCCTATGGTGACTGGCGCGCTTTTGACGGTTATCGCCATACGCGCGAACATTCCGTGTATGTGCATAAGGACGCCCGCGGCCACGGCATCGGCAAGAAACTGATGCAGGCGCTCATCGATCATGCCGCCGGCAACGACGTGCACGTACTGATCGCCGCCATCGAGTCGGAAAACACCGCTTCCATCCGCCTGCATGAAAGCCTCGGTTTCACGGTCGCGGGCCGGTTCTCGGAAGTCGGCACCAAGTTTGGGCGCTGGCTGGATCTGACGTGTATGGAACTGAAATTAGGTTAAGCCAAGAAGCTTAAGCCATCTTTTGATCGGTCGAGTGTCACGAGTCTCTTCTCCCCGAGGGGGAGAAGTCCGCAGTAGCGGGATGAGGGGCAAGCTCTCCGAATATTGCTAACGTAGCCCCCTCATCCGACCCTTCGGGCAACCTTCTCCCCGCCGGGGAGAAGAAATACGCGGCATGGCTCAGACCGGCTCGAACACCATCGAATGGCCGTTGATGCAATAACGCAGACCGGTGGGCGGCGGGCCATCGGGGAAGACGTGGCCGAGATGACCGCCGCAATTGGCGCAGCGGATTTCAGTGCGCACCATGCCATGGCTGGCGTCGCGATGTTCCGTCACTGCGCCGGGCTTCACCGGTTCGAAATAGCTTGGCCAGCCGCAGCCGGCGTCGAATTTCGTGTCGGAGAGGAACAGCGGCTCGTCGCACGCCGCACAGCGGTAGAGGCCTTTTTGGAATGTGTCCCAATAGGGCCCGGTAAAGGCGCGCTCGGTGCCGTGCTCGCGCAGGATGCGATATTGCTCCGGCGTCAGCTGCTCACGCCATTCGGCGTCGGTCTTCTTCACTTTTGGGGATGTCAGATCGCTCATGGAATGATCCTTTCTGTTCATGCCTCAGATAATCATCGCCATGGCGGATTGAAAGAGGACATATCCCATAACGACTCCGTTATGAAACGGGACCGGGAGTCGATTTGGGTTGAGAAGGCATTGCCTATGCCTTAACTGAAAAATCCGATTTGAAACAAGAACGCCAGCCATGGCGCGCAGGGGTGGGGGACACCCCGGGAGATATGAATGACGTCCGATGTCACGCCGATGACATTTCTGTCGCTATTTCTGCCGTTTCTCGCGGCGCTCGCCGCACCGGCGCTGGTGAAGAGATTCGGGCACAATGCCGCCTGGATACTGGCGATTGCGCCGGCGCTTTCCTTTGTCCATTTCGCACTGATGTTGCCGCAGGTGGCGGCTGGCGGCGTGGTGACGGGCGGTTATGCCTGGGTCCCAAGTTTCAATCTCAGCTTTTCCTGGTTCATCGACGGCCTGTCGCTCACCTTTGCGCTGCTGATCACCGGCATCGGCCTGCTGATCGTGCTTTATGCCGGCGGCTACATGAAGGGGCATCCGCAGCAGGGCCGATTCCTGTCTTTCCTGCTGCTGTTCATGGGCGCGATGCTGGGCGTCGTCGTCTCGGACAGTCTGCTGATGCTGTTCGTCTACTGGGAGCTGACCTCCATCACCTCCTTGCTGCTGATCGGTTTCGACCATGAACGTGCCGCCTCGCGCCGCGCCGCATTGCAGGCACTGGTGGTGACCGGCGGCGGCGGACTGCTGCTGCTTGCCGGGCTGATCTTCATCTGGGACATGAGCGGGATGACGCAGCTGTCGATGCTGGTGCGCAGCGGCGATATCCTGCGTGACAGCCCTTTTTATCTGGCCGCGCTGCTGCTGGTGCTCGGCGGTGCCTTCACCAAATCGGCGCAGTTTCCCTTTCATTTCTGGCTGCCCAACGCCATGGAGGCGCCTACCCCCGTTTCGGCCTATCTGCACTCCGCGACCATGGTGAAGGCCGGCGTCTATCTGCTGATGCGGCTCAATCCGGTTCTGGGCGATACCGCCGCCTGGCAGATACTGCTGCCCTTCTTCGGCGGGCTGACCATGCTCACCGGCGCGCTGCTTGCCATACGCCAGACCGATCTCAAGCTGATGCTCGCCTATACCACGGTGTCGTCGCTCGGCCTGCTGGTCATGCTGACGGGTTTCGGCTCGGACCATGCCATCGAGGCGGCGGTGCTCTATCTGGTGGCGCATTCCCTGTTCAAGGGCGCACTGTTCATGGTCGCCGGTATCATCGACCATGAGACCGGCACACGCGACGTGACGAAGCTTGGCGGCCTGCGAAGAGCCATGCCCGTCACCTTTGCGGCGGCGCTGGCGGCCGCGATTTCCATGGCCGGCCTGCCGCCCTTCTTTGGTTTTCTTGCCAAGGAAGAGATTTATTATGCGCTCGCGCATGGCAATCCGCGTGCCGTGCTGTTCACCGGCATTGCCATTCTCGGCAACGGGCTGATGTTTGCCGTCGCCTATGCAGTGGCGCTGAAACCCTTTCTCGGCAAGCCGGTAAAGACCCCGAAACATGCACATGAAGGCCCGCTGCTGCTCTGGCTCGGCCCGGCGCTTCTGGCGCTGAAGGGGCTCACCATCGCTCTGTTCTCCGGCGTCGCGCATTTCTACATCTCGACACCCATGGCAAGCGCCATTGCCGGTGAGGCGCGACCGGTGGAAATCTCGCTCATTCCGCATATCGGCGTGCCGCTCGGCCTGTCGCTGCTCACCATCGCACTCGGCATCGTCCTTTATACGCAGCTTTCCGCTGTCCGTGGCCTCATCGATCGCACCTTCAGGGCGCTGGGGGCAGGGCCGGACCGAGGCTTTGACGTCTTCATCGAAATGCTGGTGAAAATGTCGTTCCACATCACCCGGCTGATCCAGCCGGGCCGTCTCGAATTTTACGTTACCGCCACTTTCGCTGTCATCGCCGCCGTGCTGCTCGTGCCGCTGTTCCTCTATGGCGAATTGCCGTCCATGCCGTCATGGCCGCGGGACGCGCCGATCCATGAACTGACCTTCATCGCCATTGCCGTGGCAGGGCTCATCGCTGTGCTGACGGCGTCGAGCCGCCTGACGGCGATCATCGCGCTCGGCATCCAGGGCTTCGCGGTGGCAGTCATCTTCCTGCTGTTCGGCGCCCCGGACCTGTCCTTCACGCAGTTCATGGTGGAAACGCTGTCCGTCGTCATATTGACGCTGGTGATGACGCGGTTGCGCCTATCGCCATCCGACCATCGCGGCCTTGGCCAGAAGCTCTTGGACAGCAGCATTGCAATTGCCTGCGGGACTGGCTTTGCGCTTTACCTGATGCGCGCGACGCAGGTGAGCTTCGACAATCGCCTGACCGATTTCTACAACAGCTATTCCAAGGTCATCGCCCATGGAGCGAACGTCGTCAACGTCATCATCGTCGATTTCCGCGGCACGGATACGCTGGGAGAAATCGCTGTCGTGATGATAACGGGCCTTGCCATCCTGGCGTTGATCCGTATCCGCCCTGCCGCGGTCAAGGAGCCGGCGAAAAGGTTCAAAAAGAAGGGAGCGCGGGCATGAACACGCTCATTCTGCGCACCGTGGCGCCCGTCGTCACCAGCCTGATGGTGCTGTTTTCCATCTTCGTCCTGCTGCGCGGCCATAACGAGCCGGGCGGCGGCTTCATCGGCGGCCTGATCGCGGTCTCGGCGCTGGCGATCTACGGCATCGCCTATGGCGTGGCGGCGGTGCGGCGCGCAATCTTCTTTCACCCGCTGGCGATTGCCGGGGCAGGGCTCCTGCTTTCGATGCTCTCCGGCCTCGTTTCCATTGTCGCCGGCGTGCCCTTCATGACCGGGCTTTGGGTCTACCCGAACCTCTTCGGCGTCGAACTGGCGCTCTCCACCGTCATGTCCTTCGATATCGGTGTCTATCTGGTCGTGGTCGGTGCCATCACATCCATTGCGCTGGCGCTGGAAGAAAGGGAAAGCGACTGATGGAAGCGATCTTCTCCATTCTCGTCGGCATCTTCTTCTCGGTCGCGATCTACCTCATGCTGTCACGTCACAGCATCCGCGTGCTGCTGGGCATCGCCATTCTCGGCAATGCGGTCAACCTGCTGCTCTTCACGGCGGGGCGGCTCACCCGGGAGGTGCCGCCGATCATTCCGGCGGGCATGGACACGCTGCCCGCAGGGGCTGCCAATCCGCTGCCGCAGGCGCTCATCCTGACGGCGATCGTGATTTCCTTTTCATTCTTCTGTTTCCTGCTGGTCCTGACATGGCGCGCGTTTCAGGAGTTGCAGACCGACGATACCGATGAAATGCGCACCGCAGAACCGGCAGGCGAGCCCCTGCCGCCGCTCGGTTATTGAGCGGCGAGGCTGAAACGACATGGCTTCATCCCCCACTTCCGCTGTTACCGATCTTTCCGCCGCGCTCGTCATGGCGCCCGTGCCGCTGCCGGACTGGCTGATCATTCTTCCGATCGCGCTGTGCATCGGCGCGGGCGCGGTGCTGATGATGATGCGCCACGCCATTCGCTACCATGCGCCGGTCGCCATCGCCGCGCTGGCCCTCCTTGTGGTTCTAGATGCCGCCCTCTTATGGAAGGTTGCCACGCAGGGGCCGTTCACCATGGTCATGGGTCGCTGGCTGCCGCCCTTCGGCATCGCCTTCACGGCCGATCTCACCGGCGCGTTGCTGTCACTTGCGGCCGCCATCGTCGCGCTGGCCGGCGCCATTCACGCCGGCAGCGATATTGACGCCAGCGGCAGACGTTACGGCTTCTATCCCTTTCTGATGCTGCTGATGGCCGGCGTTACCGGCGCGTTCCTGACCGGAGACATCTTCAACCTCTATGTCTGGTTCGAAGTGCTGCTGATCTCGTCCTTCGGCCTCATCGTGCTCGGCTCGACGCGGGAGCAGATCGACGGCGCGTTGAAATATGCCGTCCTGAACCTCATCGGCACCACGCTTTTCCTGATCACGGTGGGTTATCTCTACGCCATCTTCGGCACGCTCAACATGGCCGATATCGCGTTGAAGGCAAACGGACTGCGCGAAACCGCGCCGCTGATGACGCTTGCCAGCCTCTTCACGCTTGCCTTCGCCATGAAGGCGGCGGCTTTTCCGGTGAATTTCTGGCTTCCCGCTTCCTATCACACGCCGCGCATCGTCGTCTCCGCCCTGTTCGGTGGACTGCTAACCAAGGTCGGCATCTATTCGCTGCTGCGCGTCATGGTCATGCTGTTCCCGGTCGAGCGGGAGGAACTCAGCATCGTCATCGCCGCTTCCGCCGCGCTGACAATGTTGCTCGGCGCCATGGGTGCGCTCGCCCAGAACGATATTCGCCGGATGCTCGGTTATATCGTCATATCCGGCATCGGCTACATGATGGCGGGCATCGCCATCGGCACGCCGTCAGGCGTCTCGGGCGCGATCTTCTACGCACTGCATTCCATGGTGCTGATGACGGCGCTCTACCTTGCCGCAGGTCACGCCGCCCGTCTCGGCGGCGGTTTCAGCCTCACGGTGCTTGGCGGCCTTTACCGGCAGGCTCCGTGGTTTTCGGCGCTTGCGCTCGCGCTGTTTTTCGCCGGTTCCGGCCTGCCACCCTTTTCCGGCTTCTGGCCGAAGGCGGTCCTGGTCAAATCGGCGATCGATATCGGCGCATGGTGGCTGGCCGCCGCCATTCTCCTCTCCGGTTTCATCGCCACCATCGCCTTCGGACGCGTCTTCCTTCTGTGTTTCTGGCGTCCGGCGGCAAAGCCATTGCCACAACCCGCCTTGCCCGCCGCGGTGCCCTCCGTCGCTCCGCTGGTCGCGCTGACGGTGCTGGTCGTGTTCTTCGGCCTGTTTCCAGAAAGCCTGCTTGATCTCAGCCAGGATGCCGCAGCCGGGCTCGGGAACCCGCAAGCCTATATCCACTCGGTCTTTCCAGAAGGAGGCAAGCCATGAGCCTCTATGTCGTGCAATTGCTGTTCGTGGTCGTATGGCTTGCGGTGACGGGCAGCCTGACGCTGGCAAACATCATCTTCGCCCTCATCGTCTCCACGCTGGCGCTCTGGCTTATCCGCCACCAGCTTCCCGGCGGGCGCAATCACTGGCTGCGTCTTGGCCGCGTGTTGTCGCTGGTGCTGTTGTTCTTCAAGGAGCTTGCGCTTTCCGCTTGGAAGGTTGCCGTGATGGTGACACGCCCGAAACTGGACGTTCAACCCGGCATTTTTGCCTATCCGCTGACCGTAACCACGGATTTCGAAATCACGCTGCTCGCCAATCTCATCACGCTCACGCCCGGCACGCTTTCCGTCGATGTTTCCCCTGACAGAAAGATGCTCTACGTGCACGCAATCGATTGCAGCGATATCGAAACCGCAAAAAACGACATTAAGAACGGCTTCGAAAAGAAGATCATGGAGGCGTTTCAGCAATGACTCCGGAACAGATAGTTTCATTTGCAAATATACTTGCGCTGGTTGTTCTCTCGGTGGCCTTTTTGCTGACAGTCTACCGCGTTGTCGTCGGTCCCACCTTGCCGGACCGTATCGTCGCGCTGGACATGCTGGTCGGCATCGCCATCGGCTTCATTGCGGTCATTGCCATCCGCACCGGCTTCAATCTCTATGTCGACATTGCCATTGCCCTCGGGCTCGTCGGTTTTCTGGCCACGGTGGCGTTCGCGCGCTTCGTGCTGTCGCGCGGACCGGATGGCGGGCGCGGCCCGAAAGGGGTTCTGGATGGCGCACGCCGGTCTGAATTCGCTGAGAACCCCTCGAAAATTCAGGTGAATAGCGGAAAAGAAAAGGGAAGGCGGTAATGGGTTGGATCGTTGCTATCCTGGTTGCGGCGCTGATGATCTCGGGTGCCGCCTTTTCACTAATCGCCGCAATCGGACTCAATCGCCTGCCTGATGTTTACACCCGCATGCATGCCGCATCCAAGGCGGGGACGGTCGGCTCCGGCCTGCTGCTTCTGGCGGTAGGCATCCACTCTATGGATATATCGACGCTGGCTCGGGCGCTCGCCGGTTTCTTCTTTTTCGTTCTGACGGCGCCGGTTTCCGCGCATCTTCTTGCAATGGCTGCGCACAAGGCAGGTTATCCGCTTTCCGTTAAATCGGTAGTTGATGACCTCAAGAAAATTTGAAGTTGAATTACCCCCTAATAATAGGGGGTGCGCGTTTTCAATTACTACTAGGCATAGTATTTTATTACCCGTAATTTTTTGTATTCCGATTAGACTGTTTTGAACTAAAAAATTCACAGCAGGAATTTGACTTTTGCTGTTTTGCTGTTATCCAAATTAAGTGTAAAGTTGCTAATCGCGATTTGCATCTAGCCTCTTCATAGTCGGCATAGGCATTTTATTAATGTCTAATCTACGGGTCTCAGGACCATTGCTGCCCATGTCGCGGGTCATAAGTTGAATCTCGGACCAATACGTTTCCGGTTTTCGCTTGAAATCTAGGGGTAGATTTCACGTTGGTTTCAACAGGGCGAAGGTGGGGGCACCGGTAACTTCACATCGCTCGATGCGGCGTTCGCCCGCGTCAGGGGATCACTAACAGGAGATACTTAAATGACGGAAACTGCATACGGTAACGCCCAGGATCTGCTGGTCGAACTGACGGCGGATATTGTGGCTGCCTATGTTAGCAACCACGTCGTCCCGGTAACGGAGCTTCCCGGCCTTATTTCGGATGTTCACACGGCGCTCAGCGGAACGTCCGCGCCGGCATCGGTAGCGGTCAATGTTGAAAAGCAGAAGCCGGCCGTCTCTGTCCGCAAGTCGGTTCAGGACGATCATATCGTCTGTTTGGAATGCGGCGGCTCCTTCAAGTCGCTCAAGCGCCATCTCACGACGCATCACAGCATGACGCCGGAAGAATACCGCGAAAAATGGGACCTGCAGGTCGATTATCCGATGGTCGCGCCCGCCTATGCCGAAGCCCGCTCGCGGCTCGCCAAGGAAATGGGTCTCGGTCAGCGCCGCAAGGCCAACCGCTGATTTTCGAAGACAGTCCGGCTTGCAGTGAAAGCCGGAAGTCGCAAGTTAATACGGCCGGTCCTTAGACCGGCCGATTTTGTTTTCGGGATTGAAGACCATGCCTTGGCGTGCCGTTCCCCGGGAACGAAGCCGAGCATCATAAGGCCGCCATCAACGTCGTATCCGCGCCGTGAGAAACAACCCTTTCGCGATAAGGAACCTTATTGCGCTGCACGCCGGATGCTACGCGGCGAAAGCCTGCGGGCGCCGCTGCTTGCCATCATCCACTCTCCAGGGAAAATCGTCACCCCCCAGCCAGCGTGGAGAACGGCTTTTTTTTCGTCTCGCGCAATATCGGATGAGGAAAAAAATCCTCAATCACGTCCGTCACTTTCGAGAAAATCAAGCCATGTCAATGGCCTGAACTCCATCGCAAAATTTGCGCTTCCCCAGGCCTTTCCTCAGGTGTATGAATTAATTCCTATTCGTAGAGGAGTTGCATATGCCGTCGGATACCGTGTTTCTGTCTGCTGCCGCGCGGCCTTGCCTGCGGGTGCGTGATCGTCCCATTTGTTCGTGGCCGTCTGCGGGCGGGCGGGATGACATTTCCCGTCTTTGCCGTCTGGTGCGGCAACTCACCGGGGAGATGGTGCGATTGACGGGTGAGCGAACGCCGGTGCGCCGCGATATCAGACGCATGGAGTGCCACGTCCGCCAGATCGCCATGTATGTGTGCCATGTGCAGCTTGGCATTCCCATGTCGGATATTGGACCCTGCTTCGGCCGGGACAGGACGACGGTCGGCCATGCCTGCCAGGTGGTCGAGGACCGACGGGACGAACCGGCATTTGACGAGTTTGTCGCCACGCTCGAGCGGCTTACCGGCAGTATCGTCAACGTGATGACAGGGGGCCGGGATGACTGAGACGAAACCTATGCCGGCTGCCTCCTCCGATCCTCATCTATTGCGGCTGCTGCGGTGCATCGCCGCCGGCGCAGCCGAGATGTCCCCGGAGGGGGGCGACATTGTGCTGCGCCGGAGGCGGGCAGGGCATCCCGCGCTACGGCTTCCGGCCGCGACGGTGCGGCTTGCCGTTTCGTCCGGGCTGGTCGAGCAGCGGGAAAACACCCTTCATGCGGCGCCGCCGCTCGCCTCCTACCTGAAACGCGCAATGGCAAAAGACCGCGACGAGATTTTTCAGGAGCAGCATCGCGATATGCAGACGGTTGTCGTGGATATCGGCGATGCGAAGCAGTCGGCCAGGCGTAACCTCAACACCTCGCAGCTGATCAGCCTTTCAAGGCTGAAGGAGCGCGACGGCGCGGCATTCTTTCCACCGGATGCGCTGGAGGCTGGGGAGCGACTGGCCGCCGATTTTCATCGCGGCCACCTCAATCCCAGGGTGACGGCAACATGGGAACCCAGAACGGCGAGCCGCACAAAGGGTGAGGCGGGAGGCGCGCTCGAACTCACCGAGGCAGCAATGGCCGCAAGAACACGGTTTTCCCGCGCAGCCGAGGCGATGGGGCCTGAATTATCTGGCGTCGCTATCGATATCTGCTGTTTCGAAAAGGGACTGGAGACGGTGGAACGCGAGAGGCAATGGCCGGCGCGTTCGGCAAAATTGCTGCTGCGTGCCGCATTGCTGGCGCTGGCGCGCCACTACGCGCCGCCTGCAACCCGTGCAGGCGGGAAAGAACACCATTGGGGCGATGCTGATTATCGCCCATCGATGACGCGATAAATCTCAGGCGGCAAGCAGCCGGGCTTCCTCGCGGATACGCTTGATCATCGAGCGCAGGCCGTTGGCGCGCTGCGACGACAGATGTTCCACGAGCCCTATTTTGTCGAATACCTCGATCGCGTCGAGACCGGCGATTTCGGAGGCCCTTTTGCCGGAATAGACCGCAAGCACGATGGCGACGAGGCCGCGCACGATATGCGCATCCGAATCGCCCTCGAAGGTCAGGAGAGGGTCTTCGGCGCCGTCGCTATGGCTGACGAGCCAGACCTGACTGGCGCACCCCTGAACCTTGTTTTCAACCGTGCGCTTGTCTTCCGGCAGATCGGGCAGCGCCTTGCCGAGTTCGATGACATAACGATAGCGATCCTCCCAGTCATCGAGGAAAGCGAAGTCGTCAAGGATCGTTTCGAGAGAGGCCATTTTTGCGCCGTATCATCCGTTATTGCAGGTCTTCGTCACGATATAGGTGAAGTGCCGTCGGTTTTGAACCATAGCCCACGAAAAAGCCCACGGAAAACAGGTTCCGTGGGCAAGTTTGGCAGGCAGTGGCGGAAGGAAATATCCATCCGCAATAAAGGCGGGCGCAGTGGCCGGCAGGATCAGGGAGCAGGGCGCTTCTGCGGCAGGGGAATGACGGTGCCGGTCTTCAGCATGTCGGCATCTGCGGGAAACTCGACGCTGACAACGGGTGCCGCTGCAAGCTTTTCGGCTTCTGCCGCAACGTCGGCAACATCGGCGGGCTTGTCCCCGGAGGCAAGCTGCTTGTCCAGCAGTTCATAGGCAACCTTTGCCCCTTCCTTTGCCCTTTCGCCCAGCGCATGGAAGGTTTCGGCGCCCTTGATGCAGACATCGGGCTTTTCGATGCAGATGGCGCTGACATAACGATAGGCCTCGCCGGCAGCCGAAACGGCGCTGGGAATATCGAAGGCCGAAGGTTCCTTGGCCGGATCGTTGCTGCTGCCGAAATAGGACAGCGCCACCAGTACCAGCGAAAACCAGAATGTTCCTTTGATCAGAAACCACATTGTCAGACACCCTGCCAGATGATCTTTGTTTTCGAAAGCCCCGCCCGGTTTCGGGTCATCGGCCTTTTTCCCGTTTTTCGGGCTTGTGAACAACCTACAGACGACCGGCGAACAGCCGATTGCAAAAAGCGGCGCAATTTAATTCAAATTGTATCTATTCTCCTCGGATCGGGACGGCGGCCATCAATTCACTCGCATTTTAACGGTCCATGTTAAGCATAATTGCGACAGAGGCCGCGCGTTCCGGGCGAAAGCGGCGAAAAGCTCTGCCGCAAAAGTTAACGCGATGGCAAAAATGAAGCGAAATCCGTCGCTTACCCGTCATTAACCATGATTGGCAAAGCTTCCTGGAAATGCCCCGTAATGGGACTGTCACGCATTTGACGGGCTTTTCAGCCCATTCTTTTTATCCATTCCTTAAGCCGCCGCCTTCTATTGTCGGAGCCGTTGGAACCGCCTTCAGGATTCGGGTTTGGTATTGCGTAATATGAGAGAAAAAGCGGTCGCACTGGTCGACCATGCAGCGGGCAGATGGCTTGCGCGCATGGAAGAGGACGCCGAGAGGCGCGCCGGGACCGTTGCGCGCCTGCGCTGGCTGATTGCCTTCAGCGCCGTTGGCCTTGTGGTTGTACCAGCCATTTTCAGCCTCGTCGTCAGCCCCGCCATCGCGCTGCCCATCGGTGCGGCCCTGGTGCTGGCGCTGTTTCTGGCCGCCGCCGCCCTGCTGATCGCCTTCTCCCATTCTGCGCACGGCGCATCCGCTCATTCGGTTTCCTCGGTGAACGACGATCTGATCGCGGCATCGCAGGTGCCGGGTCTGGTGCTTGTGATCGGTGAAACCGGCTTCGTCGAACACGTGTCCGGTCGCGATTGCGCGGCATTCCCGGCCGACCTTCAAGCCAGCAAAGGACATATCCTCGTTGAATATGTCTATGTCTCCGATCGTATCGAACTGATGCAGGCTTTCGACGTCCTCCGGCAGGGTGAGGACAGGGCAACCGCCGAACTCCGCTTCGAGACCGGTGCGAAATCGCGTCAGGCGCAATTCATGCACGCCCGTATCGAGATGACCGCCATTCGCGGCGCGACAGGTCGCCTGCGCCGCATCGTCGCCCAGCTCACCGATATTACCGAGATGGAGCGTCTGCGCCGCGATGTCGCCCGCAAGGCAGCCGAGGCGGAATCCGCCAATGACGCCAAGTCGCGTTTCCTCGCTGCCGTCAGCCATGAACTGCGCACGCCGCTCAATGCCGTCCTCGGTTTCTCCGATATTCTCGCCGGCGAATATTTCGGACGGCTGGAGAACGACCGTCAGCGGGAATATGTCGGCCTCATCCGCCAGTCTGGCGCCCATCTTCTGTCCGTCGTCAACACAATGCTCGATATGAGCAAGCTGGAAGCCGGCCGTTACGAGCTGATGATGGAAAGCTTCCCGATTGCGGAAACCATCTCGTCCTGCGAAGCGATGCTAGGCCTTCAGGCGAAAGAAAAGGGCCTGACCCTGACCAGCCGCATCCAGCGCGGCATCGGTGAAATCTCGGCCGATCAGCGCGCCATCCGTCAGGTTCTCATTAACCTCGCTGGCAATGCCATAAAATTCACCGATGCCGGTGGTGTGGTATCGATCGACGCTGCGCGCGAAGGCGCAATGCTGAAATTGACGGTAAGCGACACCGGCATCGGCATCGCGTCTGACAAGATTGAACTGCTGGGCCAGCCCTTCATGCAGGTTCAGAATGAATATACCCGTCGCTATGAAGGCACGGGTCTGGGATTGTCCTTGGTCAAGGGGCTCGTGGCTCTGCATGGCGGCACATTCGCCATCGCCAGCAAGCCCGGCGAGGGGACGGTCGTAACGATCACTTTGCCTGCCGATGGTTCCGGCATGGCGGGTGGCGGCGAAAGCGCTGACGCCGAAAGCATGGTGGAGTTCCCACCGCGCATTCGGCAGCTTGGCGACATGGCCGCGAAAATGAGAAAGGACGGTGACGATGGCCCCGCGAAAGCGAAAATCGCCTAAGAAAACAACGGCCCAGATTGGCGCCGGGATTGTTTCCTTGGTGGTTTCGGCCATCGGGCGCGAAATCCTGCGCCATCCGAAACTGGTGGGCGGCTGCGGTGCCTTCGCGGTCGTCTTCGGTTTTGTCGCCGCCAATGCGCTCTGGTACCAGCCTGGTGTGCACCCGTCGCCCTTCCTGCGCACGCGCGATGCGGAAAACCCGAACGGCATCGCCGGTTACCGCCCGGCCGAACCACTCGGCACCCATGGCAACGTCACCACATTCCGCATAGAGCGCCCGGCAGAAACGGAAACGGCACAGCAGCAGCCTGCGGCCGAAACGCCGGCGCAACCCGTCGCCGAAAGCCAGAAACCGCAGCAGATCGTCGCCGACATTCAGGGCGAACTGAAGAAGCGCGGGCTTTATGAGGGCGAGGCGGACGGTCGCATGGGACCGAAGACGGCGGCCGCCATTATGTTCTTTGAAGAAACGCTCGGCATGGAACAGACCGGCGAGCCGACAAGCCGGGTGCTGGCGGCGCTCAGGATTGATGGCGCAACGGTTGCCGCGATCCCGAAGGACCGGCCTGCCGATAGCAGCGGCGGTGTCGAAATCGATCCCGTTGCCGCCGCCATTCGCAAGGCGGAAGCGCCGCATCCCAAGGCCGAACCGGTCTCCCTCAACAGCGCCGCGAAACCCGCAAGCCGCGATCTCATCGCCAAGATCCAGCAGGGGCTGATCAATATCGCCTATGCCGACGTGAAGGTGGACGGCGTGGCTGGCCAGCAGACCCGCAATGCCATCAGGGCGTTCGAAAAACACTACCGTCTGCCGGAAACCGGCGAGCCGAGTGAGGCCGTGCTGAAGAAGTTGAAGTCTATCGGGGCGCTTTGAGGCTTTGACAGCAGCGTGGGGCGTGTGTGGCTCTACCCCCCTCTGCCCTGCCGGGCATCTCCCCCTCAAGGGGGGAGATCGGCAGGAGGCGCTACCACCACTTCATTCGCAAGTGTTGAGATGGGCGAGACTTATCCGCTTGCCGATCTCCCCCCTGGAGGGGGAGATGCCCGGCGGGGCAGAGGGGGGTAAAGCCACGCACACCTTCGGCAGCTTAAGAATCAGCATCGAAACCCCACCCGCCGAGGCCGCGCACAAGTCGAAAGCAAACCCATGCGCCTCAAATCCGAACTGTTCGT
>NZ_JAINDY010000021.1:0-299021 GCF_026191755.1 Agrobacterium sp. InxBP2
GGTCGTTGAGGCCACAAATGTGGCCCGAGAGCGCGGAGCGAAGTGGTTGCATGTCGACTTCGAAACGCATCTGACTTCATTCTACCGGAGCTGCGGATTCCGGCCGACAGAGGCGGGACTCATCGAGTTGAAGTGACGACACCCGTCGAACCGGACGTTTACTTTACAATAGCCGACGCCCACATTCATCCCTTGACCGGCAGACGCCGGATCAGGCTTACTTCAACGCGCTGGCACCAATGATGGTGGCGGCATAATCGAGGCGGAAATCCACTTAGCGAAACTCCCGAAACTGTTCAGACAAACCGAGCCACCTCTGATGGGCGATCAGACAGAAAAGCCGGAGACGGTGTGATTAAGGAGCGCGACTGCGGACATCCCGGCTGCAAGCAATGGGACGGCTTCCGCACAAGCCGAAGCAAGCAGACAAGTCCATCTTGGCATTGCTGCGAGCATGACTGGCGGCGGGATATGTTCAAGTCCACCCCTACGAATGAATTTCGCCTACCGCGCCGCACAATTTATGAATGAATCCAAAAAGGCGTTGAAGTCTGCAATTGTCTCTACTATTGCTCAATTACGTTTAGCTAATAGAGAGATAACTGATGGGATTTGCGCCGTCCGCCGCTTTGCGGAAGTTGCTCGGTCTGCCTCGCAAAAGGCCGCGGGACGAGCAAGTACCCGACCGATCTCTCCTTGAGGAACTAACGAACCATCGATATTCGACTGGGTCGCCATTTGATGTTCTAGTTGCGCCAGACGACACGTGCTGGGGAGACGTTTTTCCCAATTCGCTTCTACTCAACAGATCAAACCTCTCCGAACTATTCAGTGACCTTACTCAGGTTGGCCCCTTTCCGGCCCACAAGGGCGGACGAATTGCGCAGTCCACTGCTAAAAGGGTCGCTAATCGTCTTGCCATGAGGGCTTGTCCCGCGGACCGGGCAAAGCAGTCAGCATTCTCAAAAGCATGGCTGTTCCCGATATGGAGGGAACTTGCGACGCTATTGCCGGTAAGGGCGCTCGCAAGAAAGATCGCGAGAACCCATACAGAAAAACTTATTGTAATCCCCATATCAACAAACGTCTTCTCGTATTTGAATTATTTCAGGTGGGATGTTCAAGAAGACGAGATTGAGCCATTCCTGCTAGCGGCCGCATGTCGCCGATTAGGCCTCGACGTCATCGTTGTTGCTTCAAAATCTGTTTTTTCGCTTGGAACCCACAGCGGAAAGGAAATTTCGCTCGAAATGCGCCCTTGGGCAGTGTGGAACGAAACCGGCCACCCGATCCCTTACAACGGAGAGAAAACCCTCCTCCTCGTAGAGGATGGTATCCGCAATTTCGGATACGCAAAATCGCAAGTTCCTGACGCAGTGACCGTTAAATCGAGGCTCTATAGCGGGTCGGAACAAACTGATATCATTCTTTGGGGCAAGGAGCACAATCCCCCGGTCCACACAGTTTCTCTCCGACTAGTCAGAGACTTTCCTGGAGAAATGGCGCTCTACTCTCCGATGCACGAGATCGGCGCCCTTTCAGATCAATTTATTGCATCAATGCTACCAATGACTGAGGTCGCGTTGGAAACCGCGATTGCCAGTGTACATGGATCCAATATTAAAGACGTCCATATATGTGACTGCTACTTCTTTGAATCCGCTTTGTTAGCTCATGCAGTAAGGCAAAACGGCGGAAGGGTGCACCTGTGGCCGCACTCGATCAATGACACCTTCATCCATCAGCATTCAAGATCTGACTGTCCTGCGACGATCCGCTCAATAACATCGACATCCGCCGGGAAGTGCGCCGAGTACTTCCCAGCTTCGAAGGTAATTACTGCCCCCCGAATTATGCTCTCGCCACCAAGTCCTTCGAGACCATTTGTTCATGGCCGCCCCACGTCTGTTGTTATATTCGGCGGATCGCATGCGGTCGCTCGGATGCCATTGATGAACTTGGGCCGCCACGAACATACATGGATCAAGCTTCTTAGGGCGCTCGCTAATTATCCAGATGATTTCAGGGTTCTATTCAAACCAAAGGCGCATTGGGAGTCTCCAGAATGGCTGTCTAGCCTCTCAAGCGACCCACTAGATTTTGAGGAAACGTCTCTTCACGCCAACCACCTCGATTTCGAGAACTCGGTCTTCATGTCTGTCACTCTCGCGTCAGCCGCTCTAATGGAGGGTCTGGGAAGAGGCATTCCCTTCATGATCACACGCGAGACAAGCGTTGAAGACTACATGTTCATAGATCCAGAAGTTGTCCCCGTTGGATCGGCCGATTTCATAATCGATGAACTCTTGAAGTTGCGTGACCCTCAGAAGTTCAGATCATTTACTGAGCGACAACTGCATTGGTATTCGCAGGAAGCGCTATTCTATAAGAGTGCACACGGATGGGAGACAACTAATGCCCCTTAAGATCGCGGCGATAATTCCCGCAAGAGCAGGCAGCGTTCGGGTGAAAGCAAAAAACCTGCAAAAAATCGGCGCTTTGTCGTTGGTCGAGAGGAAAATCGAGCAGCTAAAATCTTCGAAACATGTTTCAAATATTGTACTCGGGACAAACTGTCCTGATTGCATCGAGATAGGGCAACGCAGCGAAGTTTTGGTGGTAGAGCGCGACGAGTACCATTGCGACGAGTCTCGAGTTTCAGCAAACGAAATGATCCACGATTTAGCCTCGCGGGTAGACGCGGATATTATCGTGTGGAGCCATTGCACTAATCCATTTATCTATGCCCGCCACTATGACGAAGCCATTGAGCGTTTCTGGGCTGGGAAAGAGAAGGGCTTTGATTCTCTTCTTTCAGTTCAAAAGACTCAATCACATATGTGGGACAAGAACGGCAAACCCGCGAATTATAACCCGTATGCTGAAAAGCACACGTTAGCGCGCTACATAGATCCCGTATTTTTCCAAGACGGCGGCATATTCATCCAGCCGCGCGAAAATATGGTGAGAAACTCTTATTTCTTTGGTGCGAAGCCGCAACTGCTTGAGCTTGAGTTTCCCTTCACTCATGACATCAACACAGAATTCGACTTAGAGATCGCAAGAGAAATGGCGCCATGGCTCGATGCAAAGGAGCGCTTTTAATCCTAAAAAACAATCACGGGCATTAGTCCGCCTGTGCGCGTTAGAATCAGGCCGTGCTACAATAGCTGCCGGAGGGGTTGCTGACTGCTTATTGGAGGTAAGCATTCGCCGAGGACAGCAGTGTCAGGTATTCGCTTGCATTTTGCGGCTAGACCATCGACGATTTTGCGGAGATTGGTGGCGTCGACGTCGCGCGGATCGCAATGTGCGTTGCCCCACCCGTCCAAAAGTTCGTTGTGACGCACATGGTTGTCGTTGGCAAGCGCCTCACGGAATTCTTCATAGCCCCAAGGGCCGCCAACATCATTTAGCGGGCACCTTCCAACATGCTCAAAGAGAAAAAGATCATCGAAGCCAGGGGTAGCAGGGATGATCTTTTCGATTTTCACCGTGTGCGTCCAGCCGTCACCGAAGTCATAGAGATGCTTGATTGAGTTCGCGCCGATATCTTCAATGGCGGCAAGAAGCGTTTCGTTGCGAGCATCGATGGGGTCATCAAAGCCGCCGTCCCGCGAGCGAAGCTAAAGCGCCGATATTGACAGACGGAATGAGGAAGACTATCTCCTAGCGACTAATGTGACCCACATCACTTGGAATGAGGGCTATGGTCCTCGCAAACGCGAGTCGTTGCAAGACTAGCTTGATCCGATTTCCGCACATCTACGTGCAGCGCGGATGTGCGATGCAACAAGGTGAATACGAGTGCCATGCTGACTAGGTGACACTACAATTACCTTTGCCATTGGATGGTGAGCAGGTCTTGCTTCGGACAATATTTATCTTGAATTCGCAAGGATATTGCAGTGATCGGATCATTTTTGTCGCCAGACGACAAAAAGCTGTTAACGCGGCTATTTAAGGAAAACTTCAAAAAACACGTCGGCTGGTACTCTGCGGCAATCGCGGCGATGCTCGTTGTCGCTGGCATGACATCTCTTAGCGCGTGGATAATGCGTGATATTGTCAACAGCGTCTACCTCAAGCAAGGTTTCGATGTCGTCCTCGAGATTGCGTTTGCAGTCGCAGCCATCTTCATAGTGAAGGGGCTTGCTACCTTTGTTCAGAGCTACTACCTCAGCAAAGCGGGAAATAGCATCGTCGCCGAGCAGCAGCGCAAAATTTACGATAGGCTCCTCAAGCAAGGCGTATCTTTTTTCCAAAATTTGCCATCTTCGGAACTTCTGGTCCGCGTTACTTACAACGCCCAAGCTGCCCGCAGCGTCATCGACACAATCGTCACATCCTTCGTTCGCGACCTCTTCTCCCTCCTCGGCTTGATCATCGTGATGTTCGCCCAGAATTTCCTTCTGAGCGCGATTTCCATGATTATCGGTCCTTTGGCAATCTTCAGTGTTCGTCTCGTGCTGCGGCGCGTCCGAAAGATTATGGAGGCAGAACTCGCTTCGTTGGGCGAAATCGTAAACGTCGTCCAGGAAACCAGCATCGGCGTACGAGTCATCAAGGCTTTTTCCTTAGAGAGGCTGATGGCGCAACGCATGAACAAAGCGGTTTCCGATGTCGAGCAGCGAGCCAATGGCATAGCCAGACTGGAAGCCGCGACCAGCCCAATCATGGAAACCTTGTCTGGCCTTGCCATTGCAGTGGTAATTGCCGTCTCTGGCTATACTGTGCTCGAAAAAGGCGGTTCCCCCGGCGATCTGATGGCCTTTATCACGGCTCTTCTCCTTGCCTACGAGCCTGCCAAACGGCTTGCTCGGATGCGCGTGCAGATCGAGGGCGGGATGATAGGCGTGCGCATGATGTTTCAGGTGCTGGACGCGCCGCTAACGCTGACCGAAAAGAAGGACGCAGTAGCGCTCCCGAAAGCAAGCGGCGATGTCGAGCTTAAGAGCGTCAGCTTCGAGTATGTGCCCGGCCAGCCTGTTCTTAACAACGTTAGCGTCCTCTTCGAAGGCGGCAAGATGACGGCGCTGGTCGGCCCCTCCGGTAGTGGCAAGTCGACTATCATCAACCTCATGATGCGTCTTTACGATCCACAGAATGGTTCCGTTGAAATCAACGGCATGGATCTGCGCGATGTTACCTTTGCCAGCCTGCGCGAACATGTTTCTTACGTCGGCCAGGAAACATTCCTGTTCTCCGGAACGATCAAGCACAACATTTCTGTCGGCCGCGACAATGCGACAGAGGAAGAGATCATAGCGGCAGCAAAGGCTGCCAATGCGCATGATTTCATCATGAAGATGCAGAACGGATACAACACCAGGCTGGGCGAAAACGGCTCCGGCCTGTCTGGCGGCCAGCGACAGCGTTTGGCGATTGCTCGCGCGATGCTCCGAGACGCGGATATCCTGATTCTCGATGAAGCGACAAGTGCACTGGACTCCGAGTCCGAGGCTCTCGTGCGTGATGCCCTAGAGCGGCTAACGCTCAACAAGACATCCATCGTCATCGCCCACCGGCTTTCCACCATCAACCGGGCCGACAAGATTGTCGTCATGGATAATGGTGAAGTGGCCGAACAGGGCAGCCGGCGTGAATTGTTGGCGAACGATGGTCTTTACAAGCGGCTCCACAGCATCCAGT
Source organism: Agrobacterium sp. InxBP2 (assembly GCF_026191755.1). Classification (NCBI taxonomy): domain Bacteria; kingdom Pseudomonadati; phylum Pseudomonadota; class Alphaproteobacteria; order Hyphomicrobiales; family Rhizobiaceae; genus Agrobacterium; species Agrobacterium sp. InxBP2. The sequence goes on from NZ_JAINDY010000021.1 coordinate 5,653, forward strand.
TCGACGCCGACGTTGCTTGAGACCAAAATAAAATCGGGCGGCTCTGCCGCCCGAATTTGCTTTTCGGCTATCTTAAGCTTGGGTCCAAAAGAGCCGAATTAGCTACCAGGCGATTTCCATGTCACTCGCAGCCCTTGCCAGAAGCGGCAATATCTCCGCCACACGCTCATCCGTAAGACGAGTCAGCGGCGCCGCCACGCTCATGGTTCCCACGACTTCTTTCCCCTGGCGAATGGCGACAGCAATTGCCCCCACTCCCTCTTCGGCTTCGCCAACTGCTCGGCCGTAACCAAGACCTGCAACGGCATCGAGTTCCTGGTTCAGCGCTTCGATGGTATTGATGGCGTTGGCAGCCTGCTGGCCGGGTTGGCCGAGCCCGGCTTCAAGGGCGATCCTCAGCGCCCTCTCCCGCTCCAGGCTCGCCAGCCATATTTTACCGTTCGCCGTCGCATAGGGCACGATGCCTGCGCTCATATCGGGTTCAAACACCAGCCCTGAGCGGCGACCGCGAGCGGAGCCGACCCAGACAAGCGTATTATTCTGCACAGCCGTCAAACGAACGAGTTCGCGGGTCCGTTCGGCGAGCGCATTCAGGATCGGCTGACGTAAATCCGAGACCTGCAGCCGCGCCAGTTGTTTCTGGCCCACCAGCGCCATACGCATGGTCAGCGCGTAGCAATCGCTCTCGGGGCTCTGCCAAGCCCAGCCATTCTCGATCAGGGACGTGAGGATGCGATGACATGCGCTCTTCGGAATATCGAGTTGATGAGCGACATCGGATAGTTTGAGCGGTTCCTCGGCCAAGGCGAGGAGCTCCAGCATGGCGATCGTTCGCTCGACGCCGCCGCTTGGTACATTGATCGTCCTGTCCATTTCATTCTCCGGTCGCATATGCGTCGCGATTTTCAATCAAAAGACAACGCTTCATCGGGAAGATGCATGCCTTTCGCGTCTTCCTCTTTGGATACGTGAAAGGTCCGTTCGTTTCAGGCATGGCGTTGCAAAATGCCGCGCGAAAGGAAAATATCGGTAATCTCCTCGGATTTCTCGATGAATTCCGGCTCCCGCCGCGCCGCCAGCCCACGCGGCCGAGGCATGTCGATATCCAATATTCTCTCTATTCTCCCAGGTCTCGGGGTCATGACGATGACGCGATCCGCAAGAAGAACCGCTTCATCGATGGAGTGTGTGATGAAGACGACCGTCATTCGATTCTTAAGCCAGAGCGCTTCCAAATCGATACGCATCTGTTCGCGTGTCAGCGCATCCAATGCCCCGAAGGGCTCATCCATCAACAACAGACGCGGTTGCAGGAGCAAAGCGCGGGCGATCGATGCGCGCTGCTTCATTCCGCCGGAAAGTTCATGCGGATACCTATCGGCGAAATCCTTCAAACCGACGGATTCGAGAAGCGCAAGTGCATGCGGCCGCAATTCTTCGCGGTTCCGCCCGATCATTTCGGCTGGGAACAGCACATTGTCGATTATCGTTCGCCAAGCGAGAAGTACGTGATTCTGAAAAACGATGCTCATACCGGGCGGCGGTTCCTTGGAAACGTCGCCGAAAACGGAGATCTCCCCCGTGCTGGCGTGAGAAAGCCGGGAGATCAGCCGCATCATCGTCGATTTGCCGCAGCCGGATGGGCCGACAATCGCGACAAACTCCCCGTCACCAATCGTCAGGTCGAGTTTTTCCAATGCCACGACAGGCGCGTCTGCATGCCCGAAATATTTGCTGACGCCCTTTAGCAAGACGCCGGGCTCATAACCGGTCCCGTCGTTATTCTTCTGCAACATGCGTTCCTCCCGCTGCATTCCATTCTCCTGCTGCCTCCGAAATAGCACTTGACGAAACATCAGTCCATATGGAACATTGTTCCAACAATATAAAATTGTCCGGCAGCTTGCGGGCAATTCGGGAGGAAGCATGTTTTCGAAAGTCATTGGTGCCGTCAAAGGACAGGCACACAAAGTAGGCAGCCTCGTGGGTGCAGGCATTGTCTGGGAGGTCGCGGTGCGTCTCCTCAATGTCCCGGAATATATCCTGCCGGCACCGAGCAAGGTCTTTGCGGACCTTTATAACAATGTGCTTATTGTCTTCACCGCATCGCTCTACACGCTGCAGCCCATGGTGCTTGGCTTCCTCGTGGCCGTTGTCATGGGAACGTTGCTTGCCCTGCTGGTCGTCTATTCACGTGCATTCGAGGCGATCTTCTATCCGCTGCTGGTGATCCTGCAGATCATCCCCAAGATCGCCATCGCACCGCTTTTCATCATCTGGGTCGGCTTCGGCCTGCCGTCGAAAATCCTGCTGGTCTTCCTGCTTTCCTTTTTTCCGATCGTGGTCAATTCCATCGTCGCGTTTAAGTCCATCGAACCTGACGTCTACGATCTCGCCAAGAGCTATCGCGCCGGACGACTGAAGATTTTCTGGAAGGTGGAACTGCCAGGCGCCCTGCCCTCGCTTTTTGCCGGCTTCAAGGTGGCCGCGGCACTGTCTGCGACGGCGGCCGTGGTGGCGGAATTCGTTGCCTCCGACAACGGGCTTGGATACCTGCTGCTGAACTATAACGGCAACATGAATACGAGCATGACCTTCGCCGTCATCATCGTGCTCAGCCTTCTCGGCCTTCTTCTCTACGGCATCGTGGAAATGATCGAACGCTTCGCGATCCCCTGGCACGTTTCGCAGCGCCGTGACGACTTCACTGTCGGGAAAAGCGCGACCTGAATTCGGACTTCAATTAAAAACGGGAGGATAAAATGTTCAATATAATGAAAAAAACGCTTGCGGGCGGTGCGATTGCGCTTGCCGTTGGTCTGGCAGGAATTCAGTCAGCTGCGGCTGAAGACAAGGTCACGCTCCGCCTCAATTTCCTTTTGAGCGGTGTCCACACCATCTTTTATTACGGTGCAGAAAAGGGTTTCTACAAGGAGGCGGGCATCGATCTTCAGATCGGCGAAGGCCAGGGCTCGGCGCGCACGGTCCAGTCGGTCGCAACTGGTGGCGATATGTTCGGCATCGCCGATGGCGGCAGCGTCATTGCCGGCGCTTCGAAAGGCGCACCGGTCAAGTCCGTGCTCGGTCTGCTTAACACCTCACCCTACGCCATGACGTTTCGCGCGGATTCCGGCGTAAAATCCATCAAGGATGTGGAGGGCAAGACGGTCGCAGCCAGCGCCGGCGAAGCTTCACTCGCCCTCCTGCCCGCTATCTGGAAAAAGAACGGCGTTGATGCGTCGAAGGTCAATATTCTGAATGTGGATGGACCCGGCAAGATCATCGCCATCATGCAGGATCGCGCCGCGGGCATTCTCGGCGGGCTTGAAAACCAGGTCGTGGTGCTCAATTCAAAGGGTCTGGAGCAGAAGGTATTTTCTTTTGCGGAGCTGGGCGTGAACACGCAGGGCCTGACGATTGTTACCAACACAAAGTTGATCGACAGCAATCAGGATCTGGTCAAGCGCTTCGTGGCGGCGTCGCTGAAATCCATAGAGGCAGCCAAGGCGGATCCTGACGCAGCAGTTGCTGCAGCCGTGAAGGAAAAGCCGACCGGCGATCCCAAGCTTCTGAAGGAGCAGCTGGAAGTCTCGCTCAAACTTCTGCCGTCGCCATCTGCCCCATCTGCGCCGCTCGGCGAAATGGCTGCGGCAGACTGGCAGCAGACACTCGATCTGATGAAGGAATATCAGGACATCAAGACCGATATGCCGGCAGACGCCTTCTTCACCAACAGCCTCATCGCAAAATAACTGCAGACGCCGAGAGCCCGGCAGATCTGCCGGGCTCGATGCGGAACAATGGTTTCAAACATGTCCACACACTATGATCTTGAAGGCCGGGTGGCTGTCGTCACGGGTGCTGCCGGCGGCTTCGGCGCCGCCATCAGCCGGCGGTTACTGGACTGCGGCGCCACGGTGGTTCACTGGGATCTGCCGACAGCTGTGAAAAGCGGTTACGTTGCCAACCTGCCGCATGCCGGAGTCGATATCACCGACGCACAAAGCATCGAAACTGCCGCCAATGATCTGCAACAGCGGTTCGGCAGGCTCGACATCCTCGTCAACAATGCCGGCATTGTCGGCAATGTCGCACCCCTATGGGAAATTCCGGTCGAGGAATTTCGCAGGATCATCGACGTCAATCTGTTCGGGTCGTTTGTTGTCTGCCGTGCGTTGGTGCCGTTGATGGTCGAAACGGCGAAAGAAAGCCATTTCGGCCGCATCGTCAACGTCGCCTCAATCCAGGCCAAGGAAGGCATGCATCAGGCAGCCGCCTACAGCGCCGCCAAGGCGGGGCTGGTGGCGATGACCAAAAGCCTCGGCAAGGAACTGGCAACGGCGGATATTCTCGTTAACGCCATTACGCCCGCGGCCTCCATGACGGCAATGAGTATCGATGCCCCGAGGGAACGACTGGACGATATTCTCTCCCGCATTCCCATGCGGCGTTTTCTCGACCCCGCCGAAGTCGCCAATATGGTGGCCTGGCTCTCTTCTTCCGAATGCAGCTTCTCGACCGGCGCGGTTTTCGACCTGTCCGGCGGTCGCGCAACATATTGAGGTAACCAATGTCTCTCTTGGGAAAGGCCGTCGTCGCCATATGGAACGACATCTTGCCGGAAGGCCGTGATAATTTCATCGAATGGCACAATCGCGAACACATTCCCGAACGGGTATCGATACCAGGTTTCCTGCGCGGACGCCGATATATCGCCGAGCAGGGAGTACCTGAGTATTTCACGCTCTATGAGGCAGCGGATGCAAAGGTGCTGGTCGGCCAGCCCTATCTCGACCGGCTGAACAATCCCACCCCCTGGACAAAGCGCTCCACCGCAGACTTTCGCAACACGACACGCGGTGTCTGCAACACCGACTATTCCCATGGGTGCGGCGACGGCGGCTTCATCGCCACCTTTCGTTTTGATGCGGCCGAGACAGACAGGGCGGCAATCCGATCCATGCTGACTGACGCTCTCTGCGAAATCGGCAAGTTGAACGGCATCAGCGGCGCCCATCTGTGCATTGCAGACAGTGGCGCAAGCAGCCTCGAAACCGCCGAACGCAGGGGCCGTCAGGTTGGCGTGCCCAACTGGATCATCATGATCGAAGGCGGCTCGGCCTACTCCGTGTCCGATGCCGCAGACGACCTGGCACGAAAACTCTCAAGCGCCGACCTTGTCGGACCCGTGGAGGTCGGACTTTATCGCCTTGAATTTGCTCTTGGCGAAAATGCTCTTCAGCAATCAGCCGCATAGGAAAACAGAATGAAACTTCTTCGTTACGGTCCCATCGGCCTAGAAAAGCCGGCAGCGCTCGACGCCGAGGGCATTATCCGCGATCTTTCTTCGATCGTCACCGACATAGCCGGGACAACCCTCTCGCGCAATTCCCTTGAAAAACTGACAAAAATCGATCTTTCTTCGCTCCCGGCTGTACCATCTGATGTGCGGATCGGTCCCTGCGTCGGTTCTGTCGGCAATTTTGTGGCGGTTGGCCTCAATTACATCGACCATGCGCTGGAAACGAATACGCCGATCCCTGAAGAGCCTGTGCTTTTCAACAAACACACGTCATGCATTTCCGGCCCGAATGATCCGATCTGTCTTCTGAAGGATTCGGAAAAAACCGATTGGGAAGTCGAGATCGCCTTCGTTATCGGTGAGCCGGCCTATCATGTGCGGGAAGAGGATGCACTCTCCGTCATTGCGGGTTTCTGCGTCTGCCATGATGTCTCCGAACGCGCCTTCCAGATCGAACGCGGCGGCCAATGGACGAAAGGCAAAAGCGGACCGACATTCGGTCCTCTCGGACCATGGCTGGTGACGCCGGATGAAATCGGCGACGTGCAAAATCTCGACCTATGGCTGGACGTTAACGGCCAGCGCATGCAGACAGGCTCGACGTCCAAGATGATTTTCCCGATCGCAACGCTGGTTTCCTATATCAGCCGCTTCATGCGTCTGATGCCAGGCGATGTGATCACCACCGGCACGCCGCCCGGTGTGGGCCTCGGAATGAAACCGCCCGCCTTCCTTAAAGCCGGCGACGTGGTCGAACTCGGCATTGATGGCCTTGGCAGACAGCGCCAAATCGTGACAGCGTTCGGCGCACGAGATCATTAGGAGACATGAGCGGAATGACGGCGATCGAAAAACTGGCGGAGCGTTTTGCAAAGGCAAGCCGGGAGGGTGATAGAATTGTTTTAGCGGAGCTGGAGGCGGAGGGCCTCGTTCCGGGCACGCTTGCAGAGGCGATGGCGGTTCAGCGAGACTTAGCAGGATATTTGGGAAAACCGATCGGCGGCTGGAAGCTGGCGATCCGCCCGGATGGCGAGGCGGTCGCGGCTCCCATGTTCGATTGCTGCCGGGTGAACGATGCCAATCTCGCTTCCTTCCCGTTAGATGGAACGGAGGGAATTGAAGTCGAGATATGCTTTACGCTCGCTGCCGATATTCCCGCCGCCGCTGAAAGGCAGCTCACCAAGGCGGATATGATGCAGTATATCGACAAGGTGCATCTTGGTGTCGAGCTTCTCCGATACAGGCTGGAAGAGAAAAATCAGGTTCCGTTTCCGCTCTTTCTGGCAGATCGCCTCGCCAACCACGGTTTCGCCCTCGGGCCGGAAGTGGACAAGCGCATCGTGGATGTTTTTGCGGCTAATAGCGATGACCTGCCGCTGCTCATCGTCACCGAAGGTCCAGTGCAGATATTCAATGCCAAGGTAAAACACCCGAATATTGATCCGTTGGCGCCGCTTCTCGCCTTCGCCAACGCCGCACTCAACACAGGACATATGCTGAGAGCAGGCCAAGTGGTGACGACGGGTAGCCTCTGCGGTGCGTTGCCGAGTGCACTTTCTGGCGAGACCGGCATTATTCTGGAATCAGTTGGTGCTTTCACATTGTCAGGTCCGAAAGATTAAGCCGCCAGCCTAACGGATACAATTACACGCGCCCGATCCCCAGGCATGAGAAGCAAACAGGCGCCGTTTCCAACCGTTATCTGTTTGCGTCGTTTTATTTCACCCGCCCGTATTCACCCAGAAAATCGAGCAGCGCCCGGATGCGTGAGGGAAGCGGCCCGCGTTGGCCGACATAGACGGCATGAAACATCTCCGTTTCGCCCGTATCGAGATGATCGAGCACCGGGACCAGCCGGCCGGCGGCGATATCGTCTCTCACGGTGAAAGAGGCAAGACGAACCAGCCCGACACCGGCAAGAGCAAGACGGCGAAGACCCTCGCCATCGCTTACCTGCACGCGTCCCGTTGCCGGGAACACGACGGTCTTGCCGTCGGCCCGCAACGGCCATCCGTCGACTGTCCGGGCATAACCAAACCCTAGACGATTGTGATCTTCCAGATCGGTGATTGTTTGCGGCACACCGCAGCGCTCCAGATAGTCAGGGGCGGCGGCGATGATCATCCTTGTCTCGCCGAGTTTGCGGGCAACGAGGCTGGAGCTTTTCAGCGGCCCCGCCCTCACCGCGACATCCATACGCTCCGCAAGAAGATCGACCACGAGATCCGTCTGGACGATATCGAGCGTGATATTGGGATAAAGCGCGAGAAAGCGTGGCAGGATGGGCGCAAGAATATGCGTTGCATAGGATGCGCTGGTGTTGATTCGAACGCGGCCGACAGGCTGCTCGCCCAAGCCGGCGGCGCGTTCGGCCTCTTCGAGATCGGCGAGGATGCGAGTGGCCCTTTCATAGAAAGCGCAGCCCTCCGGCGTTATCTGAAGCTGCCGGGTGGACCGGATGAGCAGACGCGCGCCCAGCCGACTTTCCAACCGAGCGATGAGCTTGCTCACCGCCGAAGGCGTCATGTTCGCAGCCGCAGCCGCGCGGGAAAAGCCGCCGAGTTCAACAACCCGTACGAAGATTTCCATCTCCCCTGCCCGGTTAATCTCCAGTCGCGCCATGATGACTTCACCTCACAAGTGATAGTATTTTCGGCATTCTATTTCATTGAAGAGTAAGCGTCTATCTTCTGGGGCGTAGCAACCCACCACGGAATGGATAAGCTCGACGCGGCAACATGCCTCGCTCGCCACCATCCCGAAGCAAGAAAGCAATACCCCAATGGAATATCGCTATCTCGGCAAATCCGGACTGAAAGTGCCCGTCCTGAGTTTCGGCACCGGAACCTTCGGCGGCTCCGGTCCGCTCTTCAGCAACTGGGGCACCTCTGATGCCACGGAGGCCCGTCGCCTTGTCGACATCTGCCTCGAGGCGGGCGTCAACCTGTTCGATACGGCTGATGTCTATTCTAATGGGGCATCGGAAGAGGTGCTCGGCGAGGCTCTCAAAGGCAGGCGCGATAGCGCTCTTATTTCAACCAAGACAAGCCTGCCAATGGGTGATGGGCCAAACGAGGCCGGCTCCTCCCGCTTCAGGCTGCTGCGTGCGGTGGATGATGCCTTGCGCCGTCTCCAGACCGACTATATCGATGTCCTTCAGCTCCACGGCTTCGATGCATTCACGCCGGTCGAGGAAGTGCTGTCGACGCTCGATACGCTCGTCCGGTCCGGCAAGGTCCGCTATACTGGCGTTTCGAATTTTTCAGGCTGGCAGATCATGAAATCGCTTGATGTCGCGGACAGATATGGCTGGCCGCGTTATGTGGTCAACCAGGTCTATTACTCGCTTGTTGGCCGCGACTACGAATGGGATCTAATGCCGCTCGGCGCGGATCAGGGTCTTGGCGCGATGGTCTGGAGCCCGCTTGGCTGGGGGCGGTTAACCGGAAAAATCCGCCGCGGCACGCCGCTGCCCGAAGGCAGCCGCCTGCACGAGACCGCGAGTTTCGGCCCACCCGTGGATGAAGACCGTCTCTACCGCGTGATCGATGCGCTCGACGCTGTTGCGCAAGAAACCGGCAGGACGGTGCCGCAGGTCGCCCTCAACTGGCTGCTCAGACGCCCCACTGTTTCCACGGTCATCATCGGCGCGCGCAATGAGGAACAGCTTCGCCAGAACCTCGATGCCGTGGGATGGGAACTGACGTCCGCACAGGTAGCGACGCTGGACGCGGCTAGCGAGACGACTGCTCCCTATCCACATTTCCCGTATCAGCGCCAGGAGGGGTTTGCCCGGCTTAATCCACCGGCCGTAACACGTCAAACCATGCCGCTCTAAGGCAGGGTCAGGCCGCCTGAACGACGGGCGGCCTGACAGATGGTGAGCTTCAGGCGGTTTTGTTAGCGGAGCTTGCGTCCACCCGGCCCGAAAACCAGTTTGCCAGGACTGCACCGGAAATATTGTGCCAGACGCTGAAAATGGCACTCGGAACGGCAGCAAGAGGGGAAAAATAGGCCGTGGCGAGGGCTGCGCCAAGGCCCGAATTCTGCATGCCGACCTCAATCGCAATGGCCTTGCGCTTGGCAAGCGACAAGCCCGTTGCCTTTGCCGCGAGATAACCGAGCAGATAGCCAAGGCCATTGTGCAGAACGACGACGGCAAAAATCATCAGGCCGGACTGTGCGATGGACGCCTTCGATCCTCCGACCACTGCCGAAACAATGAGTACGATACCGATGACGCTTACCAGCGGCAATGCCGGAACGGCGGTCTTGACGAGACCGGGCAGCAGCTTTTGCAAGGCGGCACCCAGCGCCAGCGGAACCAGAACGACCTTGACGATGCTGAGGAACATGGCCCAGCCGTCAACCGGCAGGAACTGGCTCGCAAACAGCCAGACGAGGAACGGCGTCACCAGCGGCGCGGCAAGCGTGGTGACCGAGGTGCAGGCAACGGACAAGGCGACATCGCCCTTGGAGAGATAGGTCATGACATTGGAAGAGGTGCCACCAGGGCAGCAGCCGACCAGAATGACGCCGGCAGCGACTTCCGGCGGCATGGGAATAATGCGGGTGAGCAGCACCGCCAGAAGCGGCATGATGAGAAACTGGCCGAGCACACCGATCGTCACATCGAATGGCCTTTTCACGACCTCCCTGAAATCATCGACCGAAAGGGTGAGGCCCATGCCGAACATGATGATTGACAGAAGCGTGACGATCCAGGGCGCGATTTGCTTGAAAGTGTCAGGAAAGAAAAAGCCGAGTACGGCGAACAGGATAACCCAGATGGCAAAAGTCTTGCCCACGAAAGCCGAAACGGCTGCCAGCGTTTTCATTTCCATACTCCCAAGATGATCATGAACCCCGTCTAGACTCCTATGGTGCCCTGTCAAGGTCATTACGCCGTTGCTAGACCTCGCGGTCGAAAACGATCCCTCGGCCGTGATGCCACCGTCGCCGCAGGGCTGCAATTTGGACGAAGGCTCATCTATCCGCTTTCCGTTGCGCCGAAGAGACCCTAAAGGCCGCACACACAAGGCCCGATGCGGAAGCCAGATTGCCTGTCTGTCACGCTTCCCGTTAGACTGTGTCGAACATATCCCTGAACTCCGGATCGGCAAAATAGACAAGCTTCTCAGTGAAAATTGGCCGCTGTCCGGCCAGGAACAGCAATTGTCCTTTCTCCGGCAGATTGCGCACCTCATCAGGGGTAAGGAGCGGCCGGCCGGTATGCTGTTGGCTATAGGAAATCCCGGTTTTATCGGAATCGAGCGCTCTCGCCATCGTCTGGAACACGACCGTCTCCTGTCCGAGCAAATCAGAGATGAGGCGGGCGCTGTCATGATCGTTGACGCCAAAAACCTGGAGCACGCCGGCGTTTGACAAAAAAGTTCCGGCACGGTGACCGTATGTGGCGCGCAGCTGATGGATGTCTTGAAGGATGGGCCAAAGCTGGACACCGTAACCCGCCATCAGACCCATCGCACGTTCGACTGGGGCCAGATGCCCGAGCGATGCGAACTCATCGAGCAGATAAAGAACCGGTGTCGCCGGCTTTGCCGGATCGCGGGCCATCTCGAGCAGGCTTTGTGAGACAAGCAGACGCAGCCAGCGCGAATAGGTCGAGAGGCGGTCGGGCGGAAGCACGAGGAACACCGTCATGTTGCTGCGCTTGAGATCGGCAAACCGGAAATCCGAGCGGCTGAGCACGGCCGTCATGCGCGGTGAATCAAGAAAATGCGTATGGCGCTGGGCGGCCGACAGCACGCCTGCGGCTTCGCGATCGGATTTTCCGAGGTGGCGGTTTGCGGCACGCGCAACAAGACCTCCCGCAGCATCGCTCTCCTGCATACGCTTGAGCAGTGCCGCGAACTGTTCAGGAGCAAGGGTCAGATACTCGCGAAGTGTTGCAAGGTGCCGGCGTCGCAAAGGCTCCGCTGCAACGATCTCAAGCAGCAATCCGGCAATCAGCGCTTTTGCCTCCTCGTTCCAATGCGCCTCTCCCGCCATTCCCGGTTCATCGAACACGAGAGCATCGGCAAGCGCACTGGCGTCTTCGGCGACATCGAGGTTTTGGGGATCAAGCAGGGCCAGGGGATTGAAAGCTCCCGAGAGTCTGCGGGTGACCCCGAAAGGATCGAGCACATGAACCGGCCCGAATTTATGACGAGCACGGCCGGTGATCCTCGCATTCTCGCCTTTTGGATCAACACAGATCACGGAACGGTCGGCGGTCAGCAGGTTTGGGATGATCGTGCCCACACCCTTGCCGGTACGGGTCGGTGCCATGGTGAGGAGATGGGCCGAGCCATCATAGCGCAGAGGCTTGGCCGTTTTCATATCACGACCGATCAGGAGGCCTGAGCCGGATGAGGTGAGAGCGGCTATCTCCTTGTTTGTCGCAAAGCGGGCAGAGCCATGGGTCTCATCGTCATCATCCCCGAAATGCAAAATCAGTGGAGTGGTAATGAACCAGAAGGTGATAACGGCAAGCGCCAGCAGGGTTAAGAGACCTGGGATGATGTGGACAAGCGAGCCCCGCTCGAAACCCATTTGTTCGAGGAAATGACCGCCCCCCATGCCGATCACAAAGGTGACGTTGAACAGGATGACCATAAATCCAAGAAGCCGTTTCCAGATCCGGAAGGGCATGGTGATCAAAGCCAGGAATGCCCAAAGCGGATCACGCGCGGCGGCTCGCAACATGTTCCTGAATGCGTCCCGAGATAGTCGCAACCGGTTCATGAAGCACCCTGCCCGCTGTCGCCACCCTCTCCCGTGCCCGGCAGTCCTTGTCCGATCAGATCGACAAAGAGCGCCTTGTCATTGTCGCGTGTCAGAAAGCCCGGCAGTTCGCGGCGCAGCCATGCACCGAGTTGTTTGCTGAATTCCTGATCATCCGAAGTCTCCAGGTGATGCAGAACGAGCGAGCCGATCAGGACCTTGCGGCGCATGTCATTGTTGCGCTCGGTTTTGGAAAGCCGGGCCTTCAGCGCAGACCGCTGCGCCTCCAGTTCAGCCAGGCGCTGTTCGATTGTTTTCCTTGCCACGATTGTTCCTTTCGATTGCGGTCGCACCGGAACTGCCGCTGTTGACCACGGCTTTGCTCCTGGAAGACAGACCAGTTCTATGAGGAGATCGACATAGCGATTGTGAGAGGAGTTTGAGCCCTGTGGTCAGATCAGCCGCTGGCGTTCGCGGCCTGTTTGAGCTTTTCGATGTGCTCGCGGCAGAGCGTCTCAACCAGCTTATGAAGTTCCGCCGTCCGCTCCTGAAGCCAGGTCAGCGCCTCTTCGGAAACCTCGAAACGCTTCGAATAGCGAGCCTTGACGTAGGCCTCATTCAGGATGTTGTACCATGTGGTAAATCGCTGACGGTCGCGCGGCCAGATGTCGATCAAACGGTGATCACGACCTTCCGAAAGCCCTCGCAGGAATTTGAGGTTGTGCGAAGCAGGCGAATAATTTGTCAGTGTCAGGAGGTAGCAATTGTAAGCGGTCTCCACCGCTTGATGGAGTGTAAAGGCTGCTAGATTGAGGTACCCTGACTTCAGGTAAAAACCGACACCTTCGAGGAATCCCGTTGCATTTTTGAACTGCTTTTCAAAATGCTCCTCTGCAACCCTTAGTGCATCAGCAGGCCTGAGCGGTTTCGGGTCAGCCAGCGGTCTATCGTCGAATTCGTAGAGGACAATGCCTTCACGGGCGAGATCAACAAAAAATGGCTGGCCGTCATTTAGGAAATTACTGATCTCGCGAGCGCCGTGCATGATGAGTCCCACCGGCGTCTCGATCTCCTTGTCCCACATCAGCCTGTCTGTCGCCTTGTCCCAGTATTTGGGATCGGCCAGTTCCTTGTTGCTGACGATGACGAGAATGTCGAAATCCGAGCGGTAGCCTTTCGACGTGTGCGGTTCATCCACCCAGGTGCCACGCGCGTAAGAACCGAACAGAATGATTTTGAAAATGCGTCCGTCTTTCTTGGCGTCAGACTTCGAGCGCTCGACCAGATCAGCAAACTCTTCCTGGATAATCCCGACGACGCGCGCGAGCTCGCGTTGCTTTCGTTCCGGCAAATGTTCAAGGCTGGTCTTCATGTCTGCTCCGTTTCTGGACGGTATCCTGTATGGTCCATTGTAAACTTCTTTGAAACTCCGATTTTTGGCAGCCGCCAATCGAGTGCATGTCTTACCGGACTATCCACATGCGCATTGCCCCTTGTCCTTCGTGCGATCAACCGGCGACCGTCGCCATCCCCTGATTGGTGCGTTTGTGTCCCTATTCAAACACGAGCAATTGCCACTTGGCGACTACTACTTTTAGTAGTCGAAATCGCCGTTCGTTGTTGCTAGCCTCGCCACCGGTAAACAGACAAGGGCGCACTTACGACTTGCACCGCAGTTGAGCGCTGAATTTCCCCGTTTGCGTATCGGAGATTTCGGTTGGCGATTTATCATCTCAGCACCAAACCTGTCTCGCGCTCATCCGGCCGAAGCGCTGTGGCATCCGCCGCCTACCGTTGTGCGGTACTTCTTACCAATCATCGCGATGGCCTCGTGCATGATTTTACCCGGAAAGAAGGAGTGGAGCATAAAGAGATCGTGCTGCCGGACGGTCTTTCTGCCGATTGGGTTCTGGATCGTTCTGCCTTGTGGAATGCTGCCGAGTTTGCAGAAAAGCGCAGGGATGCCCGCGTCGCCCGCGAATTCGAAATCGCGCTTCCGCATGAGCTGTCGCCAGAAGGGAGACTGAAAGCTGCACGCGCCTTCGCCCAGGATCTGGCAAACCGCTATGGCGCGGCCGTGGATTTTGCAATCCATTCGCCAAGCGAGCATGGTGATATTAGGAACTACCACGCGCATGTGCTGATGACGACGCGACAGCTTGGCAGAACCCGCCTTGGCGAAAAGACTTATCTCGAGCACAAGAACGCACGGCTGCTGGCAAATGGCATGGCGACAACCGACATGCAGCTTCGCGATATCCGGCAGGCATGGGAAGGCATCGCCAACCGTCAGCTTCAGCGCGAAGGTCTGGACGTTCGCATCGACCATCGATCACATGTGGAGCGCGGTCTTGAGTTGTCGCCGACCGAGCACATGGGCGTGCATGCCTCGCAGATGCAGCAGCAAGGATTGACGGTCGAGCGCGGCAGGCTGGATGACGAGGCGGCACGGCAGAACGCCGCGCTGATCCGCCAAAAACCGGAGCAGGTTCTGACGCTGATCAGCCATGAGAAGAGCGTGTTCGATCGGCACGATATTGCCAAAACCCTGCATCGCTATATCAACGATGACGCCCCAACGTTCCGGAACGCCTTTGCCGCTGTCATGGCGTCGTCAGCGCTTGTCGAACTTCAGGCTGAGCACATCGATCCTGAGACGGGCGACGTCTCCAATGCGCGCTATTCGACGCGGGACATGATAAATCTGGAACTCGCAATGGCGCGATCGGCGGAGCGGCTGCATCAGGCGCAGTCCCACGGTGTCGATCCGCGCCATGTCGAGCGTGCAATGGAAAGGCAGGATCATGCTCTTCGGACAAGCTCTGGCGGACCGTCGGCTGCGAGTGATCCGTCAGCAGGATTGTCGCACGAACAGCGTCAGGCGATCGAGCATATTACCGGGCGAGAACGCATTGCGGCCGTGGTCGGGTTTGCCGGCGCCGGAAAGTCCACCATGTTGGCAGCCTCTCGCGAGGCGTGGGAGGCTCAAGGCTATCAGGTCCATGGTGCGGCATTAGCCGGAAAGGCAGCCGAGGGGCTTGAGGAAAGTTCCGGTATCGAGAGCCGCACTCTGGCGTCATGGACTTACAGCTGGGATCATGGTCGGGATCTGATCGGCCGACGTGACGTGTTCGTCATCGATGAGGCCGGCATGGTCGGCAGCCGTCAGCTTGCCCGGTTCATCGGCGAGGCGGAGGAGCGCGGCGCAAAGATCGTGCTTGTCGGTGACCATGAGCAACTGCAGGCAATCGGCGCCGGTGCTCCCTTCAGGGCGATTGCCGAACAGATCGGCCATGTCGAGCTTTGCGGCATTCGCCGCCAGCGTCATGATTGGCAGAGGCAAGCATCGGTTGCCTTTGCGACCCACAAAACGGCCGACGGCCTTGCCGCCTACCGCGAGCACGGCGATATCCACTTTGCAGAAAGCCGCGACAAAGCGATGGCGCAGATCGTGCGTGATTATGTCGCCGACAGTGCTGAGCATCCGGATGGCACCCGGGTTGCCATGGCGCACCGCCGTGCCGATGTGCGCGCGCTCAATGTTGCTATCCGAGCAGAGCTTCAGAACCGGCAAAGCCTGGAGCGCAGCCACGGGCAGAACGCCGGTGCGGACCGTGGGGGTGTCGGGGATCTTGGAGAACTCAACTTCCAGACCAGTAACGGCAAACGCGCCTTCGCCGCCGGCGACAGGATCATCTTCCTCGAAAACAACCGCGACCTCGCTGTGAAAAACGGCATGCTTGGCACCGTCGAGCGTGTCGAGAAGGGTCGGATCGTTGCTCGGCTCGATGGCCGAGACGGCGACAGCGTCAGCATTCTGACCGACAGCTATCAGGCGATCGACCACGGTTATGCGACGACGATCCATAAAAACCAGGGCGCGACGGTCGATCGCGCCTTCGTGCTGGCGTCCGGCACCATGGACCGGCATCTGACCTATGTCGCCATGACAAGGCATCGCGACAGCGTGCAGCTCTATGCCGACATCAAGGAGTTCACAAATGCGGGCCGGCTCGTTGATCACGGCGTTGCGCCCTACGAGCATAATCGCCAGGCGCGAGAAAGCTATTTTGTGACGCTGAAGAATGACAAGGGCGATCAGCGCACGGTGTGGGGCGTCGATCTCAAGCGGGCCATGCGAGAGGCCTCGCCAAAAATCGGAGACAGGATTTTCCTCCAGCATGAAGGCGCCACGCCTGTCTCGCTTCCGGACGGCACAAAGGCCGAGCGCAATGCATGGCGCGTCGTCAAGGGTGATGAACTGGCCTATCAGAAGCTGACAAGCCGCCTGTCGCGTTCCGGCGCGAAGGAAACCACGCTGGACTATGTCAGGGACTTTGCCGAGCGGCGGGGCATCGCGGAGCAGCTCGGGCTCAGAAGCGAGATTGAACTTGCTTCCGACCGGAATGAGCGTCAAGAGGTCCTGTCCCGCGCGGCCCATCTGCAACGGGAACAGCAGGGCCGGCCATCGGAACGTCAGCGGGTTTACGAGGAACCTGCCGGCGATCTGGCCGGCCCTGTTCGCCGCGAAGATCCGCACGGGACAGAGGACAATAAAGGATATCGCCGGATCCGGTGGTCCGACCTCATGACGCGAGACGGCGCCGTCCCTGCCCCCACAGAAGCTGTCGGCCAGCAATCGTCGCTGGAACCCGGTAAGCCAGCTCCGCTTGTGCCAGCCATCACCCGATACCAACGCAGCATCGAAGAGGTGGCGCAGATGAGGGCTATGTCCGTTATCGATCAGCAATTCGATGTAGTCGACTCTCTCGTGCGGCACGTGTTCCGTGATCCGGCCGAGGTCGCAGCAAGATTGCGCGCCGCGATGATCGAGAAAGAGGGCAATGGCAAGATCATGGCGAAGGCCATGGTCGGGCAGCCAGAGCGCTTCGGGGAGCTGCGCGGCAAATCGGGTCTGTTCGGCAACAGCAAGGAACGGAAGGAGGCGTTGCAATATGCAAGGTCACTCTCTGCCCATATCGGCTATGTCTCCGAGGCATGGGAGCGACGGCTCGGCGAAGAACGTCAGAGCGAACAATGGCAGCGTGAACAGCGTGACGTGATCGAAGTGCCCGGCCTCACCTCGCGCAGCGCCGAAATCATTAGCCAGGTGGAGAAAATGCCGATCGATAGGCGAAGCAAGTTCATCAAAGAGCTGCGATCGCTACCTGAGGGCCTGACCGCGCTTGATGAGGCCAAGCTGGTGGCCGAAGCGCTCACGCGGCGGTTCGGAAGCTCCGATCCTCGCAGGTTCGCCGAAGAGCTCGAGACACGCCCGGAGCTCGCAAAGCAGGCCGAGCAGATCAAGGCAATCGCCGGCCTGGTGCATCGTGCACGCCATGCAGAACTCAGCCATGACCACGCGCTGAAACAG
Source organism: Agrobacterium sp. InxBP2 (assembly GCF_026191755.1). NCBI lineage: Bacteria > Pseudomonadati > Pseudomonadota > Alphaproteobacteria > Hyphomicrobiales > Rhizobiaceae > Agrobacterium > Agrobacterium sp. InxBP2. The sequence continues at coordinate 23,055 of NZ_JAINDY010000021.1, forward strand.
CAACTGGCCCGGTCTCAGGGGCTTGGGCTGAGCCGATAGTGTGCGCTGGCAACAACACTGGCGTCAGCTTTGATAATCCCCAAATTACCAGAACATGAAGCGAGCCAGCTTTTCGCCGATTCCGCGCCATGTTTCACCGGTTGTGGCTGTGGTCTTCCTCGGCAATCGGTCCTGATCCGGTGCGGGTGTAGTGGACGAGTTGGAGTTGATAAACTATTTATTCAGATAGATAAGCAAGCATTTCCCGTCCTTTTTTCCTACAAGACTGATCGGTCGGACATCATCACCTCCATCGATGGATATCTCTACCGGCAAGCCTTGGTTTTCAAAGGACTGAAGTTCCTTTATCAACTCTTCAATGGTTTTCCCTCTATTAGCCCAATCCTTATGATCTGTGTCTTTAACGTTCATTATCAATCCCCTATACGATTCAGATTTGAGTCATAAGTTCCGAGGCGCGTCCCCTTACCTCCGAGGTCCTTAACGGAAGCGGCCATCTTCCAAGCGCCTCCATTATGACCATCCAAATCCCTTGTTATGAATAGGTTCTGTTGACAAAGTAGCTTGAGGTGCTCGTTAAGAACTACTTTTCTGCGTCGCCCAAAAAAGCTTCGATGCTGACTTCGTGGAGGCTTTTATGCGCTGCTACAGAAATCAGCCTGACGTCGGGATTTTCCTCCACCGCTCTTCCATACCAATATTTTGCGGCATGCAGGTCACCAATCTTCTCATAACACTCTCCCAACCGCTCCCCGAGATATCCGGCATCCAACGACTGGTCGCCATCTGCCATGAAAAGATAAATCTTGATCGCGTCCGCTGCCTTCCCAGTTGCGATCAGGTCTTTCGCTATTCGGTCTAAATGATTGAAGTCATAAAAGAATTTTCTCCTTTTTTGCAACGTGTTACCGTCTTAACTAAGGTGCACAACTCATGAACCAGAGCAAGTGTGGCAACCATATTTTTGCGGCGGCCAACACGAGAAAGGCGGCGAAGGATTTTTGGGTTTTATCGTATCGGGTGGCGACACGACGAAATTGCTTCAGCCGGTTGAACAGCCGCTCGATACGATTTCGGTCCATGTAGACTGTGAAGTCACAGGCGGTTGGTCTTTGCCGTTGGCCCTCGGAGGAATAACGGGCCTGACCCCGTGGATCAGCAACTCTTCGCGCAGAGCGTCGCTGTCATAGCCCTTGTTAGCGAGAAACAGCCTCGGCTTGGCAACCGGCATGGCTAACAGATCGGGAACGGTATTGTAATCCGAAGCTTCACCGCCTTGTCAGGATGAAGCCGAGAGGGCGTCCCTGACAGTCCGCACGGGCGTGGATTTTTGTCGAAAAGCCGCCGCGTGATCGACCAAAAGCCTCCTTATAAGTCCCTCTTTTGCGCCCGCAGCCTGAGAATGGCCGCGAACCGTGGTGCTGTCAATCATATGCTGCCAGTCATCGGTCAAGCCCAGTTCGACAAGCGTCTCCAGCAGGACATCCCATACGCCTTGTTCTGCCCAACGGCGGAAGCGCACGTAGACGGAATTCCACTTGCCATACCGCTCATGCATGTCGCGCCAAGGGCACCCGACACGCGAACATGCAACATTCCGTTGAGATACTGCCGATTATCGTGAGAAGGGCGAGATTTCCTCCCGCGCTCAGTGGGCAGTAGTCCTCCAACAATCCGCCATTCCAAATCCGTCAGGTCGCCGCGAGGCAAAATCGCTTCCTAAAAGGCAGTCTTGAATCATGCTCTATGGATAGAGCCGCCTCCCTGCGACTTCAAGGTACATAAAGACCACAACCGCATCGAACGAATGTTCAACAGGCTCAGACAGTTCCGACGGATTGCCCCCCGTTACGACAAGACCCGAACTTCCTTCGAAGCGTTCCTTTCGCTGGCCGCCGCAAAAATCTGGCTGCCGCACTTCACACAACGCCTTTAGCCCAGCAATGGCTCAAATCGCTTGTAAGTCCACCATCGCCTATCAACCGGAACCTGCGGTCCATCCGATGGTGGAGACGTGAAGACAGTCATTATTGTTTCATAACAAAAATCCGAGATGACCTCCGATGCGACCACCTCCATGCGTTGTCGGTCATCATCGCTGAAATCGTGATCGATCAAGAATTCCAGCACAATCTTGTTGCCGCTCCAGCCGCACGTAACGGCGGCGAGTGTCGATGATACGGCCCCGAGTAAGGCGCGTTGCACACTAAGTCGAAGTCGTATTTCTCGATCAGGTCCGGACATCGAATCCTCCGTTAGGAGCGATCTTATCGCATTATCACTGATAAGTTTGTCAACAAGACCTAGTTCGTCTTCTCATCATACGGCGCGGCCTCGAGTTCATTTGCAGCATTGAGGATCCATACGTCATCTTGATTGTGGTAAAGTAACCACTGTTCAGCAGGGTCATCAGTATTGAGCCACGTCTCTAAGACCCCACCTAAATCAAACTCGAACCGGCATCGCATAGTATCTGGTATGTAAGAGACCGAACGTAAAATTTGGCCGTCGAGAAAATGCGCGGCTCTCGACATCTGAGACTGGTCTGAATTGCTACTCGCCAATAGAGCAGCATTATCTAAAACGTGCCAGCGACAACAATAAATCCACAGATGCCATTCCCCGTGAACTGATATACTTCGCCGCTTTTTCCTCGTGGTGGGCTCTATACGCCGTATACCTGCCCTTCCAAACTCGAAAGTTAGGAAGCTTCCGTGCCCCAATCGCACCAGCCAAGCTGGCTCACCTATTATGGGTTGGAAGATATTTCTGAGAAGTTCGCCATTCAAAGTCGCAATACCTCTAATTCAAGTCAAACATGTCGACTGCAATTTGCTTTATCTCGTGAAACGAATAGCCTTGTCCCGTAATCTCGTCGTGCAGCCTTCTGCGCTGGTTTGGGCTTAGTCCTAGCATTCGCACTATATCGTCTACCTGCTTGTTTTGGGCCTGATTGTTTCCAGGTGTCCCCCCTTTGCCAACGAAATGTAACTCAGCTTTGGCTATAGCCTTATATGTTTCAAGAGAAATCGAAGCACCAGATGTCGAAAAGAAATACGTGCCTGCGCCACCTATTTCAATCTGACATGTTCCCCCGTGTATTCCACATTGTTCCAACTGAGCCAGAACCTGAGGATCATCCCGATAAGAGGCGATTGCAGTCGCCGATTGGGCATCTGTGGATGACAAATTGCCGTCGGAAGCCATCTTTGCAAAGACACTGCCGATAACTTCGGTGACCGTCTTGCCTGCCTCAATTGCTGCATTCAAGCTGTTGGTGGAGATATAGACCTCGAGATCGACGTGCTTGTCTTTGGTGACTTCATAAGCCTTGTTTGGATCGCGGTTGAGTTCGTCGAGCGGGATGGTAGAAGCACCGTCCTTTTCCAGCACCGCTTGCTGCTCCTGGTCACGAATGACAATATCGCCTGGCCCGACAGTGGCGCGTACCGTCTGGCGAGTGTCGTCGAGCCGGTAGGAACCTTCCAGCGTATGGTTGGTGGTGGCGTTACCGGCTGCGTCCTTTCCACTGGAAAGATCGATACCAAGATCAACACTGAAACCTTCGTAACCCTTCTGGCCTTCAAAGTTGTCGTGGGTCAATGTGCCCGTATCGAGTATGAGGTCACCGGTTGCAGAGATGATCTTTCCGGCACCCAGATGGGTATTGCCGCCGACGGTGACGTGCATCGCTCCATTGGAAACGAGGCCGGACTGCTCAGTGATCCAGTTCGTTTCTCCAGAACCGCTGCCACCGCCAACTTGCACGCCGGACAGAAGCTGGCCTCCGCCGAGGCTGAAGCCGGCCGAGGCGGAGTGGTTGGAGTTTGTACCGGTATCTGGCACGGACAGGATCGTGAGATCACCACCGACATCGGCAGTGACCGTGTCCCCGGAGACCACCGCACCCGCGAGACGCGTATCGTTTCCTGACTTTAGAGTTATGTCACCGGTTCCGCTGACATGACTATTGACCTGATTTGTCCCATCGGCGTTGGAGTTGCCGACGGACGCATTGGCCCCGCCCGTCAATCCGGCGCTGACACCGTTGATGCCGACGCCAGCGGAAACACCGAAGTTTGCACCGCCTGACATGCTGCTCGTCGATGAGCTGTTGGTCGCCTGGGCGCTTTCGAGAATGATATCCTTGCCGGCCTTGAGCGTAATATCACCGGCTTTTTCATTGTCGGAGACCACGATCTGTCCTTCTGAACCGTAACCTGCAGCGATTTGTGCGCCATGGCTCGTCAAATCCCCGGAGACGGCCTCAATCGTTACCGACTGCGCTGCGCGTATCTCGGTCGGAACCGGGACAGAGGATTGCGCGGTTTCCCTTTCTTTCTGGTAGCTGAATCCCACGGTCAGCGACGCCGAGACAAGGTTGCCGCCCTTGGCAATCTTATCAAGCGCATCATAGGCTTTCAGCGAGGCAAAGGCAGCATTGGCGGCAGAATAGCCATCATTGATGGTCGTAAGCTTCTGTGCTGCGCCGCTTACGCTGGTAGCCGCGTTCACCACCGAGGTCGCCACCGACAGACTTACGCCCGCGAAAAACTCCTCATGCAGGCTTTCGTAGTTGGACTTGTCCTGCGCGGAAAGCAGATTGACGTTGCGCTCCGCAAGGATGGCGACATCGCGGTCTGCCGATAGCTGAGCGGCCTGCAGGTTGGCGTCTCGGCCAGCGGATATGATTAGGTCACGACCGGCAAACAGGATGGATCTGGCGTTAGTCTCTGATGACTGACTGGTCCGATCGACCGACTTGCCGTAGCCGATACCGATCGATGCGCTGCCGTTGCCAGATTTCACCTGAATGCCGAAGCCCGAGCGTTTTTCCTTCTCCTGCGATGAGGCACTTTCAGCCCCGGGAGTGATATTGACGTCGCGGGCTGCCTCCAGCGCGATGTCACGGCCGGCCATGATAGAAGAACCGATAACATTGACGTCGTTTTCGCGCGCCGTGAGAGTAACATCGGTCCCGGCAGTCAGCGCGGAGCCGACATTAAGGGTAGACGATTGGCTCTTTTCTTTCTGTTCCTTGCCCCAGAGCGAGAGGAAGCCGCCGCCGGAACCGGCGAACAGGCCGGATTTCTTGCTGCTGCTTTCCAGCGCATGCTGCTCCTCGGCTCCGATGATGGCGACGCTGTCACCCGCGACGCTGATCGCATCGCCTGCCGTTATGTTCGAGCCGGCGATGACAGCGTTGCCGCCAGCATTTAGCTTGATGTTGCCGGATGCGGAAAGCTCGGAGCTGACTGTGGCTTCGTCGTAGTTGTACTGCGTCGAGCTCTTTTTCGAGAGAAAGCCCCTGGATGAGGAGCTCTGCTCGAACTCCGCCGTATTCCTGCCCGACGCGATCAGCAGATCGCCGCCCGCGCTGACATTGATATCGGCTTTGTCGGTCTCGTCGCCGGCAGTCACCTTCGAGGCGGAGACGACGGTATCTCCACCTGAGATGATGGACACGCCCTTCCCACTGCTAACCGATGATCCGACGACGGTCTGCGTTTCCGTGTGGCTCGTCGTCTGTTTGCTTCCGCCGAACAGACCGCCCTTTTTCCTATAGGTGTAATCTATCGTGGTGGTGTCGATGGCCTCAGCGATTGTCACATCGACGGTCGCTTTCAGACCGACCGTTCCATCGGCAGCAATGTTGCTGCCGATGACGTTGAGGTTGCCACCTGCATTGGCTGAGACCGACCCGCCCGCGGTGATCTCGGAACCCTGGCTGGCGGTTCTCACAACCGTCGTAAAACTCCGCTTGTCGCGCAAAGTGCTGGTCGTCGACCGTTCGGTGACGGAGATATTGATGTCTCCATTCGACGTCAGGCCGAGATTGCCGCCGGCCGTCACCTTCGCATTGGCGAGCAGAATGTTCTCGTTACCCTTCAGCGAGGCATTGCCACCCGCCGTGAAGGTGCCGCCGATTGCCGCGATCGACGAACCAGAAACGCTAAGATCGCCGGTCGATGCCACCATCCCTGATGTTGCAAGCAGGCCGGTATCGATCGTCACCTGATTGCCCGCGATCAGCGCGCCCGCAGAATTCAATCTTTCCCTGTCATTGGCGGCGAGATGTAGTACCGGCGCAAGAACGGTCGTACCGTTCACCGTCTGCCACTCATATACGACGACGGATTCGGTGAGGCTGGCGATCTCCTCGGCCGTAAGCGGTTCGCCGAGCGGGCGCTGCTGCGCTCCCAGATAGGCGGCTCCGTTGTCGAGCAATTGCTTTATCTGAGCGATCGAATCCTGCCCGGTGAAGCCGGAACCCGTCGCCAGTTTGAGCTGCTGCTCAATATATTGGTTCTCGAAATAGGCGTCTCCAAGGAACTGGATCTGCCGGTCCGGCTGGTAGCCGATGCGGCCAAGGAAATAGCTCGATCCGTAGAATTTCGAGACATCGAGGAAGGCGGCACGCGTTTCATAGAGGAACGTCTGACCGGGAATGGTGCCGCCAAAGCCGCCGGACTGCGGGCCTGCAACGGAGCCAATAGTGAACAGCGCACCGCTTGCGGTCATGCCAGCGAGCAATCCGGTCGGATCGCTCGACGGCGCAGGCGCTACTACGCTGACATAATCTGCGATCGTACCTGCTGCGGCGGTATTGTTAACGGTACCAAAACCGGTAATACCCAGCGCTCCGCCAGAGCGGATCGCCGCGGGAACACCGCCGATCGCCTCGACGCTTTCTACACTCCGTCCTGGCCCGATATCCTTTGACGCATCGCGCGTGCCAAAGGGACTGGGACCAGGCATGGCGACCTGCCATGAACCTTCCCAACCACCTGTATCGCCGCTTGTTTTCGATTCCCGCCACTCATAGATGACGTCAGGATAATATTGGCAGCCACCTTGTTGGTTGCAATTGAGCGAAGTGGTACGCTGCAATTGCAAACCGAGATTGTTAAGAGTGCCGGAGCCAACAAGTGTCATGCCGGAGCCGGCTTCAATGTTGCTATAGGCATTGGTAAGATCGACGGTATCGACAAAAAGCGTATTGCCCGCCCTGATTGTCGCTGCGGGGCTACCAGCCGATGTGAGACGGTCTTCAATCACATCACGATAGACATGGCGAATGGGCGCACCAATGACGAACTGCTTGCCAGCAAAAGAGACGGGAGATGAACAATCTCCACATTCGCGTGCATAATAGGTGTCATAAGCCGACACGAGTGCGTTTGAGATTTGCTGGCTCGTATAGGTCGGAGCCACGCTTTTCTCGTTACGCAGATTTGCCGTCAGGATCGAGATATTGTGACTAGCGGAAATTATACCTGAACTGTTGACCGTAGCAGCATTGCGCGCGCCAGAAGCACTTCCAGCAATTGTGAGGTCACGACCTGCGACAATCGCCCCCTGATCATTAGCCAGCGCGCCGCCCACGAAAAGTGCCGCGTCGTTACCGGCATAGATGAGCCCCGTGGCGGTGTTGGTCAGGTTGCCGGCGATATTGAGGGTAAGATCATTGCCAGCAGCCAGCTGACCGGAGTTGGCAAGTTGCGAAAGCGACAGCGTCAGATCATGGGCCGCAAGAATATTGGTGGCGTCATTCGCAGTGAGGCTACCCGCTTGGATCGCGATGTCACCTGACCCCTGAACGGAACGAGCTGTGCTGCTCGCGGTGACAGCATTGAGCCGCGCACCGGTCAGATCTGTCGTTCCAGATGAGGTGAGATCAATGCCACCTGACGTCAGCGTGCTGTTGGTGAGATTGATATTATTGGCATTGATGTAGAGCGTGCCGGATGTGGCAAGTCTGCTCCTATTATTTGAAAGATCGGCATTTTGCTGCCTGATCCTGATGTCGCCCCCTGCTGCCGTGCGTTTATCGAAGCTGATGACACCACCTGTCGAAGACAGCAAAACGTCTCCGTTTGCCTCCAGACTGTCATAGCGGATGTCACTGCCAGCCGAAGCCTGCAAATTCCCTTCTGCAAGCACGAGCCCGGAAATCCCCAGATCAAGGCCGGAGAGCAGAGCCAAATCGCCTTTCGAAAGCAGCGAGCCCGCTGTGATTGCTCCTGAGGCCGCCGTAAGTGACATCGCCGCGCCAGACTGGGCCGTGCCGCTGATGGCAATGGAGCCAGCCCCCGACCATAGCGAAACAGGTCCGGCAGCCGACGCGTCGGCCAAGGCAATACGTCCGTCTGCCAGAAGGTTGAGTGCGCCACTCGCCCCGAGAGTACCGGCGACATCGATGAAGCCTGCTCCAACATTGATCAGGATATCCTCTTCTGCACCGATAGAAGCGACCCTGGCGTCCTTCCCCGCCTTGACCGACACTGATTTTTTCGAGGTCAGACGACCGGCCGAAACACTCGCCTTCGAAGAGATGCTGACGCCGTTATTGCCAGAGGTATTGCCGATCGAAATTTTACCGTCTGCCGACAGCGAAAGCTCCCCGGCATTGGCCGCCATGTCGCCGCGCATGCGAACGCCGGCACCTTTTTCCGTGACAACCATCTTGATGCGGCCGGCCTGCATGGCCCCGAGCGCTGAACCATCGATTGCGTATTCAGGTGTTCCGGAGGTGGCATCGAGGGCTGTTGCCTCCCCGGTGGCATAATCGAACTTGCTCTTGCCGGCGGTCAGACGCAAATCCTCACCGTAGATCGTTCCGTCGATCTGGATGGTACGGGACACGACATCGAACAGACTGACTGCACCATCACCAAGCGCAAAATTCCCACCCCCAGGGCCGAAAGTGACATCCCCTGCGTTGACCGTGAATCCATTGAGACGTCCATCGCTGCCGATGTCAGGCACACCTGTCGTCAGCGTGGCTCGTGGCGTGTTGATGAAACCGCAGCCGTCGCAGGTGATCCCGTTCGGATTGGCAATGATGACATCGGCCCTGCCACCGAACACTTCGGTCGGACCGAGAAGCGAACTGCGGTTTTGCGACGTGACCTCATTGAGGATGACGGACGCAGGGCCTTTACCTTGCAGATTTGAATTGCCGGGTGTCACGCCACCCAGTTTCGAGGTGCCCACCTCACCATTGAAGTTGTTGAGAATGACCCCCGGTGTGCCGACGTTGAAATTGTTGTATTTGTTGTGCGACAGACCTTGGCTGTTGGGTCCGACGATATCAATGAGCGGCACTCCGTTCGGAGCAGCCCCTATCCCGGGGCGATTTGCAAAAGATCCTCCAACTTCCGTCGATATGTCCTGTGCGTGAAGAAGCGCTGGCTGAAGCAGGAGCGTAAAACTGACAACGGTGGCAATGATTTTTTGAGCCAGCGTCCCGGCACCAGCGAACAACGCGAGGTCGATTGTCTTGCGTGGAAGACGCTTAAACTGTGATGTCATTGTTGCTCGCCTCTCGTGGCAGACGGAATTTGGGGCTTAGCGGTCTTTTCTGCTCGTGTCGGCCGGAGATGGCTTGCTGTCGAGTTTCTTGTAGACATCTGCCAGCTTCGATTGCGGAGCTGGGCATTTTTTGCTTTTGGCGATCTCGGCAAGGACCTGATTGCGGTTACGTAAGGCGTCGATCTCCAGTTTTTCCGGCGATTTCGGGTCCATGAAGAAAAGGGCGGGCCAAAACAGAAGAACACCGGTCGCGCCAAGGACCACGTTCTTACCCTGCGCATCGGATCGTTCTTTCACCGTCGAGAGCACCTGGCGCTCATTGGCCTCGAATTCGCGCTTTATGCCGGCGCAATCGAAAGCGCTGTCGGCCGGGTTGGTCGAGGAGACCGGATTCGCCGCCCGACCACCGCAACCGGAAACGACAATGGCCGTTGCCACCAGCGCGGATACGAAAGGTAATTTGGAGGTGTTAAACGAAGATCTGATCATAATATTCTCTTTTGAAGCCTACCAGCGTGCCGTTACGCTGGCGAAAATGAGATTTCCGCGTCCGCCACTCACGCTGCTGGAAAATGCCTGGGAGTAGCCGAAATCGGCACTGATGTTTCCGCCCACGAGTTTCGCACCAACGGTCCAACTCGCGAGATAGCCTTCGGGAATATCGAAGCGATGCTGCAAGAACACGCGGCCATAATCGAGGCCCAGGTAGGGGCGTAATTCGCCCAGAACGGGCGCCAGACTTGTGCCCTCCCATGGCATTGTCCGCCAAACCAGTTCGTTGCGGCTGAAAAATCCGTTGTTACCGAATATGACGCTTTCCCTCAGGCCGCGTACGTTGCTGTAGCCACCAAGTCCGATCTGTTCTGCGCCAAACATGTTATCGGGCGAATATTGGGCATTGAGGAGCGTCGTTAACTCGAACCGCTGGCCAGCGGCCTCGAACGGCCGCGTTGCGGTGACAGTTGTGGTAAATTTCAGAAACCGAGGATCGGCCGTGCCGGCTCCGGGCTCGCCGGCCTCCACGGCGTCGAAGAGATCGAGGCCCTTATCAAGGGAGAAATCGAGGGCGATGACGCCACCCAGAATTCTCTGTGAACGCGACAAGCCCAGACTGCCAATCGTGTATCTACGGCTTCCCACCTCAATTCGATTGCCGAGAAGAAAGTTGTCCGTCTGCTTGTAGGTGAGACCGCCTCTGAGGGTCGTGATGGAATCCTTGTCGCGCAGAATGACGCGGTCTATGCCAAATCCAACCTGACCGGAATTGCCCGATGTTTCGATCGGTCCAAAATTGCCGGGGATGGTGCTCTCATATTCGTACCAGGACCCATTTGTTGAAAAAGTCCAGTAGCCATAAGGTACACTTGTATTGACCGAATAGCTGTTGCTGTGCCCGCGGCTATCGTCGTCCCAAGGGTAGTCCGGGCCGCTACGCCCATAGGAGAACCCCAACTGATCATTGATGCCCAACAGGTCGTCTAAGCCGACGGAAACATTGGTCTGGGAGTAACCGGTACTCTCTTGACCGAGATTGTTGTTGGAAATGCTCGCATACCAGCGCTTGCGCGGCTTGTTCTCGACATTGAGGATAGACGTTCCATCTTCCTTGCCCGGCAACATCGAGGTTTTTGCGTCGTTCGATGACAGGCGATTGATCTGGTCCAGCCCCTGTTCAATATCGCGAATATTGGCCACCTCACCCTTCACGCCGGGAAAAGCCGTCGCGAATGAACCGTTTCTCGCAACAGGGTGGCCGTTAAGGTAGATATTCAAGATCGTGCCTTCGACGACCACCAATCGCAGCAGTTCTGTTCCGGCAATATCCTGTGGAGGAACATAGGCGCGAGACGTCACGAATCCCTTGTCGAGATAGAGGTCGGTGATGGCCTTGAGCAGAGTGGTGATATCCGCAACACCGATGCAGCGATTGTCGTAACCCTGCGTAATTTTTCTGAATTCAGCGGCGGACAGCCGTGTCGCACCTTCGATCTCCACGCGCGAGATATTGAAGCATGGGCCATTGGACTTCGCCTCGCCTCCTGGTGCCCTGTCCACACGGCTAGTGACGCCACCAGGCGTGACCTGCTTCAGGTTTTCCAGCCGCTGCAACTGTTCTTGTTGTTCTTGCCGCCGGGAAAAATCATCGGCGGGCGACTGTGCACTTGCCTGCCCTGACGCGATCAGGCTCGCAAAAAGCGAAATGGCAAAGGTCCGCTTGAAAGCGTCCGTCGACTTAACGGAGGCATTCCGCTCTGCCCGCACGGCGACCGCGGATGTTGCGAAGATTTGATTGGCCGGCGCAACTGCGAGATAAAAATCAGGAGGGAGTAGCCATCGGAAACCCGGAATGAAAGCAGCAAGTAGCATATTTGGGAGGCCTGCATTTGAAATGAAGTTTGTCGCGGCAATGCCGCCCATGCTTCACTCTGCAGCTATCCTTGCTGTCGATCCCCTACCGGGTGCATAGATCAGTTCATCTGATCCAAGAAGCGTTAAAGTAGTAACTTTCTTTGCGAAACGATAGTCGCAAGTCATTTGCCCAAGGAACCGCGCACGCTGAAAATTCACGTAATAATCAATCTTGCCAACACCATGGCATGGATATTATTTTTCATCCGTGAATTTTAAGCACGATCCGCCAATCTCCATTCGTGCGTTTTCTCGAGTCAAACAACAACCAGAAGTTATTGCAACAAGCGTTGGTCTGCAAGACCGCATAGAAACCAAAGTTAAGGGGAAACTAAAATTGTTTCTCAGATGGGATATGAACGGTGGCGAGACAACGCAATTCAATGGCTAGAACCGATAGTTCAGACCGACCACCGGCCCGCTCAGCCTCGAATCAAAAACATAACCGTCGTCTGAATAATCCACGTCGAGCACCTTGTAGCCTGCCGAGACGGACAGGGTGTCGGTAAAAATGTAGTTCACCGTCGCCAGTGCGGACCAAGTGAAATCCGACCCCGCTCCAAAGCCGCCGATATCGAACTGTCCCTGCACGGAGAGTTTATCCGTGAGGTTGAAAAAGGCGCGCGCGCCGATCACGGGATCAACCCACCCGAAACTCTCCTGATGCGTAGCTGATACGCTGCCGATCAGGGGATGGCTTGCGGTCACCGCCACCTCATTAGAAATATGCCAGAAGCGAGCCCCGGCAAGCGCGTCCAGCGAAAATCCATCTGCATCAATGATGCGGTATCCGGCCTGCAGCGTCGCCATGAATTCTTGCGTATCGACATCTGCATCGATCGCAGCGCCGGCCGGCAAGATCGGCAAACCGGGAATTTGCAGTGCCGGCAGCGGCCCGGCCGCCTTGCTGTCCGTAGTATCGACATACATGATGTCGCCGGAGAGGACGAAGCGGTCATAACGGCCCCAGACGTTAAGAAACCCGCCGAAGTTGAGATCATCCATCACATCGGAGAAGGATTTTTCGACATGAAGCCTCGGCGCCCGCCGGAACGGCGAGATGTTGCCGTTCAAACCAGTGGCCCATAGATAACCCGTGGCCTGAAACGCCCAATCGGCTCCATCAACCGTTGCGGGCGCGGCACGAACCTCATCCGCGCCTGAGGCCGCAGTTGCGGAAAAGGCCGTAAAGACCGAAAAAACCGATAATTTTAGCAATGCCTTCTCCCCAACTAATCGCCCGTAGCTAAACCTATTTGACTCCCGCCAACAAGTCCGATCTTCTATCATACGCTGTATCTTGTACCGAAAGCACCGGAGACGTTTAAATGCGCCCGAAGACCCTGCCGCTTTTCTCTGCCTTCACCGCCGCCATGGTGTCCATCGCCACGCTCACCACGTCAGGTGCGGAGGCCTGCACGCGTTTCGTTTATTTGGGCGAGAATAATCAGGTAATGACGGCCCGTTCGATGGACTGGAAAACCGATGTGGGGACAAATATCTGGGTTTTCCCCCGCGGCATGGAACGTTCCGGTGAGGCCGGTCCGAACTCCATAAAATGGACCTCGAAATATGGCAGCGTCATTGCATCGGGTTACGACATTTCCACGACGGACGGCGTGAACGAGGCAGGCCTGGCGGCCAACGTTCTCTGGCTCGTTGAGTCGAGTTATCCCGTCTATGACGGTAAATCTCCGGGCTTGTCCATCGCAGCATGGGCGCAATATGTGCTCGACAATTTCGCGACCGTGGAGGAAGCGGTGCGTGCGCTCGAGAAAAACCCGTTCACGATCGTGACTGATAATGTCCCCGGCGAAGAGCGTCTGGCGACACTGCATCTATCGCTCTCCGATGGGAGTGGCGACAGTGCGATCGTTGAATATATCGATGGCAAGCAGGTCATCCATCACGGCCGCCAGTATCAGGTGATGACCAATTCGCCGACTTTCGACCATCAGTTGGCATTGAACGAATACTGGAAGCAGATTGGCGGCACCGTCATGCTGCCGGGCACGAACCGCGCGTCCGACCGTTTCGCCCGCGCATCCTTTTACGCAAACGCAATACCCAAAAGCGAAAACCCGGTCGAAGCCATCGCAAGCGTGTTCAGTGTCATCCGCAACGTCTCCGTTCCTTACGGCATCACGACCCCGGACCAGCCCAACATATCCTCCACCCGCTGGCGCACGGTGATCGATCACAAGCGCAAGCTGTATTTCTTCGAATCCGCGCTGACACCGAATATTTTCTGGATTGACCTGACGAAGCTCGATCTTTCCAAAGAGACGGGTACAGTGAAGAAACTCGACCTCGGCCCCAATCAGATCCATATCTATTCCGGCATGGCGAATGACAGCCTGAAGGAGACTCAACCTTTCAAATTTCTGGGGCTTTGAGTCTCATCCTGGCCGCTGCGGTTCCATGGTCGCCGGAGCGTCATGAAAAGCGGTAATGCAATCTCACACAGCCCTTGTCGATTGCCGTTGCACTTATCAGCGTCGGGCTTGCCCGATAACCGGTCAGAGGAAAGAGCGGCTGGCCGGAGCCGAGCATTTCCGGGATCACATATATTTCGATCTCATCCAGCGCGCCGCGCTCCATGAAGGCCATCTGCAGCCGGCCCCCGCCGAGCATCCAGACATCGCCGTCATCGAGAGCACGCAGTTCCTCGATCAGCGAATCCAGGTCGGCGCGCACTTCCAGCGCGCCTTTCGGCTGCTCGATCGGCCGCGACGTGACGACGATGACACGGTGGCCGTCATAGGCCCAGGGGCTCTGCTCCCCGGCAATGAAATCATAGGTCGCCCGCCCCATGACCACGGTCCTTATCCCCTTCAGGAACAGGCGATAATCATGCTCGCCGAGGTTCATGTCGTCATACTTGTAGAGCCAGTCAAGAGACCCGTCTCCCGCTACGATCAAGCCGTCCAGACTGGTAGCAATATATCCGCGAATGACCGCCATTTCATCCTCCTTGATTTATAAATGAATATACGTTTATAAATATCCTCATGCCAAGACACAAGCTTGTTTCCGATGAAGAGGTGCTTGACGCCCTGCTGCCGCTGATGTTGCAGACAGGGCCTGACGGCCTGACCTTTGCTGCCGCCGCCAAAGCCAGTGGCCTCTCTGCCGCTACGCTGGTACAGCGCTACGGCAACCGCGAAGACCTAGTGGAGTCTGTGCTGATGCGCGCATGGGACAACCTGCTGGCGCAGACGCGGACAGCGGACGACGAGGAGCCGTTGACGCCGCAGGGCGCGATATCCCTGCTGATGCGGCTTATGCCGGGTGACGCTGCAGAACAGAACGCCTGTGACGGGCTACTGCTGCTTAGAGAAGATATCCGCAATCCGAAACTCAGGGCGAAAGGTGCCCTCTGGGGCAAGATTCTCGCACAATCGCTGGGGCGTCGGGTCTCGAAAGATGAAAAAGCCGCAGCGAGCCTCGGCTGGCAGATGGCGGCCGTCTGGCAGGGCGCGCACACGTGGTGGGCGTTCACCCGCGGTGAAGACGCGGATTCGGCAATTCGAAGAGCGCTTCAGGATTGGGTGGATATGGTGGAACGGGCCGGGCGGTGAACAGAAATCCTCATCGTTGCACCGACTTTTCGCCTTCAGATGGGGCAAAAACGACACGCTGTCCGCAAATAACAAGAAGCACCTGTGATTTATTCAAGCAGAGGTTGACTCCCACCTCCAATCATCTCTAGCAAAGTCTCGCATATTCGCACATTCTAATGCTGGGGGGCATATGGGCAGCGGGCGTAGTTGGTGGAGTGACGTTGCCCGTGGTGCGGCGTCGAGTTTTTACGGGATACTGACGGCGGCTTCGCTTGCCCTGGCGCTCGTTACCGTTTCGGTAACGGCCAGCCTCGCTCAATCTGTTTCGATGACGGCCACTCCCGACACGTTCACTCGGGTCGGCGACACCGTCCGCTTTGACTTCGTCATTGACACCGGCTCATACAGTTTAACAACGCTAGATCCCGCTAAGACGTCCATCAAGGAAAGGGACATCTCCTGTAACCCATTCAACAGCCCAACAGGAACCGGAGCGCAGCTTTTCTGCACGGCTACTTATCAAGTGGATGCTATGGATGTCATGTCCGGCCAGTTCACGGAACTAGCCTCATTCACCGGCCTCAGACTTGGCGGCATCCCTGTGTCGTTCCAAAGTAATCCGACTGTCGTTCGAGCAGTTGATGGCGGACCCGTTGTCATTTCGGTGACATCGTCGCCAAATCCTTCAATACCCGGACAAGAAGTCGCCGTGACCGCGACGGTCTCCTCGATGGGTTGCAACGCCGGCCAATCACCTTCAGGCAGCGTCAACATTTCCATCGGTTCGCAATCTGCAAATCTCGGCCTGTCGCCGACAGGGCCAGTCAGCCCGGCGTCGTCCGCCACATTTCGTACGACGACCCTTGCGTCCGGCACCTATCAGGTAAACGCATCCTATTCAGGCGGCGGCGGTTGCAGCACGGGTACAGGTTCCGGCTCAAGCCATACGGTGGACACTAATCCAACGGTGACGATCAATCAGGCCGCCACTCAGGCAGATCCGACCTCTCGCTCTCCAATCCTGTTTGATGTTGTTTTTGACAAGCCGATCGTCGGTTTTTCCGCAGCCGACATTCAGCTTTCCGGCACCGCAGGAGCGACCAATGTCGCGATCACGGGCTCGGGCCCAAGTTACCGGGTTGCGGTAACCGGAATGAGCCGCGTCGGAACCGTCACTGCAGCCATTCCGGCCGGAAGCGTGATGACGCCGGCGGGGCTTCCAAACGAAGCGTCCACAAGTTCAGACAACAGTGTGACCTATGACCCGGTAAGAATTACGCCGGTCACGATTTCAAACCCTGTTTATCAGCAGTCCTATGGGCCGATTACCCTCTCCGCGGGTGGTGGCACCGCGCCACACACTTTTGCGGTATCGGCTGGTTCGCTTCCGCCCGGTCTCTCGCTTACAACCAACGGGGAACTCAGCGGCACCCCTACCCGAAGCGGCAATTTCCCATTTACGGTGACCGCAACGGATTCCACGGGCGGTACAGGCTCGCAATCCTATACGCTGGCGATCGCCGCTCCCGTCATCGAAATCAATCCGACCAGTCTTCCCGCGGCAACCTACGATACCGCCTACAGCCAGACACTGACGGCCTCGGGTGGCGCTCTCCCCCTAGTCCTTTCAGTAACCACGGGGACTCTCCCGTATGGCTTGACACTGTCGTCCGCTGGCGTGCTCTCCGGTACGCCGTTAGCAGCAGAGAATACGGCCTTCACCATTACCGCAACGGATGCAAATGGCGAAACAGGTAGCCGGGCCTATTCCATCAACGTCGCCCCCACCGTTCCCGATGCCCCGACAGGCATCTCTGCGACCGCTGGCGATACGCAGGCATCGGTATCGTTTCAGCCTCCGCAGAAAACCGGCGGCACCTCTATTTCGTCCTACATAGTCACCGCAAGCCCGGCGGACGTCATGCCCGTAACGGGACAGAGCAGTCCAATCATTGTTAACGGCCTGACAAACGGCCAAAGCTACACGTTTACGGTGACAGCCGAAAACAGTGTGGGGGCCGGCTCTCCCTCGGCGTCATCAAACAGCGTTACGCCGCGTGCAGCCCAGACAATAACGTTCACCAATCCCGGCACGCAGACATTCGGTACAACGCCCACTCTGACAGCGACAAGCGATTCCGGCCTGACGCCTGTCTTCACATCCAGCACCACAGCCGTCTGCACGGTTACAACGACCGGCATCTTGGCATTTGTATCGACCGGCACGTGCACGATCAACGCGGATCAGCCAGGTAACGACGATTACCTCGCCGCAACGCAGGTCACGCGTAGTTTCACGGTCAACCCAGCGGCGCCCATTGCAAACGATGTTTCGGTCACGATCCTGCCGGATTCGTCGAACAACGTTCTTCCCCTTGACATAACGGGCGGCGCAGCGACCACGGTTAATGTTGCGACTGCACCGGCGCATGGAACGGCGACCGCAACTGGAACCACGATCAGCTACACGCCGGCGCCGGGCTATACCGGCCACGACAGCTTTACCTACACTGCGACCAATGTCAGCGGTCCGTCGGCACCGGCGACGGTCAACATCAATGTGACTGCAACGACGCTGGTTTTCTCGCCCGCTCCCGGACGACTGGCCGATGCTTTTACTGCAGTACCTTACAGTGCCATCATCTCGGTTTCAGGTGGACGTGCACCCTATCAGTACGCAGTCGGCGGCACGCTTCCGAGCGGCTTGAGCTTGAATGCAGCAACGGGCGAAATCGCTGGCGTGCCGACGGCGGAGGGCGTCGCAAGCTTCAGTGTCACGGTGCGAGACGCAGATGATGTAGTAGCGTCGGCGATTTACAACATCGCCGTGCTGGCGCAGGCCCCGGTCGCAACCGACAGCGCAGTGACCGTGGCTGCTGACAGTACCGGTAACTCTGTCCCGCTAAACCTTTCCGGAGGCCGGGTCGACACGCTGGTCCTCGTCGCTGGCCCGTCACACGGCACGGCAACGGTGGCCGGAACCAGTGTCACCTACAGTCCCGCAAGCGGCTACTCCGGTACCGACAGCATCACCTATACCGTCAGCAATTCGTCGGGCAGTTCCACCGCCACCATTACCTTGACGGTAACGCCACCTCCCGGCGCGCTTTCACTCTCGCCCGCCGGCGGTGCACTGAAAGATGCGATGGCGGGTGAAGCCTACAGCCAGACCATAACTGGCTCTGGCGGCACCGCGCCGCTCATCTACGGTCTCACAGGCGGAACGTTGCCACGTGGAATGGTGCTCAACGTGTCGACAGGCGAACTGACCGGGCCGCTCGAAACCGAGACAGAAGGGGATTACACCTTTACCATCCAGGTGCGGGATGCGCGCGGAAGCACGCTTTCTGTTGGCTATACGCTGAAGGTGACCCCACGTGAAGTGAGTGTCGAAGATCAGCTGATCGAGGTGAAAGACGGGGCACCGAAAAATGTCAATCTCACCGCAAAAGCCACGGGAGGCCCATTCACGGGCGCCGATCTGACGTACGTGACTCCACAAGGTGCCGGGCAGGCGTCTATCGTATATGGCGAGTTCGCGCAGGCTGGCCCGGTCCAGTCGACGGGGTTATACCTGAAATTCGTACCGAACCCTGCGTTTAAGGGCGCCGCGAGGGTCGGCTTCCGTTTGAAAACCGCAACAGGAGTGTCAAACGAGGCGACAATCACGTACGATATCAAGACATATAACGAGGATGCGGTCGAACGAGAGATAGACCGCCTCGTGCACGGTTTCGTCAGCGCAAGACAGAATCTTCTTGCTTCAACCATCAAGGTTCCGGGCCTTCTGGAACGCCGGCAGATGGCCAGTGCAACGGAGGCCGTGACCTCCCGCGCAACACCGTCCGGTGAAGGGATGGTCCTCGGCTTTTCCACCAGCCTCGCCCAGATTGAAGCTGCCCGCGAAAGGTCCGATGGAGTGACGGAGAGCGAACTGCCAGCCTTCAACATCTGGCTGGACGGTACGTTTCTCGTTCACAATCGTGATGAATCGGGTAGCAAATGGGGCAGTTTCGCCATGGTCTCGGCCGGCGTGGACTATCTGCTTTCCGACAAAGCTCTGCTGGGCTTCTCGTTTCACTTCGACCGGATGACCGACCCCACCGACGGTGACAATGAACTGACCGGCAACGGCTGGCTCCTAGGCCCGAACGCATCGCTCGAAATCGCTAAGGGAATTTTCTGGAGCAGTAGCCTTCTTTATGGAGGGTCCGCAAATGACATCGATACGCCCTTCTGGGACGGGTCGTTCGATACCACACGCTGGCTGTTCGACACGTCGATTTCCGGTCGATGGGATATTGATGACGTTACGACTTTCACGCCGAAACTTCGTGGCGTCTATTTTTCCGAGACAGTTGACGATTACGCCGTGGGGAATGATGCCGGCGACAGGATAGACTTGGAAGGTTTCCGCGAAGAACAGCTCCGCGTTAGCCTCGGCGCGGAGGTGGCCCGTCAGATTGCGCTTGAGAACGGCTCGATCGTCACACCGAGATTCGGGGGTACTGTCGGCGTCTCAAGTCTTGACGGATCTGGCGCATTTGGCTCCCTCGCGACGGGTGTTTCCATGGAGACGGCGGAAAACTGGTCGCTTGATGCAGCACTCCTTTTCAACATCGAGGGCGATGGGGAAACCTCGGCAGGCGCGAAACTCGGCGTCAGCAAGAAATTCTAGGCGCAAAGGCAAGTAAACCGAAGCGCCGTCCCGTTGGCTGGCCTGCCTCACCACCGCGGCGGCACGCCGTTGGCATGACATCAAAAAACCACTTGACCTCAACCGCGATAGAGGTCCTAGAAGTACTGTCACCTTGATTTCGCAAGGCTCTTTCACGCTCTTGAGCGAACAGTTGACAAAGGAATACCCCATGGCTTTCCAGCTTCCCGACCTGCCCTATGCCCATGATGCGCTCGCCCCCTCGGGGATGTCCGAGGAGACGCTGAAGTTCCATCATGATCTTCATCACAAAGCCTATGTCGACAATCTCAACAAGGCGATATCAGGGACCGAGTGGGAAAACAGGAACCTCGAAGAGATCGTCCGAGGCACCTATGAAAAGGGTGCGGTGGCACAATCCGGCATATTCAACAACGCCTCCCAGCACTGGAACCACACTCTCTTCTGGGAAATCATGGGGCCTGAGCATCATGCGATGCCCAAGGTGCTGGAAGAGGCGCTGACACAGTCCTTCGGCTCGGTAGCATTGTTCAAGCAGAATTTCGCCCTTGCCGGCGCTTCCCAGTTCGGCTCCGGCTGGGCGTGGCTGGTGGTTGATACCGATGGTTCTCTGCAAATTACCCGCACTGAAAACGGGGTCAATCCGCTGTGCTCCGGACAGAAGGCGCTTCTTGGCTGCGATGTGTGGGAACACAGCTATTACATCGATTTCCGCAACAAGCGCCCGGCCTATATCGAGAACTTCCTCGATAATCTGGTGAACTGGCAGGCGGTCGCCGGTCGTCTCTGACCTGATTGAACCAATCTGGCCGGCGCCGCTACCTCGTGCGGCCTGTCGGCTCAGGCGCAGCCGGACAGCCGCCGTCCGGCTGCCATTCCGTTCGAGCACCCAGATGCCCTATGTCGTCACCGAAAACTGCATCGCCTGCAAATATATGGACTGTGTGGACGTCTGCCCGGTCGAATGTTTTTATGAAGGCGAGAACATGCTCGTCATCCATCCCGATCAATGTATCGACTGTGGCATTTGCGAGCGAGAGTGCCCCGCCGCAGCGATCAGGCCAGATACGGAGCCGGGACTGCACGTCTGGCTCGACCTTAACCGCCACTATTCCGGCATCTGGCCGCGCGTGCATCAAAAGAGAGCGCCGCCAGACAATGCCGATATCATGAATGGCGCGGCGGCCAAGTTTTCCATTTTTTCGAAAAATCCGGGAGCGGGCGGTTAGCCCGGCGTCGCATGTCTCATAATCTCAAGCTTATCGATGGCGGTGCGGTCAATCACGCGCATTTTCCGCTTAGAGCCTCCGCTAGGCCGGCCGTCTCACCACGTGAGTTCAAGGACGCGATGAGCGCCCTCGCCTTCATCGTCGCGGTGGCCTCATCCGCCCATGGGGATGAGCGGATCGGACGCACGATCACCTCCTTCATGCCGCTCAGCGCGGAGCCACCGCTTCTGATGATCTCCATCGACGCCAGCAGCCGTATGGTCGACCTCATAGCCGCAAGCCGGCGGTTTTCTGTCGCCGCGCTGTCCAGGGGCCAGGAAGAGATCGCCGACGTTTTCGCGGGGAAGGGAAACCTGCCGGATCGGTTTTCGATCGGCCAGTGGGATTCCTGGCCTTCAGGAAGCCCTCGGCTTGCCGGGGCGCTACTCTCCCTTGATTGCGAGCTCGTCGGCTCCGTTGATGCCGCCGACCACATCCTGTTCGTTGGCGCCATCACCGAATCGATCCCGGATCCCTCACGCAAAGCCCTGCTCTGGAGCGATCGCTCCTATACCGGCAGAGAGACGAGGGGCTAGCGATCCAGGGTTCCTCCCGACGACCTCAGATGCACAGCGTCTTTCAGACGGCTTTAACACTCCCACAAAGTGGCGAGAGCCTGGCAGTCAATTATGGGATTTTGCGGCCTGGTAGAACACAGCCAGCGACCCCATACCTGCCGCAGCAGATTTATTACCGAGCCTTTAGGCATATCACCGTCCTGTCGTCACTGAATTCGCCCGTTGTGGATCCCTTCACCGACGGGTAGTCGCTGAGCTTGTGAAAATCTGCTGCCTCGACGCGGGCAAATTCCGCTTCCCAGTCTGCGACATCGATGCCGCTTGGCAATGACAGATAACCATCAGAGAAAATTTCGAGGCTTGTGACCGTGTCCTTGGCAAGGGTTAGATCGACCAAGCCCTCCCCTATCACCTGCCCACCGTTGATCGACGCGTAACCGAGAACATGGCCCTGCCTGTTTGCATAATGTGGCTGGACACGAATGCCGCCCATCAGAAACTCTTCGACCGCTTCCATATCGTTTTGAAGGCCGCTTGCGACAGCCGCGGCGGCGACGACTTTTTCGGCTTCCGGCATCGTCATGATGCCAGCTTTAACAGCAGCGTGAAGGCCGGAAAATATGGTGGCGCGGGTTTTTGCCTCAGCAGCATCGCCGTCCCCATGTGTCGCCAGGAGCCCTTTGAAAACATGAATTCGCGCCGACGTGCTGACCTTGTCTATCAGCTTGGCGTGCTGCAGCAGGCGGGTACCGTTGATACGCACACCAGAATCGCCGGCCAGAAGCAGGCGAAAACTGTCACCCAGATCTGCGACAATCGCGAGCGTTGTGGATGGTGGATGGCTTGCATTGATGCGCTTCGCCTCGCATTTCAGGAGGTCGCTGATACTTTGAAACAGAGCTGCCGCCTCACAGCTTTGCAAGGTGCCCTTTATGCTCATCTCGGCGACCGCGTTTGCTGCGGCAAGTGCGGCGATACGGCCGGAACTCAGCCCGTCGTAACTTGCTCCGGTCGGATCGGTCGCACCGTCGAAAACAGCCAGAACCCGGCCGGGAAGAAGAACTGCCACGTCGTCCCCCGGCGTTGCGGCGTTCTTGTATTTCGATTGCGAAAAGCTCGCGATATTCATTTTGTTGATTTCCTTGCAGAGGGGAGCGGACGGGACACGTCGGTCACCGCAGCTATTATCTTTACTGGGGTGTAAGAGGTCAGACGAAGGAAGCTTCCTTGTCTTCCGAAAGGCGAAAGACGACGAAGACACAGATCCCGGTGCTAACCAATAGTACGGTCGAAAGCGCGGCCGCAGTCCCGAATTCACCGTCGATTACCTGGATGTAGATCAGGACCGGCATGGTAATCGTGCGCGCCGTATAAAGGATCAGCGTCGAGGAAAGTTCGTTGATGGCGGTGATGAAGCTCATCAGCGAACCGATGATGAGGCCTGGCAACATCAATGGCACCGTCACCGACAGAAATGTCTTTGCGGGTGAAGCTCCAAGATTAACCGCCGCCTCCTCGATCGATGGCTTGATCTGCCTGAGGATCGATGTTGTGGATCGGACGCCATAGGGCAGCCGGCGTATGAACACCAGAAGAATGATGATGAGCGCCGTCCCAGTGATATCGAAAGGAGGATATCGGAACGTCGTGACGTAACCGATCGCCATAACGACGCCCGGAATGAGATACGGCACCATCAACAACAGATCGAGCGAGCCGGAAACGGCATTATCGCGCCTAACGACGATAAAGGACAGGAGTCCGGAGACGACCGCGATAAGCACCACTGCGGCCAGTGCGAAGGTAAAGCTGTTGGCGATGGCCTGAGGGGAATCCCTCAAGATGCGAGCATAGCTGTCAAACCCGAAGCCACCGGAAAAGACGGGGCCGTTCGTCGCCAGGAAAGATGTATAGATGACCGTTAGAGAAGGTAGCATGGCAATGAACACTACCAGATAGCAGAAACCGTGAACGATGAATGACTTCAGCGGGCGCATCGACTGCTTAACGGGTCGGTTGGTCAGGGAGCTGGCGTAACGGCGCTTGGCGAGAATGTGCCGTTGGAGAAGAAGCGCTGCCATGGAAATCCCGATCATTACCATTGAAATCGTGACGGCCATGGTCGGCGTGCCCGCCATTTCGGAGGTATATTGCGCATAAGCAATCGTCGACAGCGTCCTGATGCCCTTGCCGAGAATGGCGGGTGTTCCGAAGTCGGCGATGGAAAGCACGAAGCAGATGATCGCACCTGTGCTGACTGCTGGAAAAACAAGGGGCAAGGTGATTTTGCGGAAACGCTCAAACGCCGTGCAGCCGAGGTTTTCCGCCGCATCCTCATAAGACTTGTTGATGGTGTTCAGGGCATTTTCCGTCATCAGGAAGATATAGGGGAAGAACTTCAGGCTGAAGACCATGACGATGCCGGGTATTCCATAAATCGTTGGCAATGAGATGCCGGCAAAAGACAAAAGGTTGGTGACCGCACCGTTGGCACCGAACAGCATGATCCAGGCATAAGCACCGATGAAAGGCGGTGCGCAGAGAACAAGAACTGCAAAGGTCGCGATGAATGTGCGTCCCTTGATGCGATAACGCGACGTGCAAAATGCAAGCGGGATCCCAAGAAGACAGGCACCGAGCATGCCCAGGACGCCGATCAGCAATGTGTTCCAGAGGGCCACGGTGTAAAACCGGCGCGTGAACACCTCCGCGTAGTTGCTGAGCCCGAACGCACCGGTCTTCGCATCAAAAAAGCTGATGAAAAACACACTGAATATCGGAAGGATCAGGAAAATTGCCAGCAAGATCACGGCAAGCGCCGTGACACTTGTCCAGAAACCCGGCAGCCGCAGGCGAAAACCTCCAGGCGTTGAAGTGGCGGTCATATCCGTCATGACAAGCGCTCCCCCGTCACACCTTCACCGAAAAGCTGAGTATCGGCCGCCCGCCAGGAAAAGGTTGTCTTCTGGTTCGGCTCAAGGGCGATGATCTCTGGTGACGGCTTGGTGATTGCCTCGATCTCTTCACCCGAGGAGAGTAAGGCCGCTACGTTCATTTCACGTCCGGTGAAACTGACCTGACGGATGGTCACGGGCAGGTCGATGCGGTCTTGAGCAGAGATCGCGGAAAGACCCACTGAAATCGCCTCGGGGCGGATCGCTGCGACGACCTTCCGTTCCCGTGAAATCGCATCCGCTTGCGGCAGTGCAACCTTGTGGCCTGACAGGAATATCTGCCCGCCCGTGCGATCAAGCGTCAGGAAGTTATTGGCTCCAACGAAAGACGCGACGAAACGGTTAGAGGGATTATTGTAGACTTCCCAGGGTGGCGCAGCCTGCTGAATTACTCCCCCATACATGACGCAAACCAGATCGGACATGGCGAGCGCCTCTTCCTGATCATGGGTAACATAGACCGTCGTGATGTTCATGGCCTGCTGGATTTCACGCAGTTCCCGCCGCAGGTCCACGCGCAGTTTGGCGTCGAGGTTGGATAGCGGCTCGTCCATCAAAAGCACTTTGGGATTAATGACCAGTGCGCGCGCGAGGCCCACACGCTGCTGCTGGCCGCCGGAAAGCTCGTGCGGCATGCGCTTGGCATACGGAGCAAGCTGCACGATATCGAGGATCTTGGCGACTCGTTCGCGGATCTCGGCGGACGATGCCTTACGTTGCTTCAGACCGAAGGCAATATTATCGAACACCGAAATATGCGGAAAAACTGCATAATCCTGAAACACCATCCCGACATCACGCTTATGGGCGGGCACATGCTCAATCGCCTGTCTTTCGATGCTGATGCTGCCACTGTCCTGTTGGTGAAACCCGGCGATCGTGCGCAAAAGGGTGGTCTTTCCACAACCGCTCGGGCCAAGCAGCGTGAAAAATGATCCCGAAGGAATTGAGATGCTGATGTCGGAAAGTGCAACGACATTACGATAGCTTTTCTTGATGCTGTTAATCTCAACGGCGGCCATGTGCTGCTCCAAGATATATCCTGCGCGGCGCGCGACCACGGTGGACGGAATGAAAATGTGGATGTGAACGAGTAGAGGGGGACGGCGCGTGATGCGCCGCCCTATGCTCTTACTGGACGTCGAGAAGTATCTCGTTCCATTTTTCCATCAGGCGCGATCGGTTGTCGGCAGCCCACTTGAAATCGTATTTCGCATCAGGAACATCCGAGAGCGGAACAAGTGCCGCGTTTGCCGGAACATCGGTTCGTACCGACCGACGGCCGGCTTTCACCACGACTTCCTGCGCTTCCTTGGACACGATGAAATCGATGAAAGCCTTGCCGTTCTCGGCGTTCGGCGCACCCTTGACGAGCGCCATACCATCGGGCGCTATTGCCGTGCCTTCTTGTGGGTAGACAATCTCGACCGGAGCGCTGCCTAGCTTGTAACGCAGAGCGGCATCTTCGAGCGTAATGCCTACGGCCTGCTCGCCATCATTGACAAAACGTGGAACGGCGCCGGAAGAGGTGGATAGGACAGAGTTACCAAGGATACCGGTATAGATCTCCCAGCCCTTCTCCTCACTGTCGAAGTCCTGCAAGACAGTTGCCATCTGGATGTATGCTGAACCAGATTGATCAGCGCGGGCCGAGGAGATCAGGCCCTTATATTCAGGCTTGGCGAGATCGGCCCAGGACGTCGGAACCGGCGCGCCTTTCAAAGCCTCTTTGTTGACAATGAAGGCTGTCACGACAGCTGTGAAAGGCACCCAGTTCGCACTCGGCGAAAAAGCTGTGTTGATCGCGGCCGCTTCGACAGGCTTGTAAGGCTCGAAAAGATCAGCGGAGAAGTCGATGACGGTGCCGTCAACGCTCCAGATCACGTCGCCCCCCGCCTTGCCGCTTTCTGCCTTAATGCGGTTCATCAGCTCGCCGGATCCAGCTTTAACAAGCTCCACCTTGGTGCCGGTCTTCTTTTCAAACATTGGCAACAACTCGTCCATGAGCTGCTGCGGCGCTGCCGAATACACCACGACAGTGCCTTGTGCGTGGGCGAGTGCGGCGCTTGCTAGGAATGCTGCGCCAGTAAAAAGGCGCGCGAAAATAGTGCATGATTGACGCATGAGGATCTCCGTTTTTTGTTCCCTGACAGACGAGGACTTGCGACAGGTTCTTGCTATTTTTGGTGTCGTTGCTCGTTGTCTGATATTTATTTTCTTTACGTAAATTAATAAGTCAAGCGGCGATCGGTTCTAAAATTCCTAAAGGCCCTAGTTCATTGATAAAACGGGGAATTAAGGAAACTCAATTCGCCTCATACTGGCTCGATATGCCTCTGACTCATCGAAATTTGCTGTACAACCGCTTGGTTTGCGCTATTCATCCGGCGTAACGTCTCGCAGGAGAATGGTTTGATCGACCTCGGCTACAATGAGCGGCGACTGCTTGAAATCTTGCGCGGAAAGGGAGGCATGTCGCGTATCGAGCTGGCACGCGAGATGGATGTTTCTGCACCGACCCTAACACGCCTGACCGCAAATCTTCTCGAATCCGGCCTGATCCTCGAGGCGGAGGAAGCTCGCAGTGGCGGCAAGCGCGGCAAACCCTCCACGGCAATTGAAATAAACCCGAATGGACTATTCACTCTGGGGGTCTATTTCAATCCAGACGATCTGCGTGTTTGTATCGCCGATCTGAACGGCACGATCAGGCAGGAAATTCGGTCCGAACTCGAAGGGCACAGTTTCGAACACATCATGGAAATGGCTGAAAGGGCTTCCCGCCAAGTGCTGGAAAAGGCTAAAATAAGAAAGAAGGATGTCCTGGGTTGCGGCATCAGCTTTCCGGGCCACTTCAAGCGCGATCGAGGCCATGTGTTTCGCATCAGGCAGTTCGAGAACTGGCGCGATATAGACGTCGAAAAGGACTTCCAACCCTATTTCGATTTCCCGGTCTTTCATGAAAACGACGGCAACACCGTCATTCTCTCAGAGCTTTATTACGGTGCGGGCCGCAGTATCCGTAACTTTGCGATGATCTGGTTGACATATGGTATCGGCGGCGCCGTCGTGGTGCAGCGTCATCTTTATCGCGGCACGAACGGAAATGCTGGCGAGTTTGGTGGCCTGTTTCCCAAATCACATCCTCGTCCCTCCGGACAGGATCTTTGCGACACGCTCGCCGCCCACGGGGTGGGTGTCCGGCGCTTAAGGGATATTGATGAAAGCTATCGCGACCATCCGGCGGTGGTTACCTGGCTTGAAAGGGCAACGGACCAGCTGCGGGTGTTGGCTCTGACCGTCGCCCGCACGATGGATCCCGGCGCCATCATTTTTGGCGGATCACTGCCCGATTGGATTCTCGACCATATCGTGGAGCGCATCGGGTCGCTGGAAATGCTTGGCGAGGATTTCTTCGTGGAGCCCCCCGAAATACGCAAATCGATGATGAGTGACTTGCCGCATCTCGGTGCAGCCAGCATACCGATCTACCGTGCCACGACGCCCAGCTATTATTCAGGTAGAGCGCTGAAGGGATGGGCTTAGCCGCTGTTAGCCGGTAGCCGTCTGCCCAATAAGAGCCGCCGAAGATCCGCGGCGCCTACTGTGGAGCGAACCCGCCTATTCCGCCCCTCCCTCGCGGTAAGCCGGGACGGCCCTTACCGCATGACCGGCAACGGCTGGAAAAATCCTGCCTGCTGTCGGCGTCTGTCGCCATTTGCGCGGGCAAAGACGCCAGGAGCGACACCGCTTCTTCTGCGGAAAGCGGTGCTGAATGCACTGACGGATTCATAGCCGATCTCCTCCGCGATATCATCGAGGGACTTCACCCCGCGTATCAGCGCGTCCCTGGCCAGCGCCATCCGCCAGCGAGCCAGATACTCAATCGGCGCGCAGCCTAGCATTTCATTAAATCGTGCTGCGAAGGCCGAACGCGACATGCCGGCGATGCGAGCCAGTTCGGCCACGGTCCAATTCACACGTCTATCGGCGTGCATGGCGGACAATGCGCGGGCAAGCCCCGGCAAGCGCATTCCCTTCACCAGTCCTGCAGGAATGGCCTCGTTACCGGCGTTCGGCCGACGTAGCACTTCAACCAGCAAAACCTCCAGCATGCGCCGTATGATCAAATCCTTGCCCACATCCTCGCGCGCGCACTCCTCCGCCAGCAACTCGATCAGACGCGCCAGCCTGGATGCTCCACCCTCTCCCGCAGGCACATGGATCAACTCGGGCATCAACGAAAGCAGCAGCGCCGCGTTGATCCGCTCGAACGTGAAACTTCCTCCCAGCGCAACAAAATCGGGTTCCCCATGCTGTTGCCCATGCCGCACCGCCTGATCTTGCGGCTCGACCGGAATGCAGTCGACGTCGCCGTCGCTGCAAAGCGAGAAGGCGGGCGTTGACGGCAAAAGCAGGAAATCGCCACGCGCCAGCCGCAGAGGTTCCCGGCCATCGATCATAAGCCATGCCGCACCGACCAGCACGACGGCAAAGCCCGGGGCGTCATAGGCGCGATAACGCACGCCCCATCGGCCTCGTCCGGAAATCGGCTTCGAAACGGCCGCGCTCGGCCGCAAAAGATCGATAATATCGCTGAGAGGATCCATTATCTGGACGATCAATAATAAATTGTGGTGTTACGAGCATATATCATCCAGAGCACATCGTCTATCTCCGGCCATATCAAACAAAGGAGATTATGATGACCAGAACGATCCTCATCACCGGCACCTCATCGGGCTATGGCAAGGCAACCGCAGAGCTCTTTCTTTCGCGTGGCTGGAATGTCGTTGCCACCATGCGGCATCCGGATCCCGACCGCTTCGTTGGCGATACTGCGCGGTTGCGCGTCCTGCCGCTGGATGTGACGGACGAACAAAGCATCGCGGCGCTGATCGATGCGGCAGGTCCGGTCGATGTGCTGGTGAACAATGCCGGCATCGGTATGGTCGGCGCTTTCGAAGCGACACCCATATCGGCAATCCGCACGATCTTCGAGACCAACAGTTTCGGTGTGATGGCGATGACGCAGGCCATAATCCCGCAGATGCGAAAGCGCAGATCCGGCACCATCATCAACGTAACATCCAGCGCCACGCTCGCCTCTTTCCCGCTCGCCGCCGCCTACACTGCCAGCAAGCAGGCAATCCAGGGCTTCTCCGGCTCGCTCGCGCATGAACTGGGTCATTTCAATATCAGGGTAAAGCTGGTGGAACCGGGCTATGCCCCGACCACCCGCTTCACGACAAACGCCATCCTTCCGCTGGAGCAACTGCTGCCGAAAGACTACATGGATTTTGCAGGACCAATCCTTGAAGGCTTCGCCAAACCGGCCATGACGACCAGCGAAGGCGATGTTGCCGACGCGATCTGGAGCGCCGTCCATGACCTATCCGGCCAGCTTCGTTTTCCCGCAGGTCCTGATGCAATTGCGCTGTCCCGGGCGAACTGACGACCGATAGCGGCCCGACCGGACATTGCTCGGTTGCGGCGTTTCAGCCGGCTGATATGCAGATGGCAGATGTTTCAACACATCTGCCATCGACTTTACCAGGACGATGGCGACGGCGCTTCGAGACGCTTGCTCATCTTGCCCATGCTCTACCGGTCGCGGCGGGGGCCGTCTTTAGCCAGCCGGTGAAAGCTTCGACCTCATCCGTCTGGATCGCTCCGACGCCGGCCCCGGCGAGAGCGCCCCACACGGCTTCAGGGTCCGCCAGCGCGCGCGTGTCGTTGAAATCAAGGCAATGGGCGACGTCGAGCGTGTTGATCCAGAGACGGATGTTCTGGCGCTCCATCTCGGCACGACCTTCAGCGAGATCGGCTATATCGGTGAATTTCACTTCGATCATCGGCGCACACAACGCCTCGATACGACGCAAATCCTCCGCAAACTTGCCCTTCCGCACCGGGAACATCGGCATGTGTGGGATCTTGCCGAACCAGTGCGCATCCAGCACCTCGAAACGGGCGGCTTCCGGGTCGACATCGGTCTTCACTAGCACCTGATCCTGAATGCCGAGCCGCAGCACGGTTTCCATGACCAGTGGCAGATCGCGGGCGAATTTGGTGTCGATATTGACGGCGATCCGGCCGCGCGCCTCTTCCAGCAATTCTTCCAGCGTCGGCACGCATTCATCGGTCACCTCGGCCGCATCGCCACCCGCACCGGCCTTCAGTCTTGCAGCGCGGACCACCTCGAAGGGCAGCGCATTCACGACGCCCTTCCCCGTCGTCGTGCGGTCGATTGTCCCGTCGTGAATCACGACCAGCTGGCCATCGGCCGTCGCCTGCGTGTCGATCTCGATCATCTCTACCCCCGCTGCAACCGCGGCACGGACGGAAGCCAGCGAATTTTCGGCGGTGGCGGTCCAGAAACCGCGATGGGCAATGGTCAGAATGGCCGGATTGTCGCGCGAGCAGAGCGCAAGGACATTGCAGGGGCTGGAGGTATTTCGAGAGGCGGCAAGGGTTTGATGCATGATTTTCACTTTCAGACGTTGTGTTTACCGGCGCTGGTTGCCGGTGTCAGACTTTCCCAGTGCCGCGGCCGAGGCGGCTCCTGCGAACCGGTTGTTGAGCGTCTGGATTTAATACACTCATAGTGTATTATTTATAACAGGATCCATGAAAAGTTATGTCAGCCACGGTGGTCCGCATTGCAGCCGCCCCGCACAGCCATTATCCAGAGCGATGACCATGGATCAGACCCAGCCCCAGAGTTTCGACCGCCAGCCGCTTGCCAGCGAAAACGAGCGTCTCATTCTGGATATCGTGCGCCGCCAGGGGCCCATTGCCCGCGCGTCGATCACCGGCCACACGAACCTGACCCAGCAATCCGTGCACCGCCTGATCGAGGGCCTGCTGGAGCGTGGGCTTCTGCGTACCGGCGCACCGATCAAGGGCACACGCGGCCAGCCGAGCCCGACCATCGAACTCGTGCCGGAAGCGGCTTACTCTCTTGGCATTTCCATCAACACCGACTCCCTGGTGATCTGCATCGCCGATTTCCGTTGCGATGTCATTGTCGAGGAAAAGCTGAAGATGCTTCCGGAGGACCGGGAAGAGACGCTCGCGGCCTTGTCGTTGGCGCTCGAACGGCTGCTGGCGGAACATGGCATTCCGCGCGAGCGACTGCTTGGTCTCGGTTTTTCCATGTCCGGCTTTTTCGTGTCGGAGGACCGCGCCTTCAACGCGCCTGAACCTCTTCGCGACTGGTCGCTGATGGACCTGAAGCCTATCCTTGAGAAACGGTTCCAACTGCCTGTCTGGCTGGAGAACAACGCCACCACGGGCGCGATCGGCGAAAGCCTTCGAGGTGTCGGCTCCTGGTGTCAGACCTTCGCCTATCTGTCCTTCAATTACGGCTTCGGCGGCGGCTTGATCCTCGGCGGGCAACCGTTCCACGGCTTCCATGGCAATGCCGGCGAATTCAGCGGCATATACAGCCCGGATGAATCGCCCAAACGGCCGGCCCTGCAATATCTGATCGCCACCCTGCAGAAAAACGGTGTCGACATTCACTCGATCGAACCGCTGTATCAGCAGTTCGACCCCACATGGCCGGGCGTTGAGGAATGGCTGAACGAGACCATGCCGCAGGTGGACAGGCTAGTAGCGAGCCTGATCGCGGTTCTCGATCCGCAGGCCATCGTCTTCGGTGGACAATTGCCGCGCGCACTTGGCCAGATGATGATCGAGCGCACGCACATGCCTTCCCAGCGCGAACACCGTTATGGCGTCGGACCGAAGGAGGCCAAGCTGGTTCTCAGCGAAACAAAGGGCGATCCATCCGCCATAGGTGCGGCGCTGCTGCCGCTCGGGGTGCGCTATTTCCTGTAACTCAGCCCAAGCGGCCTGATGTAATCCCGCAACAATCATAACGGAAACGTGAGCCTGATTTCGCCCCCGGTTTTTTACTGGTTGGCAGCTTGCATCCAAGGGCGATAAATATGATTGCAACTATCATGTTTATGACATGACGCAGCATATCCTGTTGCTTCATGCGTCAAGCCAGTACGCCACCGGGTCGATTGATGAGCAAAGCTCTGTTACAGGTTCTCGATGCCGACGAGGAAAGCCGCCTGATGCGGTTTTTCCGCCGGCGCCTGCAGAACCGGGAAGACGCTGCCGACGCCATGCAGGAAACCGTGCTGCGGGCGCTGGAGGTTTCTCATGCCACGCTGATCGACAATCCACAGGCCTATCTCTTCCAGATCGCCCGGTCCGTCGCCCGCCTGACAGCCATTCGCCAGTCGCGAGAGCGGCCATTATTCGCACCCTACGAAGCGGGTTTTGCCGTTGCCTGCGAAGAGCCGGGGCAGGAGCGGATCGTCGCCGGGCGGCAGCACCTTATTTTAATGGCACGGGCCATCGAGGCCCTGCCCAAGCGTTGCCAGCAGGTCTTCGTGCTCAGCCGCCTGCATGGCCACTCCAACGGCGAAATCGCCGCCCGTCTCGGCATTTCCCGCAATATGGTGGAAAAACACATCATCAAGGCGCTGCTGCACTGCCGTCAGGTCCGCGCGCAAATAAAAATGTAGACCGTCATCAGGTGTTCGCATCCTTTTTCACTCTATACGGGAGAGGGGACACATCTCAGCACGCAACGAACGGCAGATCAGGACATGAACAAGCGCCCGGACGGTCTGAAGGATAAAGGCTTGACCGATGACGGTCTGGCCGAAGAGGCCGCGCTTTGGGTGGCGCGCATGCAATCGGCAGATGCGACGGAGGCGGAGCGCGAGGCGTTTCATGTCTGGCTGCGGGCCGACGCCGCCCATGCCAGCGCCTATGAGGACATGCAGAGCCTCTGGGGCGAGCTTGGCGATATAGAGCTTGCGCCGGTTGAACAGCGAAAACGGCGCGGACCTCGCCGGGCAATGCTGGCGGGTGTTGCCGGTCTCTGCCTCATCGGGCTTGCAGCGCTGGTTGCGGAGAAAAGCGGATTGAAGGACCGCTGGCAGGCGGATTTTTACACCGAAATCGGCGAAACACGCCTGCTTTCGCTCGAAGACGGCAGCCGCATCAGCCTGAACACCGATACCGCGATTTCGGTTCATTATTCGCAAAAGGAACGGCGCATCACCCTTCTTCGCGGCGAAGCCTATTTCGATGTCGCCAAAAACCCGGAGCGGCCCTTCATCGTCGAGGATGGAGCGCTGACGGCAAAAGCGCTCGGCACCCATTATTCGGTGCGCACCGGCAATGGCGCGCTGCCGCAGGAGGTGCAGGTGGAGGAAGGCCGGGTGGAGGTGACCACAGGCGCCGAGATCGCCGTACTCACGCCCGGAGAGGCCGTGACCCTTGGCGGCGACGGCCGGCTGATGCGCGCCCGCAAGGATGTCGCCAAAAGCATGGCCTGGCGCGAAGGCAAGCTCGTCTTCTCCGGCCAGCCGCTACGCGAGGTTCTCGATATTCTCTCGCAATATCGCCGGGGCCGCATCGTCATCCTCGATGAGGCGGCGGCGAGGCAGCACGTCTCCGGCATCTTCGATCTCAAGGACACAGATCAGGCCCTCACCATTCTCGAAGAGAGCCTTCCCGTTTCGGTATCGCGGCTTTCCGGAATGCTGGTTTTCGTCCGCTCGCGATAAAATAGCTTTTTTCGCAGATCCGACGTCAGGAGTCGGTCCGCCTTTTCACTCTATGCAATCAGGACCCGTTTCAGCGGGGGGCATGAGATCACGAGTGAGAGGGAATGACATGAATTTGGGTAAGCAGGCACGCGGCTGGTTCTGGCTGACGACGACGGCGATTATCGGGGGCATCGTCTCGGCTGGTCCGGGCGCCACGACCGCCAGCGCGCAGACACCGCCCGCCGCAAGCGGCGCACCCGCCACCGTCACCGTCTCCATTCCCGCAGGGCCGCTGGAAAACGCCATTCTCAGCTTCGGCCGCCAGGCCAATCAGCGCATGGTCTACCCCTCCGCGATCACCAGGGGTCGCAGCACGGTCGGCGTCAAGGGCACGCTCAGCGTATCGGCGGCAGTCAGCGGGCTTCTGGCCGGATCGGGACTGAACTATGCATTGGCCGGCGGCAATACCGTCCGCATTTTCGATCCCGCCAGCCAGACCGCCGAAAGCGGCGGTTCGGCTGCCGCCGGCAGCACCCTGCTTGCGCCGATCACCGTGCAGGGCACCGGCCTTGAAGGCGCCAGGGGCATCATCGAGAGCGATGGCTATGTCGGCAAATCCGGCCGCACCGCCACCAAGACCGATACGCCGGTTGCCGAAACCGCCCAGTCGATCACCACCGTCAGCCGCAAGCAGCTTGACGACCTGAAGCCGCAGAACCTCTCGGAAGCGCTGAACTACACGCCCGGCGCGCGCATCGGCCAATATGGCGCGGAGCCGCGTTTCGACGCCTTCAAGGTGCGCGGCACCGATCTCAGCACCACCGGCATCTTCCGCGACGGCCTGCGGCAGGTCAGCAGCCAGAACGGCAGTGCCCGGCTCGAGCCCTATGGCGTGGAAGCTGTTTCCATCCTGCGCGGTCCCGCCGCCTCCATCTATGGTGCAAGCAGCTCCGGCGGCATTGTCGATATCATCTCGAAACGCCCGACCGAAGAGACGCTGCGCGAGGTGGAGCTGCAATATGGCTCCTTCGGCCGCGTGCAGGGCGCTTTCGATCTTTCCGGCGCCGTCGATGACGACAAGACCATGCTTTACCGCCTGACCGGGGTGGCCCGCGACGGCCGCAACGAGATCAGCGCCATCAAGGACGACCGGCTGTTCATCGCGCCGGCCTTCACCTTCCAGCCGGATGCCGGCACCAAGCTGACGTTGCTCGGCGAATATATGGACAGCACCACCGGCGGCACCTGGGGATACATCAACAATTACGGCAGCGACGGCAAGTCGATCGGCGCGACGCGGGTTTATGGCGGCGATTCCCGTTTTAATGATTTCGAGCAGAAACAATGGCGTATCGGCTATGAGTTCGAGCATGAAATCAACGACAACGTCACCTTCTACAGCAAGGCGCGTTATTCGGCCCTTTCGGCCGACCAGCAATGGGTCTTCGCCAACTATCCCGGCATCACCATCGAGGACAATGAAGGCGTCTCCGCCGACAATTACTTGAAGACAGAATTCGACACAGGCCAGGCGAAACATACGCTGCTGACCGGTATCGACTTCAGCCACATGTCCTACACCTCAAAACAGGGCAGCGGCGCCAGCCCCTTCACCGACACCTTCACCTATGTGCCTGATGTGTCGCTGATACTGAAGCAGAGGATGAACACGCTCGGCATCTATGCGCAGGATCAGGTCGAAATCGACCGCTGGCGCCTGACGACCGGCATTCGTCACGACTGGCTGGACACCGAATATCAGACCCAGACCGTCGGAGACGCAGCGGCTCCCATCTATGATGGCGATGAAACCAAGACGACCGGCCGCGCCAGCCTCGGTTATGTCTTTGACAGCGGCGTGATGCCCTATATCAGCTACGGCACCTCCTTCGTCGCCAATCCGGGCGTCATCATCACCACGGGAACGGTAACGGGACAGGCGCAGCCGACGCTCGGCAAGCAATATGAGCTCGGCGTGAAATATGCCCTGCCGCAATATAACGCCCTGCTGAGCGCCGCCTTCTTCAATCTCGATCAGGACAATGCGACGGTCTATGAGACCTCGTCCGGCATCAACCTGCTGCGCCAGCTCGACCTGCGCTCGCGCGGCGTGGAACTCGAAGCCACGGCCTCGCTCGACAATGGCTGGAGCCTCATCGGCTCCTATTCCTATAACGACGTTGAAATTACCAAACTGACGTCGGAAACGGTGGGCAAGCAGCTCAATTCCTCGCCCTATCACACCTTCTCGCTGTGGGCCGATTACGAGTTCCAGAGCGGTGCGCTCGAAGGCCTCGGCATCGGCGCGGGCGTTCGTTACGTCGGATCGAGCTTCGGCGACAACCAGCACACCCCCATTCTTGACAATGAGGCCCGCACCTTCGTCGACGCCTCGCTGCGCTACGATCTCGGCAAGGCCCTGCCCTCGCTGGAAGGCGTGAAATTGCAGATCAACGCCACCAACCTTCTCGACGAGGTGAAACAGGTCTGCACCACAGGCTTCTGCTATTATGACGAAGGCCGCAAGGTCGTCGGCAGCATCCGGTATCGCTTCTGATGCTGCAGCAGAACCCTGCCACAACCAAGCCGTCGCCGGCCGCCGTCTTCGTGGCGGTCGGCGGGCTTTATGTCGGCCAGAGCGTGATTGGCGGGCTGACCTTTCTCGGCCTGCCGGCGGTGCTCAGAACCGCCGGACTGCCGCTGGACCAGATCGGCCTTCTTTATCTCGTCGTTCTGCCCTGGGCGCTGAAATTCCTCTGGTCGCCGCATGTGGAGCGTTACCGGCTGCCGCCCGTTGGCAGGAACCGGTCGCGGGTGATCATCGGCACGGGCATCGCCGCCTGCGCCTGCGGCCTCGCTGTTCTTGCTTTCACCGGCCCGTCGCCGGTTTCCGTCGCAATCGCCATCCTGTCGGTAATCGCGCTGGTGACGGCGACAGTCGACATCGCCTGCGACGGCTATGCGGTCGAAACGCTGGCGGAAGAGCATCATGGATGGGGCAACGCCGCACAGGTAGGCGGCTCCTATCTCGGCTCCGCTATCGGCGCCGGCCTGTTTCTGGTGCTGGTGGACCGCGCCGGCTGGACGAGCGCCACGCTGGTCATGGCCGGGCTGGTCATCCTGCTCGCGCTCCCCTTCCTGCTCGGCCCGGCGGCAAGAACGGTCCCGCAAACACGGGACCACCTGCCATCGATCAAAAACGCGCTCAAGCGACGGGAAGTCCGCACCGGCCTTCTCGTAGCGGCCGTTTATGTCGCGGCGCAGAAATGGGGTCTGGCAATGCTCGGCCCGTTCCTGGTCGATTACGGTTTCGATCTCGCCACCATCGGCGCACTGAATGGCGTGGGCAGCATGATCGTCGGTTTCGCCGGCGCGCTGCTCGGCGGAACGCTGGTACGCCTCTACGGGGCGTCACGAATCCTGCTCATCGCCATCTTCGTGCAGACTGCGCTGTTGTGCCTTTTCGCCTATTTCAGCGTTCATCGCGATATTTCGCAATGGGTCGTCATGGCGGTTGCGGTGGCTAGCTCGTCGGGCATCATGTCCATCGGCTTCGTCGCGCTTTACGCCTGTTTCATGGGCTGGTCCGACCCCCGGCAGGCCGGGGTCGATTTCACCCTGTTCCAGTGCATGGATGGCGTTGTCGGCATGATTGGCGGGCTGGGCGCAGGCGCGATTGCCGAGAAATTCGGCTATCAAGCCTCCTTCATCATTGCCGCCATCGTTTCGGTGCTCGCCGCACCGGTCATCTTCCTGCTGATGCGGCGGCAGGATTCTTGAACCAACCTCTGGGCGCGGCGGCTTAAACCGCGCCCGGCAGGCCCCTTGCATCGGCCTATTCCACCACCACCGACAGTGCCGAACCGGTATAGACCGGCCGCACCCTCACATTGCCCGCATCTATCGTGGCGAATGTCCCGGTCAGGCCGTTGGCAGAGATCACGTCGAGCCGCGTGCCGGCGGCTGGCGCGCCGCCATCGAAAGCGAGCTTCAGCGTCGCGCCATCTAGCATCGCATTGCCCTTGATCCGAAGCGCAGTCTTCTGCGGGTCGACCGCCAGCGTGCCGCCCGACTGCGTATAATCACCGCCGATCACGACATCCCTGCCCGCCGCAAGC
This sequence comes from Agrobacterium sp. InxBP2, assembly GCF_026191755.1. Classification (NCBI taxonomy): domain Bacteria; kingdom Pseudomonadati; phylum Pseudomonadota; class Alphaproteobacteria; order Hyphomicrobiales; family Rhizobiaceae; genus Agrobacterium; species Agrobacterium sp. InxBP2. The sequence continues at coordinate 61,459 of NZ_JAINDY010000021.1, forward strand.
GAGAGCGTGCCGCCCGCGACCAGCACATTACCGGTTCCAAGCGCATCGGCGGAAGACGCAACCAATGTTCCGTCCCTGACAATCGTGCCGCCGCCATAGCTATTGTTGCCACTGAGCGTGAGCGCCCCACTGCCGGATTTGACGAGACGCCCTGCCCCGGCAATATCATTCGTCCAGCGGTCTTGCGCATTGAAGCCACCGGCCGCAGCGTCCATCGTCACTTCGACATCGCCGTCAAAGGCACCATAACCACCGGCAGCGGCCACCAGATTGATGCGGCCCCAGCCGTTGCTGTCATCGAGCAGCGGATAACCCGCCTCGATGCCGGTGGAAAACAGCACGGCGCGACGTTGTGCGGCATTAAGATAAGGCAGGCGTGTTTCGAGCAGAACCTCGGCGCCCTTCGGCACCACCATGGGTGCATGGCCCCAAGCCGTGTTGCGACTGAAGGAGTAGGTCATGCGCCGGCGATAATCGGCCTGGTTTTTCGCCGCATCGGCATAGGGGTCGCTTTCCAGACCCTCGCTATGGGCGAACTGGATCAGAGACTGGCCCTGCGGCAGGCGTTTTACGAAATAGGCCTGCAGGTCGTAATGCGCCGCCTTTTTGACCTCTGCGTTCTTTGGATCCTGCAAGACGGCAGCGGCGATCGCAGTTGCCGTTATGCGGCCACCGATCACATCGACGGGGGAATGCATGCCGGCAACGATACGGCTTTCGCCCAGTTGCGAAGCCGCCGTCAGCAACTCGGAAAAACGCTCCGGCACGGCATAAGCATAGGCAATCGCGGCAAGATAGGCGGCATTGGTGTGGCCGCTTGGAAAACCGCCATCCTTGCCACGGCCGCGATTTTCGCGCGCATATTTCAGCGCCGGGACAACAATGCCGGCACTGGATTCGTAGCCTTCGAAGGTACGATCGCCGATGGTCTCGGTCCCCTTGTCGACAACCTCACCCTTATCGTTCATCCGCCACGGGCGCGGCGAGGAATAAAAGTATTTCGCGGGCGATGTCGTGGCTTCCGGTCCGCGGATCGCCTTCATCAAGGCCACGACGCTCTTTAACTCGGATTCGGCCGTTCCGGCTTCCGTACCCTTGTCCTCCTCCTTGCGGGTAATCACCTCGTTCGGATCGAAGTCTGCAAGTGTATGGTTGATCGTGGTGGTCGCACCCGACCCCTCACGATACCAATCGGCAAGCGGTCCCATGCCGTTGATCACGCTGTAGCTCTGCGAGCGCCGATCATTCATGTAGGCATTGAAAGCGGCGGCGGTCGTGCGGTTTTCCCCGGTCACAGACAGCACATAGCGCATGTTTTCCTGCCAGATCGCGGGATTAACGGCCTTCGCACGGCTAAAATCCGTCGGACCATCGCCGTTGGCGCCACCAGCGGCCCATTTCTCATCGCCAAGCGTCCAGATCCGGTTGAAGCCTGAGAGGATTTTGATGACGGGATTGTCATGGTCGTCATAGGCACGGACATCCTCGCCCTTCTCATTCTTGCCCGTCTGGTTGCGATAATTATCGGCAAGCGGCAGCGGGTAGGCCGCAGTCGGCTCCGTCACGGCGATGGCATAGCCCTGACCAGCCGGTGCCTTGCTATCGAATGCTTCGGCGCTCGAAACGAGCACCAGCAATGCAACGGAGGCAAGCAGTGCCGAGCGTGCGGAGGGAATGGACGACATCTTCAATTTGGGCATGATGAATCCTGTGATTTGACGCGTGACGAAAGGGGAGCGCGCAAAGCCTCGGCGCGCCGTCAGCTTTAAGCCGGGCATATGGCAGTTTTTTTTCGGCATGCTGATTAAGATAGATCGCATGTGAAAGAGCGGCCGGCAGATGAAGGCGCGATTTGCCCGACGCGTCGCCCCGGGCAGATCGACTTTTTATCTCGAAGCGGCGCTCTTATTTCTTGACCGCGACAGCCTCGTTGATCTTGGCGATGTCATCTTCCAGAACCTTGTAGGTCTGATCGAGCGTCAACTCACCGACGATAAGCTGGCTCATGCGCTGCACGATCTGTTGATACATGGCGCTGCCACCCTTGGCGCGTTCGAAATCACGCGCGGCCTGCGGCACGTTCTTTTTGTTATCGAGGAAGACCTGCATCGCCGCCTTGGCGTTTTCGCTCTTCAGCTTGTATTGCGGATTGGCGATCTCCGCACCCGTCAGAATGACGTAGTTTTCAGCAATTTCCCGCTGCACCTTCTCCGAGCCCAGGAATTCGATGAAATGCGCCACATCTTCAGGGTATTTGGTGCGTTTAAAGCCAACGATCGCGGTGCCACCAGGCATCGCGTAGCATCCCGCATCACCGCAGGGAGCATTGATCGCGGTCCATTCGAAGGTGTCGCCGATCTTGTTCTGGAACGGATTGACCATCCAATTGCCGGCGAGATACGTCACGACATTGCCGTTGACGAACTCATCACCCATGTTCTTGTACTGCGAACCGCCCGCCGCACCCCACATTTCCTTGGGGAAGCTGCCGTTTTGCGTCCATGAGAAGAGATCGGCGATGTATTTTTTCGCCGCATCGTCGGGGAAACTGAACTTGCCGTCCTTTACATAGGTGGAGCCGTAAGAGAAGGCGCCGCCAGAGAAACGGTGGCCGGACCGGTCCATGGTGAAGGGGATTTGCACGCCCGTCGCCTTGGCAACACGGGCGGATGCCTCGACGATCTCGCTGAATTTGGCGGTCGGGCCGGGCAAGGGTTCGCCGGCCTGCTCGAACAGCGTCTTGTTGACGAAGGGCAGGTTTAGCGTCTGCGACGCCATGTAGCCATTGATCGACTTCGGATCGTTGACATTGGGCAGGCGAAGCTGGTCGAGGCTTACACCATGCAGTTTCGCGAAGGCGTCCGCATCCTTCATGTAGGGCCGCATGTCGAGATAATAGGGCGCGAGCTGCCAGTCGGTGATCTTGGCAATATCGGGACCCTCGCCCACCGCCAGCTGCACCGGCAGCTGCTTGGAAACGGCATCATAACCCGACGATACGAAATTGATCTTCACGCCGGGATTGGCCGTCTCGAACTCCTTGCTGAGCGCTGCCATGCGCTGCACATAACCCTGATCGTCATCGGTAAAAAGAAACGTGATCGTGCGGGTCTCGGCCTGCGCGGCAGAAAGACCGGCAACGGAGGCAAATACCAGGGCGCTGATACCCGAAAACAATTTCATCATGCTCATCCTCCCAATGAAAAGATTTTCATAAATCGAACGAAAGCTCCTCTGCTTGGTTCGATTTATGATGTTTTGCGGCTTGACAGAATAAACGTCAAGCTGTTTTTCTTGGCGAAATCGCACAAATCGAAGCGGAAAAGCGAATACAGGTTTGTGAAAATAATTTCATTATCGATCGACGGGAGGCGATCCATTATGACGGATGGACCATTTGCGGCAAACGCGTCGCAGCCCACATACACCGTCACGGACGGCGAAACGGTGACCGCCTGGATGGTGTCGGATCTTGTCGAAACATCGTTTCCGGGCACGCCGGCACCGGCGGAAGATCGGGTCAACTACCGCTTCATCAACGGTTTTGTCGATGTCGGCGACCTTCCCTGCCGCAAGGCCTTCCAGCAGACCATGATCGGCCGCAGCATAGCCCCCGATACCGGCTGGCCAGTCTCCCACCTCAACCTGCCCGGTTCCAATCGCCGCGTCGAATTCACCGGCTTCTGGCATGTTCCGACCCATGTGCAGCGCTGGCTGAAGGGCACATTTCGCAGCGAGACTGCACGGAAAGCGCATTTCCGGCTGCGAACCTGTGGCGGCGTTCGCATCTGGGTAGGCGGCATCGAGCAGGTCCGTTTCGAACCCTTTATCCGCAATGTCGAAAGCAGCCGTGACATCGCGCTCGATCTGGCGGCCGGTGACAACGAGGTCCTGCTACTCTGCGAGGATCTGGCGGAGCGAGACATCATCTGGTTCTTCGAACTTGAGGTTATTGATCCCGCGCCGCTCACCGTCGTGTTGCCGGTGCCGCTCGACCGGGAAGAGACGAAGCGCCTGGCCGCGCTGGTACGTGACGTGCACCCTGCCCGCGACGTGTTTTCTGGCAGCGCCCTCGAACTCGTCTTTGGCGCAGCGCCGGCAAGCGATCTGCCGGTGCACATCGCCGTCAAAAGCCATGGCCATGAGCGCGCCGCGCTTGCGGAAGTGGATACGGTGCTGAAAGCCGGGCAATCCTCACTGACGATCCCCGAAACAATAGGCATTGCCGACGGGTATCACGGCGTCAGGATCACCCTCGGATCGGGTTCCGGCACTGTCACCCGCGTCATCGACGCCGCCTTCATGCGTGATATCGCGCCGGAAGCATCCTCTAACGACATCAATGAACGGAAGAAGGCGGCGCTTTCCTTCAGCGCCCGTTTCGGCGCCTGGCGCATCGGCCGCGCGCTTGCCATGGTCGCCACCGGCAGCGATGACATCGAGACGATCGGCGGCATCATCGATGCAACGCTGCACTCCATAGACAGGCGCGAAGACTGCTCGGATTTCATCATGATCCCGCTGCTGTGGCTGGTGCGTGCTCATGGGGACCGGTTGCCTGCAGATATGCGGGCACAAATCGATGCTTCGATCCTTGGTTATCGTTACTGGGTGGACGAGCCGGGCAATGACGTCATGTGGTTCTGGAGTGAAAACCACGTCCTTTGCTTCCACACCAGCCAGTTGCTGGCCGGCGACTATCTGCCGGACGCCACCTTCACCGCGTCCGGCCGTAGCGGGCGCCAGCAGGCCGCGCTGGCAGCTGAGCGGCTGGCGCGCTGGTTCGACAGCGTCGAGGCGCATGGGTTGGCCGAGTGGAATTCGGCAGCCTACTACCCGGTGGACTTTATCGGCCTTCTTGCCATCGAACATTGGGCGGGGCCGGAACTTGCCGCCCGCGCCCGCCACCAGCTCGATCTCATTTTCGAAATGATCGCGTTGCACACACTGGGCGGCGTTCCCTCCGGTTCGCAGGGGCGGGCTTATGACAAGGAGCTGCGCGCCGGGCCGCTGACAGAACTGGCGCCTTTTGCGCAGGTTGCGTTCGGCAAGGGCTGGCTCAACAACGGCGTCGCCTCGCTGCCGATGTTCTGCTGCGGAAACTACCTGCCGCCGGCGCATCTTGCTGCCTTCTCCCAGCTGGAAAGCGGCCGTGTGGTCGAAGCGCGTTATGCGCAGGGGCTGGAGCCCGGCAAGCTCGTACTGTTCAAGAACGAGGCCGCCCAGCTGTCCGCCGTTGTCGATCACAAGACCGGCCGCAAGGGCCACCAGCAGCACGTCACTGATATCAAGCTTGCTGGCCACCCGATGGCGCGGCTCTGGGTCAATCACCCTGGTGAAGACGATCCGTGGGGCAGCCAGCGCCCGTCCTATTGGGCGGGAAGCGGCATCCTGCCGCGCGTAGCACACCACCGCGATCTGGCGATGCTGATCTTCGATACCGAAGATCACCGCAATAACTGGACCCACGCCTATCTCGGCCGAGACGGACTGGATGAAGTGCTGATTGAAGGCAACTGGCTCATCACCCGTTCCGGCCGAGGCTTTGCCGCCCTTTACGCGACGAACGGACTTGAACTCATCACCGCAGGCGCCACCACCAACCGTGAAATCAGATCACCCGGTCGCCTTGCCGGCTGGATCGGCGTTATTGGCTGCGGCGACGCGCAAGCCTTCGCCGGATTCCGTGAGAAAATTCTCGCCACACGGGTCACCTTCGATGCCGAAAGCCGGCTGCTCGCAGTGACGCCACCCGGCGGGCCAGAACTTACGCTCAACTGGGACGGCGCCTTCACCATCGGCGGACAGGCCATGGCCTTCGACCATGACCAGCCGCAACCAAATATTACCTTCGACAGCGCCGACCCAGCTTCGGGCAGCGCTGCAAAACCCTTCTACTCCTAAGCGGAATTGACAGATGAACCAGCCAAGCATGGAAAAAGACACTCTCAGGACGACCATCGACAATGTCGCCGCCGCCTTCAGCCGCCTCAAAGGCATTCAGGAAGGTCTGGTCAGCGGCAGTTCCGATGGCAAGATCCAGTTCGATGAATGGGATTGGGAGGTGGGTGTTGGCCTCTATGGTTTCCTACGCCGGGCGCTCGCCGCCAATGACCAGAAGGCATTGCATGACCTCGTGACATGGTACGGGTGGCAGATCGACCGTGGCCTGCCGCCGCGCCAGATCAACAGTTCCGCGCCGATGCTGCCACTCGTCATCCTGACAGAACATGTCGACCGGCCGGATTTCCGCGCGCTAGTTGAGGACTGGGCCGACTGGCTGGTGCATGAATTGCCAAAAACCGAAGATGGCGGTTTTCAGCATGTCGTGAAGGAACGGCTGAATGAGGGGGAGCTCTGGGACGACACGCTGTTCATGGCCTGTCTGTTCCTCGCCCGCGCCGGCGTTGTCTGCAAACGGCAGGACTGGATCGACGAGGCCGTCTACCAGTTCATGATCCATGCGCGCTATCTCTCCGACCCCGTCACAGGGCTCTGGTATCACGGCTGGACCTTCAACGGTCGCCACAATTTCGCGGACGCTTTCTGGGCGCGCGGCAATTCATGGATCACCGTCGCCATTCCCGAGCTTTTCGAACTAGTACCGACACTCTCTGGAAAGGACAAACGCTTCCTCGCCAATGTGCTTTCGAGCCAGGTGCGGTCGCTGAGAACATATCAACGTGAAGACGGCATGTTCCATACGCTGCTGGATGACCCGACCTCGCCGGTCGAGACATCGGCAACGGCTGGCATCGCCTATGGCATTCTGCGCGGCATCGAGGCCGGCATTCTCGGCGACGAGAACCGTCCGCATGCGGAACGTGCGCTGAAAGCGGTGCTCGGCAATATCGATGAGGAAGGCGTCGTTCACGGCGTCTCTGACGGCACGCCAATGGGCCACGATCTCGATTTCTACCGCCGCATCCCCAACCTGCCCACGCCCTACGGGCAGGCACTGACGATGCTGCTTCTGATCGACGTTTTTCTGAAAAGGCCAAAGGCATCGTGAGCATCATGAACATCAATCAGGACATCACAGTTGCGGCCAGTGGCCTCGATGCCACGGCGACCATCCAGCAGGCTATCGATGCCGCGTCATCAGCAGGCGGCGGCCGCGTTTCTCTCTCGGCCGGACGACATGTCAGCGCCGGTCTCCAGCTCAAAAGCGGCGTGGAACTGCACCTTGCACAAGACGCGGTACTCGCCCCCGTTTCCGATTACGAGGCTTACGCCCTCACCCGCGTTTCTGTGATTGCCGAAGACTCTGATCGCGGCATGATCATTGCAAGAGGCGCAAGCAACATCGCCGTCACGGGTCCGGGCCGTATCGAGGCCGGCGGTGAAAACTTCATCATTGGCGATGACACGGCCATGGGAACCTATATCCCGGCAAAAAAACGCCCGCGCGTGATGGTGCTGGAAGCCTGCCGTAATGTGCGCCTCGAAAACCTGCACGTCAGTGGCTCCCCCATGTGGACGCTGCATATGGTCAATTGCGAGGACCTTCATTTCCGCAATTTGCGCATCGAAAACGACCGCCGCCTGCCCAATACGGATGGCATCGTGCTGGATGCCTGCCGCCGCGCGCTGATCGAGGATTGCTTCATCTCGACTGCGGATGACGGCATCTGCCTCAAGACCAGTGCCGGGCCGGATGGCAAGGCAGTGGGCGTGTGCGCCAATATTGCGGTTCGCCGCTGCACCGTTTCCAGCATGAGCTGCGCGCTGAAGCTCGGCACCGAATCCTTCGGCGATTTCACTAATGTGGTGTTCGAAGATTGCAAGGTGGTGCAGTCAAATCGCGGCATGGGTCTTTTCTCCCGTGATGGCGGCGCCATGCGCAACATCCGCTTTTCACGCATCGAGGCCGAGTGCCATGAGACGCCGGGTGGTTTCTGGGGTTCTGGCGAAGCAGTGACAGTCACTGTCGTTGACCGCCGCCCCGAACGGCAGGCAGGCAGGGTGGACAATCTTGTTATCGAAGATTTGAGCGGTTCGATGGAGGGAGCGATCAACCTCGTCTCCACCTCGGCAGCCGGCATTCACAATGTCAGGCTTGCGCGCATCACGCTGGCGCAGGAGCCCGGCAAGCTCGGCACCGGCCTGCAATATGACCTGCGTCCCACCAATGCCGATATAGCGCCAAGCGCCGATGCGGCCGGCCGCGCCAATGCCTGGACCCAGGACGCACATGGCCGGATCGTCGGTATGGAGGATTATCCGGGCGGCATGCCCGCGATCTACCTTAAGGGCGTTCACGGTTTTTCGGCTGACGATGTCGCCATCAAAAGAGCAATGCCCTTGCCCGAGGGTTGGAACGACCACGAGATCGTCGCGACGGCGAGCTCGGTTGAAGGGAGCAGGTGATGGGAAGTCTGAAACTCGAAAACCTCAACAAGGCGTTCGGCGCCGTACATGTGCTGCATGATATCGATCTCCAGATCGAAAACGGCGAATTCGTCGTTTTCGTCGGCCCGTCGGGCTGCGGAAAATCGACGCTGCTGCGCATCATCGCCGGTCTTGAGGACGTCACATCAGGCAGCATCGCCATCGGAAATCGCGATGTCAGCGCACTGTCGCCGGCAGAACGCAAGATCGCCATGGTCTTCCAGTCCTACGCGCTTTATCCGCATATGAGCGTGCGCAAGAACCTCGCCTTCGGCCTGGAAAACCTGCGCTTCAAGCGGTCGGAAATCGAAAACCGCATCAACGAGGCGGCGCGTATGCTCGCCATCGAACCCTATCTCGACCGCAAGCCGAAACAGCTTTCCGGCGGCCAGCGCCAGCGCGTCGCCATCGGCCGTGCCATCGTGCGCGAGCCTGACATCTTCCTCTTCGACGAGCCGCTATCGAACCTCGATGCCGCACTGCGCGTGCAGACACGCGCCGAAATCACCCGGCTGCATCGCGATATCAAGACGACGATGATCTATGTCACCCACGATCAGGTGGAAGCCATGACCATGGCCGACAAGATCGTGGTGCTGCGCGCCGGGCGCATCGAACAGGTGGGCAGCCCGCTCGAGCTTTTCGACAATCCGCGCAACCTCTTCGTTGCCGGTTTCCTCGGTTCGCCGCGCATGAACATGCTGAAAGGCACCATCATCAAGCGCGACGACGGCACCATTTCCATCGATGCCGGCTATGGCGTGTCGCTCCCCTGCCTCGTCGATCCGGCAACCGTCAGCCCCGGACAGGCGGTTCTGGCGGGCATCCGACCCTCGCATTTCACCATCGCGGATGCCGGCCTGCCCTTCGAGGTGCAATACCACGAAAGCCTCGGCACCGAGACCTATCTCTACGGCAATATCAAGGGTGAGAAGGACCAGATCATCGTGCATCAGCCCGGCCATTTCGCGCCCGCCTCCGGCGCGGTGCTCAAAATCATGCCGGCACGTGAGAAGGTCCATGTCTTCGATCCCGCCACCGAACTGGCGCTGCCGCGCCTTGCGGGCGAAGGGAGGGGGTAGCATGGCCAATCCGACGCTTGCGAGACTGTCCGACCGTGCGCTCGACGCCGTGATGGCGATTGCCGAAGTGCCGCTCAACTTCATCGAGCGGCTGATCGGCAAAAGGCGCATGCCCTATATCTTCCTGATGCCGAACCTCGTTCTTTTTGGCATCTTCACCTTCCTGCCGATTGCGATTGCGGTCGGTTATGCCTTCACCGGCGGCACCGAACTTTTGATCACCGACCGCCCCTTTGTCGGTTTGGAGAATTTCGGCAAGCTGCTGGATTGCCAGAGCTATATGGACCCGGGAAGCTGCCGGGAATCGCTGTTCTGGACGGCAATCTGGAACACGCTTTGGTTTGTCGGTTTCAATGTCATCGCCACGTTGCTGGTCGCGCTCATAACCGCCCTCATCCTCAACAGGGCGATAGCCGCGCGCGGTTTCTTCCGCGCCATGTTCTTTTATCCCGTCCTGCTGTCGCCCGTCGTCATCGGCCTCATCTGGAAATGGTTTCTGGACCGCAACGGCCTGCTCAACGCCTTCTTCCAGATGCTGGGCGTGCCGCCGGAAATCTTCCTGCTGGATGTCGGCTGGTCGCGCTTTTTCGTGGTGGTCGTTTCGGTCTGGTTCCACATGGGCTTTTATACGCTGATCCTGCTCGCCGGCCTTCAGGCCATCCCGAAGGATCTCTACGAAGCCGCCGCCATCGATGCCGCCTCGCCCCGGCGCACGCTTTTGCGCATCACCCTGCCGCTTCTCGGCCCCAACCTGCTCGTCGTGCTCATCCTGTTGATGATCCGCTCGGTGCAGATATTTGATGAAGCCTGGGTTCTGACGAATGGCGGCGGGCCAGGCACGGCCAATACGTTTGTGGTGCAATATATCTACCAGATGGCCTTCGGCAGCGATCTCAGGCTGTTTGGCCTTGCCTCCGCCGCGTCGGTTTTGATGGGCCTTGTGCTTCTCGCACTGACGCTCGTGCAGCTGCGCCTTGGCAAAAAGATGGAGTCCTGACCATGTCCAATGCCGTCTCTTTCCTCACGCGCACCCGCCGTCCCGGCCGGATCGGCCTCACCGATATCCTCTCCTGGGTCTGGCTCATCGGCGGCACACTCGCTGTCCTCATCCCGGTTGTCTGGGCCGCAATGTCATCGCTGAAACCGGAAGCCGAGATCACGAGGTTTCCGCCAAGCCTCCTGCCGCGCGCTGCCGTGCAAGTGGAGGTTCAGGGCTACGACAGGCCGCTCAGCCTGTGGAAGGCCACCGTCGATGGCGCAGAGCGTGAGATGGCCATGGTCCGCCGCATCGGCCTCAAAGCCCAGATGGTGGACCCTGCCAATCCGGGCCCGCCAACAAGCGTCGATACACGGGAAATAACGCCGGTTCAGAAGCTGACCATCGCGACGGAGAACTTCACCGATCCGCTGACACAGTTCAGCTTCCTGACCTTCCTCAAGAACTCGGTCTTCGTCACCGTCGTCGCAACGGTCCTGACGCTGATCGTCAACGCCATGGCAGCCTTTGCGCTCTCCAAATACCGTTTCCGCGGCGAAAAGGCGATCTTCGTGCTGATCATCTCCACCCTGATGATCCCGCTCACCGTCGTGATGGTGCCGGCCTATCTCGTCATCGTCGGTGTCGGTCTCGTCGATAATCTCTGGGGCGTCATCATTCCCACCGTCGCAACGCCGACAGGCGTCTTTCTGCTCCGACAATATATGCTGACCATTCCCGATGAGCTGATCGAGGCGGCGCGTGTGGATGCCGCCAGCGAATTCCGCATCTTCTGGCGCATCATCCTGCCGCTGACGGCCCCGGCGCTCGCGGTTCTCGCCATATTCTCGGTTTTGTGGCGCTGGAACGACTTCCTCTGGCCGCTAATCGTTCTCAGCAGCCGTGAGAATTTCACGCTGCAGGTGGGGTTGAACGCCTTTCAGGGCGAGTTCTCGGTGCAATGGCACTATATCCTCGCCATGACCTTCCTCAGCCTGGCACCCGTCACGGTCGTGTTCCTGTTCCTGCAGCGCTACATCACGACAGGCATCGCCGGAACGGGAATGAAATAGCGGCTTCGCAGACATTCGCAACGAACGCCACACAAAGAAAAAGGGAGATGTTGTTGCAACATCTCCCTTCGTTCATTTGGTGACGCGATGATCAGTCGTCGGAGCCTATCGTATCGTAAGAGTCGCGCTCGCCGGCGATGATGGCGCGCTTGCCGACATGGTTGGCAGGTCCGACAATGCCTTCCTGCTCCATTCGCTCCACCAGCGAGGCGGCGCGGTTATAGCCCACCGAAAGGCGGCGCTGGATATAGGAGGTCGAGCACTTCTTGTCGCGCATCACGATTTTGACGGCCTTTTCATAGAGGTCATCGCTGTCGTCGTCGCCCATCGAGGTCTTGTCGAAGACAGCCGTATCCTCTTCCGCCTCTTCTTCCGCTTCCTCGGCATCTTCCGTGACCGTGCCCAGATATTCCGGACGACCCTGCGTCTTCAGATGCGCCACGACCTTTTCAACTTCCTCGTCGGACACGAAGGGGCCGTGAACACGGGCGATGCGGCCACCGCCCATCATGTGCAGCATGTCGCCCTGGCCGAGCAGATGCTCCGCCCCCTGCTCACCAAGAATGGTGCGGCTGTCGATCTTCGAGGTGACCTGGAAGGAGATGCGGGTCGGGAAATTGGCCTTGATAGTGCCCGTGATGACATCGACCGAGGGACGCTGGGTTGCCATGATGAGATGGATGCCGGCGGCGCGCGCCATCTGCGCCAGACGCTGGATCGCACCTTCGATCTCCTTGCCGGCGACCATCATCAGGTCGGCCATTTCATCGACGATGACAACGATATAAGGCATCGCCGTCAGGTCCATTTCCTCCTGTTCATAGACCGCTTCGCCAGTGGCGCGATCGAAGCCTGTCTGCACATTGCAGAACACCGTCTCGCCCTTGGCACGGGCAGCAGCGGCCCTGGCATTGTAACCATCAATATTGCGCACGCCGAGACGCGACATCTTGCGGTAGCGGTCTTCCATTTCGCGCACCGCCCACTTTAACGCCATCACCGCCTTTTTCGGATCGGTGACGACAGGCGTCAGGAGATGCGGAATACCGTCATAGACCGAGAGCTCGAGCATCTTCGGGTCGACCATGATCAGGCGGCATTCTTCCGGCTTCAGGCGGTAGAGCAGCGACAGGATCATGGTGTTGATGGCGACGGACTTGCCCGAACCGGTCGTGCCAGCGACCAGAAGGTGCGGCATCTTCGCAAGTTCGGCGATAACCGGTTCGCCGCCGATGGTCTTGCCGAGGCAAAGGGCAAGCTTCTGGCGTGTCTCGGCGTAATCCTGCGCCTCGATCAGTTCGCGCAGGTAAACCGTCTCGCGCACCGGGTTCGGCAGCTCGATGCCGATGACATTGCGGCCGGGCACGACGGCAACGCGAGCCGAGAGCGCCGACATGGAGCGCGCGATATCGTCAGAGAGACCGATGACACGCGAGGACTTGACGCCAGGGGCGGGCTCGAATTCATAGAGCGTGACGACAGGACCAGGACGGACATCGATGATCTCACCCTTGATGCCGAAATCCTCCAGCACGCTTTCGAGTAGACCGGCGCTCTGTTCCAGGGCTTCCGGTGTCATGGTCGTGGTCTGCTGGACGCGGGCTTCCTGCAGGAGGTCAATCGAAGGATACTCATATTCCCCATCGGCGAAGACAGGTGCTTCACGGAACATGGGCTGAGAAGACGGGATAGGCGCTCGCGGCGTAAAACGCGGCTCGGCAACGATCCTTTCGACCGGCTGAATCTGCTCTGCAAGCTGCTGCGGCGCGACAGCCATGGCAGCTTCCGCTATCGGCTGCGACGCGAACTCCTGTTCGGCAGCCACGCCGGCGGCTGGAATGAATGCCTGCCGTACGCCAATTTCCCGATAGAGCCGGATGGCGGAGCCACCGGGTACGGTGACGACAGGTGGCTCGGTCGAAAGGACAACCGGGGCGGCTGCGGGCGAGACGGGAGCGACAGCCACTGCGGATGAAGGCGCTGTCAGAACGGTGTTTACAGGCGCCGGAGCTGCGGGCGCGGAAACGGAAAATGCGCTCCGCACCTCGGCGGTAAGAGCTTCAGCCGCATCGCCGGGCAGATCAAGCGTCATCACTTCCCAGAACAGCTCATCCGGCAGATGGGCGGCAAAGGCGGGAATGGAAGTCTGCGTCTCAGCTTCCGGCTGCGCGGCAGGTTGCGGCTCAATCGTCTGCGGCGCTGCGGGTTCCGCATCGGGCGCGGCAGACGTCGATGAAGATGGATCCCGCACGGCTGCGGCAGCCTCTTCCGCCTGTTTACGGGCAAGCTCCAGCCGCAATTTGTAAGTCAAGGCGCGAGCACCGCGGGCGTCGGGCGGCTGCGGCAGAAACGGCATGCGCGGCGGCGCCATGCGTTGCTCGGCCGGCTTCGCGGCGGGCTGGGGTGCCGGCGCATCCTGGCGAACCGCCGTCTCGGGCTCTGCGGCAGCCGGTACGGAGGCAGCGGGCGCCTCCTCGTCCGGGATATTCGGCGTCTCCACCGGCATACGCCGGTTAAAGACGCTCTCCGGCGTGCGGGTAAAGCGGACATTCGGGCCAAGCACGAAGGCATTCTGCCAGCCGGGCATCTCGGCACGGCCTTCGATGGCATCGGCTGCGATCACGTCAGCGTTCTGCCGCGGCGCTGCACCTGCAGCTGTCACGATCGTCCGCTGCCCCGCAGGCGTCTGGACACCGGCATGACGGGCGTTTTCGCTCCCCTCCCCTACGCTATTGGACGAATTCTGAAATCTGGATCGGGAGAAGCTCATGGCAGCGTGCACACTCATCATAAACGTACATATTTCGGTCTCCTTGAAATAAAAAATAAAGGTTAATTACCCCTTTCCAAACGGGGTCGTACCGACGGATTTTCAAACGCTCCACAGGTTCGCAGCGCCATCCGCTGCCTCGCAAAACACATATCAAACGCTTGGTTTCATTCGGTTATGTCGAGTTTTCCGCCGCGAATTCGCCGCTGATGGCGGACTGGAGAACCGAATTTTCCGAGACGGGGCATATTGTTTCCGCAAAGCTCTCCGCAACGTAAAATCATTGCTGTAAAGGGCGCGAATTAACGTGGACACTGCCGAGGTTGCAGCCTTAAGATCGGCGCGCCGCGGGCCAAGCGGAAAAGCCCGCCTCGCCCTCATTCCGGAGTGAAATTCATGTCGCCTGTCCAGCTTTCCCGCCGCTCGCTTCTCAAGACCTCGCTCGCGCTGGCCGCAACCACGGGATTGGCGGGAATTACCGTCGCACAGGAGAAATCCGGCGGGCGACTGATCGTCGCCGCCGATTCGGAACCGAAAAACCTCAATCCGGCCATCGTTGCCTCCAACGGCGTGTTTTACATCGCCAGCAAGATCGTCGAGCCCCTGGCCGAGGCCTCCTTCAACGGCACCGATGGGCTGGAGCCACGACTTGCGACGGAATGGCAGGGAGCCGATGACGGGCTCAGCGCCACCTTCAAGCTGCGCGAGGGTGTGACATGGCATGACGGCAAGCCATTCACCTCGGCGGACGTTGCGTTTTCGGCGCTTTCCGTCTGGAAACCGCTGCAAAATCTCGGGCGGCTGGTCTTTGCCAATCTCCAGACGGTGGAAACGCCTGATGACCACACGGCGATTTTCCGCTTTTCCAAACCCACGCCGTTCCAGCTCATCCGCAATGCGCTGCCGGTGGTTACCAGCGTCGTGCCGAAACACCTCTATGAAGGTACCGACATCGCCACAAATCCGGCCAATACCAAACCGGTGGGCACTGGGCCTTTTGTCTTTTCCGAATATAAACCTGGCGAATATTACCGCCTGACGCGGAACCCGAACTATTGGGGCAAAGGTCAGCCGCAGCTCGAGGAAATCATCTATCGCGTCCTTCCCGATCGGGCCGGCGCGGCCTCTGCGCTGGAGGCCGAAGAAATCCAGCTTGCCGCGTTTTCAGCCGTGCCGCTAGCCGATCTCGCCCGCATCGCCAAGGAGCCCGGCATAAAGGTTATTGCGGATGGCTATGAGGCACTGACCTATCAGCTGGTGGTGGAAATCAACCATCGCCGCAAGGAACTGGCGGATCTCAAGGTCAGAAAGGCGATCGCGCACGCCATCGACAGGAAATTCGTCATCGACAAGGTCTTTCTCGGTTACGCCACTGCATCGACCGGCCCCGTACCGAAGAATGCGCCGGAATTTTACACGAATGACGTTGAGACCTATGATTTCGACGTCGCCAAGGCCAACGCTCTTCTGGATGAGGCGGGTTATCCGCGTGGTGCGAATGGAACACGTCTTTCGCTGAAGCTTCTGCCCGCGCCCTACTTCAATGAGACCCGCCAGTTCGGTTCTTATCTGCGGCAGGCGCTTCAGGAAATCGGGATTGATGCAGAACTGGTGAACAATGACGCCGCGGCGCACCAGAAGGCCGTTTACACCGACCACGCCTTCGATCTCGCCATCGCCCCGCCGGTGTTCCGCGGTGATCCCGCAATATCGACCACGATTCTGGTCCGTTCCGGCATTCCGGCCGGCGTCGGCTTCTCCAATCAGGGCGGCTACGAGAACAAGACGCTGGACGAATTGATCGACAAGGCGGCGATAACAGTGGATGCCGCCGCGCGCACGGCGCTTTACAAGGACTTCCAGAAGCAGGTCACGGCCGATCTGCCGCTGATCAACGTCGCCGAGTGGGGTTTCATCACTGTGGCGCGCGATACGGTCAAACATGTCGCCAGTAATCCTCGGTGGGCGGTGTCCAACTGGGCGGATACGGCGGTGGATACCTGAGGCAACACCGTGAGACGTGCGGCGAAATTGCTGCGGCGAAGGGCATTCACCGCCATTCCGGTGCTGCTGATCGTGCTCGTCTTCACCTTCCTGCTGCTTGAAAACGCATCGGGTGACGCGGTCGACGCCTATCTCGTTTCCATCGGCGGCGGCGATGCCGGGCTGCGCGATGCGCTGCGTGAACAATATGGTCTGAACGGCTCCGTGCTGGCCCGTTTCTGGCTCTATGCGAGTTCGGTGCTGCGGCTTGATCTCGGCTGGTCGCTTGCCTTCGACCGGCCTGTGCTGGGGCTGATCCTGGAAAGGCTGCCGAACACGCTTCTTCTGATGGGCAGTGCGACAACGCTTGCCTTCATCCTCGGCACAGCACTCGGCATCGTGGCGGGCGCGCGTCCGGACGGGGCGACAGACCGCGCGCTTTCCACACTCTCACTCGCGCTTTACGCCACGCCCGGCTTCTGGCTTGGGCTCGTGCTCGCCATCGTCTTCGCGGTGAAATTCAGATGGCTGCCTACCTCCGGCATCGAAACCATCGCTTCGGGCAAGCACGGCATGGCGAGGGCGATGGATATCGGCCGCCATCTCGTACTGCCGGTCGCCAGTCTCGGGCTGATCTATCTGGCGCTTTTCCTGCGCGTGATGCGCACCGCCATGGCGGCGATCTGGCCGCTGGATTTCGTGCTCTTTGCCCAGTCCAAGGGGCTTTCAAAACGACGGATCGTGCTGCGCCACGTCGCCCGCAACGCCGCCCTGCCGCTTGTCACCGTGCTTGGCCTGCAGGCGGCCACCATGCTGGGCGGCAGCGTGGTCATCGAAAGCGTTTTTGCCATTCCCGGTTTTGGTCGGCTGGCGCAGGAGGCCGTCACTGGCCGAGACGCCCCGTTGTTGATGGGCATCATCCTGACGAGCGCGGTTTTTGTCATCCTGGTCAACCTCTCCGTCGACATTGTCCATTCCGTGCTCGATCCGCGCATTGGCAGCGGGGAACAAGGCGCATGAGTTTCGCTTTCCGGCTCCTGCGCAGTTTCGAAGGCATGACGGGAACCGTCATACTGGTGCTGCTTTCCCTGACGGCGCTTGCCGCACCCGCCGTCTTTCCAGGTGACCCGCTGGCTATCGTTGGCGAACCGCTGATTACACCTTTTACGGATGCGGCCCTACCGCTCGGCACCGATCGGCTGGGCCGCAACGTGCTGGCCGAGCTCGCCCATGGTGCGCAGGCCTCCCTGCTCGTCGGCATAGGCGCCGCCACGGCCGCGCTGATTATCGGCACCGTCATCGGCACCATTGCCGGATTTGCCGGCGGCGTTGTGGACGAAGCATTGATGCGCGTCACCGACGCCTTCCAGATCGTCCCGAACTTCCTGCTAGCGCTCGCCTTCGTCAGTACAATCGGGCCCTCCATGCCGATTGTCATACTCGCCATTGCGCTTGGCGCATGGGCGGATCCGGCGCGGTTGATGCGGGCGCAGGTCTTGAGCATCCGCGAGCGCGATTATGTTCAGTCCGCCCGCGCCATCGGCATGCACCCGCTTGAGATCGCATTCAGGCAGATCCTGCCAAATGCCCTGCCGCCGGTCATGGCGCTTGCCGCCATCATCGTCGCCGCGGCCATTTTGACCGAAGCCGCCCTATCCTTCCTAGGGCTCGGCGATCCCAATATCGTTACCTGGGGTTCGATGATCGCAGAAGGACGCAATGTCCTTCGCTCGGCCGCGTTTCTGTCGGTCATTCCCGGCATCGGCCTTCTGGTTACGGTTCTCGGCGTTTATCTTCTTGGTGAAGGCATCAACAAGGCGATGGCGACAGGGAGGCGAGCGCCATGAGCGGAAATGCACTGTGCCGGATCGACGACCTCAGCGTTTGGTATGCGGCAAGAGATGCGCCGGCGTTGCAGAATGTCTCGCTGACGATCCGGCAAGGCCAGAGGCTGGCGATCATCGGCGAAAGCGGCTCGGGGAAATCGACGCTCGGCAAGGCGATTGCGGGGCTTCTTCCCGGACATGCGAAGGTTTCCGGTGATATTTCGTGGAGTCGCGACAGCCTGTTCCACGGCAGGCCGCTGCCAGGGCGGGATATCGGCACGATCTTTCAGGACACCGGCGCAACGCTGAATCCGGTTCTCGCCATCGGCGAACAGGTGGCGGAAGGGGCTGTCCGGCATCTAGGCCTCTCATGGCGGCAAGCGCGCGATCTTGCCCGCGATCTTCTGGAGCGGGTTCGGCTGCCGCACCCTTCCCACCTCGTCCGGGCCTATCCGCACCAGCTCTCCGGCGGCCAGAGGCAACGCGTGACGATTGCCGCCGCCATTGCAGCCAGTCCTTCAATCCTGATTGCCGATGAAGCCACGAGCGCGCTCGATACGGTTAGCCAGGCCGCCATCGCCACGCTGCTCGACGATCTGGTGCGGCAGGAAAACAAGACGCTGGTCTTCATCACCCATGATATCGGCCTTGCATCCAGCCTTGCCGACGAGATTGCCGTTCTGCGCGCGGGATTGCTGGTGGAACATGGCCCGACGAGGCGGGTGCTGTCCGCACCCGTCCATGACTATACGCGTGCGCTGCTTGCCGATTACCTCGATCTGTCCACGCCGCCGCTGGTCAGCGAGGCCGCGTCATGAACGATGCCCTGCTCACCGTCGACGGCTTGTCCAAGACCTACCGCACCGGCGCAAGAAGGGTGGCGGCGCTCTCCGACATCTCTTTTTCGCTTCGGCCCGGTGAGACGCTGGGACTTGCCGGTCCCTCCGGCTGCGGAAAATCCACGCTTGCGCGCATTCTCATGCGATTGATCCCGGCCGACGAAGGCACGATCCTTTTCAGAGGCCACAATTGGCTGACACTGGACGGCGGCAAGCTTCGCGCCGCCCGCCAGCACATGCAGATGGTGTTTCAAGATACGCATGGCGCTTTCAATCCACGCGCCAGCGTCGAAGATGCCATCGGCGAACCGTTGCGCATTCATCGCACAGTCGCAAGACGCGAGCGTGCGGCGGAAGTCCGCCGCCTTCTCGACCGCGTTGGCCTGCCCGCCAGCTATTCCGGCCGCTCGGTCTTCGAGCTTTCCGGCGGCCAAAGGCAGCGCGTCGCGATCGCACGGGCGATTGCGCTCAAGCCGTCACTTCTCATCCTGGACGAAGCCGTCTCCGCGCTCGATGTTTCGGTTCGCCGGCAAATCCTTAAACTGCTGGTGGAAATACAGCGCGAGACGGCTGTTTCCTGTATTTTCGTCTCCCATGATCTCGCGGTCATTCGCGCCGTCTGCCACCGCGTCGCTATCATGGAAGCAGGAAGGATCGTTGAAATCGGCCCGACAGGAAATATCGTCTCGGCGCCGCAATCCTCGACCGCCAGAACCCTGATCGACGCCGCACCGCGCCTGACCATCACCACGTAAGGAAAAGACATGCCCGCTCCGGATTATGCATTGCTGCTCGACCCACCCGCTTTTCCTGCCGAGCGTTATGCTGCCCTTGCCGACCGGCTGGCCGCGCTGATGAGCACAAGCAACGACGTGCTGCTGATACAGGCGGAAGCCGTGCTGGCGCTCGAAGCCGCAGCCACCAGCCTTGCGCGACCGGGCCTGAAAGCGCTCAACATTGTCACCAGCCCTTATGGTACGTGGTTTGGCGGCTGGCTGGAAAAGGGCGGCGCGACCGTGCGCAATCTGACCGCCAGCCCGGCAAGGCCGGTCACCCTGGAGGAAGTGGAACGGGCGCTGGACGAAGGGCCGGATTTCGACCTTCTCGCCATCGTCCACGCGGAATCGGCAAGCGGCATCCTCAACCCCCTGCCCGCCATCGCCGCGCTCGCCCGGGAACGGAGCATCGTGACCCTTGTGGATGCCGTCGCGTCCATTGGCGGACATGCTTTCGACGTCGACCGTTTAGGTATCGATATCGCCGTCATCGGCCCGCAAAAGGCGCTGGCCGGCCCGGCCGGCATTTCCGCCATTTCCGTCAGCGAAAGGGCCTGGGCGCTTCTTTCGCATGACGGCGCTCCTGACAACTCCATGCTCTCGCTTATGGACCAGAAAAAACTCTGGCTCGATGCCGGTCGCGGCGCACTGCCCGGAACGCCCGCCCCGCTGGAGTTTTACGCGCTGGAGGCCGCCCTCGACAGGATCGAGTCAGAAGGGCTGGCATCCGCCAATCGACGCCACAAAACGGCAGCGACGGCCACCCGAAACGGCCTCAGGGCGCTTGGCATTCCAACCTGGGTGGAAGAGGCGCACGCTTCCGCCCTCGTCTCCACGGCGATCCTGCCTGATACCCTCGAAGCCAGGGCATTCCTCGCGGCTGTGTCCCAGAAGCAAGGCGCGGACATTTCCGGTGGCGTCGGCCCCGGCGCGGAACGGTTGATCAGGCTTAATCACACCGGTCGGAGAGCGCATCGGGATGCCGTGAAAGCCAATATCCTGGCCTTCTCCGGCGCCCTGAAAAGCCTCGGCCACGCTGCAAATACCGATTTCGCGCTGGAAGCCGCAGAAAAAACCTATTTAGACGCACCTGCGGATGGCGTTTAACGGTGTCGAAGAACATTCATTGCGCAAAATCCGCTCGCGATGGAACGCCGCTCACGACATTGTTGTTAAAAATGGTAGACAAATTCCTCCGCCAATCTTGACGAAATCATGGCAACGCGCGAAACTTAACGCTACGTTAACTCGCGTGAAGAAGGGAAACGGCCATGGTAGCAGGGTTCAACATGCTCTCCTTTGACCTCTTTGGCATCGGCCGAAGGATGCCCGTCGTCAATGAGCGGGTGGAGACCGAGTTTCAGGACAAAACACCGCGCAGACCCGACGACGAATCGCATGATGACGATCGCGATCAGGAATATGAACTGTTTTTCTGGTCGCTTTACCCGGTGATCTGAGCGTCTGCCGCACGCTCCAAGCCATCGACACATTGACCCTCCGTGGCCTCATGATGGGGGGCGCGGGGCGCATGATAGCGTTGGTCGGTCCATAGACCTCAATATTTCTAGTTTACCGTTAAAAGAAACGAAAGCGGCCCCCAGGTTGTCCTCGGGGCCGCATAGTCTTGTGATGGCTGTTAGTGGTTGTCGCGCGGCAGGCCCTTGGTCTGGGCGATGCGCTGATACTTCACGGCAGGTTCCAGGACCGCGCCGGTTTCCATCTGGCTGACGATGCCGCGCTGGATTTCCTGCCATGGCGTCTGGTGGTCAGGGAACTTGTAACCGCCCTGAGCCGTCAGCGCTTCATAACGCTTGGCAAGCTCTTCTCCTGAAATCAGGATATCCGCCTTGCCGCGGCCCACATCGATGCGGACGCGGTCGCCTGTCTGCAGAACGGCAAGGCCGCCACCTGCTGCTGCTTCAGGGGAAGCATTGAGGATGGACGGGCTGCCCGAAGTGCCTGACTGACGGCCATCGCCGATGCAGGGCAGCGAGTTGACACCTTCCTTCAGCAGATAATCCGGAGCGCGCATGTTCACGACTTCTGCCGCGCCGGGATAACCGATCGGGCCGGCACCGCGCATGAACAGGATGGTGTTGGCGTCGATCTTCAGCGACGGATCATCGATGCGGTGATGATAGTCTTCCGGACCGTCGAACACCACGGCACGTCCTTCAAAAGCTTCGGGATCGTTCGGGTTGGAAAGGTAACGGTTGCGGAACTCTTCCGAAATCACACTCGTCTTCATGATGGCGGAGGAGAACAGGTTACCGCGCAGAACGCGGAAGCCGGCGCGCTCCTTGAGCGGCTGTTCATAGGGGCGAATGACCTTTTCGTCCTCGATGATCGCGCCACGGCAGTTTTCGCCGATGGTCTTGCCGTTGACCGTCATGGCATCTTCCATGATCAGCCCCTGGGTCATCAGCTGGTTGACGACAGCAGGAACGCCGCCGGCATGGTAATAATCCTCGCCGAGATACTCACCGGCCGGCTGCAGGTTAACGAGCAGCGGTACGTCTTCACCATAGGTCTGCCAGTCATCCACTGTCAGCTCGACGCCGACGTGACGTGCAAGACCGTTCAGGTGGATCGGTGCGTTGGTGGAGCCGCCAATCGCCGAGTTGACGCGGATGGCGTTGATGAACGCATCCTTTGTCATGATGTCCGATGGCTTCAGGTCTTCCTTGACCATTTCGACGATACGCAAGCCGGTGAGGTAGGAGACTTCCTGACGATCACGGTAAGGCGCCGGGATGGCGGCGGAGCCGGGAAGCTGCATGCCCAGCGCTTCGGCAAGCGAATTCATGGTCGTCGCCGTGCCCATGGTGTTGCAATAGCCGGTCGACGGAGCCGAGGAAGCGACAAGCTTGACGAAGCCCTGATAATCGATCTCACCCTTCGCCAGCAGTTCGCGCGCCTTCCAGACGATGGTGCCGGAGCCGGTGCGCTCACCGCGGAACCAGCCGTTCAGCATCGGGCCGACGGAAAGGGCGATGGCCGGAATGTTGACGGTGGCCGCCGCCATGAGACAGGCAGGCGTGGTCTTGTCGCAGCCGATGGTCAGAACGACGCCGTCGAGCGGATAGCCATAAAGCACTTCCACGAGGCCGAGATAGGCGAGGTTACGGTCGAGACCTGCGGTCGGCCGCTTGCCGGTTTCCTGGATCGGGTGAACCGGAAATTCGATGGCGATGCCGCCAGCTTCACGGATACCTTCGCGCAGGCGGTTTGCCAGTTCCAGATGGTGACGGTTGCAAGGAGAAAGGTCCGAACCCGTCTGCGCGATGCCGATGATCGGGCGGTCGGACTGAAGCTCGGCCTGGCTCAGACCAAAGTTCATGTAACGCTCGAGATAAAGCGCGGTCATATCCGCATTTGCGGGGTTGTCGAACCAGGCGCGCGAGCGAAGCTTGCCTTGTGTTGCAGGCAGTTTGTCGGATGTAGTCATGATGCAGGTCTCCAGCCGGAAGTGGCCAACGGTAAAATATTACGAAATGCGACAAGCTTATGTTGTGCGCAAGGAAAATGGAATCAGCTTTCGGAGAACACGCATAACCGACAGAGCAGCGCCAGACGAGTGACCTGAAGCCGTTCTTCGGATTTAGCCGAATATTTTTCGGTATTTATGGTGATACCGGTGTCGCGCAACGGCCTCTCCCTCCCATGCCTTGCGGGAATGCGGCTAGCTCTTCGGCTCCCCGCTCCGCCTTTTATAAAGTCTCTTTATTTGTATTACTATTAGAGACAATCACCTTCTGTCAAGTCGCCTCTGAGGCCACGTCAAGCCAGTTCCGCAAGCGGAAGAATGAGGCTTTCTTTCGTTCAACCCATTGATTCATCGTATTTTATGGCGAATATTCACCGCAGTTCACCGAAACCAAATTGCGGAAAGGCTAAAAAATCGCTTTTCAAGAGTATTACTATATGCTCATAGTGATCATGTCACGCTGACATCATCTCTGGGAGGATTAAGATGAGAAAAGCTCTCGCGACAGTTACTGTCGCCGTTTCGCTGTGCCTTGCATCAAGTGTTTCCGCCAAATCGCTCACCGTCGGCTTCTCGCAGATCGGTTCGGAATCCGGCTGGCGCGCGGCTGAAACCACCGTTACCAAACAGCAGGCCGAGAAGCGCGGCGTCACGCTTAAGTTCGCCGACGCGCAACAGAAGCAGGAAAACCAGATCAAGGCCGTTCGCGGCTTCATCGCGCAGGGCGTCGACGCAATCCTGATTGCACCGGTCGTCGCAACGGGCTGGGATGCTGTCCTGAAGGAAGCCAAGGAAGAGAAAATCCCTGTCATCCTGCTCGATCGCCAGATCGAGGCTCCCGATGATCTTTACCTGACCGCAGTTACCTCGGACCAGGTCCACGAAGGCAAGGTTGCCGGTGACTGGCTGGTGAAGGACGTTGGTTCCAAGGATTGCAAGGTGGTGGAATTGCAGGGCACGACCGGCTCCTCGCCCGCCATCAACCGCAAGAAGGGCTTCGAGCAAGCCATCGCTTCGCACGCCAATATCAAGATCGTCCGCTCGCAGACGGGTGACTTTACCCGCACCAAGGGTAAGGAAGTGATGGAAAGCTTCATCAAGGCGGAAGGCGGCGGCAAGGACATCTGTGCGGTCTATGCCCACAATGACGATATGGCCGTTGGCGCGATCCAGGCGATCAAGGAAGCCGGTCTCAAGCCCGGAACCGACATCAAGGTCGTGTCAATCGACGCCGTGCCTGACATCTTCAAGGCCATGGCAGCCGGTGAAGCCAACGCCACCGTGGAACTGACGCCCGACATGGCCGGCCCGGCCTTCGACGCGCTCGAAGCGTATCTGAAAGACAAAAAGGCTCCGGCGAAGTGGATTCAGACCGAATCCAAGCTCTACACGGCGTCTGACGACCCGATGAAGGTCTACGAGGCGAAGAAGGGCCTGGGCTACTAAGCCATTCCTTGCAGAAACGGCGCGTGGATTGCGCCGTCTCTTTCTGTTGAGGAGAGCGAAACCTCTCCGATCCAGTCTGCAGAATGATCTCGTATGGAGCGGGCGCATGCCACTTGTTTCTTCTCCCCGTCCGGGGAGAAGTCCGCGGCAGCGGGATGAGGGGGCAAGCCTAGAGATATCAGGAGAGCTTGCCCCTCATCCGACGCTTCGGCCCACCTTTTCCCCGGCGGGGAGAAGAAATACGCCGCTCCCTGCCGATTGCTCTACCAAAACCCATTGGAATACGGAAACTGCTCATGTCCGAAACGGCCCCACTTCTGGCAGCACGCGCCATCGGCAAATCCTTTCTAGGGATCACGGCGCTGGATGGCGTCGACTTTGCGCTTGGGCACGGCGAAATCCATGCGCTGCTCGGCGAAAACGGCGCCGGAAAATCGACGCTGATCAAAATCCTGACGGGCGTCTACAGCCGCGGCAGCGGATCAGTCTTTCTGGAAGGCAGCGAAATCTCGCCCGCCAATGTGGGTGAGGCGCAGGCCCTTGGCATCGGCACCGTCTACCAGGAGGTCAACCTTCTCGAAAACCTCACCGTTGCGGAGAACCTCTACCTTGGCCGCCAGCCGCGGCGCTTCGGGCTGATCGACCGCAGCACGATGCAAAAGAATTCGCAGGCGCTGCTTGCCCAGTACGGCCTTTCCATTGACGTCAACGCCCTTCTCTCCAGCTATTCCGTCGCCATCCGTCAGATCATCGCCATCGCCCGCGCCGTCGATCTTTCCGGCAAGGTGCTGGTGCTGGACGAGCCGACCGCCAGCCTCGACGCTCATGAGGTTGAAATGCTGTTCGGCGTACTGAAAAAGCTGCGGGCGCGCGGTATCGGTATCGTAATCATCACTCATTTCCTCAATCAGGTCTACGATATCGCCGACCGGGTGACGGTGCTGCGCAACGGCCGGCTTGTCGGCACACGCGAAATCGGCAGCCTGCCGCGTTCCGAGTTGATATCGATGATGCTCGGCCGGGAACTTCAACAGATCACCCATGACCATCAGGCGACCGAAGAAACAATCGCCGAAGGCGAGCCAAGCATTCGCTTCGAAGGTTATGGCAAACGCGGCAGCGTCTCTCCCTTCGATCTCGGGATACGCCCCGGGGAAATCGTCGGCGTGGCAGGGCTTCTCGGCTCCGGCCGGACCGAAACGGCATTCCTGCTCTTCGGCATAGACCGCCCCGACACGGGCAAAGCAACGATCGACGGGCAGGCGGTGACGATCTCTTCTCCCGAGGCGGCGATTGCGGCCGGTTTCGGTTTCTGTCCCGAAGAACGCAAGACGGACGGCATCATTGGTGATTTCTCCGTGACCGACAACATCGCGCTGGCCCTTCAGGCCCGGCAGGGATGGGCGCGGCCGCTGTCGCGCCGGCAAAAGGCAGAGCTGGCGGAAGGTTTCATCAAATCCCTTGATATCCGCCCGGCCGACCCCGACCGGCCGATCAAGTTCCTGTCCGGCGGCAACCAGCAGAAGGCCATCCTGGCCCGCTGGCTGGCCACCCATCCCCGGCTTCTGATCCTCGACGAGCCGACACGCGGCATCGATATCGGCGCCCACGCGGAAATTCTCAAAATGATCGAAAAACTCTGCAGCGAGGGCATGTCGCTTGTCGTCATAT
Organism: Agrobacterium sp. InxBP2; assembly: GCF_026191755.1. Classification (NCBI taxonomy): domain Bacteria; kingdom Pseudomonadati; phylum Pseudomonadota; class Alphaproteobacteria; order Hyphomicrobiales; family Rhizobiaceae; genus Agrobacterium; species Agrobacterium sp. InxBP2. The sequence goes on from NZ_JAINDY010000021.1 coordinate 87,782, forward strand.
CCTCCGAACTGGAAGAACTCACCGCCGTGGCGCATCGTGTCGTCGTGCTTTCCGACCGCCGGCATGTCAGCGAGCTGAAAGGCGGCGAAGTGACGGCCGACAATATCATGCGTGCGATCGCAGATGCGGCCAGAACGGAGGCGGCATGATGACGGCAGTCAATCGGCGTCTTAGAAGACTCGCACCGCAGCTTGCTGCGCTTTTTATCATTCTCGCAGCGATTACAATCATTTCGCCCGGCTTCCTCAATATGTCGTTTCAAAATGGCAGGCTCTATGGCAGTCTGGTGGACATTCTTGTGCGCGCCGCCCCCGTGGCGCTGCTCACCATCGGCATGACGCTGGTCATCGCGACCAAGGGCATCGATCTTTCCATTGGTGCTGTCATCGCCATCTGCGGCGCCGTCGCCGCCACGCTCATCAGCAATGGACATTCCATTCCCGCCGTCATCGCCATTTCGCTTGGCGTGGGAATTGTCTGTGGCCTCTGGAACGGCGTGCTGGTTGCCCTTCTCGACATACAGCCTATCATCGCCACGCTGATCCTCATGGTGGCAGGGCGCGGCATCGCGCAGCTCATCACCGAGGGCGTCATCCTCACGTTCAACAATGACAGCTTTTCCGCGATCGGCTCCGGCGCATTTGCCGGTGTGCCCCTGCCCGTCATCATCTGGATAACGGCCGCGCTCCTGATAGGCTTTCTCGTTCGCAAGAGCGCACTCGGTTTCCTGATCGAAGCGACCGGCATCAATCGCCGCGCAGCGGCTCTTGCCGGTGTAAGGGCGCGCTTTCTGCTGTTCTTCGTCTATGCCGTTTCCGGTCTTTGCGCGGCGATCGCCGGCATGATCGTGACGGCGGATATTCGTGGTGCGGATGCCAACAATGCCGGCCTCTGGCTGGAATTGGACGCCATATTGGCGGTGGTCATCGGGGGCACTTCACTAAATGGCGGCCGCTTCTCCATCACCGCATCGCTGATCGGCGCGCTCATCATCCAGACCATCAATACCGGCATCCTCGTCTCGGGCTTTCCGCCGGAATTCAACCTCATCATAAAGGCCGGCATCATCATGGTGGTGCTGACGCTGCAATCTCCGGCGATCATGGCCGTCCTCGGTTTCGTGAAAGCGCCAAAGCAGCACGCCAAAACCGCCACCAACGGTATGACCAAGGAAGGAACCGCGCGATGATCCACAGCCGCAACCTGCCCTTCCTCACCACGCTGACGATTTTCGTCGTCGCCTATCTTCTTTGCGTGATGCAATATCCGGCGATCTTTTCGACGCGGGTGATCGGAAATCTTCTTACCGACAACGCCTTTCTCGGCATAGCCGCCGTCGGCATGACTTTCGTCATCCTGTCAGGCGGCATCGATCTCTCGATTGGTTCGGTCATTGCCTTCACCAGCGTCTTTGTGGCCGTCCTGGTCGGCACCTATAACATCCATCCGCTGCTTGCCTTCGCCATCGTGCTTTTGATTTCCACGCTGTTTGGCTGCCTCATGGGCGCGATGATCCGCTTTCTCTCCATCCCGCCTTTTGTGGTGACACTCGCGGGCATGTTCCTGGCGCGCGGGGCTGCCTATCTGATCTCCACCCAGTCGGTGCCGATCTCACATCCTTTCATCGATGCGATACAGGGCTTTTATTTCCGCTTTCCAGGCGGCGGCAGGCTGACGGCGCTCGCCATGCTCATGCTTCTCGTCTTCGCCGCCGGCATGCTGATCGCAAGCCGCACGCGCTTCGGCGCCAATGTCTATGCGCTGGGCGGCAATCCGCAATCTGCCGAGCTGATGGGCGTGCCGATCGGGACCACCACCATTGGCATCTATGCACTTTCCGGCTTTCTCTCCGGCCTCGCTGGTATCGTTTATACGCTTTACACCTCGTCAGGTTACTCGCTGGCGACGGTGGGCGTGGAGCTGGACGCGATCGCTGCCGTCGTCATCGGCGGTACACTTCTGACCGGCGGCACGGGATTGGTCGCGGGAACCTTTGTGGGGCTTTTGATCCAGGGCCTGATCCAGACCTACATCGTTTTTGATGGAACCCTGTCCTCCTGGTGGACGAAAATCGTCATCGGCGTGCTGCTTTTCGTGTTCATCGTGTTGCAGCGCGCAATCATCTGGTATTCAAACAGGAGACTGGCCGGACCGCATCCGGCATAACGCAAACGGAGGCTTGCTTGGGGCTGCTCGAAACGACGATTAGCGGGCGAAAACGCCGGAACAGCCACGCGCATGTGGTTTCCGAACTCGGCAGCGCCATCGTCTCGGGCAGGATCGCCGAAGGCTCTCTGCTGCCCAACGATGCGGAGCTCTCCATGCGTTTCGGCGTCTCGCGCACGGTGCTGCGCGAAACCATGAAGACGCTGGCGGCCAAGCGGCTGGTGGAACCCAAGGCGAAGGTGGGTACCCGGGTGCTCGACCGTTCGAGCTGGAATTTCTTTGATCCGGATGTGCTGGGCTGGCGCTGCGAAGCCGGCATCGACCAGGAATTTGTGAAGCACCTGGCCGAAATTCGGCTGGCGCTGGAGCCGGCGGCGGCGGCGGCAGCAGCTCTCCAGGCCTCCAATGAAGACATTGTCTCGCTTTACGTCATCGCCGCAAAATTCGACAATCCGCAGCATACGCCGGAGAGCATCGCCAAGGTGGATCTCGAGTTCCATCTTGCCGTCGCGCATATGTCCGGCAATCCCTTCATGCGTTCGGCAAGCGGGCTGATCGAGGCGGCGCTTGCCATCTCATTCCAGCTTTCGTCACCGGCCGCCTCGCCCGGCACCATCGCGGAGATCGCATCCAACCACCTGCGCATTGTCCACGCCATCGCGGCGCGGGACGCGGATGCGGCGGTGAAGGCCATGCGGCATGTGATCGAAGTGGGCAAGGACCGGACGCAGAAGGCGATCAAGACGGTTTAAACCCGAAACCAGTCGTAGCGAAGGCGGGCCCACAAGAATGCAGGCCCATTCCTCTCGCCAGGTCCTCAGCCCTGCGATGCCTCTACCTGCGGCACCACGCCGCGCCGCGACGCCATCAGCGAGGCGCCGAGAAGAGCTGCGATGGCCACGAAGACGAACACCATGGTTGCGCCCTGGAGATCGATCAGCAGGCCGCCAAGAACCGCACCGCTGGAAATAGCGATCTGGAATGTCGTAAGCAGCAGCGCACCCGCGCTCTCGGCCTCATCCGAGGCAACACGCGTGATGAAACTCTGCACGCTGACGGGCAATGCGCCGAAGGCAAAACCCCAGGAGGCGATGGCAAGGCCCGCAACAACGGGAGATGCGCCGGCAATCACCAGGATGGAAGCCGATGCGGCGATCAGCGTTGCGGCGAAGGTCACCGCCCAGGCCGTGTTCTTTTCTGCAAGGAAACCACCGAAAAGATTGCCGAAGAAACCGCCGATACCGTAAATCAGCAGAACAAGCGAAATCGCCTCCACGCCAAGCTGCGGCACGTCTTCCAGGAACGGTCGGACATAGGTGAAGCCGGCAAAGTGGCCCGCAACGATAAATAGCGTCGTCAAAAGACCGATCCGGACCTGCGTTCGCTGAAGCAGCCGGAACATGGTGGAAAGGCCGGGGGCACCGGCCGGCGGCAGCGAAGGCACGGTGAGCAATTGCACGGCGAGCGCAATGACGCCGAGCACGCCGGCAACGACGAAGGCCGATCGCCAGCCGAGCGTCGCGCCAATCCACGCGCCCACCGGTGCCGCACACACGGTTGCGACGGAGACCCCGGTAAGGATGATGGCCATGGCGCGTGGCATTTTTTCAATCGGCACGAGCCGCAACGCCAGCGCCGCCGACATGGCCCAGAAGCCGCCAAGACCGATGCCCAGCAGGACGCGCGAGGCAAAGAGCATGAAAAGCCCATTGGCAAAGGCGGCCAGTGTGCTGGAGATTATCAGCAGCGTGGTCAGCCCCAGCAGGGTCCAGCGCCGGTCAATGCCGCGTGTGCCGATGACGACACCCGGGCCCGCAACCGCAGCGACCAGCGCCGTGACGGTTATGGATTGTCCGGCAATGCCGGAGCTAATGGAGAGATCGGCCGATAACGGCGTCAGGAGGCTGACGGGCCGGAATTCCGCCGTTACCAATCCGAAAACGCCGAGCGAAAGTGAAACCACAGCGGCCCATTTCGCATCCGGCTCGTGTCTGCGCGGCGTATATTCCAGTTCGTTTATGGTCCGGCTATTCATGAAAATCTCCTGATGCGCATTCCCGGAACGCGTCGTGAAACGGAAAGGGCAAGGCGAGGAAGCCGGTTGGGAGCCCCGCTTCGACGACTGCAAATCGATGCAAGCAGGCTATGCGTGACAGCCCGGCGTTTCCATGCTAGAAAATCCGTATTCCTTAACCAATCGTCCGAATATGCGAGATACCATGAACGATGCCCTGACGGAAATGTTGCGTGGCCTTAGGCTTGACGGTGTGGAATATGGCCGCTGCCGCATGGCCACCCCCTGGGCGACGGCTTTTCCCGAACAGGAGGCGGCGCGGTTTCATTTCATCGGCGTGGGGCAGGCGAAATTGCAAAAACCCTCGGGTGAATGGCTGACCCTGACATGTGGCGACGCCGTGCTTCTGCCGCGCGGGCATGCACATGTGCTGGCGAGCGGTGAAAAGGTGGCCCCTTCCCCCTTCGACCGGTTCGGCAAGAAGGAAGTGTGTCAGGGCATTTTCGACATGGAGTGCGCAAGTGCGGGTGGCGATACCGTGGCTTTCACCGCTTCGATGCGTTTCAACATGGATAACCTGCATCCGCTGCTGCAGCTGATGCCTGACGTGATGCTGACCAGCGATCTGGCCAAAAGCGATCCGGCCATACCCCATCTTCTGGAAGCCATGACGCGGGAGGTCGAGCTGAACCGCGTCGGCGCGGGTGGCATTCTGGCGCGGCTGGCCGATGTGCTGACTGCAACGCTGATCCGTACTTGGGTGGAATATGGCTGCGGCGATTCCAGCGGCTGGCTTGCCGCCGTGCGCAATCCCGAACTCGGCCGCGTGCTCGCCGCCATTCACCTCAACCCCGAAAAGGACTGGAGCGTGGAAGAACTCGCCTCCCTGATGGGCGCATCCCGCTCAAGTTTCGCGGAACGTTTCACCCGCGTGGTAGGAGAAAGCCCCGCGCGTTATGTGGTTCGGGTCCGCATGCATCAGGCGCGGCTGTGGCTGCGAGAGGGAATGCGGGTGACGCAGGCAGCCGAAAAGCTCGGTTACGATTCCGAGGCCTCTTTCAGCCGCGCCTTCAAACGGGTAATCGGCGCACCACCCAGCCAGTTCCGCAGGAAAGATGCGGCAGGGCTGGAGGATGCGGCTTAAGACGCGCCCTCTCGGCGGATATCACAGACTTGGCGGAAATTATGGGAAAGGATCTTTATCCGCTCCACCGCATCTTCCTCATCGGCGGCCGGCGGCGGTCTTTCCTCGATTGTGCGGTGATCCGGTTACTCATCTTTTTTTCTTGATTTGTTCCTATTGGCCGCAAAGAGTCAAACAGCAGTTGGCGCTCTTCACCAGTTCGTACGGGAAGAGAGGATTCTGGCCTTGCGGCTATCTGTTGCACCGTTAAAACGGAATGATCCGTTTGCCACCTGTTACCCTGACAGACCGGGCGACGGGCATCAGGGTTTGGAGGAACCGATGATGATCGCCAGCTTTCTGATCGCCGTGATCGCGGCAATTCATATTTACATCGTCATCCTGGAAATGCTGCTTTGGGAGAAGCCTGCCGGTCGCAAGGCCTTCGGTCTTTCCGCGGATTTTGCCCGGCAGACGAAAGTGCTGGCCGCCAATCAGGGTCTTTATAATGGCTTTCTCGCAGCGGGGCTGACCTATGGGCTCACGCAGGGTGACGACGGGCTGAACTTCAAAGTCTTCTTCCTGAGCTGTGTGCTGGTGGCCGGTATTTTTGGCGCCGTGACAGCCAATATCAAAATCCTGTTCATTCAGGCATTGCCGGCATTGTTTGCGCTCGGCTTCCTCTGGATCGGAGTATGAACAAATGACCGCATGGAACGATACGTCCGCAAGAGACGCTCTCAACCGCATCTTCATGACCGCAGTCGCCAGCGCCGATCCCTCTAAAGTGTTGCAACAACACCTGCCCTCCCCGCCTAGAGGGCGGTGTGTGGTGGTTGGCGCAGGCAAGGCTTCCGCCGCAATGGCCGCAGCGCTTGAAGCGGCATGGCCAAATGTCGATCTTTCCGGCGTGGTGGTGACGCGTTACGGCCATGCCGTCCCGACCGGGCGCATTGAAATCATCGAAGCCTCGCATCCGGTGCCGGACGACAGGAGCGCCGAAGCCGCAAAACGCATTCTCGCCGCCGTTGAAGGGTTGACTGCAGACGACATGGTCATCGCGCTGATTTCCGGCGGTGGTTCGGCGCTGATGGTCTCACCCGCCGAGGGAATGACGCTTGCGGACAAGATGGCGGTCAACCGCGCTTTGCTTGCCAGCGGCGCCACGATTTCCGAAATGAACGCCGTGCGCAAGCACCTCTCCCGCATCAAGGGCGGGCGACTGGCGCTGGCCGCCAAACCGGCCAGGGTCGTTTCCCTGCTGATCTCCGACGTGCCGGGCGACGATCCCTCGGAAATCGCCTCGGGCCCGACGGTCGCCGATCCGAGCGATATTGAAACCGTGCGGGAAATCGTTTCCCGTTATGCGCTCGATCTTCCCGAAAATGTGCGCAAAGTGCTGGAAAAGGGCGAGGAAACCCCGAAGGCCGGCGATATCGCGGAAGATATCCGGCTCATCGCCGCCCCCTCGCTCGCCTTGCAGGCGGCAGCGGATGAGGCGGTGAAGCTTGGCTTAACGCCGCTCATCCTCGGGGATTCGCTGGAGGGTGAATCCAGGGATGTCGGCGCGGTCATGGCCGGTATCGCGATTTCCGCCCGCCGCAAGGGCCTGCCACTCAAAGGCCCGGCCGTTTTGCTTTCCGGCGGCGAAACCACGGTTACGATCGGCAAGGGGCCGGCCGGCAAGGGCGGCCGCAACACGGAATTCCTGCTGAGCCTTGCGCTGACGCTCAAAGGTGCTGATGGCATATGGGCCATTGCCGGCGATAGCGACGGCATAGACGGAGTGGAGGATGCCGCGGGCGCCGTGGTGACGCCGGACACACTTGCCCGTATGCGCGCAGCCGGCGTCGATCCGCGCCAGTCACTCGTGAGCCACGACAGCTATACGGCTTTCAGGGCGGCAGGAGATCTTGTCGTGACCGGCCCAACGCTCACGAATGTCAATGACATCAGGGCGATTTTGATCGGCTGATAGCGGGGCATTGGCAGAGACTACTGAGCTTCCGGCACGTGCTCGTAGAGGAGCACGTTTTGACTATGCTCTCGGACAGGAGTAATCTGGCGAGATATCCTTTGGAGCCTCAGCCATGCGTCCTGGAGTGCTCATACTTGGCTTGGCCATCGCCCTTATCCCAGCTTTGGCGGATGCCCATAATTGCAAATGCCGAAATCGCGGTGTCATGTTTCAGCTCGGCCAGACGTCCTGCCTCAGAGTCGATGGCGGGTCCTATCTGGCCCGCTGCGATATGAAACTCAACGTTTCCTCCTGGACCAAAATCCAGGACGGCTGCCCCGTGACGCAACGCGTGGAGTCGATATCGTCCAGCGCTTATCACTGAGTTTTGTGCCCCAGTCTATGAAGGGCTAGCACATCAGCTTTTTTCTTCTCCCCGTGGCGGGGAGAAGAAATACGCTGCAACTCGCCTCAGAGCTTCACCCAGCCACCGTTCTTCTTGCCAGACTCGATGCAGGCCGTAACAAAGGCGACACCCTTTACGCCATCATCGACGGTCGGGTAAATCACGGCCTTGTCGAGCACCGAGCCGGTGCGGCGGGCTTCGATGGCATGCGCCGCCTCGGTATAGATCGTTGCGAAGGCTTCGAGATAACCTTCCGGGTGGCCGGAAGGGATGCGGGTGACGCGTGCTGCGGCAGCCCCTGCCCCGGCACCGCCGCGGGTGATCAACTGCTTCGGCTCGCCAAGCTTCGTGAACCAGAGATAGTTCGGGTCGGCCTGCGTCCATTCGATGCCGGCCTTGTCACCATACACACGAACTTTCAGCCCGTTTTCGTGGCCGACCGCAACCTGGCTGCACCAGAGCAGCCCCTTTGCCGGCTGCTTGCCACCCTTCGGCTTGAAACGCAGCATCACATGCGCATTGTCGTCCAGCCGGCGGCCTTCGACAAAGGTATGCACATCTGCCGCCAGTTCGTCGACTTCCAGACCGGAAATGAAGCAGCCGAGATTATAGGCATGCGTGCCGATATCGCCTGTGGAACCACCCGCACCGGATTGGGCCGGGTCGGTGCGCCAGACAGCCTGTTTGGCACCCGTCTGCTCGATGGGTTCCGCCAGCCAGTCCTGCGGATACTCCATCTGCACCAGACGGATCGTGCCGAGAGCGCCCGATTCCACCAGTTCCCGTGCATGCCGCACCATCGGATAGCCGGTGTAATTATGCGTCAGGATGAACAGCGCATCGGCCTTGTCGGCGACGTCCTTCAGCTTCTTCGCGTCTTCCAGATTGGAGGTCAGCGGCTTGTCGCAGATGACATGGATGCCACGCTCCAGAAACGCCTTCGCCGCCGGATAATGCACGTGGTTGGGCGTGACGATCGCCACCGCCTCTATGCCATCCTCGCGTAGCGCCTCCTTTTCGGCCATCTCCTCGAACGAGCCGTAGCAACGCTCGGGATCGAGCCCCAGTTCACGGCCGGAGGCGAGGGATTTTTCCGGGGTCGAAGACAGCGCCCCTGCCACGAGATCGAAACGATTGTCGAGCCGCGCCGCCATGCGGTGAACACCACCGATAAAGGCACCAGAACCACCGCCCACCATGCCGAGGCGAATCCGCTTGTTCGCCTTGTCGGTTGTCTTTCCTTCAATAGCCATAATGTTTCCTCTGCAATGCTCTCAAAGCCCAAGCATACGGCGGTTGGCCGCATCGTCGGTGCCACCAGATGCAAAATCGTCAAAGGCCTTTTCCGTGACGCGGATGATATGCGCCTTGACGAATTCAGCCCCTTCGCGGGCACCATCTTCAGGATGTTTCAACGCACATTCCCACTCGACCACAGCCCAGCCATCGAAATCATTGGCGGCCATTTTCGAGAAAATCGCACCGAAATCGACCTGCCCGTCGCCCAGCGAACGGAAGCGGCCGGCCCGTTCCACCCAGCCGTGATAACCGCCGTAAACGCCCTGCCGTCCGGTCGGGTTGAACTCCGCGTCCTTGACATGGAACATCTTGATGCGGTCTTTGTAGATATCGATATTATCGAGATAATCGAGGCATTGCAGCACGTAATGCGAGGGGTCGTAGAGCATGTTGGCACGGGGGTGGTTCTTCACCCGTTCCAGGAACATCTCGAATGTGACGCCATCATGCAGATCTTCACCGGGGTGGATTTCATAGCAGACATCCACACCCTGCTCATCGGCATAATCGAGGATCGGCGTCCAGCGTTTGGCAAGTTCGTCAAAGGCTGTTTCTACAAGACCGGCCGGGCGTTGCGGCCACGGGTAGACGAAAGGCCAAGCGAGCGCGCCGGAAAAGGTCGCATGCGCCTTGATGCCGAGATTTCTGGAGGCTTTCAGCGCAAACTTCACCTGCTCCACCGCCCATTGCTGACGCGCTTTCGGGTTGCCACGCACTTCCGGTGCGGCAAAACCGTCAAAAGCCTCGTCATAGGCTGGATGAACCGCAACAAGCTGGCCCTGCAAGTGGGTGGAAAGCTCGGTCACTTCCACACCGTTCTGGCGCGCGACACCGGCGAATTCGTCGCAATAGTCCTTCGATTCCGCCGCTTTTTTGAGATCGATCAGCTGCCCGGCCCAGGTCGGCACCTGCACGCCAGCATAGCCCTTTTCCGCCGCCCATTTGGTAATGCTGTCCCAGCTGTTGAAGGGGGCCGCATCACCGGCGAACTGACCGAGAAAAAGACCCGGTCCCTTGATCGTTCTCATAAAAATCTCCTCCTGCATCGATACAGTTACGCGGTAACCCCGCTTTGTTCCCAATCGCCAAGCTAACCGCTCGTGATTTTCAGACAAGCCCCAAAAGCGAAGGGGCAAGAGAATTTCAGCATTTCATCAAGAACATCTGGGCACTTAAAGCGCCAGTCCGCTCGCCCTGTCGAAGACGTGCACGCGCTCATGGTGCACGGTGGCGGCAAAGGGCGTGTTGACCTTCACCGGCTGCTCACCATCCACCAGTGCCGTGACTTGATCGCCCGCCAATTCGAAGACCACATGGGTCTGCGCGCCGGTTGGCTCCACCAGCACCGTTCTGCCGGTAAGCGAGATATCTCCCCCAATCGCGGAACCGATATGTTCGGGGCGAAGCCCGATCGTCACGGGCTGGCCGCGCTTAACCTTGCGGGAGGCGGCAATGCGGATCGCGGTTCCGTCCTTCAGCCGGGCGGCGGGCTGGTCACCCTCGCCATCCACCACGCCTTCTATGAGGTTCATCGCGGGCGAACCGATGAAGGCGGCGACGAAGAGATTTGCCGGCGTCTTGTAAAGCTCAAGCGGTGTGCCCTGCTGCTCGATGCGGCCGTGATTGAGCACCACGACCCGGTCGGCCAGAGTCATAGCCTCGATCTGGTCATGGGTCACATAGATGGAGGTCGTGCCGACCTTCTGGTGCAGCGCCTTGATTTCGCTGCGCATCTGCACGCGCAGCTTGGCATCCAGGTTGGAAAGCGGCTCGTCGAACAGGAAGACGGCGGGGTTGCGAACGACAGCGCGACCCATGGCGACACGCTGGCGCTGACCGCCGGAAAGCTGCGAAGGCTTGCGGTCCAGAAGCTTGCCGAGATCAAGCATACGGGCAGCTTCGGCAACACGCTCTTCAATGACGTTTTTCGGCTGGCCGGCAAGCTTCAGATTGAAGCCCATGTTTTCAGCCACCGTCATATGCGGGTAAAGCGCGTAGGACTGGAACACCATGGCGATGTTGCGCTCGCGCGGGGTCATGCCGTTGACCACCTTGTCGCCGATGAGAATATCGCCATCGGTGATTTCTTCCAGCCCAGCGATCATGCGCAGCAGGGTGGATTTGCCGCAACCGGAAGGGCCGACCAGCGCGATGAATTCTCCATCAGCAATATCGAGCGATATGCCGTGAATGACATCGAGCGCGGCATAGGACTTGCGGATCTCTCTAAGTTCGACGGAAGCCATATTTTGCTCCTTTCACGTCACGATTTGACGGCACCGGCCGTCAGGCCCGCGATGATGTGTTTCTGTGCGAGGAAGAAGACGATGACGGTCGGCAGGATCGTCAGCGTGATGAAGGCGAGAACGAGCTGCCACTCCGTGCCGAATTCGCCGCGATAAACCATGATGCCGAGCGGCCAGGGATATTTCGATTCCGAATTCAGCATGATCAGCGGCAGGATGTAGCTGTTCCAGCTGCCGACAAAGGAAACGATGCCAACGGTCGCCACGATCGGCCGCGAAAGCGGCACGGAAATATGCCAGAAAAAGCGCAGATAGCCGCAGCCATCCACAAAGGCCGCCTGAAACAGCTCGTCGGGCAGATTACGGAAGTAATTGCGGAACAGGAGAATGCTCATGCCGAGGCCAAAGGCCACCTGCGGCAGCACCACGCCCCAATAGGTATCGAGCAGGCCCAGATCGCGAATGCGGATGAAGAGCGGCAGAATGGCTGTGGCCGCCGGGAACATCAGCCCGAGCAAGAAATAATTGAGCAGGAAAGACGAGCCAAAGAACTTCACATGCGCGAAAGTGAAGGCCGCCATGGCCGAAACTGTCAGCGTCAGGAACACCGTCAGCAGTGCGATGACGAGCGAATTGAAAATCTGCAGCCAGTAGCGTTTGCCAAGCAGGATATCGCCGTAATTGGCCCATTGCCATTCGGCCGGAATTCCGAACGGGTTAACGCGCAGGTCTCCCAGCGTCTTGAAGCCACCGAGCGCCGTCGTGAGAAGCGGGATGAGCACGATGGCTGCAATCAGGCTCAATGAAATATAGAGATAAAGCTTGGTTTGCAGCGGCATGCGGACGGAAGTGGATGTATCAGTCATGGCGCATGAAAATCCTTTTGTAACCGAAGGCGAGCGTCACGCAGATGACGAAGAGAACGACGCCAACCGCACTGCCAAGCCCGACCTGCATGCGCATGACGCCGTAGGTGTAGAGGAAGGTGACCATGGTCTGCGTGGAGTTGGACGGACCACCGCCGGTCAGCGGCATGATCATGTCGAACAGCTGCAGCGAGCCGATGACCGCGAAGAAGACGGAAAGGCGCACCGTGGAGCCCAGCATCGGCAGCGTAACGTAACGGAATTTCTGCCATCCGGACGCGCCGTCGATTTCGGCCGCTTCCAACACGTTCTTGTCGACGGATTGAAGGCCGGCGATGAACAACATCATGTGGAAACCGAAATATTTCCAGACGATGACGCCGAGCACGGCATAGATCGCCACATCCTTGTCAGCCAGCACATAGGGATTGGCGAAACCGAAGAAATTGGAAATGGCGGCAAACAGGCCATAATCGCCATCATAAACGAAACGCCAGATCAGGCCCGCCGCGACGTCAGCCAAAACGTAAGGCAGGAAGAATACCAGCCGGAAAGCGACGACACCGGGAATACGGTGCGCCAGCATCATGGCGAGCCAGATGGCCAGCGGAATCTGGATCAGGATCGAAATGAGAATGATGAGGCCGTTATTGATCAGGGCCTGTGAGAATGCGGCATTGCCGAAAAGCACCTGGAAATTCTTCAGGCCGACAAAATCGGTCGGCGTGCCGTAGCCGTTCCAGCGGTAAAGGCTGTACCACGCCGCCTCGCCCATGGGCAGGATGACAAACAGGGTAAAGAGCAAAAGTGCGGGCGGCAGGAAGACCAGAAGGGTCAATGCCCGGTCATGCGCCACCGAACTTTGCTTGCGCCTGGCCTTTGCCGCGCCGCGCGCCGGTATGGACGCAGAAGTCATGGAAATATCCGTCATCTCTATCCGCTTTCATGGAGGCAGATAAGCAGCGCCGCACATTCGCGGCGCCGCCATGGAAACCAGATCAGCGCAGTTCGAATGCGTCCTGAATCTGCTGGGCACCCTCTTCGGCAGTCATCTGGCCGGAAACGATCTCAACCGAGATATCGTTGACGACACGACCGACGGCAGCGCCGAGCGTCTGGTCGAAGAAGTTCTGGTGCCAGGTGGAAGCAGCCAGCTGCTTGGCGGAATCCGCCAGCAGCGGGTTCTTCACCGCACCGGCAGCCCCTGTGGCAACCGGCAGGATCATACCGGCGGTCGCCATTTTCTCTTCGCTTTCCTTGCTGGTCAGGAAGGTGGCGAAATCGACAGCCTCCTTGGAGGCGTTCTTGGTGAGCGCCCAGCCGTTCAGGCCGCCCAGAGTGTCTGTAGCTTTGCCTGCGCCGCCTTCGACAACTGGGAAAGCGAAGCGACCGATATTCTCAGGGGCCAACCCCTTGCCGTCGCCGGCATTCTTGCGCTGGTTCGCTTCGGTATTGTCAAAGCCGAGAATGATTGCGGCCTTGCCATCGCCAAAGACGCCCAGTGCCTGTGGCCAGGTTGCACCAAGATACCCCGGCTGGAAGGGTTCGAGCTTGCCGAACTCGGCCAGTTGCTCACCCGCCTTGATAATCGCCGGATCCATAAAGCCTTCGCCTTCACCCTTGCGGGCCGCGTCAAACACGGCCTGGCCGCCATTGCGCATCACGAGATAGCTCCAGTAGAAGTGGATCGGCCATTTCTCACCGCCGCCACCTGCAATCGGCACGATGCCGGCGTCTTTGATCTTCTTCACCGTCGCGCTGAAGTCCGCCCAGGTCTTGATGTCTTCGGCCTTCACACCGGCCTTGGCGAAAAGCTCCTTGTTATAGAAGAAGCTGACGAGGCTGACACGATAAGGTACGGCCCAGACCTTGCCGTCGAAAGACAGGCCGTCAATTGCGGATGCGTTATAGGCCTGGCGCAGCTTGCCGCCATCGGCGTCGAAAACCTCGGTCAGATCCTTCAGCGCACCGGTTTTGGACTGTTCCTCAAGAACGCCGCCGCCCCAGCTATAGAAGAAGTCCGGAACATCGTTCGATTGCAGCAAGGTCGGCAATTTTGCCTTGAAGGCTTCGTTTTCGAGGAACTGCAGTTGAACATCCACATCGGGGTGCTTGGCCTCGTATTCCTTGGCAATTTCTTCCCAGACAGCCACGGATTTCGGGTCCAGCTCAACATGCATCCATTTAACGACCGTCGCGGCCGAGGCGCTTGCTGCGCCGAGCATGAGAGCAATGCTTGTCGTTGCGGCAAAGCCTGTCAGCCTGCCGCTCAGGCTTGCGCCTGCGTGCCAAATCGTCATGATGGTGATCCTCCCTCGGGGATTTCCTCATTTATTCCCCAATGCGGATTAATTCACATTAGCCCTCGCCCAATGTCAAGGCACTATGCCGATTTTTTGCGCGAACAGCTTGACACACCCCTCCCCTACACCGTTATTTAATCCGCAACCCGACGTAAATCGGTTCTCGAACCGGCATTGATCGCAGCAGGACCCCATGAAGACCGCAGACCCCGAACTAATGCGCGCGATCAACAGGCTGAGCGTGCTGGACAGCATCCGCCGACATGGGCCCATTTCCCGCGTTGAGATCAGCGAACGCACCCAGCTTTCCACCACGACCGTTTCCGCCATTACCGCCTCACTTTTGGATGACGGGCTCATCCTGACCCGGCACCTGGGCGATATCCGCACCGAAGGTGGGCGCGGCAGGCCGCGTGTGATGCTGGAGCTGAACCCGGATGCCGCCCGCGTTGTGGGCGCCAAGATTGCCGCAAACCGCATGGTCTTTGTCGTCACCGATTTTTGCGGCAATGTACTCTCCACGCTTGCCTTGCCGATCCGGGTAGACCGCCAGCCCATAGGCGTCATCGCCGATCTCGTGGAGGACGGCGTAAGACGTTGCGTCGTCGATGCCGGTCTATCGCTTGAGGATGTGGATATGGTCTGCCTCGGCCTGCCCGGCGTCATCGAACATCGCACCGGCAAGATTCGAAGCAGCCCGATTTTGCGGGAAGTGAATGTTAATTTCGCTGAGGAAATGACGGCACGGCTGAATTCGCCGACCATTATCGAAAGTGACGCCCACGCGATCACGCTTGCCCATCACTGGTTCGGCCATGCGCGCGATCTCGAAGACATGGTGCTGATTTCGCTGGAACAGACGCTCGGCCTTGGCGTGCTGCACCAGAACCAGCTCTTCCGTGGCGCGGGCGGTCTCAGCCACAATCTGGGTGACCTCGTGATCGGCCTTGCCAATGAAGGCACGGTGCGGCTGGCGAGCCAGGCCGGTGAAAACGCGATTTTGGGCTCCCGCCCGGCGGATGGGCGTTTTGCCGAAGCGATCCGGCTCGGCCGTGGCATGCAACATGCTCATGCGCTGATTGCGGCCGAAGATCACGACCTCATTACGGCCGCCTTGCGAGCCGGTGCCGCCCTCGGCCTGACACTAGCCAATATCGTCACGCTGTTTGCGCCACCACGGGTCATCATTACCGGCTCCAGCCTCGAACTTGGCGAACCGTTCATCGCCAGCATTCGCAACAGCTACAATGCCGCAGTGCCGCCATCTCTGGCCGGTGTGGCGGAACTGGTTTTCGATGTTGCAAGCGACGAATTGTGGGCGCAGGGGGCCGCGGCCGTTGCACTTTACGAACTTTACGAATCGCCATGGAACACGACCGGGCCAGCGCTCTAACCCGCAGGGGTGAGCACAGGCCAAGGCATTTCTGATTTACGGGAGGATTTTATGAACAAAGTCGGCATCGGCATCATCGGCTGCGGCAACATTTCCAGCGCCTATCTCAAGGCCATGGCTTCGTTTCCCATTCTCGACATTCGCGGTCTTGCGGATATGAACGAGCAGGCGGCAAAGGCCCGCGCCGACGAATTCGGCCTCCAGGCGACAAGCATCGACGCACTTCTCGCCGATCCCTCGGTGGAGATCATCGTCAACCTGACGATCCCCAAGGCGCATGTGGAAGTGGGTCTGCGCGCGCTGGACGCCGGCAAGCACGCCTATTCGGAAAAACCGTTGGGCATCAATTTCGCCGAAGGCAAACGCCTTGCGGACGCGGCAAAGGCAAAGAGCCTGCGCATCGGTTCGGCTCCGGACACCTTCCTCGGCGGCGGGCACCAGACAGCGCGCCGGTTGATCGACGAGGGTGTGCTTGGCCAGCCCGTGGGCGGCACCGCCACCTTCATGTGCCCCGGCCATGAACGCTGGCACCCCAACCCAGCTTTCTATTATGAGGTTGGTGGCGGGCCGATGCTGGATATGGGACCCTATTACATTACCGATCTCGTCAACCTGTTTGGCCCGGTCGCCAGGGTGGCGGGTTTTGCCATTGCCCCCCGCAACGAACGCCTCATCACAAGTGAGCCAAAGAACGGCGAAAAGATCCCCGTTCATGTCGCCACCCATGTGTCCGGCGTGCTGGCCTTCGAGAACGGCGCCGTTGTGCAGGTGGGCATGAGCTTCGATGTCGCCGGCCACAAACATGTGCCGCTGGAACTCTATGGCACGGAAGGTACGCTGATCGTCCCCGACCCCAACCATTTTGGCGGCGAAGTGCAATTGTTGAAGAAGGGCGGACAGTTCGAGCCGCAGACCCTGTCTTCGCCCTATGCAGACGGAAATTACCGTTCGATTGGCGTCGCCGACATGGCCTACGCCATCCGCGAGAACCGTCCGCACCGCGCCAATGGCGATCTTGCCCTCCACGTGCTGGAAGTCATGGAAGCCTTCCAGACGGCGTCAGATAGCGGCACGACCGTTTCCATCACCACCAAGGCGGAACGTCCTGCTCCGCTTGAAACATCGCTGGTCGACGGCCAGCTCGGCAAATAATCTCGAGGAGGAAATAAATGCGCGAAGCACTCATCGTCTGGGGCGGCTGGAGCGGCCACGAGCCGCAGGAATGCGCCACCATCGTCAAGGACATTCTGGAGGAGGACGGTTTCAAGGTCTATGTCGAGCACAGCACCGAGGCTTTCGCCGATCCGTCGGTGCATGATCTCAGCCTTGTTGTGCCTATTGTCACCATGTCAAAGATCGAGAAGGAAGAAATCAAGAACCTGACGGCGGCTGTTGAAAACGGCGTCGGCATCGCCGGCTTTCATGGTGGCGCGGGCGACAGTTTTCGCGAATGCGTGGAATACCAGTTCATGATCGGCGGGCAATGGGTCGCCCATCCCGGAAATATCATTGACTACACGGTCAACATCACCCGCCCTGACGATCCGCTGATGGAGGGGATTTCCGATTTTCCCTATACGTCAGAGCAATATTACATGCATGTTGACCCCTCCAACGAGGTTCTGGCGACAACGACTTTCACCGGCGATCACGCTTGGTGGATCGACGGCGTGGTGATGCCGGTGGTGTGGAAACGCAAATACGGCAAGGGCCGCGTTTTTTATTCGGCGCTCGGACATCAGGCCAAGGAATTTTCCGTGCCGCAGATGAAGACCATGTTTCGCCGCGGCGCCAATTGGGCGGCGCGTTGAGGTTATCGGCAGCCTCTCCCTCGCAACGTCATCCTCGGCCTCGCGCCGAGGATCGGCAGCAAATCCTCGGGACAGGCCAGAGGATATCGGGGGATAGGTCCCACGTTCCCGACAAGCCGAGAAGATGAACACCTCAAGCCCGAACGATTTCTTCCGTCGCCATCGCCGCCCCCAGCACATGGTCATCCGTACCGTCCAGGCCTGAAAGCAGCAAACCGACCGGCATGCCTGCGTCACCCGTTCCACAGGGGATCGAAACACCGCAGAGATCGAAGAAGTTACCGATCTGCGTGTTGCGCAGGGTTTTTGCATTCATGGCGAAAAAAGCATCGTCACTTTGGAGAAGCGGCGCGACCCTGGCCGCAACATGCGGCAATGTCGGCGACATCAGCAGTTCGCCTTTCCCGATCATTCCCGAAAACGTTGCAGTCATGCGTTCACGCGCATCGATGATGGCTATGTAATCCGGCACTGAAATATTGGCCCCCAGCTTCGTTCGTGCGACAACGCGCGGGTCCATGCGCGCGGCATCAGCACCTTCCAGCCGGGTTTTGTGCAGGGCAAAGGCCTCCGCGGTCACCAGCGCACCCTTTTCCTTGATAAGCTCGAACAGTTCCGAAAAAATCGGGAATGCCTGTCGTCGCACCGAGGCACCGGCGCGGACAAGACGGTCCACCGCCTGCTCAAAAGCGGCCGCGACTTCGTCCTCGATTCCGTCGAAAAATACGGTCTCGGGCACAACAAGCGAGAGGCTGGAAAGTGGCACGCGCTGCACATCGGCGGCAGTCCTGCCCCGCATGGCGGCATCCACCCAGACCGCATCCTGAACCGTGCGGGTGAGGGGCCCGAGCGAATCGAGACTCTTCGCCAATGGATATACGCCGCGCATCGAATAACGGCCGCGACTGGCCTTGTAGCCTACCACGCCATTGAAAGCGGCGGGAATGCGGACCGATCCGCCCGTATCCGTGCCGATCGCCACCGGCACCAGACCGGCCGCCACGGCCACGCCCGCACCGGAGGAGGAACCGCCGGGCAGACGGTGTCCATCCGTGGAAAGGGGATTGCGCGGCGTGCCGTAATGCGGATTGATGCCAAGACCGGAAAATGCAAACTCGCTCATATTCGTTCGGCCGATGCAGATCATGCCGGCCTGTTTCAGCGCGGTCACCACATCAGCGTCCCGCGACGCAGGCTCATCATCCGCAAGCACGGTCGATCCGGCCATGGTCACCGTTCCCTCCAGATCAAAAAGATCCTTCCAGGCCACGGGAATGCCGTCGAGAAGCCCGCGGGAACGGCCTTCGCGAATTCGTGTCGATGCGGCCTCCGCTTCGGCGGCGGCCCGCTCCGCCGTCAGCCCTATGAAAATGGCCTGATCGGCCTCCTGACGGATCGCATCGACTGTCTCTTCCACCAGGGCGCGCGGATCAAGGTGGCCACCCTGGATGAGAGCGGAAAGCTGCGCGATGTTCTTGCCCCTGTGAGCCATGACGAAATTCCCTAAAATCGGCGTATGATGCCCAACATGCCGTTTATGCAAGGCTTGGCAAGGCCGGTCGCGGGATTTTCCCGGACGGCCGTTGCCGCCACTGGAACTCGGCTGCCAGAGTCTATTTCTCAACCTGAAGTGCAAAGACCGACCGCTTATATAAGCAGCGACTGTAAAAAGACGGATTAATTCTTAATCGCATCTAAACTTTGTTGAATTATTTAGCAGACACCATTGAAGTGCATGCCCTATAAAAATTCCATAAAACAATCATAACGCGACATCGCGGGGGACTATCGCGAATGGAAGAGACTGCCTATCGGGGGATGGATAGACAGGTAGAGCCCGGCCATATGCTTCGCTCAACGACGCCGCCGGAACAGGGCCGGTCGTCGCGGCGGCGCTCGCTCGCCAGCAAGATAACCCTGATTTTCCTGGGTGGGGTGATCTTCGCCTACAGCATCGGCGCGCTTGTGGGCTGGTACATGTTCGTTGCCGCCGCCAGCGAACAGTGGCTCAATCAGGCCCGCGTCAACTCCCAGATTGCCAGCGCCACCCTTCGAAGCATCTACACCTATGTCAGCGTCACGGCGGATGCCGATGGCCAGGTGAACGGCATTTTGACCGACAAGCCTATCGGCGACGATGAATCCATTCTCGTTACGGGCTTCAATCCAAGCGATGTTCTCGCGCTCATAGGCGCCCAGACGAAAAATGCCGTCTGGCTATTCCGCTATGATGACGACGATTCCGGTTTCAGGCAGATCGCAGCCGCCTTCGACAACGCCACAGACGATGATGAAAAACCGCTCGCTACCGACCCGATCTTCGCCAGAGATGCCGTGGCGGCGCGCTTCGCAACGGGGTTTGCAACCATAGGCGACTCCAGCCACTATATCGGCCTGCTGCCGATCATCAGTACGGAGACGAAAAAGCCGATCGGCGCGGTCGCCGTCAGCATCGGTGGTTCGGATGCGCTTTATGGTGCGCAGCGCAAACTGATCTACAATTCGCTCATCGCGCTGATCGTGGTGTTGACCGTGACAGGTGTTCTGGTAACGGTCATCGCGCGGCATTTCCTGAAACCCGTACCGGCGCTGGTGCAGGCGACCCTGCGGATCGCCCGCGAGGAAACCGATGTCGCAACCCCCTTTCAGGACCGGCGGGATGAAATCGGCGACATGGCAACCGCCATCGAGACGCTGCGCGAAGCCGTCCTGGAACGTGGACGCCTGCGGCAGATACGCGACATGGCGCAGCAAATGGAGCACATGGCCCATCACGATGCGCTGACCGGGCTTCCAAACCGGGTGCTGCTGATGAAGACGCTGGAAAATCGCCTTGAGCATCTCTCCGCGTCCGGCCAGCTGTTCAATGTCATGCTGCTGGACCTCGATCGTTTCAAGGCCGTTAACGACACGCTCGGGCACGCGGCCGGCGACGCCCTGCTGGTGGCTGTCGCTTCGCGGATCTCCTCAGTCCTCGGAGAAAACGACATGGTGAGCCGCCTGGGCGGCGATGAATTCGCGATCATACAGTCGACAAGCGGCGACTTTGAGAGCGATGCGGCGATGCTGGCAGCGCGGGTGGTGCATGCCGTGTCGCGCAGTTTTGCGCTCGAAGGCAGCGATATCAGCATCGATACCAGCATCGGCATCGCCTGTGCGCCCGGTCACGGCACATCGGCCACACAGCTGCTGCAACATGCCGATCTCGGCCTTTACCGGGCGAAATCCATGGGTTGCGGCTATTTCGTCTTCTATGAGCCAGGCATGGACATGGCTGCGCAGCACAAGCACGCGCTGGAAATAGACATGAAATCCGCTCTCGAAAACCATGAGTTCGAGCTGCATTACCAACCCGTAGTCAATCTGCAGAGCGGCCGCATCGTCGCCTATGAAGCGCTTGCCCGCTGGCGCCACAGCAAGCTTGGCCTGATCTCTCCGGACCGCTTCATCGCGCTTGCGGAAGAAAACAACTTCATCAGGCCGTTGGGCGAGTGGGTTTTGGCGCAGGCCTGCATGGATGCAATGACATGGCCGAAGGATATCAGACTTGCCGTCAACCTATCCGCCGTTCAGCTTTGCAATGACGATATCGTCCCCATTGTGGACCGGGCGCTTGAAGCATCCGGGTTCCCGGCGGAGCGACTTGAGCTGGAAGTGACGGAAACGGCCATGCTTGAGCGCGACAGCAGCACGCGCGTCCTAAAAATGCTGAAGGAAAGAGGCGTCCGCCTGGCGCTTGATGATTTCGGCACCGGTTATGCGGGGCTCAGCACGCTCACCCACGTCGCCTTCGACAAGATCAAGATCGACCGCGAATTCGTTTCCGGCCTTCCGACCAATCCCATGTGTTCGGCTATCGTCAACACCGTCATCGACATGGCCGAACAGATCGGCCTGAAGGTGACCGCCGAGGGGGTGGAAAACATGGAGCAGGTCGAAGTGCTCAAACTTTCCGGATGCGACGAGGCCCAGGGCTATTATTTCGCCGAGCCTGCACCGCTTGCGCAGGTTCTAAAAAACCGTGCGGTCATCGTCCAAGTGGGAAAAACCGAAATCGCCGATCGAGCCGCGCAGACGGGCCACGATGCCGGACGACCGACACAGGACACCTATTGCCCTTCACAAAAAGCGATTTGAGAAACCGGCCGCCGGCCAAGAGGACATAAATGCGTATTGCAGTCTATTGCCTTTTCCTCACATGCTTTGCCCCCCTCACCCCGCTGCAGGCTGCCGGTGAAGGCGACACGCTTCAGCAGATCGCCAGGACCGCAAAAATCCGCATCGGCTATCGTGAGGCTGAACCCCCCTTTTCCTATCAGCTGCCGAACGGAGAGGTGACCGGTTTCTCAACCGATCTCTGCAGGACGATCAGCGAGGACATTCGCAAGTCCCTGAAACTCGACAAGCTCGACGTCGAATATGTCAAGGCCACGCCCGCCACCCGCTTCATCCTTGTCCGAGGCGGTCAGATCGACATCGAATGCGCCGCCACGACCAACAATAGCGACCGTCGCAGGATCGTGGATTTTTCCTATCCAAATTTCATGACGGCAACACAGTTTCTCTCGCGCAAGCAGGATAATCTGAAAAGCCTCGCCGATCTGGCAGGCAGGTCAGTCACATCCGCCTCCGGAACCGTCAATATTGAGCAGCTCAATGCCGTGAACCGTGAGAAGAACCTCAATATCTCCGTCATGCCGACGAAAACCAATGAGGAAGCCTTCGCCCTCGTCGTCGCCGGCAAGGCTTCGGCTTTCGTGATGGATGGTATCCTGCTGGCGGCGCTGGCGGCGACATCTGAAAATCCGGATCTTTATGCGCTTTCCGAGGAGACGCTGAGCGCACCCGAACCCTATGGGCTGGTCTTTCGTCGCGACGACCCGGCCTTCAAGGCGGTCGTCAACGACAGTCTGAAACGGATTTTCACTGGCCCCGCCATTCATGATCTCTATGAAAAATGGTTCACCAGACCCATTCCGCCAAACGGCATGAATCTGAACCTGCCGATGGCAGCAGCTCTGAGACAGGCCTACGAACAACCGAAAGAATATCGGGATTAAGGTGCTCGCACCCCCGCCTCCATTTTCATGAAAACACGTTTCGACAGATACTTTAGCTGGAGATGCGCGATGCAGAGATCGACATTATGGCTTGCATTAGGAATTTTTAGCCTTTTATCCACTTATGCGGCCGGGCAGGAAGTGCAGCCGCCGACACTCGAGACCATTGCTAGAACCGGTATCATCCGGCTGGGTTATGCCGATCGCAATATCCCCTTTTCGTATCTCGGCACCGGCCCGGAGCCGATCGGCTACAGCATCGAGCTTTGCCTCAAGGTGGTGGATTCCATCAGGGAAAAACTGGATCTGCCGGGACTGAAGGTCGACTTCGTCAAACGCACGCCCAGCAATCGGATCACGCTTCTCAATGACGGCACGATCGACATGGAATGTGTGGCGAGCACGAACACGGAAGAACGGCGCAAGGCCGTATGGTTCTCCTACAGCCACTTCATCACCGGTACGCGATACGTGGCGCTGAAATCGAGCGGCCTGAATACCGTCGCGGATCTTGCCGGGCGTACCGTGGTGGTAACGACGGGAACCATTAATATCAGCCAGTTGAACGTGCTCAATCGCAAACTGGGGCTGAACATCGCCGTGCTGCAAAATGACAGCACCGAAGGCGGTTTCGAGATGGTGACGGAAAACCGTGCTTCGGCTTTCGTCATGGACGATATTCTTCTGCGATCCTTCGTCGCCGAAACAGGCAGGCCTGAGGATTACGCAATTTCAAATGAATATCTTGCGCCACCCCAACCCTACGGCCTGATGCTTCGCCACGGCGATACCGGTTTCAGAGATGCCGTCAACGAGGCCCTGGGTGAAATCTATACGAGCGGTGAAATCGACAAAATCTACGAGAAATGGTTCAACGCTCCGATCCCGCCGAACGGGATGAACCTTCAGCGCCCGCTTCCGGACGATCTCGCTGACGCGTTTCGAAACCCCGTGGATACGACCGCTCAATAAAACGCCGCCCGGTTGGGGCGGCGTCTTTCATGCCTATGTCACGCGGCGCGGAGATCTGCGCCGAGCGGAATTTCGACGTCGATCTCGAGAATCGAGAAATGTTCGTCGCGATCCATCTTCACGTGCACACGGTCGCCGTCGATCTGTACATGCTTGGCAATGACGCCGAGAATTTCTTCCCGCAGGATGGCGACAAGATCAGAGCCCGATGAGGCCCGCTCATGGGCGAGCAGCACTTGCAGGCGCTCACGCGCAAGCGGTGCCGACTTCTGTTTGCGGAAAAGATTGAAGAGACTCATGCGGCCCTCCTTGCGAAGATCTTGGAGAAGATGCCACGCTTTTCGCCCGGAATGACCACCGGAATATCTTCCCCCGAAAGGCGGCGGGCAGCGTCGAAATAGGCCATGGCCGGCGCGCAACGGGCATCTGCGAGCGTGACCGGCGCACCGACGTTGGAGGCGCGCAGCACATCCGAACTCTCGGGAATGATGCCAATCAACGGGATCGACAGGATTTCGAGAACGTCGTCGACCTTCAGCATATCACCCCGCTCCGCACGCGCAGAATCATAGCGGGTAATGAGAAGGTGTTTTTCCATGCGCTCGCCGCGCTCGGCCTTCAGCGTCTTTGAATCGAGCAGGCCGATGATGCGGTCGCTGTCGCGCACCGAGGAGACTTCAGGATTGGTAACGACCACAGCCACATCCGCATGGCGCATGGCCAGCGTCGCGCCGCGTTCGATTCCGGCGGGGCTGTCGCAGATCACCCAGTCGAAGTGCTTCTTCAACTCGTTGATGACCCATTCGACACCTTCCGGCGTCAGATTGTCCTTGTCCCGCGTCTGCGAGGCGGGCAGCAGGAACAGCGTCTCCAGGCGCTTGTCGCGGATCAGCGCCTGCGTCAGCTTGGCATCGCCCTGAATAACGTTGACGAGATCGTAGACCACGCGGCGTTCAGCACCCATGACGAGATCGAGGTTGCGCAGACCGACATCGAAATCGACGACTACGACCTTCTCTTTATTCTGCGCCAATGCGGCGCCAAGCGCTGCGGTCGAGGTGGTCTT
The DNA here is from genome assembly GCF_026191755.1 of Agrobacterium sp. InxBP2. Classification (NCBI taxonomy): domain Bacteria; kingdom Pseudomonadati; phylum Pseudomonadota; class Alphaproteobacteria; order Hyphomicrobiales; family Rhizobiaceae; genus Agrobacterium; species Agrobacterium sp. InxBP2. Next base: position 112,464 of record NZ_JAINDY010000021.1, read on the forward strand.
GCCGACCCCGCCCTTGCCGGAAGTTACAACGACTACCTTCCCCATATGGCTCTCTCCTGTTCGTGCGTGTTTATCTGTTATCAGCCGAGTTTTGCGGCCTTGATCGTATCGTCTTCCAGCCAGAGCTGAACGGGTTGCCCGCGCAGCTTGTCGTCAATGTCCTCAGCCACCTTGTAGACGCCGTCGATTGCCAGAAGCTCGGCCTCCAGCTTGCGGCAGAAGATGCGCGCAGAGACATTGCCGAGCGAACCGGCCATGGCCCGCCCGCGCAGCGCGCCATAAACATGGATCGAACCGCCAGCGATGATCTCCGCCCCCGAGGCGACCGAGCCGATGACGGTCACGTCACCTTCGGGAAACATGATCGACTGGCCGGAGCGCACGGGCTCGTTGATGACGAGCGACTGCACGACGGCGCGGATTTCACCCGATGTACGGGGCTTCTCCTCCGGCAATTCGGCAACCACGGCGACCGGCTCGACCTCGACATCGGAAGCCGGCTTTCCGCCCTTCAGCGATGGGGGCATGCCCGGCTCGATCATCGAGGGACGAACGCCCTCGATGCCCATGATGCCGACATTGCGCTCCCTGAGCGCCGCCAGCAGGTCCTTCAGACCCGCCTTGTCGAGCGATAGTTCCGAAACATCGAGGACCACCGGCCGCGACAGGAAGAAGCCCGCCGAACGCGCCGCGAGATCATCGAGCCTTTCCAGCCATTGATCGACCGGAGCTTCGGGGGACAGGACGACTGCGAGGAAGGAGCGGCCTTTGATGCGGATGGAACGCTGGTCTGTTAGCACTTTGGTCATCTTGGTAAACAAATCGTTGACAATTAGGTACCTCGAATATGGTTAACAAATGGTTAACACCACCCTCAAGAGAGGGAAATCGTTAAGAAAATTCCGCGTTCGAAACTCTCATGCAGAACCTTCTAGAACATCTGTTATCCCTTTGAATCTGGCCATTCCCTGACATATGAAGACAAAGGATAACAGCGCATCCTTGCTGCAGGCTGACTCCCGGTGTGGCTCTGTTCACCGCCGCCCTGCCTGCCGACGACCTCGACTCGCGTGAGTCTGACCGCGTCCGATTCCGGGACAACATCCCCCACGCGCGGGAGATGACCATCGGCCCTTGGTGGCTGAAAAACGATTCCGTTATGCCTGACAATACTGTAGAGACAGGCGAGGCCGACAGTTCAACGGAAGAATGAGATGCACAGCAGAGTCCCGCCGCAAAACCAGATTTTTTCGCAACAGTTTGCGGCCTTCCTGTTCGACATGGATGGCACACTCGTCAATTCGATCGCCGTCGTCGAGCGCGTATGGCGGGAGTGGGCAGTGGCGAATGGCATCGAGCCGAATGCCTTCCTGCAGCGCATTCACGGCATGCGAGCCTCGGAAGTTATCCGCCGGGAGGCCATTCCGGGTCTCGACGTGGATGAGCAGGCCGAAATGATCCTTCGTGCAGAGATGGATGATGTGGATGGCATTGTTCAGATACCGGGCGCCGGCGCTTTCCTGCAGTCGCTGCCGGCGGGCAAGTGGGCTATCGTGACGTCGGCCGTACGCGAACTGGCTGAACGCCGGCTCGCTGCGGCGGGCATTGCACCGCCGCCTGTCATGATCTGTGCGGAAGACGTGGTGAACGGCAAACCCGATCCTGAAGGCTATCGAAAAGCGGCCGAAAAGCTCGGCGTATCACCGCAAGACTGCATTGTCTTCGAGGACGCTCCCGCCGGCATCCAGGCGGGGGAAAACATGGGGGCGTCAGTGGTGGTCATCAACGCCACCCATTCGCATCCTATCGAAACGCCACACCTTTCCATTGGCGGCTATGGTGAGGTGAATGTAATTATCGACGGCAAAGACGGCCTGAAGCTGGCGATGGGCAGGGGCTGAAAAGCCTGCCCGCAAAGGGAAAGAAGCGATCGCTTGCCAGCCGATGTCGCGAGCTGCTGGCAAGCCATCGCGCCCCGACATCATCCAAAACATTGAGAGAGGCAAAGTTTGCGACTTTGCCGTCGTTCTCCACCCAAGGAATCCGGCTGCCCGGCCAGCTCGCGGCCAGAATGAGGAAATGGCAGAACCTCCGGGAGCCGGAGCCCCGGGGAGCGTGACAATACCGCCCCGCTGAGCCTCCTGACGACCTCCGTATATTTTTCATTAACGTCTAATTGACAGCGTCGCCCAAATGCGCCCTAATGAAATTGGTAAGACAATCTTACCGCTTGCGCGATTGGGGGAGACTTTCGCGCTGGGAGGACATCATGTTTGTGGCTCTTGAGCCGCGCCGCCTTTACCGGCTGGTTGCGGAACAAATTCGCTTGCTCATCGAAAGCGGGGAACTGACGGACGGTCAGCGCCTGCCGGCGGAACGCGACCTTGCGGAACGCTTCGGCGTATCACGCCCCACGGTGCGGGAAGCGCTTATCGTTCTTGAAGTGGAAGGCCATATCCATATTCGCATGGGTTCGGGCGTCTATGTAAACGCAACCGGCAAACAGGGGAAAGAAAAGCCAACAGTGCCGGATGCGCATGGGCCTTTCGAAATCCTGCAGGCGCGTTGCATCATCGAAAGCGCTATCGCGGAGGAAGCCGCACGGCTCGCCACGCCGGAATGCATCGTCAAACTTGATGACATCATCGAGCGCATGGCCGGCGCACTCGACAATTCACCGCAGGCGCTCAATCTCGACCGGGCCTTTCACACCGCCATCGCCGACATCATCGGCAACTCGGCGCTTAACCGCTTCACCGGCCTGATCTATGACGAGCGCAGCCTGTCACCCTTCTTCGAAAAGCTCGCCAGCTATTTCGAAGGTCCGCACACCTGGAACCTCGCCGTGCAGGAACACCGGGTCATCCGCGACGCCATTGCCGCGAACGATCCGGAAGGTGCCCGCGAGGCGATGCGGCAGCATCTGACGCTGTCGCAGAAGAGATTTTCCGAAAGTTTCGGGGAGGAAACGCTCGGAGAAGAATAACCGCCGCCGCAACCGGCGACGGGAAAAACGGAAATCTGGCTTTAATTCGGGAGGAGTTAAGAATGAAAATCAGATTGTCGACTTTGATGGGCGCAACAGCGGCCATCCTGCTCTCGGCGCTTGCGGCGCAGGCGCAGACCGCACTGAAATGGGCACATGTCTACGAGACCTCAGAGCCGTTCCATACGGATTCGGTCTGGGCTGCGGAAGAGATCGCCAAGCGAACCGATGGCCGCTACAAGATCGATGTCTTTCCGGCCTCACAGCTCGGCAAGGAAGCCGATATCAATCAGGGCCTGAAGATCGGCACCGTTGATATCATCATTTCCGGCTCGAGCTTTGCCGCGCGTGACTTCAAGCCGATCGGCGTCACCTATTTCCCTTACATCTTCCGCGATCCGAGCCATCTGATCGCCTATACCAAAAGCGATATATTCAAGCGGCTCGCCAAGGGTTACGAAGACAAGACCGGCAACCATATCGCTGCCGTCAGCTATTACGGCACACGCCACACAACATCGAACAAGCCGATTGCCACCTGCGCCGACATGGGCGGGCTGAAAATGCGCGTGCCTGATGTTCCGGCCTACCTCGCCATGCCACGCGCATGCGGCGCAAACACGACCCCGATTGCATTTGCGGAAGTCTATCTGGCGCTGCAAAACGGCACCGTCGACGCACAGGAAAACCCGCTGACCACCATTGAGGCAAAGAAGTTCTTCGAGGTGCAGAAAAACATCGTTCTGACAGGCCACATCGTCGACCACCTCAACACGGTAATCTCGAAGAACCTGTGGTCCAAGCTGTCAGATGAAGACAGACAAATCTTCACCGAAGTCATGCAGCAGGCTGCCGAGCGCACCACCAAGACCATCGAAGGCCGCGAGAAAAGCCTCGTCGAGGACTTCAAGAAGCGCGGCCTGACCGTCGCCGAAGTCGACAAGGCCGACTTCGAGAAGAATGTCCTCGAAAAAGTGAAGTTCGAGGACTTCGGTTACGACAAGGCCGACTGGGAAGCCATTCGCGCCGTCAAGTGAAGCAAGATCCGGTGCGGCTCCTTTGCCGCACCGCCCTTTCTCTCCAGACGGGATATCTCAATGTCGCAGGAAATTCATACTCAGGTCACGCCTGAGGAACTCGCCCATACGTTCGACGAGGCGCCGCCGGAGGTCGATCTCAAGGTCTATTCATTCGAAGACTGGGTTACGCTTGGCCTCTTCTGGCTGATGACGGGCTGCGTGTTCCTTCAGTTCTTCACCCGCTACGTGCTCAACGACAGCTACGCCTGGACGGAAGAAATCGCCGTCAACTGCCTGATCGGCGTCGTCTTTTTAGGTTCGGTCATGTGCGTGCGCATGTCGCGCCACATCCAGGTTGATGTGCTTTATCACTATGTGCCGCCGCAGGTGGCCCGCGCCATGTCGATCCTCGTCGATGTGTTGCGGATCCTGTTCTTCGCCTACACCTCTTGGCTGATGTGGCGCTACATGGAAATCGTCGCGGATGAGGAGATGGTCACCGTCGCCCTGCCGCGCAGCATCGTCTTTTATACGGTTCTGGCCGCTTTCGTTCTGATGTTCTTCCGGTCGGTACAGGTCTTCATCGCCAATATGCAGCGCGGTTATTCCGTTCTGGAGCGGCCCGAAGAATTCCAGAGCGCGGGGGATTGATCACATGCTGCTTCTCATCGGCTCCTTTCTTCTCCTGATGGTGATCGGCCTGCCGGTCGCCATTTCCATGGCCTCGGCTTCTCTGCTCTACATCGTGTTTTATAATGTCGCGCCCGATATCATAGCGGCGCAGCGCCTGATCGCGGGTGTGGAAAGCTTCCCGCTGTTGGCCGTGCCATTTTTCATCCTTGCCGGTAATCTCATGAACACGGCCGGCGTGACGGGACGTATCTATTCCTTCGCCGTCGCGCTCGTCGGCTGGATGAAGGGTGGTCTCGCCCAGGTCAACATCATCGGTTCGGTGATCTTTTCCGGCATGTCGGGGACCGCGCTTGCCGATGCGGCCGGTATCGGCACCATCGAGATCAAGGCCATGAAGGACCACGGGTATCCGGTCGAAGCGGCCGTCGGCGTCACCGCCGCCTCCGCAACGCTCGGCCCGATCTTCCCGCCATCGCTGCCCTTCGTCATCTACGGCATGATGGCCAATGTCTCCATCGGAGCATTGTTCATGGCCGGCATCATTCCCGGCGTCGTCATGACGCTTTTGATGATGATCACGGTTGCGGTCTTCGCCTATATCAAGGGCTGGGGCTCCGATACACCGTTCAGCCTCAGAACGATCTTCGGCGCATCGATTGAAGTCTTCGTGGTGATGATGGTGCCCCTCGGCATCTATATCCTCACGGCGCTCGGTCTTTCCCTCAACCTGTCGATCCTGATCGTGCTGGTCATCCTGCTCGCCTGCGACTGGTATTTCGACTTCTCAGCCGTGATGGCGCTGATGACGCCCGTGATCCTGATCGGCGGCATGACCATGGGCTGGTTCACACCGACGGAGGCAGCCGTCGCGGCCGTTCTCTGGTCACTGTTCCTCGGCCTCGTCCGCTATCGCACGATGACCTTCAAGACGCTGGCGAAATCGACCTTTGACACGATCGAAACCACCGCATCGGTGCTCTTCATTGTCGCGGCGGCCTCGGTTTTCGCATGGCTTCTGACGGTCAGCCAGGCAGCGCAGCTTCTGTCGGCGGCGATCCTGACGATCACGGACAGCAAGTGGATTTTCCTGGTGCTGGTCAATCTGCTGATGCTGTTCGTGGGCTGCTTCCTCGATACCATTGCCGCCATCACGATCCTCGTGCCGATCCTTCTGCCGCTCGTGCTGCAGTTTCATATCGATCCGGTGCATTTCGGCCTCATCATCACGCTCAACCTGATGATCGGTCTGCTGCATCCGCCGCTCGGCATGGTGCTGTTCGTGCTCTCGCGCGTGGCGAAACTCTCCGTCGAACGCACGACCATCGCGATCCTGCCATGGCTGGTGCCTCTGTTCGTCGCGCTGTTGCTGATCACCTTCATTCCGGCAATCACCCTGTGGCTGCCGACCGAGATGGGCCTGATCCGCTGACGAGGCACCCTGCCCGCGCGGTTCGCCGCGCGGGGTCATCATTCCATATCAAGACATGAGGGCATGGTCATGCAGACACGCGTGGCACGATTATATGGCGCGCGGGACATTCGCGTCGAAACACACGAGTTTACTGAACCGGGGCCGGGGGAAGTATTGCTCGCAATGGCGGCGGGCGGAATTTGCGGCTCCGACCTTCATTATTATCAGGATGGCGGCTTTGGCCCGGTCAGGGTGCGCGAACCGATCATCTCCGGGCATGAGGCATCCGGCCTTGTCGCGGCTTTGGGCGAAGGCGTCAGCGGGCTGACCCTTGGCCAACTCGTCGCCGTCAATCCCTCGCAGCCCTGCGGCCACTGCCAGTTCTGCCTGAAGGGCCAGCCGATCCATTGCCTTGAGATGCGCTTCATGGGCAGCGCCATGCGCCTGCCGCACGAACAGGGCATGTTCCGCGACCGGCTGGTGGTTCCGGCCAAACAATGCGCGCCATTTCCAGCCGATACCTCAGCTGCTGAAGCGGCCTGCACTGAGCCGCTTGCAGTCTGTCTGCATGCCGTCGCCCAGGCTGGCGATCTCACCGGCGCTAAGGTGCTGGTGACGGGAGCCGGCCCAATCGGCCTCTTGACCATAGCCGCCGCCCGCCATGCGGGCGCAAGTATCATCGTCGCAACCGATCTGACCGATGCGGCGCTGGAACGCGCACCAGCCATGGGTGCGGACCGCACGATCAATGTCGCAAAGGACGCCGAGGCGCTTTTGCCGTACCAGGATGACAAGGGTTATTTCGACGTCATTTTCGATTGCTCCGCGGCAGCCCCCGCGCTCCGCACCGCCTTTGCCTGCGTGCGCCCGCGCGGCACCATCGTACAGGTGGGCGTAACCGGTGACATCACCATTCCGCTCAATGCGCTGGTGGGCAAAGAAATTCTCTGGCGCGGTTCGCAGCGCTTTCATGATGAATTCGCCATCGCCGCCGGGCTGATCTCAACGCGCAAGATCGATGTGCGGCCGATCATTTCCCACAGCTTCCCGCTCGATGAGGCGAAGGCCGCATTCGAGCAGGCCGGAGACCGCTCCACCGCCTGCAAGGTGCAACTGACTTTTTCCGCAGACGGAATTTTTGAGGACGAAAGATGAGACATACATGGCGCTGGTTCGGTCCGGTCGACAAGGTCACGGTTCAGGATGCGGCTCAGGCGGGCGCAGAAGGCATTGTCAGCGCGTTGCACCACATCGCCACCGGCGATGTCTGGCCGGTGGACGAAATAACCAGGCGGCATGAGGCCATCAAGGCCGGCGGGCTTTATTGGGACGTGGTGGAAAGCGTGCCCGTCTCCGAGGACATCAAGACCCAGACGGGCGACTGGAAAACCCATATCGCCAACTGGCAGGAAACGCTGCGCCGCCTCTCGGCGTCAGGCATCCGCACCGTCTGTTACAACTTCATGCCCGTGCTGGACTGGACCCGCACCGACCTGCGCTGGGAAACGAAACACGGCGCGAAAGCGATGCGCTTCGACCTTACCGATTTCGCTGCCTTTGATATTCACATTCTCAAGCGCCCGGACGCGACGCGGGATTATCCTGACTGGTTGCTGGAGGATGCGGCAAAGCGGTTCACCGGGATGCCCGACACAAAAATCGTCGCGCTATCGCGCAATATCGGCGCTGGCCTGCCCGGCTCGGCAGATGGCTATACCCTGCCGGAACTCATCGAAAAGCTGCGTTCCTACCATGGCGTTAATCGCGAAAGGCTGCAGCGGAACCTGATCGACTTTCTCTCCGAGGTGACGCCGGTTGCCGAAGACGTCGGCATCAACATCTGCGCCCATGGCGATGATCCGCCCTGGCCACTGCTCGGCCTGCCGCGTATTCTCTCAACGGAGGCGGACTACGCCCATATGCTCTCGCAGGTCGACAGCCGCGCCAATGGCGTCACGCTTTGCACAGGCTCTCTCGGTGCGCGCGCGGATAACGACCTGCCCTTCATTGCCAGCCGTTTTGCCGATCGAATCCATTTCGTGCATCTGCGCAACGTGACGCGCGACACGGACACCGTGCCCTGTTCCTTCTTCGAGGACGAACATCTGGAAGGCGGAACCGACATGGTCGCCGTCATTGCCGCCCTCATCACCGAAGAAGCCCGCCGGCGAGCGGAGGGCCGTGAAGACCACACCATTCCGATGCGGCCGGATCACGGGCAGGAAATTCTCGACGACCTCACGCGCGGCGCCCAGCCCGGTTACCCCGCCATCGGGCGATTGAAGGGGCTGGCTGAGCTGCGCGGCATCGAGCGTACGCTGTCACACAGCCACTTCGGTCTCGCGAATGGGAATGGCTAATCGGAAATCTGACCGCAGGGGATGTGTCAGCCTGCGGCCATCTTCGCCCGAAGCATGAGGTAGGAATAGGCGGCCAATCCGCCGGCAACAGCCCCGGCGGCCTTCACGGCTGCGTCGGTCAGGTGCGGATGGCGTGTCGGCGACAGGAATTGCAGCGCCTCGATGCCAAAAGCCGCAACAATCCCCGCGACGACGATAGCAAGCCAGTAACGCGGATAGGCGAGCACGAAGGCGGCCGAACAGAGGGCGAAGGCACCTGCGCGGTCGATGCCGACCGTCGTCAATGTGTGGGGCCTCAGCCCAATGGGGCTGACAGTGACGATTACAATCAACAGAAGAAGCGACCAGGCAACATATTTCGGAAATCTGTTTGTCATCATGGCGTCACATTAGAGCGTCGCGTGCGTAAACGGAAGCAGGTCTTTTTCACGCTTCGCCCAATTAATCACACTTTTTGGTCAGATAGTTGAAAAACCGGCTTTCGCTCAGGCCCTACACGGGCTAAGGCAGAAGGCAACCGGGCGAGGATCGCGGCTGATGGCGCTTGCGCTGTCGCCTTTCGGTGCAACGTCACGGTGTCGGGTGGGTTTTCCACACAGGATCAGTTTTCAGGGAAGAGCACAATGAGTTTCAAGCCGCACGGCAAACATCTGGTTGCAGGAGAATGGGTCGCAACGGAAGCAAAATTCCGCAGCGAGCCTGCACATGGCGAAGCTTTCGATTTTTCGGTCGGCACCGTCGATCTGGTGAATGCCGCCTGTGATGCAGCTGAAGAAGCCTTCTGGAGCTACGGTTACACCACCCGCGAAGAGCGCGCCGCTTTCCTCGACACCATTGCCGATGAGATCGAAGCCCGCGCCGACGCCATCACCGAAATCGGTTCCTCCGAAACCGGCCTGCCCGCTGCCCGTCTGCAGGGCGAACGCGGCCGCACCGTCGGTCAGCTCCGCCTGTTTGCCTCGCATATCCGCAAGGGCGACTATCTCGATCGTCGCCACGACGAAGCACTGCCGGATCGCCAGCCGCTGCCGCGCCCGGATATCCGCCTGATGCAGCGACCGATCGGCCCTGTCGCCGTTTTCGGCGCGTCGAACTTCCCGCTCGCCTTCTCCACGGCCGGTGGTGACACCGCTGCGGCTCTGGCTGCCGGTTGCCCTGTTGTCGTCAAGGGTCACTCCGCCCATCCCGGCACCGGTGAAATCGTTGCCGAAGCGGTTCTTGCCGCCGTCAAGAAGCACAATCTGCATCCCGGCGTCTTCTCGCTGATCCAGGGCGGCCGCCGCGATGTCGGTTCCGCGCTCGTGCAGCATCCGCGCATCAAGGCGGTCGGTTTCACCGGTTCGCTCGCCGGCGGCCGCGCACTGTTCGATCTCTGCGCCCAGCGCCCCGAGCCGATCCCCTTCTTCGGCGAACTGGGTTCCGTCAACCCGATGTTCCTGCTGCCGGAAGCCGTTGCCGCCCGTGGTGAAGCCATCGCCAAGGGCTGGGCCGGTTCGCTGACCATGGGTGCGGGCCAGTTCTGCACCAACCCGGGCATTGCCGTGATTCTCTCCGAGCAGGCGGATGCGGTTGCTGAAACCGCACGTGCGGCCCTGTCGGAAGTCGGCCCTCAGGTCATGCTGACCGACGGCATCGCCGCCGCCTATCGTGATGGCCGTGATCGTATCGCTGCCGGCAACGGCGTGCGCGACGTGCTGACCACCACCTGCAACCTGCGCAATGCAACGCCGTATCTCTATCGGGTCGCAGGCAAGGACTGGGTTGCCAACCATGCGCTTGCTGAAGAAGTCTTCGGACCCCTTGGCCTGATCGTGACTGTTGATAGCACCGAAGAAATGCTTGAGGTTGCCAAGAGCTTCGAAGGCCAGCTGACGGCGACAATGCATCTCGATGCAGGCGACGCCGAACTCGCCCGCAAGCTGCTGCCGATCCTGGAACGCAAGGCCGGCCGCGTGCTCGCCAACGGTTTCCCGACCGGCGTGGAAGTTTCCGAAGCCATGGTTCACGGTGGCCCCTACCCGGCCTCCACGAACTTCGGCGCAACCTCTGTCGGCACCATGTCGATCCGCCGCTTCATGCGCCCGGTTTCCTATCAGAATATTCCCTCGGACGTTCTGCCGGAAGACATTCGCTAATAAAAAAGGGGAGGCGTTCACACGCCTCCCCTGTTCTTCGTCTGACCCGTAGTCTCAGGCAGATTGCACGGCCTGTATCTTCTCGATACCCCCAATAATGCCGGCGAAATCCTGCCAGACGCCCTGAGCGCCCTTGCGCCACTCATCCAGCGCTTCCGGCTGCAGCACCTTGCCACCCTTGGACAACGCAAGCTCAACGGACTTCGTTTCATCTTCAACGATCAGCTGGTTGAAGTACTTCGCGCCTTCGCTGGAAGCCTCCGACAGCACTTTCTTTTCTTCGTCATCCAGCTGGTTCCAGAAGGTCGCGCCATAATAAACGACCCCTGAAGCCCAGATGTGGCCGGTTTCCGTCAGATAAGGCACGACCTCGTATAGCTTGAAGCCGGCATAGGCGGACTTGGTAAGATCCATGGCGTCGGCCACGCCGGTCGCCAGCGCATTATAGGTCTCTGTGATCGGAATACCGACCGGCGTGGTGCCGAAGGCGCTCCACAGCTTGGTGTGCAGCGGGCTCTGGATGACGCGGATCTTCTTGCCTTCCAGCTGCTCGGGGCGTGTTACCGGTTCCTTGGTCAGCAGATGGCGCGCGCCGTAATTGATGAAATCGGCAGCGATGAATTGCTGGGCGGCGAGCTTCGTCTTCAACTCGTTGCCAGTCTCGCCGGTTACCACCTTGCGCACGTGCTCCCCATCACGGAACAGGAAGGGCAGATCGAGGATCTGCAATTCCGGCACCCAGCCTGAAAGCGAGGAAACGGTTGAAAGACTGGCCTGAACCGATCCCAGCCGAATATTCTCCGCCACTTCCTTTTCGCCGCCCAGCGCACCGCTCTTTACGATATTGAACCGGAAGCGACCGGGCAGCTTCGCTTCCACCAGCTCACTGATCTTCACCCAGATTTTCGTCTCCGGCTTGTCGTCAGCGAAAAGCGACGCAACGGTGAGGCTGCGGGTTCTGGCATTAGCCGTGCGCACGAAGGCCGGTGCGGCGAGCGTTGCCGCGCCGAGAGCGGAGAGTTTGAGGAGATGACGACGGTCGATAATAGTCATGAATAAAGCCCCGGATTAGAAGAAAATGGCCCAGACGCACAGAATGGCGAGGGAAACGAGAAGGGAGAGGAGATAGGGAACGACGGCCCGGAAAAGAGCTGTCGCCGGAATACGGGTGACGCCGCTCACCACAAAGATCAGCATGCCGAGCGGCGGTGTCAGGCCGTGGATCATGAGATTGACCACGAGGATGACACCGAAATGGATGGGATCGATACCGGCTGCCACGGCAGCGGGCAGAAGGATCGGCCCGAACAGCAGGATGGCAGCACCGATATCAAGCACAAGACCGACCACGAGCAGAATGAGGTTGGACAGCAGAAGCACCGCGATCTTGCTGCCACCGAGCAATGTCACGAAGTCGGTGACAAGACCTGAGACATTATCGACCGCCAGGAGAAAGGCGAAGGGGCCAGCCGTGCCGATCAGAAGGCCGATCGCAGCTGCTTCACCCGCCGATTGGCGGAAGGTTGTAAAAATACGGCCCGCGCCCAGCCGGTATCCGAAGCCGAGAAGCAGCGTGTAAAGCGCTGCAAGCGCTGCGGCTTCCGTGGTCGTGACGACGCCAATGCGGATGCCGACCACCACGATGACGCCAAGACCGAAGGCAGGTATCGCAGCCACGGCCGAGCGCCACCGCTGAGAGCCCGTCGCGCGAGGCAGGGTATCAACGCTGCGCACGCTGAAATGGATCGCCACCGCCAGGCAGACCGCCATCAACCCGCCCGCAAAGAATCCGCCGACTAGCAGCGACCCGACCGAAAGGTTGGTGGCCGTTGCGAGGATGAGAAATGCGATGGAGGGTGGAATGACGTTGTCCAACACGGAAGTGGCGGCGATGATCGCACCCGCCTGCGCGGGTGGATAACCATGCTTGACGAGTTCCGGCTGGAAGGTGGAGGCGCCGAAGGCAGCATTGGCGACTGAAGAACCGGAGGCGCCCGAAAACAGCACGCTGGTCAGAAGCGTCGTCTGGGCCAGCCCAGCCCGTCGGTGGCCGACCATGGAGGCGGCAAAACGGACGAGCTGGTTTGCGACGCCCGATTCCGTCAGCAGACTTCCCGCCAGCAGGAAGAAGGGGATGGCGAGCAGCAGGAATTTCGACATGCCTGTGACCGTGGAGGAAACGATGGCCGGCTCCGGCAAAGTACTGCCGAAGGCAATCGCCACATAGGCGGCGGCGAGGAAGGCATGGGCAAGCGGCGCGGCCAAAACCAGCCCCACGGCTGCCGTCAGCGCCAGAAACAGGCTAGGCGGCACGGTCGTATCGACGAAAATTTCCGGCAGGCCCACATAGGAAACAACAGCAATGACGACGGAGAGCAGAACAGCGAACGCCTTGCCTTCACTGACGCGCTGAAGCGCGAGATAAACAAAAATCAGTGCGCCACCCGCACCAAGAAAACCGAAACGCACCCATTCCGGCAGACCAAGCGTCGGGGACGTCCCGCCCAGCATTGCCGCAATTTCTACCCCGCCGAAGGCGAGTATGAGCGCGGCAACGAACGAGAAAGCATCGGCCAGGACTTCCGTGGCAGCATGGAAACGTTCCGGCAGGAAGCGCACAAAAACATCGAGCCGCATCGCAAGCGCGCTTTTGAGACTGAGAGGCGCGCCGACAGCGATCATCGCGACATTAAGCCAGATGCCCAGATCTTCCGCGCCGATGAAGCCGGTGTGAAACAGATAACGCAGGGTCACATTGACCAGAACCACCACGAGCAGCGTGGCAAGGATTACTGCCGCGACCGCACCGAGTACCTTGTCCAGAATGGCCAGCAGCCGCCCTGCCACACGCTGCGGGCCGATGCGCCCTCGTGCCGATGTCGTTGCGGGACTCGCCATCATGTCTTTCTTCTCCACTCCCGAAGCCATGCTCATGAGGCCTTGGCCGAGAGGTCACGGTCGAACAATGTCGACCACGTGAATTGTTTTGCCGCCGAAACCTCACGCGATACGTCAAGACGCGGAAGCACCTTTTCTCCGAAACGGAAGGCTTCTTCCAGCAATGGCATGCCGGACAGGATAAAGGTGTTCACGCCCGCCTTCTTATAGGCCTCCAGCGTGCGGATGACAGTATCGGGCGAGCCGACGATAGCTGTTCCCGGACCTGGACGAACGAGACCGATGCCGGCCCAGAGGTTTGGCGCTATTTCAAGATCGCGCAGGTTCTCCGGCTTCTGGCCGCCATGCATCGCCGTCATGCGCTGCTGGCCGACGGAATCGGTCTTGCCGACGAAGCGCTGGTTGGCGGCAATCGCTGCCTCATCCATGCGCCCGTAGAGATCGGCGGCGGCAGCCCAGGCCTCTTCATCGGTATCGCGCACGATAACATAAAGGCGAATACCGTATTCCAGTTCTCGACCGAGCTTTTCCGCCCGCGCCTTGACGAGATCGACCTTCGCGCCAATCTGATCAGGCGTTTCGCCCCATGAGAGATAGGTCTCGACATGTTTGGCCGCAACGTCGATGGCCTTGTCCGAAGAGCCGCCAAACCACAGCGGCGGCGGCTCGATGCCCTGCCCCACCGGCAGAGCGAGCTTTGCGCCCTGCGTCTGGAAATAATGCCCGTTGAAATCCACCGTTTCGCCGGCGAAAAGCCGGTGCCAGATTTGCAGATATTCATCCGCCATCTCGTAACGATCGTCATGCGGCATGGTCATGCCGTAGGCGCCGAGCATCTTCGCATCGCCCGAGACGACATTGATAAGCAGGCGACCGCGCGAAAACTCCTGAAGCGTTGCCGCCATCTTGCCAAGCAGCGTTGGCGCGATCAGGCCCGGATGAATGGCGACCAGCAGCTTCAGCCGCTCGGTATAGGAAAGAAGCGCACCCGCCAGAACCCAGACGTCATGCGCGCCGGTGGCAAACAGCGCCCCGGTATAACCGAGCTGGTCGTAAGCGAGCGCCAGTTGCTTGTAATAACCGAGATCGACCCTGCGGGAGCCTTCCGGCTGCCAGGGATAGGCGCCGTCGGGGGCGCACATGTACCAGAAAACATTCATCTGTCACCTCCGACGCTGGCTGATTGCGGGGCCGGGCTTTGCCCGGTCTGAACCGGTAAAGAGAAATGGCCGTGCCTGTAAAGCGTATCGGCCTCCTCCTGCTGTTCGGCAAGAATATTTTGAGTGGCGGGCACGACTGAAAGATCGCGAGAGCGCAATACCTTTGCCCAGGACGAAGCGTCGCCTTCGCTGCCAGGTTCGGCAGCGAGCAGCGCAGCCGCCTGCTCTACATTAGCCATAACGGCGCGGCCGACGCGGTCCAGTTCAGCCGCAATCGCTTGCCTCGTTTCAGGCGCGAGAGCGTGACGATCCAGCGTCCAGAACAGCGAACGGTTGGGAATGGTGGAGCCGCAGCGAACCAAAAGACTGATTTCTTCATGGGTCAGAGCCTTTTCCAGCCGCGGCGACATCGTCACCCAGGCATCGACGCGACCTTCCACCAGGTCTCTCAGGCTGTCACTGTCGCCGCTTTCTATCCGGCTGACATCCGAGAGGCCAAGCCCCGCCCCTTCCAGGCTGCGCGCCAGAAGATAGGTATGAAACGATCCGTCGATCAGGGATATGCGTTTTCCCGAGAGATCGGCGGCGGAACGGATCGGGCTGTCGCGCCGCACGAGGATCGCGCCATTGGCCGGCCTCGGTGCGGAGGCGGCAATATAGACCGCCGAGAGCCCTCGCGCATCCGCCTCGATGGGCGGTGTCGACCCAGTGCCGCCGAAGTGTATTTCACCCTTTTCCAGAAGCGCCGCGGTATCGCGCCCTTCTCTATAGAGCACGAATTCAGGCTCGAATGCCTCGAAAGAACCGGGCCAGAGCCGGGCGAGCCGCAAATGCAGATTGTTGGGATGGACCCCGATTTTCATGTCGACACCTCATTTCACGATCAATCTACTTTTTTATAGAGTGTTTTCGAGAAACGTTTTGGCGATCCCCGGTCGGAAAGCGAAAGAGAAATCTACTAATCCTGTAGATTTTAAAAAATGCCTGATTGAGCTGACATGATATCTATCAAACCATTGAAATTTATCGCCGCACAATTTACTTTTTTATAGTTTGAAAAGTGGGCCTCTTCAGTCGTGACCAAACCGGTTTCCAATCTCATCTGCCGCAGCGTCGTTGAAGCAAGCGAGCTCCTGAAGCTTGTGGCCAATGCCAACCGTCTGGCCATCGTCTGTTACCTCATGGAAACGGAAGCCTCCGTTTCCGCACTCGAATATGAACTCGGCATCCAGCAGCCGACGCTTTCACAGCAGCTTGCCGAACTGCGCGATGCGGGGGTCATCGAGGGCACGCGGGAGGGCAAGGCGGTGATCTATCGTGTTACCGATCCGCGTATTGTCCAGTTGGTTCTGACATTACGCGGCCTCTATGCTGATCTTTCCGATGTGACCGGCAAGAAAGGCAGGCGCGCTTTGCCGCTGGATGAGGCAATGTTCGACTAACATGATCGACCTTTACACCTGGATCACGCCGAACGGCCTCAAAATCTCGATTGCGCTGGAAGAACTTGGCCTGCCCTATCGCAGCCATGCCATCGACATCGAAAAGGGCGAGCAGTTCTCGGCCGAGTACAGTCGCATCAACCCTGGCTCCAAAATCCCTGCAATCGTCGATCACGACGATGGCACCGTTTTAACAGAGTCCAACGCAATCCTGATCTATCTCGCGGAAAAAGCCGGACGGCTCATTCCCGTCTCTGCCGCGGCAGGCCTGACAGTCACCGAGTGGCTGATGTGGCAGGCCGCCAACTTCGGCCCGACACTCGGTTACGCCCATTATTTCCTGACATACAATACAGGAAAGGCACCCTTCGCCGAGACACGTTTCGCCTCGGATACCGAGCGCCTCTATCGGACGCTGGACGACCGCTTGGCAGAGCGCGGGTTCGTCGCCGGCGATTTTTCAATAGCCGATATCGCCATCTGGCCATGGGTTTCGCGTTTCGCCCGTCATAAAATCGATCTCGCTGATTTTCCCGCAGTAAACCGCTGGTATCGCCAGCTTGGACAGCGCGAAACCTTCCAGCGCGGTTATCGCGTGCCATTTGTGACATCTGACGTTCCGGGGCTTTGATCGCTTAGCTGGCGACAAGATGGCCGGGTGAGACTTCGCGATATTCCCGCGGCTTCACGGAATAATCGACTGAGCGGATCGGACTTTTCAACTCGTCATTGGCGGCACCGCGACGCGTGTTTCTGCGGTCCGGGTCCGGCACCGGCACGGCCGCCATCAGCTTGCGGGTATAGTCATGCTGCGGGTTGTCGAAGACAGCCGCACGCGGGCCGATTTCGACGATCTCGCCGAGATACATCACCGCCACCCGGTGGCTGACGCGCTCCACCACCGCCATGTCATGGCTGATGAAAAGAAAGGCGAGATCGAGGCTCTGCTGCAAGTCCAGCATCAGGTTGATGACCTGCGCCTTGATCGAGACATCCAGCGCCGAAACGCTCTCATCAGCGACGATCACCTTGGGCTGGAGTGCCAGCGCGCGGGCGATGCAGATGCGCTGTCGCTGACCGCCGGAAAACTCGTGCGGGTAACGCGCTGCCATATCGGGCGAGAGCCCGACCTTTTCCAGCATGTCGGCCACCACATCCTTCGCCTCGCGGGCGCTGCCCATATGGTGTTCCAGAAAAGGTTCGGCGATCGCCGCGCCCACCGTCATGCGCGGGTTGAGTGAGGCAAAGGGATCCTGAAAGATCATCTGCACCGTCTTGCGCATCTCTCGCATGCCTGACTTGTCGAGGGCGAGAATATTCTCGCCGTTCACCACCACGGAACCGGCATCCGGCTCGATGAGCCGCATGATGGCGCGACCGGTGGTCGACTTGCCGCAGCCGCTTTCGCCCACCAGTGACAACGTCTCCCCGGCCCTCAGATCGAAGGACACGTTTTCCACCGCATGCACGCGGCCGCTGAGCCGCCCCAAGAGACCGGAGTGGATATCGAAGCGCTTGGTCAGCCCCTCAACTTTGAGCACCGGCTGGGCTGCGGCATTGACGGTATCGGCCGGACGCGCCGGTTCCTGCGTTTCTCCCGTGGTGGTGTTGACAATGGGAAACCGCAGCGGCCTTTCCTCGCCCGTCATGGAACCGAGAACCGGAACCGCGGACAACAGTGCACGCGTGTAGGGATGTTTACCGCGATGGAAAATATCCGCGGTCGCGCCGACTTCCACCTGCTCGCCGCGATACATGACGACCGTGCGATCGGCGATCTCAGCCACCACGCCCATGTCATGGGTGATGAACAGGACGGAGGTACCTTCCTCTTCCTGAAGTGTCTTGATGAGATCGAGAATCTGGCCCTGAATGGTGACGTCAAGCGCCGTCGTCGGCTCATCCGCGATCAGCAGCTTCGGTTTGGAGGCAAGCGCCATCGCGATCATCACGCGCTGGCGCATGCCGCCTGAAAACCGATGTGGATATTCATCGAAACGCGAGGCGGCGGAGGGTATGCGGACTTTTTCGAGCAGGCGGATCGTCTCCGCTCGCGCTTCCGCTTTCGACATGGGCTGGTGGCACAGAAGAGCCTCGGAAATCTGGTCACCAATGGTGAAGAGCGGGTTGAGGCTTGTCATCGGCTCCTGAAAGATCATGGCCACCTCATTGCCCCGCACCCGCCGCATGGCGTCCTCTGAAAGTGACAGGAGGTTGCGCCCGCCGAGCAGGATTTCGCCCTGAACCCTGCTGCTTTCCCGATCCAGCAGCCGCATGATCGAAAGCGATGTCACGCTTTTGCCCGAGCCGCTTTCGCCAACGATCGCAACCGTCTCGCCTGACCCGACATCAAAGGAAATATCACGCACCACCGGTTTCCAGCCGCCATCCACGTGAAAGGACGTGGTGAGGTTGCGGACGGAAAGCACGGCATCTTTGGCACCAAGCGGTACTGCCTGCGGCATGGTCATGATCGTTCCCTTCTTTTCTTCTCGTTTGAATTCAGGCACGGCGTCACGGCCTGTGTCTTCTCCCCGTCGGGGAGAAGGTGGCCCGAAGGGTCGGATGAGGGGGCGACGTTCACGATAGATCGCACCCCTGCCCCCTCATCCCGCTGCCGCGACCTTCTCCCCGGCGGGGAGAAGAAACTCGCGGCACCCGCTCGTTCGATATGCAGTCGTTATTAGTCCGGCCAGCGCAGCATGCCGTCGAAACGGTGGCGGCTGCGGTCTTCGAACGGTGTCGCAATTACCTCGTTGGAGGCGCGCGCCCTATCCAGCTCTTCCGCCAGACGGGACGCTACGATGGTTTCCTGGCCGGGATGGAGGTTGCAGGGGTCAAGATAGAAATAATGATGCTCCACCTCGTGATCACGGGTGATGATCGGCGGATTACCCTTGGCCAGCGCCGTTGTCAGGTCCCATGCCGTAATATGCGCTTCTTCGGCATTGATGATAACGCGCAGCCGGTCGAGCGGGTTGTTGGTCGGGTCGGGCTCGATCAACGCCGTCACGCCCGGCCGTCCATCCAGCGTCCTTTTCCAGAGGTTGAGATAACCGGTTTCCCGTTCGCGAATTCCGGCATGGTCCCGCTTTTCCCAGGCCTCAAGCGCCGCCATGACGCCATAGATACTTTCCTTGCCGACTTTCATGCCGCGGCCGATGCCCATATTCTGAAGGAAAGCATGACGCACCAGTTCCTTCTTACCCGCGACGATGCCCGAGGTGGGTCCGCCGAGGAACTTGTGGCCGGAATAGAGCACGACATCCGCACCCGTGGCCAAAAACAGCTTCAGGTCGTATTCGGAAGCGGCATCGACAATGACAGGGACACCCTTGGCGTGGGCGATCTCGACGAATTCGGAAAGATGCAGCAGACCGTAATCCACCACATGATGCGAGACGACATAGACAGCGGCAGCCGTCTTTTCGGTGATGGCGTTTTCCATATGGAAACGGTGGGTCGATGTTGCCTGCCCGATCAGCACCACCTTGCCGCCGCCGAGCCGGATGGCCTGATCCACCGGCGCGCCATAACTCACCACATGCCCCATCTGCACCAGCACTTCGTTCTTCTCAGGCGCGACATCGGGCAGCTTTTCGATGGCCAGCAGATTATTGCCGGTAATGGCGCCCGCCACCGCAAGGCTGATGCCTGAAGAGCAGGAGGCCGTGACGAAACCGGCCTCGCCCCCCGTCAGCCTCGCAATCACTGCACTTGCCTTGCGCTGCAGATCGTTGATCTCGACAAATTGCGGCAGGATGGCCGCCATGGCTTCAACCGCTTCCGGAACGACGATGGAAGCGCCGAGCGAGGTCATGGTTCCCGAGACGTTGATGACCGGGCGAAGGCCGATCCTGCTTCTGATATCCTCGGTCATGTCTTTCTCCTGTCTTTGCGATGCAATGGGCATCGACATATATGCCATAATAATGTAATAGCTTCTCAAAAATGATGAGGAGCCAAAATTGGACGCCCATAAGCTGGACGAAACGCCTTTATCCGCCCTTCCCGATACGGCGGAAAACCCGGACGCGAAGGTGGCCAAGCGCTCTCGCGTCAGCGGCATCGACCGCGCCCTTCAGGTTATTGATTACCTTTATGAAACCGGATCCCCCGCCGGCGCTTACGCCATTGCCAAGGCGATCAAGGCCCCGCTGTCCACCGTCTATGTGATCATCGACGATCTCATCGAAAAGAACATGCTGGCGCGCAATGCCGATGGCAATATCTGGCTCGGCGCGCGGCTTTACCACTACGGTCTTGCCTATGCCCGCTCGCTCGACTTCATGGGTGTCGCCACCCACGAAATGCACGATCTCTGCCGCCATGCGGGCGAGACGGTGCAGCTTTGCGGCCGCGATGGCGACCATATGCTGGTATTGGCCATGGCGGATGGACCGAGCCATTTTCAGGTCGCGTCCCGTGTCGGCACCCGCGTTCCCTTGAACTGGACGGCGTCCGGACGTCTGCTTGTCGGGCATCTGCCGGAGGCGGAACGTCTCGAACTTTTCCGTCGCTGCGCCCGTTCCTCGCCGACCGGACGCGCCGAAATCAACCCGGAAACGCTGTCCCAGTCTGCGGCGGCGGCCTTCCATGACAGGCTGTCGATCCAGGTCGCCGAGTCCGATTACGCCGTGGCATGCATCGCTTCGCCGATTTGCGACAACAGGGGCGAATGCGTTGCGACGATTTCCATCGTGCTGCCCGAGCAGAAGGTGCTGGCGGACGAGAACCACTACACCGAGCAGGTCAGGGTCTCGGCGGAACGGATCGAAAAGCTGATGGGCTGGCGCAACCATTGAACGGCCTCAACCCTTGAGCGCGACGATGGCTTCGATTTCGACGGTTATATTGCCCGGCAGTGAGCCGAAGCCCACGGCAGAGCGGGCATGTTGTCCCGCATCGCCGAACACATCGATGAAGAGATCGGAACAGCCGTTGATGACGCTCGGGTGATCGCGGAAATCGCTGACGGCATTGACCATGCCGAGCAGCTTCACCACCTTCTTCACCCGCGACAGATCGCCCAGCGCCTCGTGCATGACGGCAAGCAGGTTGATGCCGGTGAGACGCGCATGGTTATAGGCCTCTTCCAGCCCGATTTCCGCGCCCACCTTGCCGGCATAGAGGTGGCCATTTTCTTCCCGCGGCCCTTGGCCCGAAAGATAAAGCATGTTGCCTTCCACCACATGCGTGACGAAATTGGCAATCGGCGGCGGCGGCGGCGGCAGGGAGATGCCGAGCGCGGCGAGCCGGTCATAGGGCGAGACGTGCCCTTCTGCGTCGAGCGAAGACTGTTTCACGCGAATTCCTCATAATGCCGGGAGCGGTTTCCCGTAATGGCTGCGAACGGCGGAGGAAGGACCTCCGCCCTATCAGTCGGGGTCAGCGCCAGGAATAACCATGGCTGTGGCGCACCAGCTTGCGCGCCCTTGGAATGTAACGGCTGGCCGCGATGGCTTCCGCGCCGATAACCGCGTAACGCGGCTCGAACAGGCGCTTCAGGCGCGACACGTCGCCGTTGGAATCGGTCGCTTCCAGATCGGCATCGACAAGATCAAAAACAGTGAAATCTGCGCGCTGACCAACCTCGAGACGGTTTTCCATATCGAGGCGGATGATGGAGGCGGGGTTACGGGTCACGGCTTCAACCACGTTTTCGAAGGGCATGTTCACGGAGAGCAGCTTCGACATGGTGGTTGCCAGATCCCAGACGGGGAAATTCATCGAATGGCCATGCAAATCCGTAGAGATGGAGAACGGAAGCAACCCGCGTTCAATCGCGGCTTCCGCAACCTTGAAGGAAAAGGATGCGCCGCCATGGCCGATATCCAGCCGGATGCCTTCCCCCGCGCAGCGTTCGGCAAGGTTGAACAGGTCCTCGTCTTCCATGATGCTGGAGCCCGACTTGCCGTTGAAGCAGTGGGTCACGACATCGCCGGGGCCGAGAATTTCCAGAACCTCGTCGTAAAGGGCCGGTGGCTCGCCCACATGTACCATCATCGGCACTTTCAGGATCTTGGCGATCTTCTTGCCGAGCTTGACCGGCGTCACACCCCAGGAGCCGGTGATGACATGGCTCGCCCGCACCTTCAGGCCGACTATATGCTCGCTGTTTTCCGCGTAACATTCGAGGATACGGTCGAGATCGATGTCCTTGATGTCGCGCAGTTCAGGCACCCGGTTGCAGGCAACGAGGCCGATGGAGCCGAGGTTGAGGAAGGCCTTGATGCGCTCCCTTGAGGGTTCGATGATATATTCCCTGAAACCGTGGAAATTCGCCTCGCCCGCCGAACCGGCATCCACCAGTGTGGTTACGCCGCGCTCGGCCCCGCATTCGGAGGGGCGGATAGAGATGTCGGTGCCGCCGTGCCAGATATGCACGTGCAGATCGACCCAGCCGGGCGAAATGAAGGCACCCTTGGCGTCGATACGCTGCGCATCCGCAGGCACCTGCAGGGCAGAGCCTACCGCGGCAATCTTGCCGTCGCCGCCGATCAGAATATCGGTTGAAGCCTCAGACGCACCTTTTCCGAAACCGACAGGTTTGACATTGGTGAGAAGAATGGGAGCTTGAAGAGGCGTTTTTGCCTGTTCACCTGATGTCATATTACAAATCCCTTCGCAGTCTTGGGTCGAGCATGTCCCGCAGTCCATCGCCAACCATTTGCAGCGACAGCACGGAAAGAATGATTGCAAAGCCAGGGAAATAGGTCATCCAATCGGCCTGTCCGATATATTGGCGGCCGGCGGAAATCATGGTTCCCCACGTTGGAATTTCGGGGCTGACACCGAGTCCCAGAAACGACAGGCCGGCCTCCGCCAGCATGGCGCTGGCAAAAAGAAAGGTGCATTGCACGAGGATTGGCGAGACGAGATTGCGCAGGACATGCCGTGTCATGATGTGGAAAGTGGAAATGCCGAGCGCCTTTGCCGCCTCCACATAGGGCAACTCACGAATTACCAGCGTCGAGGCGCGCACGATGCGGGCAAGGCGCGGCGAATAAACGACGGCGAGCGCGATGATGACAGTCGTCAGCGACGGGCCGAGAGCCGCCACCAGCGCAATCGCCAGCAGAATATCAGGAAACGCCATCATCGCATCGATCAGCCGCGCGATCGGCGTATCCAGTTTCTGGAAGAAACCGGCAAGCAGGCCGAGCGTGATGCCAATCAGCGCCGAAAGCGCCACCACGGCGGCCCCGACCAGAAGCGACAGTCTTCCGGCATATATGGTACGGGAAAAGACGTCGCGACCAAACTCATCGGTGCCGAACCAATAAAGTTCGCTCGGCGGCTTCAGGCGGTTCACGATCGACAGTTTTGAGGGCGAGTACGGCGCTATCATCGGCGCGAAAACCGCAAGCAGCACGAAGACAAGCAGCACGAGCAGGCCGGCGGCGACTGTCTTGCGCTTCAGGAGACGCCGAATGAACAGGACGGTCGGGTTGCGTGCCGGGGGAACGGTGGAAACGATATCGGCCATCAGTAGCGAACCCTCGGATCGACCAGCAGGTAGAGCATGTCGATTGCAAAATTGATGAGCACGTAGAGCCCGGCGATAACGAGAAGCGCGCCCTGGATGACCGGATAATCACGCCGGAGTACCGCCGAGACGACGAGATTTCCGACCCCCGGCAAGCCAAAGACCGTCTCCGTTACCACCGCGCCCGAAATCAGCACGGCGGCGGTGAGGCCAAGCACGGTGAGGATGGGTATAAGCGCATTCTTCAGCGCATGTTTCATCACCACCCGACGCTCCTTGACGCCCTTGGCGCGCGCGGTGCGGACATAGTCGTCACCGAGGACATCCAGCATAGAGGCGCGGGTGAAGCGCAGAATGAGGGCGGAGGACACGAGGCCGAGCGCGATGGCCGGCAACGTCAGATGATACATGCGCTCGGCGAAACTCGACCCCGGCCCGCCATACCCCGATACCGGGAACATATCGAGCCTGACGGCGAAGACCTGCATGAGGATGAGGCCGAGCCAGAAGCTCGGAATGCTCGCCGCCAGCATCGCCACCGTCGTTGCGGCCTGGTCCACGAACGAGCCGCGCCGGTAAGCGGCATAGATGCCGATCGGGAGAGCGATGACGCTGGCGATTAGCAGTGAAAAGATTGTCAGGAAAAAGGTCGGTTCGGCCCGATCCAGCAGGGCTGATCCGACAGGCATATTGAGAAAGATCGACTGGCCGAGATCGCCCTTCAGCAATTGGCCGATATAGTAGACATATTGCACCCCAAGCGACTGATCGAGGCCGAGGCTGGTGCGCAGTTCCGCAATGTCCTGTGCCGAGGCATCCGGCCCCAGCATCACGGCGGCCGGGTCTCCGGGCGTGACGCGCAGGATGACGAAAACGATGGTGACGACGAGGAACATCACCACGATCATTCCCGCAAGTCTCTGGAAGATATACCGTATCACGAATAAAAGCTCCTGATCGCAAAAGTGGCGGACCACTTATGCGAGATAGTTGAAGCGAAGCTGCTGAAGGGTGCCGGCAGCCCGGCACCCGATTGCCGTCCTGGCTTTATTTTGTGACCGAGGCATTCCAGAAATACGGCCACGGAGCGGGATCGACGCCTTCCAGCTTGTTGGACTTCGCCGCCACGGCATTGAAGTCACCGATCTTGAGAAGCGGCAGCTCGGCATAGATCGTCTTCTGCACATCGGCCCAGAGAGCGATGCGTTTATCCGGATCGACTTCGGCAGTGAAGGCATCAACCGCAGCCTTGCGTGCCGGCGTATCCCACCAGCCCGGCGAGCTCGTGGAAAGCGCGCCCATCAGCGCCGGTTCCGGCAGGAACGGGCTGTGGCTGATATAAATATCCCAGAGCTTCGGGTCAGCGCGGCGCTGTGTCAGCGTCGCCCAGTCCACCACCTGCATATCCACCTTGAAACCGGCCAGTTTCAGATATTCTGCAGCAACCTGCGCCATCTTGTAATGGAACTCATACTGGCGGCTGGTAAGGATGCGCAGCGGCTCACCATTGTAACCGGCCGCCTTCAGCTTTTCGGCGGCGGCTTCCGGATTGCCGACATTATAGTTGCCCTCGACACCTTCTTCTGAATGCCAGGAGAAGTTGTCGGGATAATAAGCGCCGTCGAGCGCGTAGAAATCCGTGCTGCCGAAAGCCGCCGCGAGCATGTCTTCCATGTTCAGCGCTTCCGTCACCGCCTTGCGAACCTCAAGCTTTGAGGACAGTCCCTCCTTGGTGTTGAAGACGAAGACCGGATAGCCGAAGGGCTTCAGCATCAACGGCTGCGAGGCGGAGGACGACTTCACCTTCTCGAAGGATTCCACAGGAATGGAATCGACATAGTCGTATTGGCCCGAAACGGCGGCTTCGACGCGGGTGTTCGGATCAGGCACCGGAACGAAGCGGATTTCATCGAGATATTGATGGCGCGCACCTCCGTAACCGTCGCTTTCGCCGCCGCGGGACTTGTAGCCATCGAAGCGCACGAGCTGGATATACTGGTCGGCCTTGCGTTCCTTAAGCATATAGGGACCGGTGCCGATGAATTCGGCCATCGGCTCCGCCTGCTTTTCGGCCGGCAGGATGATCGCCGCGGAATTGTTGAACGCGAGCAGCGAGGTGAGCGGAGCATAGGGCTGCTTGAGGGTGATCGCCACCGTACCGGCGTCGGGTGCGGAGATATTCTCGATAAAGCCGGCTGCCTGCTTGCCGCGCGAGGCGATCTTCATCCAGCGTCCGAGCGAGGCGACGACATCTTCAGACGTCATGTCGCTGCCGTCGTGGAACTTGATGCCCTGTCTGAGCTTGATCGTGTAGGTTTTGCCATCTGCGCTGATCTCGGGCAGGCTTTCCGCCAGCAGCGGCGTCACCTTCCAGCCCTTGTCGAAAGTATAGAGCGTTTCGAAAATATGCTGTGTGACGATGCCGACGAGATCGGCGGTAGACGCCATGGGGTCCAATGTCGGCGGCTCGCCGATGGTGGCGATATTGATCACGCCGCCCTTTTCCTGGGCCATCATCACACCCGGTGCAAGCAACAAAGCGGCGGTGGCGAGAAATGCAATTTTACGTCTCATGGTCAAGCTCCCAGCTCTTCTGTGTTCCATTATTATGTTATATGCATCTTTATAACAGAATATCTTGCTGCGACGCCTTGTCAATAACCTTGAAGCAAGGAGGAATGATTACCAGACCGATGGGGAAGCATTTTGGTACGCGCCGCCCGCCCGGCGCGCTTTCGGCAGCCACAGCCAGACGCCGGGTCGGCGCAGATGTCAGGAAATTAGGAAGCGGGATATTTCGCATCTGCGAACAAGATGCTATTCAAGAGACGGAGCAGGACAGGATTCCGACAGACATAACCCTGCGTCCATATTATTTTCGCATTGTTTCGTCTTCGCAGCCGCGCTTTTGCGGGTGAAGACAAGATTGATATTCGATACTGCCGGCTTATTTACAGGTCGGATTACAAATTTTTATTACGTTGATATTATTGAGGAAACTATGAAGACGGCGATCGTCCATGACTGGCTCACCGATAGGGGTGGGGCTGAAAAGGTCCTTCACAACCTTCTCGAAATCTATCCTCAGGCAGATCTTTTTTGCCTCGTCGATTTCATGAGCGAGCGTGATCGCGGCTTTCTCGGCGGCCGCCCGGTGAATACCTCCTTCATCCAGAAGCTGCCCTTCGCCCGGAAGAAATATCGCTCTTACCTGCCGCTGATGCCGCTCGCCATCGAGCAATTCGATCTGAGCGGTTATGATCTCGTCATTTCCTCAAGCTATGCGGTCGCCAAAGGCGTCATCACCGGGCCGGGCCAGTTTCACGTTTCCTATATCCACAGCCCCATCCGTTATGCGTGGGATCTTCAGCATCAGTACCTCAAGGAAACGCGGCTGACGCACGGCTTCGCCTCGTGGATCGCCCGCGCCATCCTACATTATATCCGCATGTGGGACATCCGCACCGCCAACGGTGTCGACCTGATGACCGTCAACTCCAAATTCATCCGCAACCGGGTGCGCAAGTGTTATGGGCGGGATTCCACGGTGATCTATCCCCCGGTGGATACCTCCCACCTCTCTCCCTCTGACCGCAAGGGCGATTATTTCGTCACTGCATCACGGCTGGTGCCCTACAAAAAAGTGCATCTGATCGTCGAAGCCTTCGCCAAAATGCCCGACAGGCGCCTCGTTGTCATCGGAGACGGCCCGGACATGAAGCGCATTCGCGATATCGCAACTCCCAATATCGAAATCCTGGGGTTTGTCGGCAATGAGGAGCTTCACAGATACATGGCGGAAGCCAAGGCATTCATCTTTGCGGCGGAAGACGACTTCGGCATCGTCCCCGTCGAATCCCAGGCTCTGGGCACGCCGGTGATCGCTTATGGAAAGGGCGGCGTGCTGGAAACCGTCATCCCGCTCGGCGGCTCCAACCAGCCCACGGGCCTTTATTTCCGCGAACAGACGCCTGAAGCGATCTGCGGCGCTGTGCAGGAGTTCGTCGACAATTCCGACCGCTTCGACAAGACCGCCTGCATCGACAATGCCGCCCGTTTCTCCCGCGAACGTTTCCTGAGGGAATTCGCCGACACCGTCAATTTCGCGCTCGCTGAACGGGCATGACTAGGGCACGCCCTCAACCAACATCCACCCCCGGGAACCTCTATCGAGCGCATAATGAAACCACAAAAGCCGCGAGATAATATTTATGATGTCGCCAAAGGTCTCTGTATAATTCTCGTTGTCTTTGGCCATGCGGAAAGAGGTCTAAACGGCTCCGGAGCGCCGCCGCACTTCAGCCTTATGGGTTTTTGCGACTATGCTATCTACACCTTCCATATGCCGTTTTTTTTCTTCTTGTCGGGATTATTCTTCTCCGGACAGGCTACCGCCCCAGGGCGCTTTTTTGGCAAGCTTGGAAAAAATATCGTCTACCCCTATTTCTTCTGGTCAGTTCTCCATGGAAGTCTGATGGTGATGATGGGGCGATTGGGCCTCACAAACACGATCATCGATCTAAACAGAGTCCTGGAAATCCTGTGGAGCCCGATAAGTCCCTTCTGGTTTCTTTACTCGCTCTTTTTCTGCCACCTTGCCTCCTATTCATTGAGTTGGGTGCCCGTCTTCCTCCGGGTGGCATTCGCACTCATACTGTTCGGTTTGTTTTATATCCAGAACCAGTGGGTCCAATTGGACGTTGCCTACGGGTTTCTCTATTTCACACTCGGCATCGCCGCTAAACAATACGACTTCCAGCAGATGCGATACACGACGCGCTCGTTCATGGGGATCTTGGCAGCCTTTTTGATTGCCACCTATTTCTCCTGGAAAATTGAGGTTCCTGAACGGCTTCCATTCCTGTCGGCTATCCTCGGAATAGTGATGACTGTTGCTATTTCGCAGGCGCTGGTTATTCGCGAAAACGCAATTGCATCAACACTCAAGACAATCGGCCAATTATCCGTCGGAATTTACGTAATGCATATTATTGCTATCGGTTTCGGCCGGGCCGTCGCGACCAAGTTACTCCACGTAACTGACATGGCAAGCTTGACAGCAACCATAACGATTGTGGGCGTTGCGTTGCCTGCGCTCTTTCAAATGGCCGCAATACGTTTCGGCATACATGAATGGGTGGCTCTGCCCGCCTCTGCACATCAGCGACTTACCACCAGCTCTACAGAGCAACAGATGTCCATGCGATAATGAAAGTAAAATCCCGAGTCCGGTGATGAAAGTGACTTCATAGTCTGCGAAAATTTTTTTTGAGAAAAACTATATCAAAAAAATGAAAACTCCCTTTAAAAACAGCCGCTTGTAAGAATCCCTGATCAATTGAAAAAAATCACATATAGTGACAAAACTGCACTAGCGGAATGCAGCGATCAAAGTAATTATGCCGACCAGTCAAATATTGACGCGTTATCTAAATAGGCGCGGTCCGAGACGGACACATCAATTTAGGTAATGCAAACCGGCTGAGATTTTCTGTGCCGGCGTTATTTACGAAGTGATCATTTTTTAAAAACCTATACGTGTCCGTTTTTCCCGCTTTTCGGACGATATTCATTTTGAGGACCAAATGCGTTTATTGAATGTTTCGATTCTGCTCGCCTCTGCGGCTCTGGCAGGCTGCACTGTCACAGCGGCATCTGGCCCCGACGCAGCCACAATCGAATCCAACGCCTCCGTAAAATTCGGATCAAAGGACAAGAAAAAAACAGCAGGCGTGGATTATGCGCTTATCGACATTAACAGCTCCGTCCTTAACTATGTCGGTGATACCACCACGACCACCTTGCTCGGCAGCTTCGGTGGTGGCAAGGGCGGCGTCCCGGCATTGCCGATGGGTGTCGGCGACGTAGTCCAGGTTGCCATTTTCGAAAGCCAGGCGGGCGGCCTGTTCATTCCAAACGATGCAGGCAGCCGCCCGGGTAACTTCATAAGCCTCCCCAACCAGACGGTCGACCGGGAAGGCAATATCAGCGTTCCCTATGCTGGCAAGATCCGCGCAACCGGCCGCAATGTCGAGGATGTGCAGAGTGAAATCGAGGAGCGCCTGGCAAATCGCGCCATCGAGCCGCAGGTTCTGATCACCAAGATTTCCAGCCGCTCCGCACAGGCCTCGGTTCTTGGCGACGTCAAAGAGCCGACAAAGGTGCAGCTGTCGGAAGCAGGTGATCGCGTTCTTGACGTCATCTCTTACGCCAAAGGCCTGAGTGCTCCCAACATAGAGTCCTATGTCACGCTCATTCGGCGCGGGAAAACGGCCCGCGTCAACTATAATCACCTTGTCAGCACGCCTTCGGAAAACATCTATGTGGTGCCGGGCGACACCATCATGGTGGAGCGGGAGCGCCGCACTTATCTCGCCTTCGGCGCTTCCGGCCTCAACGGCCGTTTCGAGTTCGAGGACGCCGATCTCAAGCTCTCGGACGCCCTTGGCAAGGCGGGCGGATTGCTCGACTCCCGTGCAGATCCCGCCCAAGTCTACGTCTACCGCATCGTGAAGCGCGATCTTCTCGTGAAGCTCGGCATCAACACGTCCAAATTCGCGGGCCAGGACGTTCCGGTCATTTTCCGTGCCAATCTGCGCGATCCCTCGACCTTCTTTGCCAGCACGAAATTCCCGATGCAGGATCGCGACATCATCTATGTCACGAACTCGCAGGCCACCGAACTCTACAAATTCCTGGATCTCGTCGGCTCCGTGCCCGCTACCACAGGCAATGTTGCTGAAGATGTGCTGGCCACCCGCAACGCCATCCGGGCTTTCTGACCTCCGGCGTATCGCATCGCGAAAAAGGCCGCCCCGGAAACGAGGCGGCCTTTTCCCGTGCCAACCGGCGCGAAGAATATACGCAATGGCGGGGTTGCATGCGAGAGCGATCCGCTTCAGCCCCTGTACGGCAGGGCAAACGGCCGCCGCACACGGTTGTTGCCATTACAAAAGTTTAAGGTGATTTCGCAGCGTATTGGGTGTCTTGTGGAGGAAAGCTGCTCCCAAGGCTTGCCGCACATGTCGGGAAACATGTATCGCCTTCATTACGCGGAACCGTCAGATGAAACGTTTCTGGACCGCCCTCAGCGTTCTTGCCATCGCAGCCGGCGGCGCGTGGTATTTCAAGGACCGCCTGCCGCTCGATCAAATTCCCTATCTAAAACAATTTGCCAGCACTCCACCGCAGGCAGAGACCGCAACCGCAGAGACGACTGCAAATGCAAAACCGCAATCCTCCCGCAATGGCCAGCCAGGCGCACAACAGGGGCAACGGCAGGGCGGTGGGCGGCGCAATGGCGGACCACCGACCGTCAGCACCATTTCGGTCATTAAGGCGACGCTACCAATGGACGCGGCGGCAACAGGGTGGGCGGTCGCAGCCGATATTACCAATATCGCGCCGCTCCAGGCCGGCCTCGTCACCGAAATCGAGGCAAAGGACGGCCAGCACATCAAGGCGGGCGACCTGATCCTCAAGATGGACGATCGAATTGCCCGCGCGGCGGTCGACAAGGACAAGGCGAATATCGCCGCGGACCAGGCGACACTTGAACAGACTGAAGCCGCTTTTCAGCGTGCCGCCAACCTCGTCAAGCAGAGCGCCGAGTCACAGCAGGTGCTGGATCAGGCCAGAGCGGCGCGGGACAGCGCCAGCGCCAAGATCGATGCCGACCGCGCAACACTTGCGTCCGATCAGGTAGCGTTGGAACATATGGAAATCCGTGCTCCCTTCGATGGGAGACTGGGTGATATCAGCGTCAGCCCGGGGGCTTACCTCAGTGCCGGCGTGAATATCGTGACCATCACGAAATACGACCCCATCTCGGTCAGTTTCCGGCTCTCTCAACGCTATCTGCCGCAATTGCGCGAAGGCGTAGCGAAAGACACGGCAGTTGATGTGGACCCTGCGGCGACCGGCGGCGAGGCGATGCGCGGCGTACTGCGTTTTTACGACAACACTGTGGACCAGACCTCCGGCACAGTGCTGGCAAAGGCGGAGTTCAAGAACGACCGCGGCCTTTTGTGGCCCGGTCAGTCCGTCAACGTCACCGCGCATTTTGTTTCCGAAGACGAAATGGTCGTCGTACCGACGGTCTCTGTGAGACCCGGACCGAAGGGCAATTTTGTCTACACGGTCGACGGCGATCATCATGCTCATATGACGCCAGTTGAGGTCGCGCGTTCGAACGGCGACCTCACCGCCATTGCGCGCGGCCTTAATGGCGGAGAGCATATCATCGTCGAGGGCCAGTCGGAACTCGCCGACGGCCAGCTCGTGATCGAGCAATTTTCCGACAAGGGCGGGGCGGCAGGCAATCTGGCCGCCAATATTCCGCAGGAAAAGGCTGACCGCCAATGATCCCGAATTTTTGCATCAACAGGCCCGTCGCCACCACGCTTCTCGCCATCGGCCTCGTTCTGGCAGGCCTTGCCGGTTTCCGTTTGCTCCCGGTCGCGGCCTTGCCGAAGGTGGATTTTCCGACGATCAACGTGTCGTCATCACTCTCCGGCGCCTCCCCGCAAACCATGGCCACCTCGGTCACCACGCCACTGGTCAAGCAGTTCGAGACAATTCCCGGCGTTAGCGAGATCAGCGCCACCAATACGCTTGGCAACAGCTCGATCGTGCTTCAGTTCGATCTCAACCGCGATATCGACGCGGCCGCTGCCGACGTGCAGGCCGCAATTTCCCGCGCGCAACGGCAACTGCCGAGCAATATGACGACGACGCCCAGCTATCGCAAAACGAACCCGGCCGATGCCCCGGTACTCTTGCTTGCGGTCAACAGCAAGGAAATGCCCACCAGCAAGGTCGATGAAATCGCCGAGAACATTATCTCCCCGCTCCTTTCCACCATTTCCGGCGTGGCGCAGGTGAGTATCTACGGTGCGCAGACCTATGCCGTGCGCATTGGGCTCGATCCGGCGCAGCTTCAGGCAAGAGGCCTCGGCGTCGATACGGTCACCACCGCCATTGCCCAGGCGAACAATCAGGTTCCCGTCGGCGCACTGCAGAACGATAATCAGCGCCTGACGATCGAGGCCGATACCCAGCGCACGAACGCAGCCGCCTTCCGTTCGCTGGTCGTATCGACGAACAACGGTGCACCCATTCACCTCGGTGATATCGCCAACGTCACCGACAGCATTGACAACACCAATGCGGGCAGCTGGTTCGACGGCGAACAGGCCATCGTTCTCGCCGTTCAGCGGCAGCCGGATGCCAACACCGTCGATGTCGTGGACGCCATCAAGGCCAAGCTGCCGGCGCTTCACCAGCAATTGCCACCTTCCGTCAACATCAACGTGATGAACGACGCCTCGACCGCGATCAAGGACGCGATTTCCGACGTTCAGTTTACCCTGTTCCTGACCATCGGGCTGGTGGTGGCAGTGATCTACCTCTTCACCGGGCATCTGACGGCAACCGTCATTCCGGGTCTTGCCGTGCCGTTGTCGCTGATCACGGCTTTCGGCGCGATGTATGTGCTGGGTTACAGCATCGACAATATCTCCCTGCTTGGGCTCACCCTGTCAGTAGGTCTTGTGGTGGATGATGCCATCGTCATGCTGGAAAACATATTGCGCCTGCACGAAGAGGGGCTGCCGATGCGGGAAGCCGCGCTGCAGGGTGCAGCGGAAGTCAGCAGCACCATCCTCTCCATGTCGATTTCGCTTGTCGCCGTCTTCATCCCCATTCTGTTGATGGGCGGGGTGATCGGCAGGCTCTTTAATGAATTCGGCATGGTCGTCACGCTCGCCATCATGGCCTCGGCTCTGGTATCGCTGACGGTCACGCCAATGCTCGCCTCGCGCCTTTCCGGCCACTCCTCCCGGCCACCGGCGATCATCCGTTGGTTCGATGCCGGCTTCGAGCGGACGCTTCGTGCCTATGGAAACGCCGTGAGCTGGTGCCTTTCCCATCGCCGTATTGTTTTGGCGTCATTTCTCGCCTCGGTCGCGGCATCTCTTTATCTATTCGAAGTGCTGCCCTCCAGCTTCTTCCCCCAGGAAGACATCGGCCGTCTTTCGGTTTCGACACAGGCGCGAGAGGATATTTCCTACACGGCGATGCGTGATCTCCAGGCGCAGGTTGCCGATCAGATCCGCAAGAATCCGGCCGTGGTCCACGTTACATCCATCGTTGGCGGCAATTCGCGCAATCCGCTGAACAACGGCTCGATGTTCGTCGAACTCAAGCCCAAGGAGGAGCGTGCACCTCTGAGCCAGGTTCTGACGGAACTGGGCCAGGCCAGCTCGAAAGTCGCGGGCATCCGCACCTATATCAACCCGCAGCAGAGCCTGCGTTTCGGCGGGCGCAGCTCTGCCAGCCAATATCAACTCGTGGTGCAGGGCTTGAACGCTGATATCACCAATGAATGGTCGAACAAGCTGATGGAGGCGATGCGCCGCGACCATACCTTCACGTCAGTCACCTCGGATGCCCAAAACGGCGCCATCGCCGCCACGATTTCGGTCGATTCGGAAAAAGCCGCTGCCTTCGGGATTACCAATGATCAGCTGCGCAAGACACTGGAAATGTCCTTCGGCGGTTACACCGCCGCACAGATACAGTCGACCGGCGACAGCTACGACGTCATTGTCGAGTTCGACAGCTCGAAGCCGTGGAATGACGATTTTCTGAGTGACATCAATATTCTTTCGGCCAAAACGGGCGTACTGGTGCCGCTTTCCAACTTCGCTGCTCTCACCCGGACGCAAGCGCCTGTGACCATCAATCAGACGGGCCAGCTCGTCTCCACCACCATCTCCTTCAACCTTCCGGATGGTGTGGCACTCTCCGACGCCACAAGTCGGATCGACCAGCTCAAGACCACGATAGGCCTGCCGCAGGATGTCTTCACCAGCTATGGCGGCACGGCGGCAATCTTCCAGCAGAGCCAGGGGAACACCGGAATCCTCATTCTGGCGGCGGTGCTCACCATCTATGTCGTTCTCGGCGTTCTCTATGAGAGCTTCATCCACCCGCTGACCATTCTTTCCGGTCTGCCGGCAGCGGCCTTCGGCGCCCTTGTGGCGCTGAAGGTTATGGGCATGGATTTCTCCATCATCGCCCTGATCGGGCTATTGATGCTTATCGGCATCGTCAAGAAAAACGCGATCATGATGATCGACGTGGCGGTGGAACTGATGCGCGAAAAAGCGGAACCACCCACAACCGCCATTCACGAAGCCTGCGTGCGCCGGTTCCGCCCGATCATGATGACGACATTCTGCGCATTGCTTGGCGCTCTTCCCATCGCGCTCGGCTCGGGCGCCAGTTCAGAACTGCGCCAACCGCTCGGCATCGCCGTGGTCGGTGGTCTCATCGTCTCGCAATTGCTGACATTGTTCATCACACCTGTCATCTTCGTGGAAATGGACCGCTTCGGCCGCTTCCTGACAGGGCTATTTTCCCGCAAAAAAACGGTGGAAAAGCATGCCGAACCGGAAAACCCGAAAGGAGCTGCCGAGCCGGATTCCGTCGCAGCCTAATAAAGGCTTTCGAGGCGCTTCAGTGCCTCGGAAAACCCCGCCGGCTGCAGTTGGAAAGAGACAGCTCGCCCCTGCAAATCCGGAGCTTCAACAGTTAGCGTCTTTCCCGTCTCCAGCGCCGAAACAACTTCGACAAAAGGTGTGAAAGGCACAATGCAGCCGACAGGGAGGCACGTGCTGACCTGCACTTCCTGCAACCGGACATTGGCGGATTTTATTGAGAAGAGCTTCGTGACGGCAAGGCCGAAAGGCATGACGATAGTGCCGGAGAGCTTACCCGGCGCTTTGCCCTCATCGAGCCGAAATTCGACCGAAACAACGAGTTTTCTGGTTTTTTCCTCAAGTTGCACCTGCGCAATGGCGCAGAGCGGCTTCGCCGTTGACTTGTCCGTGCCATCAGCGGGGTCATTTTTTTCTGGTGCGGCACAGGCAAGTTGCCAGCTTCCGTGAACTTCATGCAGCGGCATGGCTGGGCTCGCGCTTTCCTGCGCGCGCGCCTCACCGCGGGAAAAACAAACGAGAATGGCAATGGCAAGCACCGCCGCGTGTGGCATATTTGGTCTGAAGGACATCAGAAACGCACTCCCAGCTGGGCTGAAGCAGATTGATCCACGACGCCCGCCCCGAACACCGCACCATACCGGAACGTCAGCGTGGCAGACGGACCAAGATCATAACTGAGCCCAAGATTAAGCAGCGCGACATCCCGCGCCATTGCCGTCCCCGCGACGGAAAAGCCATCGCCACCGGCATAAAACAGGGTGCTTATAACCGACTGGTCATCATAGGCATGCCGCCATCCGATATCGAGCATCGCCCGTCCGGAGGCGGTCTCCAGCACGATGTCATGGCTGAGGCGGGCACCGATCGTTGTGTAAAGCTGATCATGACTGGCAGAGCCGGAGGAAACCGCGGAAACACCGCCCTGCTCTGCAAAGGCTTCCGTCTGAAGATTCACGTAACTAATGGTTACATAGGGCTCAAGGAGCACCCTATCGAGATCAAAACGCCACGCAGCTTCGGCGAAGACCTGCGTCGTGGAAGCGTCGTATTGGCCCGTCAAATTTTCCTGCAATGTCGAAAAGGAAATCGCCCGACGCGTTTCCACATTCTGGAAGGCATGGGTCGCGCCCACCCGGAGAGAGGCAGGGCCATTCACCGCGCTCGCATAGGCTGCCAGATAGTAGCTATCCGTACCGGCAGATGCCGAGCCTTGTCTTAAAGTATCGTGGCCGTACCCCCCTGCAAGGCCGGCCCGAATGCCGCCAGCAACATCGCCGTCCAGCCCCAGAAGCATACCGCCTCCCGACATATCAACCGTTGCGCCATTTCCATCAGCCCCGACGCGGCTGCGCGATCCGAAACCGCTGGACCAGAAAGTAACGGTGCCTTCCCCCGACGCTCCGCTCGAGCCAGGAGGAGCGCCGGCAGACATGATGCTCCGCACGTCCGCGCCGCTGAATGCGCTGCGCATCCTCTCCAGAATGACGTCTCGCGTCAGCTGGCTGCGATTGATCAGCGCCATGGCCAGGGAGGGATGCAGTTCACCTGCAAGCTGCGAAAAGGCTGACTGGGTTTCACCCTTCTGAAGAAACAGAGCGGCCTGATAGAGTTCCGGATCTTCCCGGATGGCATCAACGGCATTGGCCGCATGGGCTGCGTTTTCTGTGGATGTCTCTGTCGCCAGAAGTCCCGGCTCCGGCGACACGCGGTTGAAGGAGAGATAAGCGGTGCCATTATCGGCGCTTTTCGTGACGCTCACCAGCAGATAGGCAAACCTCTCGTCCACGCCGGTAAATGCGCCCGTGATGCCGCCCATCGTCGTCAATATCGGATATTGTGTGCCCACCGTATAAGCCGAGTGGCTTGCAAGAGGCATCACTACGAGGCTGACATTGCTGCCGATGGTGACGGTGCCGCCGACAACAAGCCGGTCGGAACTGCCGGAAGGATCGATTTCGACGACGTAGGACGAGCCATCAGCAAATGTCACATCTCCGGTCGATGTAATTGTGCCGATAGAATTCCCCGGTGAAAGCGTGCCGCCCGACGCGACCGTCAAACCGCCTACCGTACCGGAGCCGCCAAGCGTTGCACCGCTGCGAACGGAAACGGCACTTGCCAGCGACCCGTTGACGCTGAGCTTGCCCGACGAAACTTCCGTCGCACCGGTATAGGTGCTGTTGCCCGTCATGACCAGATTGCCCGACCCCGTCTTTTCAAAAGAGCCGGTGCCGCTGACGACATTCGAAAAGGTCCCGCCGCCATCCAGGACAAGCTGCGCGTTGTTGACAATGTCACTCGAACCGAAGCTTTTTGCGCTTCCGACCAGCGCCCCCGCAGAAATTGTGGTGTTACCGGAGTAGCTGTTATCAGCGGCGAGGATCAAGTTGCCACTAACGGTCTTCTCTATCGTACCTGACCCCGTGATGGTGTTTGCAAGTATGCCGGCCCCGTCAACGACAAGCCTGGAATCATTGGCTATTTGCCCTGAGCCGAAACTCGTGGCTTTTCCTTTCAGTATCCCCGAAGAAATCGTGGTACCGCCGGAATAGATGTTGTGGCCACTCAGCGTCGTAACACCGTTTTCTGCGATAACTCGACCAGCGCCCGCAATATCTGCAGACAATCCATAGTCGGTTTCAGAATGATTGAGAACGATGGTTCCGTCGCCAGCGCCGAAATCAATATTGGTCGCGCTGACACCGCCAGCTGAGACGGCCGTTTGCCCGGAGGGCGCCCCAATTGTCAAAACACCGTTAGAACCAGCCGACGAAGCTATGAAGACAGTGGTGGCCGCAAGCGAAGCGCCGCCGGCTACCTCCACTGAGCCACGACCGGCCCCGCCAATCACGAGCGATTTAGCGGCGTTGACCTTCGATCCCGTTCCGCCGATATAAACGTTCCCGATGGACGTTCTCTGATCACCAACGTAAAGGTGATCGGTCGCAACCGACCCCGCATCATGTACCGCCAGAGTTCCCGCGCCTCCCGATCCAACAAACATGGTGCCGGAACCCGCCATGGCGCTGTCAGCAGAAACGGTAACAGCCGAATCGGCACCGATCACGACCAGCGTGCCGGAAGAACCGGCAAACTCGCCAAGCCGAAACGCTTTCGACCGAATTTCGCCACCGGCAGCAACCGAAACCTGGCCTTGCGTGCCGGTTTCGTATCCGACGAAAAGGGTGCTCGCCAGCGTCATTGTCGAGCCGCCGCCTTCGACGGTGACTGAAGCAGTGCCAGCTTCCTTTGCCACGTAAGCATTGGCACTCTCAACGGCCCCACCGGTGATTATATTCAAGGCCGCGCCGCCCTTTCGACCGACCACAACATCTCGGGTCTTGAACATGCTGTTGGCGCCCGAAACCGTTATTATGCCATTGCTGCTGCCACTATTCGATCCGATAATCGTTCGCTCTGAATCAATACGCCCGCCATTTTGGACAATCACCTTACCCGGTCCGTCCACGCCTACCTCAAGACCGTCGCTTCCAATCTTCCAGCGAGATCCGCTTCCGTCCACAACGGCTTCGCCGGTTGAAACGGCCGACATCCCAAGCCGGCCTGATGAGCTTTCCACCACACCGCCCGACAATATCTCGATTTTGCCGTAGCCAGCGGCCGCGGTAGCGTCGCCGGCATCACCGCCCAGACCAAGGTTGTCCGTCTCCCATAGCGTATCCGCACCTGTTACGAAGACTTGCGCGAACGCGCGACGACCGACGACAACGGTTCCACTTATCGCCATCGCGGCAGCGGCGACAGTCATCGTCGCCGCACCTTCGTTTCCCACGATCAAAGTGCCTGTTGTCTCCAGACGAGAAATGCGACCATCGATCATTAAGTTGCCGGTCGATGTATTGCGGTCGCCTATGATCGTCGTTCCGAGGCTCTTGACCACACCGCCGCCGGCGATTGTCAAAAATCCCTGCCCCTGGTCGCCGATAATCATCCCCTGCGATACGGTCAGATTACTGCCGGCACCGTCAACGGAAACGGTACCGATTGAACTGATACCCTCCGCAACAGCCAGCTCTTTTGTTTTGAAGGTGCTGGCACCCGATACATTCAGGACGTTGAAAAGATCGTCATCAAGATAACTTACGAAGACCCTGCCGGAATTATCGAAGCTGGATGAATTACCAAGGGTAAGCTCACCATTGCCGCTTCCTCCACCAAGAAGAATATTCCCGCCTGAAGTCGCATGACTGCCGCTCAGATCAAGCTTACCAACACCGACGCCCCCGACGAAGATGTCGTGACTGTTGGACCAACTGCCACCACTAAAATCAAGCGTGCCGGTTTGGGAATATTCATGACCCAATCGCACATAACCCGTTTCCAGGCGACCTTTCACCGTCATTGAGCCATCACTGGTGGCGGCGATACCCAATTCCGAGATTGTGGCCTCAAAGCCAGCTGCAATTGTGGGGCCGGGCTTGTTGATCCCTGCGAAGTCATCCACGCCCGGGACCCGGTAGTGACCCTCCCAGCTGCCGAGCGAAAACCAGTCATCCGTTGGAGAACCAACCCAGGCGATGGAATCGGCAAACGCCGTTGGCACGTAAGCCACCGAAACTGCCAGGGCGAGAAAGCTGGTCGATGCGCGAAGAGGAGGCCAACATGCGGGCGAGAGCCCGGCGCCAGACCTGCGCGACCCTTTTCCCCTACGCCAGATGCGACCCGACATCCGATCTCCCTCTGGTACACCCCGCCCCTTCGCAAAGGCGAATCACTCTCGATCCATCCAATTAGCGCAGCTTGAGAGATAATCGTCAGTATAAAATGCACTGATAATGTTTTTACTTATGAAAAAAAAGAAAAAGGAGCGCGATCCCGCGCCCCGACAAATGTAAAATCACATATAACTAAAATAATATCTGCACCGGAGGATGCAGAGAACCTGCCTATACACGCTACTGCCGGGCGAACCGTCCGAAGGCTCCACCCGAAAAGCACAGCGGATCACCATCCCGATGGGCAGCGCGCAACACCTCGCCGACGATGATAGTGTGATCGCCCGCATCATGCGCCGCCGCCTGCCTGCACTCAAAACGGGCCAGCGTTCCGGGGATGACCGGTACACCTTCATCGTTCAATTCCCAGTCAAGATCATCGAAAGCACGGCCGTTGCGGGTGAAGCGGGCGCTCAGCACGTCCTGATCGGCGCTCAGCACATGAATGGCGAAATGGGTCGCGCCGCTGAAGGCCTGATAACGCGACGAGCTTTTCGCAGGTGACCACAGCACCAGCGGCGGATCGAGCGAGACGGATGCGAAGCTGTTGACCGTCATGCCGATCGGGCCTTCCGGGGTCGTGGCTGTTACCACAGTAACACCGGTGGTGAAAGCGCCGAGCGCGTTGCGAAAGCTGCGGCTGTTTTCGCCGCCGGGAACGAATACATGTTCATTGGGCATCTTGATTGCCTCTGCAACTGTCATCACGCCACCTCTTTTCCAATCGCAAGGGAGTAGAGTTCAAACCATGTCTGGCGGTCCATCGTCACGCGAAGCGCATCGGCAGCGGTTTTGATGCGTTCGAGATTGTTGGTGCCAAGCACCGGCACGATCTTTGCCGGATGGCGCAGCAGCCAGGCGATCGCGACGGCCGTCGCGTCGACGCCCTGTTCCTTGCCGATGCGCTGTAGGGCAGCCATGGTGCCGCCATGCGCGCCGGAGAACAGCGAACCGCCACCGAGCGGCGACCAGGCCATGGGCGAAATGCGCTTTTCCTGCAGGTAGGCGAGATCGCCATTCGTGAAGGAATCGGTGGCAAGCAGGCTCATTTCGATCTGGTTTGTCACCAGCCGGTTGCTCATGGCCGATTGCAGCAGCGAAAAATCCCACGGGCGGAAATTGGAGACGCCAACCGCCTTGACCTTGCCCGACGCCACCAAGGCATCAAGTGCCTTGCCGGTTTCTTCCGCGTCGATCAGCGGGTCGGGGCGGTGAATGAGCAGCAGATCGACGTGATCCGTCCCCATGTCGCGCAGCGACGCTTCCACCGAAGCGTTGATGTGGCCCGCGGTCGTGTCGTAATGCTTGACGCGGGCGGTGGCATGGCGGCCGGCCGGGGCGACGATGCCGCATTTGGTGACGATTTCGATTTTGTCGCGCAGTCCTGGCGCGGCTTTCAATCCGGCGCCAAGAATGGCTTCTGCCGTGTATCCGCCATAGATATCGGCCTGATCCATGGTTGTGATGCCCTGTGCGAGGCAGGCCTCGATCTTCGCCTGTACATGCGCCGGCGAGGTGTCTGCATCGTCACCAATGCGCCACATGCCGTAAACGATGCGGCTGAGTTCGAGTGTGTCAGAAAGAGCGATACGTTCCATCAGTGGCGTTCCCCGTTGCCGAGCGGCGTCGCTGGCGTTTCAGAAGGCACCCGGCCATAGGCATGCGGCAGGGAGCAGGTTTTCATCTGCGGCAACACCTTGGTGCCGAAATGTTCCGCCTCGTCGAGATGCGGATAACCGGACAGGATGAAGGCGCGGATACCCATCTTCTGGTAATCCTCCAGCGCCGAAAGAACCTGATCCGTCGAGCCGACAAGTGCTGCACCGCAGCCGGAGCGCGCCCGGCCGATGCCGGTCCACAGATTGGGTTCGACATAACCGAACTTGTCAGCGAGTTCACGGGCCCGTGCCTGATGCGACACGCCGAGTGAACCGCTATCGTGGGCGCGGTTGCGGATCAGCTGGCCGTATTCATCATCGAGCTTGGAGACCAGATGTTCGGCATATTCGCGGGCTTCCTTTTCAGTATCGCGCACCACCATATGGACGCGCAGACCATAATCCAGCGTGCGGCCATGGGCGGAAGCGCGCTCGTTGGCGGCGCGCATGCGGCCCGCCAGCTGGTCCTTCGTCTCCGGCCACATCAGATAGACGTCGCATTGTGCGCCACAGAGCTCAAGTGCATCTGGAGAATAACCGCCGAAATAAAGAAGCGGGCCGCCATTCTGCTGGTAGGGTCTCGCCGGCTCGGTCGATACGCCCTTGAACTGGTAGATTTCGCCGTCGTGGTCGATGGTGTCGCGGGTCCAGGCCTGCCGCAAAATCTCGACGACCTCGTGGCTGCGCTTGTAACGAAAGGCGCTGTCGGCGACTTCGCCCGGAAAGTCCGAGCTGATGACATTGAGGGTCAGGCGGCCTTTCAGCATGTGGTCGAGCGTGGCAACCGTACGCGCCAGCATGATCGGCTGCATTTCGCCACAGCGGATAGCGGCAAGGAAATTGATACGGTCGCTGATCGGCGCACAGCCGGCGACAAAGCTCAGCGTATCCTGCCCCACCTGATAGGACGACGGGCAGAGAATGTTGCGGAAGCCAAGTTCCTCAGCTTTTTTGACGATATCCGAGCAATGTTCGAAGCTGGAACGCAGGCTTCCATCCGGCACGCCGAGATAGGCGTAATCATCGGAACACAAAGCGGAAAACCAGGAGACCTCGGCAGCATCGAGATCAGCGGATGTAACGGGTACGACGGTCATGCAATTCCTCCTCAGGGCCGCTCTCGTTGTTCTTGCATAACATCAAGAAATATGTAAATCAATGATGTATCAATTTTTGTTTCGGGTGGAGGAAACGGCATATGAGACACACTGGTGGCAGTTTGCCCATGTATCTACAGATCGCCGAAATGCTGGTGCGCGAGGTGTCAGCAGGGCGGCTGATCGACGGCGAGAAGCTTGCGCCGGAGCGCGATATGGCTGCCGATCTCGGCATCGCCGTCGGTACGCTACGCAAGGCGCTCGCCGAATTGCAGGAGCGCGGCCTTCTGGAGCGCGTACAGGGTTCCGGCAACTACATCCGCGCGGTCAGCGATCCGCAAAGCGTCTACGCTTTCTTCCGGCTTGAACTGATCGAGGGGGGCGGCCTGCCGACAGCGGAGGTTCTGGATGTGACCCGGCTAGCGAAGCCCGCCGATCTGCCCGCTTTTGGCACCTCCTCCGAAGGACACAGGATTCGTCGTCTGCGGCGCATTGCCGGCAAACCGGCCGCCATCGAGGAAATCTGGCTTGATGGTTCCTATGTTGACACGATCACCATCGAAAACATGTCGGAATCTCTCTACCTCTATTACCGCACTCGCCTCAACCTCTGGATATCGAAGGCGGAGGATCGCGTCGATCTCGGTGAAGTGCCCGAATGGACGCCCGAAGGGTTCGGCCAGAAAGCAGGCGCATCCGTGCCCCGCGTCCTGCGTCTCAGCCAGGCGCAGGATGGTGCAGTGGCAGAAGTTTCCTGGACCTGGTTTGACCATTCCGTGGCGCGCTACGTTTCTCGCATACGTTGAGACTGCGCAAAATTCGCGTGATCTACAGGAGTGAAGGAATTTGACGGCAGGCAAGCCAACCACTGCCCGCCAGCGGGCGATTTTGCGGATATATTTCTTTTAATCAATGACTTAGTAGTTTTTGATTTCTGTCAGAAATAAAATTGATACACTATTGATTTCCTTTTAGTGAAAGGTAATATCACGACCACAGGGAGACAGGCGTTTCGCCACCCCACGTTATTGCCAGACAATCGGGCTCGATTTTCGAAGATGCAGTACGGGGAACTTGAAGGTTGATACCGGCTATTGTGTCCATTGAAATTTCGGGCGTGCCGGTCGTGAGGAGGAAAATATGGCTTCGGTCAGCCTGCGCAAGCTGGACAAGAGTTACGGTGCGCTTCGCATCGTCAAGGGCATCGACCTTGAAATCAACGATGGCGAATTCGTCGTATTTGTCGGCCCTTCCGGCTGCGGCAAATCAACGACGTTGCGCATGGTCGCAGGGCTGGAGAGCATTACTGGCGGCGAGGTGAAGATCGGCGACCGTGTCGTCAACCGGCTGCCGCCGCGCGAGCGCGACATCGCCATGGTGTTTCAGGACTATGCGCTCTATCCGCACAAGACGGTGCGCGAAAACATGGGCTTCAGCCTTAAGGTGCGCGGTGTCAGCGCTTCGCAGGCCAATGCCAGCATCGATGAGGCGGCAAAGATGCTCGGCATCGAGCACCTTCTCGACAGGCGGCCCGGACAGCTTTCCGGCGGCCAGCGTCAACGTGTGGCCATGGGGCGCGCCATCGTTCGCCGCCCGCAGGTCTTCTTGTTCGATGAGCCGCTCTCCAACCTCGACGCTAAACTCCGCGGACAGGTACGCACGGAAATCAAGCGCCTGCACCAGCAGCTGGGCACCACCATCATCTATGTTACCCATGACCAGGTGGAGGCGATGACGCTGGCGGACCGCATCGTCATCCTGCGCGGCGGCGATATAGAACAGGTCGGCACGCCGGATGAGGTTTATAACCGCCCTGAAAGCGTGTTCGTCGGCGGTTTCGTCGGTGCGCCCGCCATGAATTTCGCGCGAGCCAAGGTGAATGGCGACCGGCTGACATTCTCGGACGGGAATTTCCTGCCGATGGCATCCATTCGGCCATCCCGCGAAACGGGTCTCGAAGGGCGCGAAGTCATTGTCGGCATTCGCCCGGAACATTTCGGCCCCGTTGAGGGCTTCGACACGCAGCTTGCGGTCAAGGTGCAGGTGGTGGAGCCACTGGGCTCGGACACGCTCGTCCATTTCAGCCTCGGCGACGCGGCGCTGACCGCACGGATGCCGCCGCAGCTTCGGCCAACGCCGAACGAGGAACTGCGGATCGGGGTCGATCCGTCCAAGGTCCATCTTTTCGACGCAACAACGGAGCGCTCGATCCACTGATTGCCGGGCAAAATGCCACGGCCAAGGATTAATAACGGGAGGAACACATGACATCCAAAACTATCCTGGGCAAAGCCTTCATG
The DNA here is from genome assembly GCF_026191755.1 of Agrobacterium sp. InxBP2. Lineage (NCBI taxonomy): Bacteria > Pseudomonadati > Pseudomonadota > Alphaproteobacteria > Hyphomicrobiales > Rhizobiaceae > Agrobacterium > Agrobacterium sp. InxBP2. The sequence continues at coordinate 157,292 of NZ_JAINDY010000021.1, forward strand.
GGCGCAGCGCTCTGCGCAACGGTGCTCGCTTTTTCAGGTCAGGCCTTTGCCGATGCCGAGCTGAAGATCTTCGTTTCCAGCCAGCATCAGCCGGATGTCTGGCGCAAGGCGCTCGATCAATATGAGGCGAAGACGCCGGGCGTGAAGGTGGTCATTGAGACCGGCGGCAACACCTCGGAAATGCAGGCGCAATATCTCAACACTGTGATGTCGGCCAAGGATTCGAGCCTCGACGTATTGATGCTCGACGTCATCCGTCCCGCGCAATTTGCAACAGCCGGCTGGACCAGCGATTTTGCCGGCAAGGACATGTCCGCCTATCTGCCGACCTATGCCGAAGCCAACACGGTGGACGGCAAGATCGTGGCGTTGCCAGCCTTCGCCGACTCCATGTTCCTCTATTACCGCAAAGACCTGCTGGATAAATACGGCATCAAGCCGCCGACCACCTGGGAGGAGCTGAAGGAAGCGTCCAAGAAGGTCATGGAAGGCGAAAAGAACCCGGAGCTTCAGGGCCTGTCCTTCCAGGGCAAGGCGATCGAAGGCGCGGTCTGCACCTTCCTCCTGCCCTACTGGAGCGAAGGCAAGTCGCTGGTTGAAAACGGCAAGCTGAACTTCGACAACAAGGCGGCGGTGGATTCGCTGAAGCTCTGGAAGAGTTTTGTTGACGAAGGCATTTCCAAGAAGAACATTTCGGAGGTGGCGACCGACGACACCCGCAAGGAGTTCCAGGCCGGCAAGGTTCTCTTTGCCGTCAACTGGTCCTATGCCTGGACCCATTTCCAGGGCAAGGAATCGCAGGTGAGCGACAAGGTCGGCGTCGCCCGCCTTCCCGCCGTCAAAGGCGGTGAGCAGACGACCTGCCTCGGCGGCTGGGAATTCGGCGTGTCCGCCTATTCCAAACAGCAGGATGAAGCCAAGAAGCTTGTCGAATATCTCTCCAGTCAGGATGTATCGAAGTTCATGGCCATCAATGCAGCGCTCCTGCCCACCTACGCCGCTCTCTACAAGGATGCCGACGTGACCAAGGCAATCCCGTGGTTCGCGGATGCCCTGCCGGTCGTCGAAACAGCAAAGGCCCGTCCGGTGACGCCGCGTTACAACGAGGTCAGCGAGACCATCCGCACCACGGTCAACGGTGTGCTCGCCGGTGTCATGACGCCGGAGGATGGCGCAAAGCAGATGGAAAGCCGTCTGCGGCGCGTTCTGCGATAAGCTTCGGGCCGGAAGGCGGCGTGTGCACCGCGCCCCTTCCGGCCGTTTCGACTGACAGGATGAAAGGCGCCTCAAGGGCGCGAAACGGGCCGGACATAAACCGGTCCGACCGGGAGACGATGACGTGAATCCAGTTGCGGGAGTGGCAAACGTGACAATGCCGGAAAGAACCATGGTTCGGGTGGACGAGAAACCGCAGCCGCGCTGGACGCGGTGGCTCGATCTCGGCGACCGGTCGCTGGCCGTGCTGCTGCTCGCGCCGGCGGCGATCCTGCTTTCGCTCATCATCGTTTATCCGGTGGCGCGGCTCGTCTATACGAGCGTCTTCAGCCTGTCGCTGACCTCGGGCCTGCCGGCGGAATTCATCGGCTTTGAAAATTACACGGCGATGTTCGACGATCCGATTTTCTGGGAAACGACCTGGAATACGGTGCTGATTACGCTGATCACCGTGCCCGGCGCACTGTTCATGGGCCTTGGCCTCGCATTGCTCGCCAACCTGCCTTTCTCCATGCAGTGGCCAATGCGGCTTTCCCTTCTTATCCCCTGGGCGCTGCCGCTCTCCTTTGCAGGTCTCATCTTCGCGTGGTTCTTCCATTATGAATATGGTGTGGTCAACGACGTGCTGAACCGGCTGGGCTTTGAAGGCATTATCTGGTTCAACTCACCGAACTGGGCCTTTGCCGCCATCTGCCTGACGATCATCTGGAAGACCTCCTCCTTCATGGCGCTCATGATCCTCGCCGGGTTGCAGACCATCCCGCGCTCGCTTTACGAGGCAGCGGATGTGGATGGCGCCGGCAAGATCAGGCAGTTCTTCGAAATCACCCTGCCACTTCTGAAGCCATCGATTATCGTCGCCCTCATCTTCCGCACGATCACGGCGCTACAGACCTTTGATATTCCTTACATGATGACCGGCGGCGGCCCCGGCACATCCACCACGACGCTTGCCATGTATATCCACCAGAACACCGTCTCCTTCCTCGATCTCGGTTACGGTTCGGCCTTGGCGGTCATGATGTTTGCGCTTTCCATGTGCGTCACCGCCGTTTACCTCCGTATCATCAGGACGAAGGACTGATCCCATGAGTACCGTCGCCACCTCTTCCGGTCTGTCCTCCTTCTTCTCTGGCAAGCCGCTGCGCTTCATCGCGGCCTCCATTCTTCTGATAAACGGCCTTTTCCCGGCTATCTGGATCCTCTTCACCTCGCTGAAAACCGAGGCGGAGCTGACTGTCAAGCCGATCACCTGGTTTCCGCACGCGCCGACACTCGCCAACTACATGCAGGCCTTTTCGGATCAGCCGCTGCACCTCTTCCTGTTCAACAGCTTCATGGTGGCGCTGCTTTCCACGGCACTGACCATCCTGATTTCGGTGTTGGCGGCTTACGCACTGGCGCGGCTGAACCTTAAATACCGGGCGCTTATCCTGTCGCTCATCATCGCCGTTTCCACCTTTCCGCTGGTGACGCTGCTTGTGCCGCTGTTCGAAATCATGCGGGCGCTCAATCTGCTCAACAGCTGGACGGCGCTGATCCTGCCCTACACGGTGCTTTCACTGCCGGTGTGCACGCTGATGCTGGTTTCCTTCTTCGAAAGTATTCCGCGCGATCTCGAAAACGCCGCCATGATCGATGGCTGCACCCGCATCGGCGCGCTGTTCAAGGTCGTCGTGCCGCTTTGCGCGCCGGGCGTCTTCACCGCAGGCATCCTTGCCTTCGTGAATGCCTGGGACGAGTTCCTGCTGGCGCTCTCCTTCAATTCCAACCCTGCGCTGCGCACACTGCCCGTTGGCATCCAGCTTTATCAGGGAGAGTTCGCTTTCCCCTGGCCGGTCATTTCGGCAGCTTTGGTGGTCGGCATCGTGCCGGTCGCGATCCTCATCGTCATCTTCCAGGAACGGGTTGTCTCTGGCCTCACCGCCGGCGGTCTCAAGGGCTAAAAGGTTAAGTCATGCGTTTCGAAAAGACCCACGATGGATTTACGCTTGCGATCGGCAACCGCACCATCCTTTCCCATTCGCCCGACGAGCCGGCCATCTTTGCCGGTTTCGGCAAGGAACGGATGGATATGTATCGCGGCAATTTCGATATCGAAGACTACGTCGTCGAACGAACCGCCCTGCGCCACGCCGAGATGAGCGGCGATAGCGTCACGCTTTCCTCCGCACCGGGACAGACCCCTCGCCTTCGCCTGACACTCGAAAGCAATGCCATCCTGCTGACGGCGCTGGACAAGACCTTCAACCGTCTCTGGCTGCGCGTCTTTGCGGAAACGGATGAGCATGTCTGGGGCGGCGGCGAGCAGATGTCCTATTTCGACATGCGCGGACGGCGCTTTCCGCTCTGGACCTCCGAGCCCGGCGTTGGCCGCGACAAGACCACCGAAATCACTTTCAAGTCTGACGTCAACGGCAAGGCAGGCGGTGATTATTACAACACCAACTATCCGCAACCGACCTATCTCTCGTCGCGTAGATACGCGCTGCATGTGGAAACGAGCGCCTATTCGGTCTTCGATTTCCGCAATGGCGATTTCCACGAGATCGAAATCTGGGCCATCCCTGAAAAGATCGAATTTTTCGCCGGCGACAGTTTCACCGATATCGTCTCCGCGCTGTCCCTACGGTTTGGACGGCAGCCGCAATTGCCGGAATGGATCTATAATGGCGCGATCATTGGATTAAAGGATGGCGTCAATTCGTTTGCGCGGCTGGAGAAAATCCGCGCGGCGGGAACGCTCGTGTCAGGCCTGTGGTGTGAGGACTGGGTGGGGCTTCGCCAGACATCCTTTGGCGCACGCCTGTTCTGGGACTGGCAGGCGAACGAAACCCGTTATCCGCATCTGCGCCAGAAGATCGCCGAGCTTGCCGATCAAGGCATCCGCTTTCTGGGTTACGTGAACCCCTATCTCTGCGTTGACGGCCCGCTTTTCCCCGTGGCCGAACAGGCCGGTTATTTCGCAACGGATGCGGAAGGAAAAACGGCCCTGGTGGATTTCGGCGAGTTCGATTGCGGCGTCGTCGATTTCACCAATCCGGCTGCCGCCGACTGGTTTGCCGAAGAAATCATCGGCAAGAACATGCTGGATTTCGGCCTTTCCGGGTGGATGGCTGATTTCGGCGAATATCTGCCGATCGATATCCAGCTTTCGAACGGCGTCGACGCTAAGCTGATGCACAATGCATGGCCCACCCTGTGGGCCGAGGTTAACGCGAAGGGCGTCAAAAGTCGTGGCAAAACTGGCGAAGCACTGTTCTTCATGCGGGCCGGTTTCACCGGCGTGCAGGCCCATTGTCCGCTGATCTGGGGCGGTGACCAGTCTGTCGACTTCTCCCGTCATGATGGACTTGTCACTGTCATTTGCGGTGCGCTCTCCTCCGGCCTCATGGGCAATGCCTATCACCATTCCGACATCGGCGGTTACACCAGCCTGTTCGGCAATGTCCGCACCGCGGAACTTATCATGCGCTGGACGGAGATGGCCGCCTTCACGCCGGTCATGCGCACCCATGAGGGCAACCGCCCGCGTGACAATCTGCAGATCGATCAGGATGAAACGGTTCTCGCCCATTTCGCCCGCATGACGACAGTCTATGTCGCGCTTGCCCCCTATCTGAAATCGCTCTCCGCCGAAGCGGCCAGAACGGGGCTTCCGGTGCAACGCCCGCTTTTCCTGCATTACGAGAATGACCGGCAGACTTACGCCATTCAGGACAGCTATCTCTATGGCCCCGACATGCTGGTGGCCCCTGTCTGGAAAGCGGGAGAAGCGCAACGCACCCTCTATCTTCCGGGCGATGGCCAGTGGGTACATCTGTGGAGCGGCGTGCATCATCGCGGTGGAAACGAGGTTACCGTGGAAGCACCACTCGGCCGGCCCGCGATTTTCTACCGCGCCGATAGTGCCAACGTCACCCTGTTTGAACAGCTCCGCACCATCTGAGCCGTTGACAGCCAGCTAAAAAAACGACAGTTTCCGACCCATTCCGAGGGGAGCACCAGACGGTGCTGAGATGGCGTTGAGCCGGACCCTTGAACCTGATCCGGATCATGCCGGCGTAGGAACGGAAACTGTCGCGCCTTCGAGGCGCTGCCCTTTCTCTTCTCCGCTTTGTCTTGATCTCCGCGATTGTCACGTGTGGAGACCGAATGATGATGCTGAAACCTTTTGTCCGTCGCGCCCGGTGCGTCTGCGTCTGAGGTCCGGCTCATGCGTGCCGCCCATGCGTTGAACGGTGTCGGTCTCCTGCTTGTTCTCTGGCAGGCAGGCACATGGCTGTTCTCGCCACCCCGTTATATCATGCCGGCGCCGACCGATGTCGCCGCGGCCTTCCTGCGCCAGCCCGGTTTCCTGTTGGGGCAGGCCATGGTTACATTTCTCGAAATGGCCGTTGGACTGACGGCCGGCGTCCTGGTCGGTATTGTCGTGGCTTTCACCATCGCGGCAATCCCCCGTCCCGGTCGCCTCGTCTGGCCGATGGTTCTGGTTTTGCAGGCCTTTCCGGTCTTCGTGCTGGCGCCCATCCTCGTCCTCTGGTTCGGCTTCGGCATGGCCTCGAAAGCGGTGATGACGGCGATCATCATCTTCTTTCCCGTCGCCTCCTCCTTCACCGATGGCCTCAACAGGACGGATCGCGCCATTCTCGATGCCGCCTCGCTGACGCAGGCAAGCCACTGGCAGGTTCTCACCCGGTTGCGCGTGCCACTGGCGCTGCCTTCGCTTATCTCCGGCCTGCGGGTGGCCGCACCCCTCGCACCGCTGGGCGCTGTCATTGGCGAATGGGTTGGCGCATCGGCAGGGCTTGGATTCGTGATGATCCAGTCAAACGCCCGCATGCAGACCGACACGATGTTCGCCGCCATGGCGATACTCGCCATCATGGCGGTGCTGCTGCGACTGGCGGTGGATCGCGCCACCGCCCATCTGGCGCCTTGGGCCAGGGAAACAGAACACACCATTCCTTTCGGGTATTTACGGAGAATTTCAGCATCATGAAGCGAACTCTTCTTTCTTTCGTCATCGCGGCGGCAAGCATATTTGCCCCCGTTCAGTCACACGCGGCCGACAGGCTTACGGTATTGCTGGAATGGTTCGTAAACCCCGACCATGCGCCGATGGTCGTCGCGAAAGAGCGGGGCCTTTTTGCGGATGCGGGGCTCGATGTTGAACTTGTTCCGCCGGCAGATCCTTCCGCCGTTCCGCGCCTCGTTTCGGCAAAACAGGCCGATATCGGCGTGCACTATCAACCCAACCTATATCTCGACCACGATGCCGGCCTGCCGCTCGTCCGTTTCGGCACACTGGTCGAAACGCCGCTAAACACCGTCACCGTGCTGGCTGACGGACCGATCAAAAGCCTGAAGGACCTGAAGGGCAGGAAAGTCGGTTTTTCCGTATCCGGCTTCGAGGATGCCATGCTGAAGCGCATGCTGGAAAAGGACGGTCTGACGAAAGACGATGTGGAACTCATCAACGTCAATTTCTCCCTGTCGCCATCGCTCATCGCAGGCAAGGTGGACGCCACGCTCGGCGGTTTCCGCAATTTCGAACTGACGCAGATGAAGCTCGAGGGCCACGAAGGCCGATCCTTCTTTCCGGAGGAACATGGTGTTCCGGCCTATGACGAACTGATCTTCGTCACCCATCGCGATCTCGCAACAGACAGCCGCCTGCCGCGTTTCCTCTCCGCCGTGGAACAGGCCGCTATTTTCATCACCAATCACCCGCAGGAATCCTGGCAGCTTTTCATCAAGGCCTATCCCAATCTCGATGACGCACTGAACAAGCAGGCTTTCTTCGACACATTGCCGCGTTTTGCCAAGCGCCCTGCCGCACTCGACCGCGCCCGCTATGCGCGTTTTGGCGCCTTCATGCAGGAAATGCAGCTCATCAAGAAGGCGCCGGCGGCGGACGAAATCGCCGTGGAGCTGAAGCAGCCATGACCATCCCTTTCCCCACGACCACGCAGGCCGCCGAAATCCTTGAAAAAGTCAGACAGGCGCGTCCGCGCGTACATTGCCTTATGAATACCGTGGTGCAAAAATTCACCGCCGACGGGATTACCGTTGTCGGCGGCATTCCCTCCATGACCACGTCGCTGGAGGAAATCGAAAGCTTCGTTACCAAGGCGGATGCGCTGACCATCAATCTCGGCACGCTGGATGCGGAACGGCGCAAGGTTATCCTGCTGGCAGTGAAGATCGCCAACGCCTCAGGCAAGCCCTGGATCGTCGACCCCGTGCATTGTGACTATTCTCCATCCCGGCTGGCCTTCGCGCGTGAGCTCATCACTCTCTCTCCCGCGATCGTGCGTGGCAACCGTGCAGAAATGAGACTGATCGGCGAGGTGCCAGATGCAATCAGGATCGAAACCGGGCCGGTCGATCACCTGAGCGACGCGACGCGACGCGTCAGGATCGTAAACGGCCATCCCTGGATGGCTAAGGTAACGGGTACGGGCTGCCTCTCGGGGGGCGTCATCGCTGCTTTCATGGCCGTGGAACGGGATGCTTTGGCAGCGGCGGCGTCCGCCCTTGCCGTCACCGGCGTCTCCGCCGAACTGGCCGCGTCCTGTGCCAGAGGTCCCGGCACGTTCGAACCGGCATTCCTGGACGCGCTTTCGGCGATTACCGGCGAGGATATCATCAATCATGCGAGGATCGAGAATGAACAAGGTTGATTACCGCCTCAACGCGCTTGTGGATGCGAGCCTCGGTGATGTCGCGCCTCTCTCCGAGCTTGCTCTGGCGGCTGCACTTAATGGCGCGACCATCCTGCAATATCGCGACAAGCACGGCTCGACACGGGAGATGATCGAAAACGCCCGCGCCATCCACGAGGCCATCGCCGGCACCGGCGTGCCGCTCGTCATCAATGACCGGGTGGATGTTGCGCTCGCCTCGGGCGCAGATGGAGTGCATCTTGGCGCCGACGATATGGACGCCAGAACCGCTCGGCGCATTCTTGGCGAAAAGGCGATCATCGGCCTCACGGTCAAGAACCGCGCCGACGCCGAGCGGGCAGCCTCCATGCCCGCCGATTACGCCTGCATCGGCGGCGTGTTCGACACGGTTTCAAAGGTCAACCCGGACAAGCCTGTGGGTATCGATGGATTTTCGACACTCCGCGGCCTGCTGAGGGAATGGCGGCCGGACATGCCGGTGGGCGCCATCGCCGGCATCGATCTCTCCCGCGTCCCCTCTGTCATTGCCGCCGGTGCGGATGGAGTCGCGGTGATCTCCGCCATCTTCCGCGCGGCAGATATTGCCGGCGCGACCAAGGAGTTCCGTTCCGCAATCGATGCCACTCTGAAAGCGAGACAGCCATGACATCAATTGCGTTGACCATTGCCGGATCCGACAGCGGCGGCGGTGCGGGCATACAGGCCGACCTCAAGACATTCTCCGCGCTTGGCGCCTATGGCGCCAGCGTCATCACCGCCATCACCGCACAGAACACCAGAGGCGTAACTGCGGTCGAGGATATTTCGGTGGCCACCATCATCGCGCAGATGGATGCGGTGTTTTCCGATCTCACCGTCAATGCGGTGAAGATCGGCATGGTTTCCCGTATCGAAACCATTGCAGCCATAGCGGAACGGCTCCGGCGGCAATCGCAGCCCGTGGTGCTGGATCCAGTCATGGTGGCGACGTCAGGCGACCGTTTGCTGCAAGAGGACGCCATCGAGACATTGCGGCGCGAGCTTCTGCCAATCGCGACCGTCGTTACGCCGAACCTGCCGGAAGCGGCGCTTTTAACCGGCACGCCGATAGCGGAGACGGAAACGGACATCAATCATCAGGCCGCGGCGATCCTGAAAGCGGGCGCAAAAGCGGTGCTCATCAAGGGCGGACATGGTGCGGGGCCTGAGAGCACGGATTATCTGTTTGCAGATGGCACCATGCAGGCGCTTTCCGCTGCACGCGTAGAGACGAAGAACGATCACGGCACCGGCTGCACGCTGGCGGCGGCGATCACGGCGCATCTTGCGAGGGGAAGCGAGTTGCTGGAGGCCGTGGAGCTGGCGAAAGATTATTTGAATGGGGCGCTTGATGCTGGGCGGAGCCTTGCCGTTGGACATGGGCGGGGGCCGGTGCATCATTTTTATCGGTGGTGGGGGTGAAGCCCCACACTCGATGCTACCTCGCCTTCGGCGTCGCCAGCACATTCCGGATCGCGAAACTCGAATGAATGCGCGAGACCCCCGGCAGCTTCGAGAGTATCTCCTTGTGGATGCGCTCGAAATCCCCCGCACTTTCTGCCTCGCAACGCAGGAAATAATCCGAACCGCCAGTCATGAGATAACATTCGCGGATTTCCGGATATCGCCGCACCGCATTTTCGAAACGGTTGAGAAAATCCTCCGTCTGCCGGTCGAGCGTGATCTGCACGATAACCGAAATGACCTCACCGCCGGCCAGGCCGCTGGTAAGCGCCGTGTAACCGCGGATGATCCCTTCCCGTTCGAGAATATCGACGCGACGCAAGCACGCGGATGGCGAAAGCCCGACCTCTGCAGCAAGCTTTGCGTTGCTGATGCGGGCGTTGAGCCGAAGCAGCCGTATGATATGGCGGTCGGTCGCATCAAGTGACGACATAGAAAATTCCAATCAGCAAAAGAAAATTGCGCGCTTGCCAATTATATCGCATTTCCTTCGAATAATTGCCAAGAAATTCGATAATCGTTGCAATACTCTCATAAGATAAAAATGAGGGTGAACGACCATGGACATGCAGATCAGCCGCCAGCAGGCAGCGGGTGGTGCAAGCGGCCATCTGACCATCGATCTCGGCGCATTGCGCGACAATTATCTGGCACTTGCGGCGATGGCGCCCGCATCCCAGACGGCGGCGGTCGTCAAGGCCGATGCATATGGCCTCGGTGCGGATATGGTCTCGCAAACCCTGTTCGATGCGGGGTGTCGTCATTTCTTCGTCGCTCATATTGACGAGGCGCTGGCGCTTCGGCTGCGTCTTCCCGCCCAGGCGCGGATCTTCGTCCTCAACGGCCTTCAACCCGGCAATGAGACCTCCTGCGCCGCCATGGCGATCACACCGGTTCTCAATTCGCTGGAGCAGATCGCCCAATGGGCGGTCCATGCCAAGACGCTCGGCAGGAAACTTGCAGCCGCCGTGCAGATCGATACCGGCATGTGCCGCCTCGGCCTTTCCCCCGAAGAGCTGGAAACCCTCACCTCCCAGCCGCAACTGTTCGATGGTATCGACATCGCCTTCGTCATGAGCCACCTCGCCTGCGCCGACGAACCGGGCCATGCATGCAATGCGGCGCAGCTGTCGGCGATGCGGCAGGCCACGATTGCGTTTCCTGATGTCCCGGTCTGTTTTTCCAACTCCGGAGGTATTTTTCTGGGTCGTGAGTACCACAACCACCTGCTGCGCCCCGGCATCGCGCTTTACGGCGGCGCACCCTCTGTCGACCGCCCGAACCCGATGAAGCCGGTCGTTCGCCTCGATCTCGCCGTGATCCAGACCCGCACCGTTTCCGCCGGTTCGCTGGTTGGTTACGGCGGTTCCTTCGAAGCGTCCGGCTCTACGCGTCTTGCGACGATCGCCGCCGGTTATGCAGACGGCCTGCCGCGCTCGCTCGGCAATCGCGGCGCGGCATGGCATGATGGCGTGCGCCTGCCGATCGCGGGGCGCGTTTCGATGGACAGCATCATTCTGGACATATCCGCCCTGCCCGAGGGAACATTGACCCAAGGCAGTTTCGTGCAGATGATCGGCCCCGAGCAAACGCTTGAAGACATCGCGGACGATGCGGGCACGATCGCCTACGAAATCCTGACCGGCCTCGGCCGTCGTTATCGCCGTACCTATATTCAGCCGGACGAAACCCCGACCTTTGCTTCAACATCAGTCAATCACAAGTGAGACGATCATGAACGTCACTATCCTCGGAGCCGGCGTCGTCGGCGTGACATCCGCCTGGTATCTGGCCAAAGCCGGGCACAAGGTGACGGTGATCGACCGGCAGCCGGCTGCAGCGCTCGAGACCAGCTTTGCCAATGCGGGTGAGGTTTCCCCCGGCTATTCTTCGCCCTGGGCCGCGCCGGGCATTCCGGTCAAGGCCATGAAATGGCTGTTCATGAAACATGCACCGCTGATCATTCGCCCGACGGTCGATCCGGCCGCCTGGCGCTGGATGAGCCAGATGCTGCGCAACTGTACCTCGGCGCGTTATGCCATCAACAAGAGCCGCATGGTGCGCGTCGCGGAATATAGCCGCGACTGCCTGATGGCACTGCGGGAAGAGACAGGCATCCAGTATGACCAGCGCATGCAGGGCACGCTGGAGGTATTCCGCACACAAAAGCAGTTTGACGCCATCGGCAAGGACGTGGACGTGCTGACGGCGGGCGGCGTGCCTTTCGAAATTCTCGACCGAGACGGCTGCGCCGCCGTGGAACCCGGCCTCTCGCCATCGAAGGAAAAGATCGTCGGCGGGCTGCGCCTGCCTGGCGACGAGACCGGTGACTGCTACATGTTCACCACCGAGCTTGCCCGCATGGCGGAAGAAGCGGGCGTTACCTTCTTGTACGACACGGGGATCATGCGCCCCATCGTTGAGGCAGGACGCGTCAAGGCGGTGGAGACCACCCGCGGGCTTGTGGAAGCGGATATTTTTGTCGCCGCGCTTGGCAGCTACTCTCCACAGTTCCTGCGTCAGCTCGGTCTGACCCTGCCGGTCTACCCGGTCAAGGGTTATTCCATCACGGTGCCGATTGTGAAAGAGGAACGGGCGCCCGTCTCCACGGTGATGGATGAAACGTTCAAGGTCGCGATCACCCGGCTCGGTTCGCGCATCCGTGCTGGCGGAATGGCGGAAATCGCCGGCTTCAGCAAGGACTTGCCCGCAGCGCGGCAGGCAACACTCGCCCATTCGGTGGAAGACCTGTTCGGTGGCGCGGGCGATCAGTCGCAGGCGAAATTCTGGTGTGGCCTGCGCCCGATGACGCCGGATGGTACGCCTGTTATCGGCGCTACCCGCTACAGCAACCTTTACCTTAACACCGGCCACGGCACGCTCGGCTGGACCATGTCCTGTGGCTCCGCCCGCGTCCTTGCGGACATGATCAGCGGTGCGACGCCCGAGATCGACACCCACGATCTGGCAATCAGCCGCTACGCGGCATGACCGGCACGCTCCGGTTTCCGCTGATATCGCCCTCGCACGGCGTGTGAGGGCCGATACACCGATATCCTAAAGCGCCAGAGCGTCCCTGAGGGCTAGACCTTCCTTGGTACGGAGGTCGAGATCGGCCTCTATATGATTAAGATGTTGCAGCATCAGCGCCCGGGCCCTTGCCGCATCCTTCGCCTCCAGCGCATCCAGAAGATCGGCATGTTCGTTATGACCGCAGCTCGATACGCCGGAGCGCCCATAGAGCGCGATGACCAGCGATGAGCGCGCAACCAGTTCATCCATGAATTTTTCTAGGATGGCATTGCCGGCAATTGACGCCAGCATCAGGTGAAAATCACCCGAGGCCTTGATTTCGGCCCGCCGTGCGCTCGGCCCGCGTTCCTGCTGATGCCTGCTCTCCTCCAACAGATGCTCCCGCAGCTTCTTTACCGCCGCAGGCGTGATTTTTTCGATTGCCGCGTCAACGACGCCGGGCTCGATCAGCCGGCGGGACGCAAATACCTGCCGCGCCTCGTCGGGCGTCGGATTGGAAACGAAAGCGCCCCGATTGCGCTCGGCCTTCACGAGGCCCTCATAGGCAAGCATCTGCAGCGCCGCGCGCACCACCGTGCGGCTGACATCGAACAACGTTCCCACTTCCGCTTCCGACAATTTCGTTCCCGGCGCCAGCCGGCGATCGACAATGGCGTCGCGCAAAGTGTCTCGAATGGCCTGGGCACGATCCTCATGCGATGAATCGGGAGATACGGTTATATGGGCAAGGCTCATGGGCGCGTCCTGTTTGCTCCCGAGTTTTAGCGCGAAGCGTGGGACGCAGGCAAACGGGAATTGTGGGCGACAGCCGGTCTGCCACAATTCATTCAGCGACCGTTCAGCAGGCGGGCTGTATTTCCTTAACCATCGAATTTGCAACTGGCAGCACCCTGCCACCTGGATGGAAAAACACCATGTCGTCCTTTGCAGCCAAAACCGCTATGGCTATCGCCGTCGCCGCCGCAACCATCGCTCCCTTCAACAGCGCATCCGCCGGCGACTGGGACCGCCACGACCGCCGCGACGCGGCGCTTCTGGGAGGTGTGCTTGGCCTTGCCGCCGGTGTTGCCGTTGGTTCCGCCCTTTCCCGCCCGGCACCGGTGGAGGAGGAACGGGTCTATATCGATCCGGCACCGCGCCGTTATCAGGCCTATGAGCCGAGCTATGTCTATGAAGAGCCGGACTATCGTTACTACCGGCCAGCACCGCAGCCGGTTTATCGCCCGGCGCCGGTCTATCGCGCGCAGCCGGTTTACGACAGCCGTCCCGTCTATAGTCAGCCCCAGACCTATCGCACCATCGAGCCGTGGACCAACGCCTGGTACGATTATTGCTCGCAGCGTTACCGCAGCTTCAATTCCCGCACGGGCACCTACACGGACTATGACGGTCAGCGTCATTTCTGCGTAGCAGGCTGAACGACGGCCGTTGCCGCAATTGCTGCGATTATTGCCAGGCCGCAGACGGAAAAGTCTGCGGCTTTTCAATGGGGGTCGGAGCAGGACAACTTCGCGCCGTCGCCATAAGTCGTCCTCTGCACAGTTTCAGGCCGCGCCGTTCTTCACATAGTCCGCCCGGTTGATACCGTGGCGTTGCAGTTTGTCGTAAAAGGTCTTGCGGGCGATACCGAGCGTGGCGATGGTTTCCGCGACGTCGCCATTGGATTGCTCCAGTGTCTCGCGGATGATGCGCGCCTCGATCTCGTCCATACGCTCCGGCAAGGTGCCGGAAGCCGGGATTTCCGACTGCAGAACAGATGTGGCCGCCAATTCCGTCTCAAGCCCCAGAACTACCCTCTCGGCAAAATGGCCGAGTTCCCGGACATTGCCGGGCCAATCATGATCGTTGAGACGACGGGAAACCCCGGCGCCGATCTGCGGCACCGGCATGTTGAAGCGGTTGGCTGCCTTGGTGACGAAGTGGGAAAACAAGAGTGGAATATCCGCCCTGCGTTCGCGAAGCGGCGGTATCGACAATGTGACGACATTCAGCCGGTAATAAAGGTCCTCACGAAACGCGCCACGTTCGGCCGGATCGCCGAGGTCAACCTTGGCCGCCGCAACCACGCGGATATCGACAGGTCGCTCCTCGTTTGAACCAAGCGGCGAGACCTCGCGCATTTCCAGCACACGCAGCATTTTCACCTGCACGGCAAGCGGCATGCTTTCGATCTCGTCCAGGAACAACGTGCCACCACTTGAATGTTCGATGCGGCCGACACGTTTTTTCTGTGCCCCGGTAAATGCTCCCGGCTCATGGCCGAAAAGCTCGCTCTCGATCACCGTTTCAGGTAGCGCACCACAATTCAGCGCAACGAAATTGCCCTTGGCGCGCTTCTTGCTCCAACGATGAAGGGCCGTTGCCACCACTTCCTTGCCGCTGCCCGTTTCGCCGGCCACCAGCACATCGACATCCGTATCGGCAATATGCCTGAGCGTCGTGCGCAAGCGCTCCATGGCGGGTGTTTGCCCGATCAGCGGCAGGTCGTCCTCCGCCTGCCCGGCTGCCCGGCGAAGCGCGCGATTTTCCAGCACGAGGCGGCGTTTTTCGAGGGCTCTGCGGGCGCTCTCCACCATCCGTTCGGCGGGAAACGGCTTGGCTATGAAGTCATAGGCACCGTTGTGGAGCGCATCGACGGCCATGGGTACATCGCCATGGCCGGTAATGAGGATGACAGGCAGATCCGCATCGATCTTGCGGACATGGTCGAAAAATTCCAGCCCGGTCATGCCGGGCATGCGCACGTCAGTGATAACGACGCCGTCGAAATCGTCACTCAAAGCTGCAAGCGCCTGCTCGGCTCGGGAAAAGGAAGTGACCGGCAGCCCGTCTAGCTCCAGCGTCTGCACCATCGCCTTGCGCAGCTGCGAGTCGTCATCGACCAGAAATATAGTACCATCCGCCGTCATGTCATGCTCGCTTCAGATATACGGAAAAACACGTGCCTGCATCACCACTCGCCACCTCAATGCGCCCGCCATAGTCCGAAGCGATGTCGTTTGAGATGACAAGGCCAAGACCGAGACCGCCTTCCTTGGAGGTATTGAAGGGTGAAAAAAGCTGGGCACGGATGGCTTCCGGAATGCCCCCGCCATTGTCGCCAACCGAGATTACAACCGCGTCGCCTTCTTCGCAAACACGCACCTCCACCCGGGCCGTATCAATCGCTTCAGTCGCTTCCAGCGCGTTTTGCAGAAGATTGATGAGGATTTGCTCCAGCCGGATGCGGCTGCCGAGCACTTTCATATCCTGATCGGGCAAGACAATATCCAGCGCGTCCATCTGACCGGAAAAACGGCTGCGCAGCAGCAGCACCGCACCTTCGATGACGGTTCGAACACTGACAGGTTCAGCGCCGGTTCGGCCCTTGCGCGCGAGTATCTTCAGATCGCTGGTAATCGTGCCGATACGCTCGGTAAGGGCGGCAATGTCCTCAAGATTTTCACTGGCTTCAGCCAGACGTTCACGCTTCAGCAGAGTGCGCGCATTATCGGCAAAGGCGCGGATTGTCGCCACAGGCTGGTTTATCTCATGCGCCACGCCAGCCGCCACCTGCCCAAGAATGGAAAGGCGGTTGGCCTGCACCAGCTCATGCTGGACATTGCGCAACTCCCCGGTGGTCTTTTCGTGCAGGGCGATTTCCGCCTGAAGATGATCGCGCGTCTTCGTCAGATCGCGGGTTCTCTCCTGTACCTTCAGTTCAAGCTCGGCGCGGGCCCTTTGTTCTTCTTCCTTTTCCGTCAGAGCCTTGTGCCTGCGCCACAGCCACAGCGCTGAAAGCGCAATCAGCGGCATGAGCGTCGCCAGCGCCACCGCCCTGCCCTCGCGGATGGCGGCATTCAGAGCGGGTGCGACGGGCTGAAGATAATGCAGGGTCCAGGATGTCGTCGGCACCGGCACTTCCAGGCGAAGATAATCGCCGCGTTCGCGCCCCGGCTCATCAACGTGGATGAGCGGAACACCGTCGCCCAATGATCGAGCCGTTCGGAAAGGCAGCGTCGCCAGCGCCTCATTGCCGAATTGCAGGCTTTCGGAAATGGTGTTTCGTCGCGCCTCGTCGATGGCCGCGACTGTCTTGAAGCGCCACTCCGGCACGCTCGTCATCAACACGACACCGTTTCTGTCGACGACATAGACCGGCTTGCCTCCGATATTCCAGTCCGCTTCCAGCCGGTTGAACTCGACCTTGGCAATCACGACGCCAAGCGGCCGGCCGTCAGCTGCATCGATCCGGCGGGAGATATAGAGACCTGGCCGGCGACTGACATTGCCGAGCGCATAATGTTCGGACATGCCAGTCTTCATCGCCGCCTGAAAATACTCGCGGAAGGCATAGTTGGAACCGACAAAGCTGTCCGCCTGCCGCCAGTTGCTCGACGCGATGGTCAAGCCGGTCGGCCCGGTCACGTAAATGACAGAGGACTGGGTTCCTTCGATAAGCCCTTCAAGCTTTCGATTGAGCCGATCTAGAGCCGAAGCGCCGCCGCCATCGAGAGCGACGGCAAGATCGGGATCGCCGGAAAGAACCAGCGGAATGGCCCGCGGCCGCTCCAGTGCAACATTCAAAAGGGCGATCTTCAGTTCCGCATCGGTCGAGGCCTCGGAACCCGCCGCACGCAGGGCCTGATGGCGGGCAAATTCATCTGCGACAAGCAGCATGCCAAAACCGATAAGCAGCCAAAGCCCCGCGAGCGCCAGCCATTGCGCCCGTCGCTTCGCCTGGGAATGGAGTGAATTCTCTATCTGGTTCATGGGTCAATTGTGCGGATTTACACACAGACCGCAAGAGTTTTTGTCCGAAATTCCGCACAGTTAACTGTCGCGCCTTTTATCCCTCCAAAAAAGAACTTTTTGAATCAGTTGGTTACGGCAAATAATCAAGTCTGGCATGCGTATTGCACATGTCTCCTCAATCGGCGCGAAGCCGTCAACGACACGGCGATCCCGGGAGGCCAATCAAGGCAGGGTGAGGCCGAGGAGGAAAAAACATGATCGATACGACAGCCGTGGCCGCGGGCCACGCCAAATTGCCATTCTACAAGCATCTGTATTTTCAGGTTCTGGTGGCCATCATAGCCGGTATCGCACTCGGCCATTTCTATCCGGCCTTCGGTGAAGAACTGAAGCCGCTCGGCGACGGCTTCATCCGCCTCGTCAAGATGATCATCGCGCCCGTCATCTTCCTCACTGTCGCAACCGGCATTGCCGGCATGAACGACATGAAGAAGGTTGGCCGCGTGGCCGGCAAGGCCATGATCTACTTCCTCGTATTCTCCACCCTTGCGCTTATCGTAGGCCTCATCGTCGCCAACACCGTGCAGCCCGGCGCGGGCATGAACATCGATCCGGCAACGCTCGATGCCAAGGCCGTCGCGACCTACGCCGACAAGGCCCATGAGCAGACCATTACCGGCTTCCTGATGAACATCATCCCGACGACCATCGTCGGCGCATTCGCCAGCGGCGATATCCTGCAGGTGCTGTTCTTCTCGGTGCTCTTCGGTATCGCGCTCGGCGTCGTCGGCGAAAAGGGCAAGCCGGTCACCGATTTCATGCACGCCCTGATGTATCCGATTTTCAAGCTGGTCGCGATCCTGATGAAGGCTGCCCCGATCGGTGCTTTCGGCGCCATGGCCTTCACCATCGGCAAATACGGCATCTCGTCCGTCACCAATCTTGCGATGCTGATCGGCACCTTCTACGTCACGTCCTTCCTGTTCGTGTTCGTGGTCCTCGGCGCCGTCTGCCGCTATAACGGCTTCTCCATCGTCGCGCTGATCCGCTACATCAAGGAAGAACTGCTGCTGGTTCTCGGTACCTCGTCTTCCGAGGCCGCCCTGCCGGGCCTGATGAGCAAGATGGAAAAGGCCGGCTGCAAGCGCTCCGTCGTCGGTCTCGTCATTCCCACCGGTTACTCCTTCAATCTTGACGGCACCAACATCTACATGACGCTGGCAGCCCTCTTCATCGCGCAGGCGACCGGCATTCACCTCTCCTTCGGCGAACAGATTCTGCTGCTGCTCGTCGCCATGCTCTCCTCCAAGGGTGCCGCCGGCATTACCGGTGCAGGCTTCATCACGCTCGCGGCCACGCTCTCCGTCGTGCCTTCGGTTCCGGTCGCCGGCATGGCGCTGATCCTCGGCATCGACCGCTTCATGTCGGAATGCCGCGCGCTCACCAACTTCGTCGGCAATGCGGTCGCCACCATCGTCGTCGCCCGCTGGGAAGGCGAACTGGACCAGGACCAGCTTGCCCGCGTGCTCAGCGGCAAGGAAGAATTCACCGGCATCGCCGATGTGGATCAGCTTCCGGCCTCGGTGCAGCCGGCAGAGTAATACGACCTCCCAAGGTCCTGCCTGCCCGGCCTCGTCCGGACAGGCCTCGCATGAAGGCCGGCGCGTCATCTCGATGTGTCGGCCTTTGTCGTTCAAGCAGGTGTCGGAAAACAGTTTTTATCGGACGGGCGATGCTGTAGGCCAGATCAAACAAGAACCGTTGCGATGAATGGAGTGGCCCATATGAGAAACATTTTCCTGGCGTGGCAATTCTGGGCCCTGTTATCGGCGGCATTCGCGGCTCTGACTGCCATTTTCGCCAAGATCGGCATCGAAAACGTCAATTCCGATTTCGCCACTTTCATCCGAACCATCGTTATTCTCGCTGCCGCAGGCCTGATGGTTTATATCACCGGCAACTGGCAGCAGCCTTCCACCATCTCGGGGAAAACCTGGGCCTTTCTCGTGCTCTCCGGTCTGGCAACCGGCGCATCCTGGATATGCTATTTCCGGGCGCTGAAAATTGGCGACGCCGCCCGTGTCGCACCCATCGACAAGCTCAGTGTCGTCTTTGTCGCCATCTTTGCAGTGCTGTTTTTGGGCGAAAGGCTTTCGCTGCCCAACTGGCTCGGCGTCGTGCTGATCGCCTGCGGTGCGGTACTTGTGGCCTACCGGGGATAGGTCGGCCGGATCAACCGGCCGGCACAATTGCCAAAAATTTTCAGCCTCGGGCGGCCGCAACCTTGTCGAGACCGCGCTTCACACCAGCAAACAGCTCATCCAGTTGCTCCGCGGTAATAATCAGCGGCGGACAGAAACAGATGGATTCACCGATTGGCCGGGTTATGACACCCTCCTCCTCAATGGCGGCGGCGAGGGCAAACGTCGTGTCGCCCGGCTTCATGCCTTCCCATGGCTTCACCTCCAGCGCGCCGATGAGGCCGATACCGCGCGAGGAATGAATGAGCGGGTGATCCGCAAGTGCCTTCAGATGATCGAGGAACCGGCCTTCGAGCCGCGCGACATTGCCGACCAGATCGCGTTCCTGAATGATCTTCAGGTTTTCCAGCCCCACAGCCGTTGCGACCGGGTGGCCGGAGGCGGTGTAGCCATGGCCGAACGATCCGATCCGGTCGGACTCATCGGCGATAGGCTGGTAGAAATTGTCATTCATGATGATCGCCGAAAGCGGCATGTAGGACGACGAAATCTGCTTTGAGACCACAAGCACGTCCGGCTTGATACCGTAGGTCTCGCAGGCGAACATCTTGCCCGTGCGGCCAAAACCGCAGATGACCTCGTCGACCACAAGCAGGATGTCATATTTCTTCAGGATCGCCTGTACGCCTTCCCAATAGCCCTCCGGCGGCAAAAGAACGCCACCGGCGCCCATTACCGGCTCGCCCCAGAAGGCGGCGATGGTTTCGGGACCTTCGCGAAGGATCAGATCCTCCAACTCCCCGAGGATACGCGCGGTGAAATCCGCCTCACTTTCGCCCTCCTTCCCGAAATGCACATAGGAGGGGCAGGCCGTATGCAGCATGCGGTCCAGCGGCAGATCGAAACTCTCATGGTTGCGCGGCAAGCCGGTGATCGAGGCCGACGCAATGGTCACGCCATGATAACCCTTGATGCGGCCTATGATCTTTTTCTTTTCCTTCTTGCCCAGTGCATTCGAACGATACCAGACCATCTTGGCGACCAGATCGTTGGCTTCCGAGCCGGAGGAGGTGAAATGAACTTTCGACATCGGCACCGGCGAAAGCTCGATCAGCAGTTCGGCGAGATCGACGGACGGGCTATGCGTCTTGTAGGAGAAGGTGTGGTAATAGGGCAGCTTCTGCATCTGCTTTGTCGCCGCTTCCACCAGCCGCTGTTCACCAAAACCGAGCGCCACCGACCACAGTCCCGCCATCGCCTC
The DNA here is from genome assembly GCF_026191755.1 of Agrobacterium sp. InxBP2. NCBI lineage: Bacteria > Pseudomonadati > Pseudomonadota > Alphaproteobacteria > Hyphomicrobiales > Rhizobiaceae > Agrobacterium > Agrobacterium sp. InxBP2. The sequence goes on from NZ_JAINDY010000021.1 coordinate 177,907, forward strand.
GATGTATCGCTTGCCACTGCTGTCGGTGACATAGATGCCCTCGCCGCTTTCAATCACCAGACCACCGGTCTTTTCGAATTTGCGCAGATTGACATTGGGATGCATCTGATAGGCGATATCGCGTGCCTCGACGGAATTCGGCAGGATGGTCATCGATAATGGCTCCGTTTCGGTTGATTGACTGAGGCGTCAGACGTGCTGTCCGCCATTGATGTGGATTTCCGCGCCGTTGATGTAGCTGGACTGTTCCGAGCAGAGAAAAAGGATTGTTTGTGCCACCTCCGCCGTGGTGCCGAGCCGCCCGAGCGGAACCTGGGCATCCACCAGCTCGGCCGTACCTGGAGACAGAATGGCAGTATTGATTTCCCCCGGCGCAATCGCGTTGGCTCGAACGCCCCGCGGACCGAATTCATGCGCCAGTTCGCGCGTCAGTGCGGCGAGTGCCGCCTTCGACGTGGCATAAGCAACACCGGCGAAGGGGTGAACCCGCGAACCGACGATGGAGGTGACATTGACGATCGAGCCTCTCGCCGCCTCCAGCTCCGGCAGGAGCGCGCGGGCGAGCAGCGCTGTTGAGACGAGATTGACATTGAGCACCCGCGTCCAGATATCCGCCGTCGTATCCATCACACCGAGGCGGCTTCCGCCTTCGCCCTTCGGCGAAATTCCGGCATTGTTGACAAGCGCCGCAAGCTTTCCTTCAGGCAGGCGTGAACGCACCTCATCTGCCAGATCTTCTACCCGCGACAGGTCTTCCAGATCGGCCTGGATATGGCTCTCGCGTGCGGAGGGCCAACGGCATTCCTCGGAAAAGGGCTGCCGCGAAACGGTCAGGATCCTCCAGCCCTTTTCCTGAAACAGCTTGACGGTGGCATGCCCAATTCCCCGGCTGGCACCGGTCAGAAGCATGTAAGGAACAGCCATAGAGAACTCCTGTGCCATGCGGATCGTTGAGCCGGCCTCGCATTCAACACGCATGTTAGAGCGCTTCGGCCGGGTGACAAGGGCTTTTTTGTCGCGGTGGGCGAAGTAAGGCCGCTCGCGGGCTAATCCCATTTGATGCGGGGGTTTCACCCGAAGGGAATATTTGAAGCGGATCATTTGCCCATAAAATGAAACCTCCCGAATGTGTGATCTGTATTGGGAGGGGGACACATGCGCATCGACATCATTGACACCGACGCCGGCTTCGAGGCGGTTCGGGAAAACTGGGAATCGGTGTTCATGGCCGATCCCCATGCCCGGCATTTTCTCTCCTGGGGCTGGCTGCGCGATTACATGCCGCGCCGCAGGCGCTGGTTCGTTCTGGCTCTGAGGGAACGTTCGGAAGGCTCGCCCTATGTGGCGTTTTTTCCGCTGCGCATCGTCACCGAACCCGACAAGAAAACCGGCCGCTTTCACGACAGCATCGTCATGGCCGGCAATGCTGCCGCGGATTATACTGGTTTCATCACCCTGCCGGACTATGAAGATCACGCCGTCGCCGGTTTCTGCGCCTATATAAGACAACAGAACTGGACCGAGCTGAAACTCGATTATCTTTCAGGCCCGCCGGAACGGCGCGATGCCATGATCAGGGCGCTTCAGGGCCCGCTCGTCATGTTCCGCGACAATATGCCGACCAACCCCTACAACATCAACAATTGCATCTGCCCGGTGGTGACCCTGCCGGACACGTTTGACGGGTATCTTGAAAGCCACATGAGCAGCCAGACCCGGCAAAAGCTCAGGCGTTTCATGAGAAAGGTCGAGGGCGGGGACGAATATCGCATCAGCTTCGCGACGAAAGACACCATCAAGCGGGACATGGACATCCTCTTCGATTTCTGGCGCATCCGCTGGGCGCCGCATAAGGGCAGGGAACGCACCGAGCTCCTGATCGGCGCGACCCGCCAGATGCTGATGGATGTCTATATTCGCGGTGATCTAGAGGTACCTGTGCTGTGGTTCGGCGACCAGCCGCTTGGCGCACTCGCCAACATCATCGATCGCCGGAAAAAATCTGTAATGTTCTACATCACCGGCCGCGACGAGAACTGGAAGACGCCTTCCCCCGGTCTCGTGCTGCACGGGCACTGCATCCGGAGGGCAATCGAGCAGGGTTTCAAGACCTACGACTTCCTGCGTGGCAACGAGCCCTATAAATATTTCTTCGGGCCGGAGGAGCAGAAGCTGAGCTGCACGCTGTTTCGCACCCGCTCGGGTGATAATCTCGGCGGCACGCTTCACCCGCGCAGTATCCGATTTGTCTACGAACAGGGACTCAAATTTTACAAGGCGGGCAGGAAGGCTGCCGCAAGCATCGCCTTCAGCCAGGTGCTTGCCGCAGCGCCCGGTCATTCCGGTGCCCAATTCGGGCTGGCCAACCTGTCTCTTGATCGGGGCGAGTTCCGGGAGGCGGAAATCGCCTTCCTGGCGCTTCTCGCCAGCGGCCAGGACCCGGTTCTGCTTTGGCTCCGCATCGGTGAGGCACGGCTGGCGCAACAGCATTATCACGAGGCATCCGAGGCCTTCCGCCAGGTCACCAATCGCGCGCCGTTCCACCGCGAAGCGCTCTACAAATGCGCCGTTGCTCTCATCGCCGCCGAAAGAAAGATGGAAGGTGCCGAAATCCTTGAAAGATTGCAGCATTATCATTCGGACGAGGCCCAACATCTCGAATATGCGGAGAAGGCGCGGGCCGCGCTTGCGCGGCTGGAACTGACGAAAACAAAGATCCCACTCCCTGCCGATGTCATCCCGCTCACCGTCAAACCGAAAACGGCGGGCAAGCGCTGGCACCCGCCAAAGGTTTTGCATTGAAGACAATGATCTGTAAGTTGCGGCAGCAAAACGCCGACCGACCTGCAGGGAATTTTGATGTTTCTGACAAATAAGGACATGCTCGATCTCATTGAGCTTCGCCACGATTTGCATCGCCATCCGGAAATTTCCGGAGAGGAGAAAGAAACCGCCCGCCGCGTCCATGCCTTTCTTGAGCAGGCACCACCTGACCGGCTTCTTGCCGGCCTCGGCGGCCATGGCGTGGCGGCTGTCTATGACAGCGGCAGAAGCGGCCCCTCGGTTCTGATCCGCTCGGAAATCGACGCGCTGCCTATCCACGAAAAGGGTGAAGTTGAATATCGTTCGAGCGTCGATGGAAAAGGCCATCTGTGCGGTCACGACGGCCACTCCACCATTCTGACGGCACTGGCGCTTGGCCTTGCCCGCCAGCGGCCGGAGACAGGACGGGTCATTCTTCTCTTTCAGCCGGCGGAGGAAACCGGTGCGGGCGCAGCCGCCGTTATTGCCGATCCCCGCTTTACGGAGATAAAACCGGACTATTCATTTTCACTTCACAACCTCCCCGGCCTGCCCTTCGGCCATGTCAGCGTGGTGGAAGGGCCGGTCAATTGCGCATCGCGCGGCATCAAAATCACATTAGCGGGCAAGACGGCACATGCCTCCTCACCGGAACACGGCATTTCCCCCATGCGGGCGATTGCCAGGCTGATGCCGTCCCTGAGCGATCTCGGTTCCGGTTTTCCGCCGGCACCGGATTTTTCGATGGTGACGATCACCCACGCGATCATGGGGGAAGCGGCCTTCGGCATTTCCCCGGCTGACGCGGAAATCTGGGCGACACTCAGAACGCTGACCGACGACCGGATGGAAAACCTGTGCAACGCCGCGGAGACGCTCGCAAAAAGGGTGGCAGACGAAGAGAGGCTGGCGCTCGATATCACCTATGACGATATTTTCCTGCATTGCGAAAACGCCCCGGACGCCGTCGATCATATCCGGCAGGCGCTGGACGACGAGAAAATCTCCCACGGTTCCGAAGGTCTGCCAATGCGCGCTTCCGAGGATTTCGGCCGTTTCCGTGGCGTCTCGTCGTCGGCGATGTTTTTTCTCGGCGCAGGCCGGGACTATCCCAATCTGCACAACCCCGATTACGACTTTCCGGACGCACTGATCGGTATCGGTGCGCGCATCTTCATGCGGCTCATTCGTAATCTCACCGGCGGGAAATAAGCCGTGGCCGGCTGCACGCCGGCCGCTGTCAACCGCCTTGCGGACCGTTGCTCGGCCGGGCGGCGCGCACTGCCGCGAGCCCCCTGATGCCATCGCGATTACCGATGGAGGCGAGGCTTTCGAATATCTGGGCGGCTTCCCCATAACGGCGCATGGCGAGATAGGAGTAACCGCGCAGCACCATTAGATCAGCACGCTCGTCAGCCAGCCGAGCCCGCTGGTCGAGGAGCAGAAGCGTTTCGGCATAACGTTTCGACTGGAAGGCGGAAACCGCGCGATCGGCAAGGATCGAAACCTGCAGCTCCGTGGCTCGCGGACGATCCATGCGCGATTTCGTCGCCGAGACCGCAGCATGGTCCGTCAGCCCCATGCGCAGATAGGCGAGGCTCTGACCATAGGCCGCATCGCTTTTGACGCTCGACTGACCGCCGGCAATGGCGGCTTCAAAGGCTTTCAGCGCCTCGGCCGGTCTATTCGTCTCCATCAGGCACCAGCCGAGATCGAGCGCCTGCTGCGGCGGCAATCGCTGCGGATCAGGATAGGCGGCACAAGAGCGTGGACGCGAAGCCGTGTTGTTTGCTCTTTGCGCTGGCGAAGACAGTCTCGCCTGCTTGCGTGACGGTTCAGGCGCCTGGACGACGGGTTGAACATAGGTCACCGTCCCTCCCTGCGCCGTTTGAGGCACGGGCGCGGTCTGCTGCGGGGCGGTGGCGAGAGGCGGCGCGGTTACCGCCACGACCGGCTGGCCGGACTGATCCACCATGCGTGCGGTACCCACATCGGCAATACGCTGCGAGCGACCTGCCCATTGCTGCTGAATGCCCCGCAGGCCAGCGAGGTTGCGCAGGTCATGATAGCTCAGTGCCACGCCATAGGCAGACGGCTCATCATCCGCTTTCCAGCCAAGCGCAGTGCTGAACCATTGCAAGGCGAGCTGGCTCTGACGGAACGCAAGCGAATACCAGCCGAACTGTTGTGCCGTCGCCGCGTCCTTGCGCGCGACGGTTTCCGCTGCAATGCGCTGCAATACATCCGGCGGCAGCACGACGGGCGGCTCCAGCGCGAGAAGATTGGCGGTTGCGGCAAGATAGGTTGCGAGCGCATCGTCGGATGTCGCGCGCCATTTGTACATGACGTCCTCGGCTTCACGCGGCTCGTTGCGGTCGATCAGCGCCAGCGCCAGCCCTTGCGAGGCCGACGCGCTGTCCTCTTCCTCTCGCGCCTTGCGGAACCACTTTTCGGCCTCTGCCATATTTTTCTGGCGAATATTGTACCAGCCGAGCAGCAGCGCGTCGCTTGCGCGCTTTTCCGTTTCGGCAAGCCGTTCAAGCCGCATCAGATAGGCAGAAGGGACGGTGATCCCCTCTTTCTCTCCTGCCTTCGCCACGAACTGGCGCGCGAGATCGTTCTTGACCGGCTCGAATTCCAGCTGTCCATCGGCGCCGGGCTTTTCCTTGGCCAGAAGCTCACCCATCATTTCCGCCGGCAGCAGCGCGGATGCCTTTTGCACAGTGGCGAGCCTGTCACTTGCGACAGTGCAATTGTTGAGAATGTAGAGATAGGCGTCGCGCGCCCGTGCCATCCTGTCCGTATTGGCAAAGGCATCGGCAACACGCCACAGAACGTCGACCTCGCTGCAGGTCAGCAGACCGGAATTATTGGCGGCCGTATCCACCACCGTCGCATATTGCTTGAGGTCAGACGCGTTGATGAGGCGCTGACGCGCCTCGGCCAGAGACAGCATGCCGGTCAGGTTGTCCGGCGGCTGCCAGCCAGGCTCTGTCTGCTGGCGGTCGGCAATCGCCTTCCTGACCTCGGCATAACGGCCATCGGTATAAAGCTGCCACATGGCATCGAGCTTTGCATCGCCGTTTTCCGGAACAGCAAGCGGATCAGCCGGTGGCGTCCAGTTTGGATAAAGCGTGCGAAGTCGCGCGATTTCGGCCTGAAGGCGTTGCGTATCGCCTCTCGCGGCGAAATAGCGCAATGCGCTGAGATCGACTTCCGGCATATCACCCGACGCCGGCTCCGCCACGCGCGCGGCAGGCGCCTGCGCCGTCTGTGTTTGCACGGTCTGGGCGCCGGTCTGTGGCACCGGTCGCGGCTCGGTTACCGGCACCGTTACCGGCGGTGTCGAGGACTGCGCTAACTGCGCCATCTCGCGATTCTTGACAAAAGCGTTGATTTGCGCCGGATTTGCCGCAGGAGATATCCGCTGCGCGGCGCGATTGTCCCCCACCGCGGAGGTGTGGACGTCCGACACGCGACCGAGAATGCTGTCACGCCAGTGGAAGGCGGCAAGCGCGACTAGAAGCAGGATGAGGGCCGAAGTCGATAAAGGCTTGTTCATCGGCATTCCCCGTTATTCCTTGCCAGAAACGACAATGCCAGAAGGTGCAATGTGGAAGGATAATAAAGTGTTGGCTGAAAGCTCTTCAGTTCTTCCGGAACGGCGACCCCGCCTGCGACACAGGCCGCGAGCGCCGGAATGATGCGATAGCCGGGGTCCGACAGCACATCCTTGACCGCTCCGCTCTTCAGATCGAAAGTGCCAGCCGCACCGCTTTCCAGCGTCATGCCGTTCTTCAGCCGGTTGAGCAGCTCGGGCGAGCCGATATTCGCCCGCGAGAGATAAAGTGGAATGCGCACCGCATTGTAACCGAACTCCGGCGGGAAACCCGATGCCGGCTGGGCTCGCGTCCGCACCGATACCCAGTCGGCCGGTAGTTTCCTCTCGCCAAAGGCAAAGGCACCAATCTGCGTCACCCCGTCATCGGCTACCGCTTTCCAGAGCGGCGACGGCGCGACGAGATTGAGAACCGGGAAGGCCTCGAATATCAGATACGACGGATTAACCACCGGACCGTCATCCCGGTCCCCCTCGCCAAAACCGGTTGCAGCCGGCAGGAGTAACGAACGCCCTGCGCGTTGAACCACGGTTTTTTTGAGGATGGCGGATGCCATGGCTGTGGATGCCTCGGCGTAATCCTGCCGATTCCATTGCCCGGCAGCCAGCGCCAGCGCATAGGCGATCAGGATATCGCCATCCGTAGCGTTGTTGATATCGGTCACATGCGGACGTGTGCGCGGATCCCATTTCCAGGCGGACAGTCCGTCATCCCGCACCAGCAGTTCGGTGCGTGTGAAACTCCAGATCAGCTCGAAATCGGCGAGGCTGTCGGACAACACGGCAAGCCACATGCCATAACCCTGACCCTCGCTGTGGCTGATATTGCCGTTGCCAGTATCGATAATGCGGCCACCGGGATCGAGAAACGCACTCTTATAGGCCGACCATGCCTCCGGCGGGATCGACGCGGTGCGGCCCGCTGAAACGGCTGTCAGCAACGTCATGATGGAAAGGACGACAACACCGGCCAGTTTCGAAATTCCGCTCTTCATCGATGTCGCCCCATCATGCGCAGCATGGCAAACGTTGCGAGACCGAGGAGCGACACGAAACCAATGAAGGCCAATGAATAGGAGAGAACGTTAGAAGACAGCCAGTTTGCCGCAATCAGCCTGAAGTTCGAGAAGGAAAATGGCCGCGTGCTATAAAGATATGGCCGTTCCACTTCGACGGTCTCGATTTTTTCAGCACCTGCGTCGTAAGCGGCGACACGCCCCGTGACGCCACCCCACCGGTTTTCACGCGTCATCGCCGCCATGCCCTCCAAAAGCTCTCCCGAACTTGGCGCGGTTGCAAGCGTCCAAACCCCTTCACCTGAAGGGCTCAGTCCCTGGGCCAGCATGAAAGAGACATTGGCAGGCGGCGCATAGGGCTGCTCGGCTGCAGGCAGGAAGCGCAATGTATCCGAACTCAGGTCGAAGTTGCGCTTCATCCATTCCTCAAAGGACGAAACCTGTCCTTCCCAGATGCCGCCGTCGACCCGTTCACGCCAGTCATTAAAGAGGTTTTCACTGTTTTGCGCAGGCTGCTGAACACCGGCTCCCACTTTCCAGGAGATCTGGCTGGAGGGAACGAGGTTGAACTGGCTGATCAAAGCCTGCGGAAATTGTGAGATCGTACCAACGAACAACGCGTCCCGGTCGCCGATTACCAATGGCGACGCGACGGTCTCAATGTCGATCGGATGCCCCGCCACGCTCGCCAGCCGGCTGATGAGCGTGGCCGCCGCCGACATCGTGTCCGTGTCAAAACGATCAAGAGACAGGGCGACGGGAGTAGTTCCAGTGCGGTAGGGCTGCCCGGCGCCAGCCATAGCAGCGAGATCGGGTTTGCGACCAATCTGCGCATAGTCCGGAATATGAATTTCCGATGTATCGAACAATGCAAAACGGGGCGTTGCGCTCGCTGGCGCACCCGGTGCGCAGGCCTGATCCAGCGCCGTCATCAACACCGCTTCAATGGTCACCTTGTTCGGACCGGGCTTGAAGTGCCGCATTGTCACATTGATCGGCAGATGTCTGAAAATACCCCCGCCATTATTGGAGATCGGCACGGTGGAGGCGATCTGGTCATTGACATAGATGTCGACATGGCTGCCGGGCAACACCTGCGAAGAATAGGCTGCGTCCAGGAGAAGCGACGCTTCGCCATAGGCCGACGCATAAAAATCGGCGGGCATGCCGATGTAAAATTCATTGCGGAAACGCCGGCCGCTGAACTCGCTGCTTTCGATACCGAGTTCCGAAAGCGCGATCCGACGGTCCGACATGATCAGTGGCACATCGGGTGCGTGCCAGCTGCGCGTCGAAAAAGTGGCTCGCTGAGCGCCCGGTGTTCGCGAGATCGAGGAAAACAGTGTCTCTATCGCCGCTTGCACCGCCTGGGGGGTCGGACCGGTGACGAGAAGCGGCGACGCTCCGCCCGCGACGGCGCTGCCGAAGCCTGCGAAAGCGCCCGCTGATGCTTCAGGTGGCAAAGTTCCGGCCATGCCGGCGATTTCCCGAGCCGTGCCGACGAGGACCGAAAGCGTTCCCGCTTTCCTTTCGACGGGAGGGGCCGTCACAAAACGGACAGTCTGGTTCGGCATCTGGGTTCTGAGCGCCAGCGCCTGCGAAAGACGCAGGAGAGAATCCGCAAATGCCGGATTGCCGAGCGCCGGTGCCACGATTTCGATCGACGTCGTCGCCTTGCCATCAGGTCCGGTCGCCTGGATGTCGTCGATGTTGGCGAAACTGCCTGCAACATCGGCGTTAAAGCCTATGAAGGTATTTGCAGGATCGACATCGGTCCATAGATCATAAGTGGACTGGATCGTGCAATCTGTTCTGTGGCGCTGCTGCACCCCGAGCGACACGACATTCGCGCCGACCTGAAGGACACCGGGCGGAATTTTGAGGGAAATATTCCCCTGGCTGTCCGGCGCCTCGATACGCGCTGCCCCAAGCCCGACATTGTTCACGCTGACCTGAAAGTTCGAGCTTTCCGGGGCAACAACGATCGCGTTCTGATAACCGACATTCAGCGATACGGCTGCATTCACCTGCTCTGGCGTCAGATAGATACTCCATTGCCGCCGGTCCATCTCGCCCGAAAGGCTGAGCTTTTCATAGGGAAGGATATAGCGGCGGCGGCCATCGGCTGAAGAAGACGAGGCGGGCATGGAACCGGGTGAGATGCTTTCCCGGCGCGCGGGCACGGTCACTGGGGGAACCGGCGGCGGTTGGGCCGTCACGTCGGAGGAAGGCGCAGGCTTAGCCGCGAAGGGTGGCGGAACAGGTGGCTGCACCGGCGTCGGGACCTCCGGCTCACGACGCGGTTCCACCGGAGAAATGGCGGGCGGCTCCGCGGGCTTTGGCGCGGTCTGGGCCGGCCTCTCCGGCGACATGTCGAAGGGGGATGACTGCGCAATGGCGCTCGTCGCGACTGCACCCCAGATCATCACTGTCAGCGACTGCCTGATAGGTCCGCGGCCGGTCATTTTACGGCTCCAGCAGGTTTGACGGCCTTGGAACCCGGCCGCAGCGCGCGCGCCAGATAAAAGAGACCACGCTGCGTCTGGAAGAGCGATATTGCCAGGAAGGTCGCCGTACCGCGAATGAGACCGGGGTTCCTGCGTCGCACACGCTGAAACTCGCTCCATTGCTCAGAATTGGCAAAAATCAGGTCGGCGATAAGGCGGTGATCGACGGCCCGCTGCGGGGAGAAGGTGCAGCCGATCGAAATGAACCCCTCGCCTCGCACCGTCCGCACAATATTGAGAGGCATCGTTTCCGGCACGCCCTCGCTGTGGGGTTTGACCCTGACGATCGCAGTCTCGCCTTTTTGGACCGTGGTTGCGTTATCGAATAGATTGATGAGCAGACCGTGGACGGAAACATTGTCGATGGAGGCCGGCACCCAGGTGTCGCTGCCCTCAAGCTTGACCTCGCAGCGCCGCTTCACGGTGATGCGCCGCGAGGCGGACTTGTCGCCGCGTTCAGAAACCACCCCCAGCGCGCAACCGGCGAAGATGAGGTTCAGCAGGTTCCAGCCGCCGACCACGAGCGTGACATCCGCCTTGTAGGGCTCGCTGTAGATACGCCAGACGGCAAAGATCATCGCCACCACCAGCAATCCGAAAATCACGAAGAACGGCCGGCTGATTTCCGAGAGTCGCGCCTCAGCGATGGATTCATCCTTCGCCGTGACCTTGAAGGTTGGCTTGCCCGGATTGAAGATCACCGAAACGACGGCGGGCAGGAGGTGAACCGTCTGCACATATTCGTAGAGTTCCGATATCCACGGCCAGCGGAAACTGCCGTAGAGATAGTTCTGCATCATGAGGTTCACGAGCATGTAGGCCGCCGTATAGGCTAGAAACTCGCCGCCCGAGGCCACAAATATCTGCAGGTCGAAGAAAAGATAGAACAGCGGCGCAAATAGGAAGATCGTGCGCGGAAACGGAAATAGCCAGAACAGCGTCGAGGACATGTAGCAGAGGCGCTGTGTGAATGTGAGGCCACGCTTGAACAGGGGCTGGCGGAAAATCAGGATCTGCATCATGCCCTGTGCCCAGCGGCTGCGCTGACCGATGAAGCTTGCGAAAGTGGCCGGCTGCAACCCGGCAATCAGGGGCTTGTCCACATAGATGCTGTTCCAGCCGCGGGAATGCAGTGCGAGGGCCGTTTCACAATCTTCCGTGATGCTGACACCGCTGAAACCTTCGGTATCCTGCAGGGCCTCGCGCCGCAGTACGGCGGCGGAACCGCAGAAGAAGGCGCCGTTCCACTTGTCGAGACCGCGCTGGATGATGCCGTAAAACATCTCATTTTCGCTCGGCATCGTCTCGAAGGTTCGCAGATTGCGCTCGATCGGATCGGGATTGACGAAGAAATGCGGCGTCTGCACCAGGAACAGCCGCGGGTCTTCTTCGAAATAACCAACGGTTTCCAGCAGGAAGTCGCGCGCGGGCGCGTGGTCGGCGTCGAAGACCGTGACGAGTTCGCCGGTCGAATGGGCAAGGCCGTTATTGAGATTTCCGGCCTTGGCGTGGACATTGCGCTCGCGCGTCAGATAACGCACGTCGAGGTCTTCGCAGAGCTTCTTGAGCTCTTCATGGCGGCGCTGCGCGGCCTGCGCTTCGACAATATTGGCGGCATTGCGCTTCTGAACCGAGCCGCCATCGTCCAGCAGCCAGACCGTGAAGCGGTCCGCCGGATAATCCATGTTTTTGGCCGCCGCCAGCGTATTGGCCAGAAGCTCCGCATCCTCGTTGTAACTGGGCACGAAGACATCCACTGTCGGACGGTATGTGGGCGAGCCGGGCCTGGTCTTGCGCGACGGCAGCGGCATGGACACGATGACAAGGCTGAGCGCCAGCATCACCACGCTATACATTTCCGCCAGATAGAGCAGAAAACCGGGAATGAAGTTCTCAAGCTGATTGACCGGCGGCAACGTGCTTGTCGTGCGCCAGTAGACGTAACGAAGCACGATGGCCGTACCGAAACCGAGGGCCACCAGCCGCCAGACCCCCTGCCCGTTGAAGCCCTTGATCGTTGCGAGGAGAATAAGCGAGATTGCTGTTGCGACCAGGTGGGTCTGCAAGCTGACCGGCATCGTGATGATGGCCAGAACGCAAAGCGACACAAGCAACCAGACAATGATTGTGATGGCCTTGTTCATCCAGAAACTTTCCGTTCTTGTCCCCATCCGGAATTTCGGCCCGGCATCTCCGCTCTCGTCCCCGCCATCATCTGCATCCCTGGCCCGCCCCCGAACCGGAAAGGCACGATGGCGAGGGAATGGACACCTGCGGTACGCCCGATGATTGCTGTTGGCCTGTGACTGCCCCACCGCCGGCGGCGCGCGGGGCCGTCACCGCAGGCTGACCCGACGCACCCGCTGATACCGGCGAAGGAATGTTAACTGCTGCAACGGGCGGCAGCGGCTGTTGTTCCGGCTGAACCGGGGCAGTGGCCGCCGCACGACGAACCGGCCGGACCGGCACGCTGGCGGTCACCTCGCCGCCGGGGCGCATCGGCACCTCTTCCGACTTTATCGGATAGACCGGATTGCCGGGACGGCCGAGATTTTTGTCCACCGCCTGCGGCGTGCCGTAGGGGTTCCAGCTTGGCGAGGCATAAGTCCCGGTGATGGTATAATTATACATCACCGCCAGAAGCCGCTCGACGCTTGCGCCGGACTGACAGAGGCGTAGCCGCACCTTGATGCGCCCCAGATTGCGGAAATCCTGCCGCATGCTTTCGGGGGAACGTATATCCTGCCAACCATAAAGGCAGGTATCCTCACCACGTCCCTTGCCAGCGGCATAGGAAAACGCGCCGTAACTGTTCTGCAGGTAATTTGCCGACATGGCGATAGTTTCACCGGGAAATTCCGCACGGATTTCCCGTGCGAGGGAGGAAGCCCTGAAACCGGTGAACGCCAGGGAATCGAAATCTGTATCGCCCGCCTGCTGCGGACCGAAGAACTCCGCCTTGAGATAATTCTGTCCCGGCGTAGCAGCCTCGGAACGCAATATGACCTGCTGCGCCACGGCGTTGGAATAAGTACGGCTGACGACGGTAACGATTTCGGGACCGCCAGGCGGCGGAAAAATCAGCGCTTCGGAGGGTGACAGAAGCTGCGTCCCGCCGAACGACCGAACGCCCGCGGGAGTATTGCAGCCAGAAAGAACCGCAATGGAAAACAGCAATGAAGTATAGGCAGAAAATTTCACTGCCCTTCGCCCCTTTTTTTCCCCGACGCCGCCCAGATTAAAAGGAAACCGAATCACCAATGACCAGACCATTGTTACGAAATACGTGAGGACTGCGAATAAGCAATCGCAAATTTCCGTTGTAATTTCTGATAGTTTATGGCGTGCGAATCGCTTTTTCGCTGCCATTGGCGAAGGGCAAAAAGGTGGAACCAATCACGCCGCTGCGGGTTGGCTTTGCGTCAGATCGATAATTTTTGCGGTTGCAGCGCAATATGCCACATGGTCTATTTGCCTCCATAGTTACGTATTTTTATTGATCTCAATTTATTCAACTGTAAAAACAGAGAGTTACCGCATGACCATGCAATTTCCGAGTATCGCGCAGACACTTGCCGAGGAGATCGGAACATTACGCAAATGGCTTGACGAGGATGCCCTTCCATTGTGGTGGGAGGCGGGGTCAGCCCGGCCGGATGGCGGCTTTTACGAGCGGCTCGGTCAGGATGCGAAACCGGTTTTTTCCGATGACCGCCGCGCCCGCGTCCAGCCGCGCCAGGCTTATTGTTATGCCGCCGCCGGCCAGCATGGCTGGCACGGACCCTGGAAAGACGCAGTGTTGCACGGGCTGTCCTGGTTCGAGAAGGTCTATCGCCTTGAAAACGGCCTTTACGGCAACCTGGCCGACCAGACCGGAAAACTGATCGACCCCTCCTTCGATCTCTACAACCAGGCTTTTGCGCTTTTCGCCGCAGCACAGACAGCTGCGATCCTTCCCGAGCGGAGGAATGAGATGCGCAGCCGCGCGCTCGAAATCCTTGCCATTCTCGAGCGCGACTACAGACATCCCATCGCCGGCTTCGAGGAGGCGAACCCGCCGCGCACTCCGCTTTGCTCCAATCCGCATATGCATCTTTTCGAAGCGATGCTGGCCTGGGAAGAACAGGATCGTGACGGCCCGTGGTCGGCGCTGGCGGACGAGATTGCCGGCCTCGCACTTTCCCGCTTCATCGATGACGGCAATGGCGGCCTGCGCGAATTCTTCGCCCATGACTGGACGCCCTACGAGGGGGAGAAGGGCCGGATCATGGAGCCGGGCCACCAGTTCGAATGGGCCTGGCTTCTGGTGCGCTGGGGCAGCCTGCGTGGAAACGAAGAAGCGATCAGGAAGGCAAAACGCCTGTTCGAGATCGGCGAGGCCTACGGCATCTGCCCGCGCCGGAAGGTGGCGGTAATGAGCCTTTACGACGATTTTTCGATGCGTGACGGGCTTGCGCGACTATGGCCGCAGACGGAATGGCTGAAGGCGGCGGTGCGGCTTGCCAGTGTGACTGATGGCGAGGAGCGGCAGCGTTACCTTGCCTCTGGTCTGAGCGCCATCGGCGCGCTGCAGCCTTTCCTTGACACGCCGGTCAAGGGCCTGTGGTTCGACAAATGGCCGGCGGACCGGCCGATGCTCGACGAACCAGCGCCGGCAAGCACGTTTTATCACATCGTCTGCGCCATCTATGAGGCCGAGGCGGTGCTGGCAGCAGGGTGAGGAACGTCACTTACCGGGCGAGCGGCATCGCCGCTCGCCGGTTTTGATACCGGTCAAACCTTGGCCGGACGCACCACGCGCCAGTCAGGTCTGCCGAGATTGTGCGGCCAGGCATGAACGTCCTTGTCATTGAAGTAGACGACTTCTTCCAGCTTTGGAAAATCCGCCTGTTTCAGCGTCACGTCGTTCATCCACGGGCGAACGTAGGAATCGCTGCCTTCATAACCCAGTTCTGCGACCCAGACTGGTTTGTCGAAGGTCTCGACGAGTCCGTAGCCCTTGCGCAGCAGATCCGTGAAGGTCTTCGGCGCGCCATATTCGATCTTGTCGTAATCTTCGAGACCGAACACCGACAGACCGACCAGATCGGCGTAATTGTCACCGGGATAATAGGCCCGCAAACCATCCAGACCTTTCGGTGACCACATCACTTTCACACCGGGAACAGCCTTGCGCGTCATATCCACCACGCGCTTATAGGCGGTGATGTAATCACGCGGGTTCCAGCCCGACCACGAGAAGCGGCCGGTCGTGTCTTCCATTTCCTGCCCCCAGCGCAGGATCAGCGGGCTCTTCATGGCCGACATGCGTGCGGCGATCGCCTGCATGTTCTTATCGTAATCGCCACTCAGAACCTTGCGGCGCAACTCGTCTGAAGAGAGGCGCCAGTTGACGTCCCACGACCAGGGTTCGACCGTGATCATCACATTGCGCTTTCGCTCCAGGGCGTAGGCATCCGCAAGTGCGAGACTATCGAGATCCACGTCTTCCCAGGGCAAGAACAGGTGTTCCGTCGCCACCCCGGACTGGCCGGTGAAATCGCCGTGCGGATCATATGCGCCGAAACGTATTCCGTCCGCATGCAATGTCGGTCTTTTGTCGGCAAGCGTCTTCATGCCCGTCGAGGTCATGGGGGCGACCCCTTGCGCGTCGAGCTTGAGCACCGGATACATTCCGGCGGTAAAGGCTGCGGCGGCACCACTCGCGAACAGAAGTGTTCGTCTTGTTATCTGCATGACACCTTACTCCTTACCTTGTTGCCGTCATCGCCTTGTCGTAGGCGGCGATCTGCGGCGTGACATCGTCCTTGCGGACGAGCTTGAGGAATTCATCGCCAGGGCGGGGCGGATTGTGCCGGAACACGTACCATTGCCCGCCCTGTTTGCGCTGGTAGAGCACCTTGCCGATGCGGCCATGGTCGAAGCAGGTATCGGCCTTGCCGCTTCCCGCCTCGGCTTTCCAGGTGGCGCGCATGCACAATGTGCCATTGGCATCGACAGTCCAGCGGCCTTCACCGATGGACTTCTTGCCCTTTTCTTCCGTTGCAGCGATGAATTTACGGCCGTCGGCGATGAAGCGCCCGCCGCCCGTATCCCATTTCCAGGTCTTGTCGAAATACATCTCCACGACCTCGCTGGTTCTGAGCGGCTTCGGCGTCTTCGTGCCGCCTGCAGCATGGACGACGCTTGGCGCGACCACCGCAAGACAGAGTACGAAAGCGGAGAATCCGCATGTGCTTATTGTTGTTTTCATCACAGCCTCCTCCTTCATTGTCCGACCCTATTGTCGGCCAGCATGATCTCTCCGGTTGCCACCGCCGGAGGCGGCGCAACGATTGGTTCTGCCTGCATTTCCTCCGGCCCGCGCAGTCCAGGCAGTGCAATGCGCAGTTTCAGACGCACCGACCTCGCACCTTCCGCGCCCGCACCTGCGACCGTGAACCGTGTTTCGGTAAAACTGACATAGGGTTGTCCATGCGAGAGAGCTTCCAGCCCACCAATCGCATGGGAGCTGAGCTCCGCAGCACTTCCGGCCACCAGCAGCAAGGAACAGGCGGCAGCACTTGCGCCGCCGCGCAGGGCCGGCAGCTTCGGCAAACCGTTTTCCACTGCATGGCGGATGAGCAGGAACACCGACAGGCCCGCATAGATCGCCACATTGATGGCAGCGAAGATAAAGAACCCCTCCGCGCCGTTTTGGCGCGGCGCCAGAACCATGGCAAGAAGGCTGAGTGCCGCGAGGACCGTGTATGGTGCGACTACCCGCAGCGGCAGCGGCGGTTTTGCCTGCGTGCCCTTGGGTGTGATGCGGAAATCGACGAAATCGCCACGGATCGTGTCACGTATGGCCGCCAGCACACCCATAAGCGACCACGGCCAGCGCAGGAACAGGAACACCATGGCCTCCCAGCTGAAGAGCTTCGCATCATGCGGACGGAACGCGCCCGTGGCCCGCCAGAAGAAAGCAAACACGATCATAATCAGCGAAACCGGAAGGAAATGCGCCAGAAACGCCGGATAGGATGCGTTGACCAGCACATGGCCTTTCACCAGCGCCACGGCCGGAAGCACGAACATCAGAGCCATGAAGCCGGAGAACAGCGGATACCAGAGTTGCGAAAACAGGAACTGGAACTTCAGTCGCGCGGGCAGCTTCGGCACGTAATGCCGTGAATACTGCAGCAGAATGGTCATAAGGCTGCGCGACCACTGGAACTCCTGCACGATGAGATCGGCAAAGGTCACCGGCCCGTCGCCATGGGCGATAGCATTGACGGCGTGGACGCCGCGCCAGCCGCCGGCATTCATCAAAAGCGTGGTGGAATGATCTTCGGCAAGCTCCGGCCCGAGGCCGCCCACCTCCCTAAGAGCCTTCGTGCGCACGGCGTAATGCGAGCCGATGCAAAGCGGCGCCCAGCCATTATTGTATCCCAGCTGGAGCGCACCATGCAGGCTTGCTTCAGCATAAAGCCTGCCGCGTGCGGCCCAGCTTTCATTGGCATTGGCGTCGCAAATGCTTGGGGCGGACACATATCCAATCCTCGGATCGGCAAAGGGACGGATTACCTCGCTCAGATAGTCGGGTTCCGGCACGTGATCCGCATCGAACTGGGCGACAAAATCATAACGCTCGTAACCGTAACGGTCGTAAAAATAGGCGAGATTGCCCTCTTTGCAGCGCGTGCGCCGCGGCCAGGTCTTGCGGTGATACTCGGCAATGCCCTGTCGGGTGGAAACGAAAACGCCGTGCGCGCCACACCATTTCAACGTTTCCGCATCCGGGGCTTCATCGGCAAGCCAGACGTCGAACTCCAGACCCTTCTGCTCCAGCATGGCCAGCAGTGTCTTTTCCACTACCGCGAAAGGTTCCGACGGCGCTTTGGTGACCACCATCGCCACCCTGCCCCGCGGCAGAGGCGAGCGCGGGTCAACAACCCTCGCGTTGAGAAATATGAAGATGAAATAGGATGGCAGAAGCGTGATCCACGCCAGCGCCAACGTGACCACGGAGTAGTAGGGCCAGTCGATGACGCGATCTCGATCGAGCCACCAGATCCAGAAATAGGCGAGCGTCACCAGCCAGCCACCGATGCCAAGCAGGTAGGCAAGGCGGTTCCAGCCTGTAAAGATCGGCAGCATCCGCAACACGCCTGCAGCGGCGCGGGGGGATGCGACTGAGGGCGTGGAGCGCATCGTCATGACAGCACCTCCAGTCCAAAACCGGGACCGGCCGTGCGGATGATAGTGTCTATATCGGAGCGTCTGGGCGCAAAGCCGAGCGTCTGCCGTGCGCGTTCTATATCGGCAAAGAGCGCCGGAGGGTCTCCTGCGCGCCGTGCGCCGAAATGAACAGGGACTTCCTGCCCCGTCACGCGATGGATTGCCCGAATGATGTCACCGACCGATGTGCCGTGACCGGAGCCGAGATTGACACGCAACGTCTCGCCGCCATCGGCAAGATAGTTGACCGCGGCAACATGGGCATCGGCCAGGTCACTGACATGGATATAATCGCGAATGCAGGTACCGTCACTGGTATCGTAATCGGCACCGAACACATCGAGTTGCGGCAGCCTTGCAGCAGCGGCCATCAGCGCACGGGGAATCAGATGCGTCTCCGGTTCATGACGTTCGCAAAGCTCGCCATCCGGGTCCGCACCGGCGGCATTGAAATAACGCAGTGCAACGAAACGCAGACCATAGGCGGCGGCATAATCGTCTAGCGCCATCTCGAAGATCAGCTTGGTGCGGCCGTAAGGATTGACCGGCGTCTGTGCCGTCTCCTCAAGGATGGGCAGTTGCGGCGGCACGCCATAGGTGGCGCAACTGGACGAAAACACCAGTCCGCCGATATTCTGGTCAAGACAGGCGTCCAGCAGCGAAAGACTGCCGCCGACATTGTTGCGGTAGTATTTGCGTGGATCCTCGACGGACTCGCCGACATAAGCGTTGGCGGCACAATGAATAACGAAGGCTGGCGAGAATTCCTGGAGCGTGGCTTTCAGGAGACCACGATCCAGAATGTCGCCTTCGATAAAGGGACCCCAGCGGACCGAATCCGCGTGACCGGTCGATAGATTGTCATAAGCTATGGGCTTGAAGCCGGATTGCGCCAGCGCCTTGCAGATGTGGCTGCCTATGAATCCGGCCCCGCCCGTGACGAGGATTGTGCGGGGCATCTCATACGGCCTCCGCCACTTTCCGGCCCGCCAGCAACGCATCGAAATAGACGATCGTTCTTTCAAGGCCGATTTCGAGCGGTACACGCGGCTGCCATTTCAGCAGCTCGTTTGCCCGCGAAATATCCGGACGACGCTGCTGCGGATCATCGATCGCGGCAGGCAGATGGACGATGCGCGAGCGAGAACCTGTCATCCGGATAACAATGTCGGCCAGCTGCCGCACGGGAATTTCTGTGGGATTACCGAGATTGATCGGCCCGGTGCAGTCTTTCGGTTTGGCCGAGAAGCGCAGGAAGCCATCGATCAGGTCATCGACATAGCAGAAAGAACGGGTCTGGCTGCCATCACCGTAAATGGTGATGTCGTCCCCCTTCAGCGCCTGAACGATGAAGTTCGAAACCACACGGCCGTCGTCAGGGCGCATACGCGGCCCGTAAGTGTTGAAAATGCGTCCGACCTTGATATCGACACCGAAAGTGCGGTGATAATCGAAAAACAGCGTTTCCGCGCTGCGTTTCCCTTCATCGTAGCAGGCGCGCGGCCCGATTGTATTTACATTGCCGAAATAGGTTTCCGGTTGCGGATTGACGTGGGGATCGCCATAGACTTCCGAGGTCGAGGACTGCACCACGGTAGCACCGCATCTGCGCGCGACTTCCAGCACATTGACTGCGCCGAGTACATTGGTGAGAAGGGTACCGACGGGATCGCGCTGATAATCAGGCGGCGAAGCCGGAGAGGCAAAGTTGAAGATCAGCGAAACATCGATGTCATAGGGTTTGCGCACATCGTGCTCGACCATCAGAAACCGCTTATTGTTCCGCAAATGCTCCACATTCGCGGTACGGCCGGTCGAAAGATCATCGAGACAGATCACCTCGTGACCGCTGCTCAGCAACCGCTCGCAGAGATGGGAGCCCAGGAAACCGGCGCCACCATTAACGAGTACCCGTTGCCCGGGTTTCCAATCTGAGTAAATGGTAACGCCGTTATCATGTTCGTTGGGAACGAAATTACGCATAACACACACCTCCCCACGGTGAATCAGCACAGCCGATTCAACTAAGTGAATTAAACTCTCCATTTGACGCTATCTGAATATCATCCCTCTATTTTTTCTTCTTCCTGAGGTTTTAATATTCACATCCGATAAATTTCCACTTTCATGATAAGCGCAGGCAAAAACAGGTCAACTTCAATTTATCGAAATATTACAATTGATTACCCAAAATTACTCAAAATAGCCCTTTGATTTAATACTTTTTAACTACGCCTCCATTATGCCTTTCTTATTGAGCATTAGCGCAAGCTTCGCTCAACCAGTCGGGGCTATCCTGGTTTTGTAAGGCTCGGTCCACCGGGAACAAAACCGCCCGGCGAGATGCGACAGACAGTCGATTTCAGGGGACACACATGATGAATGAAATGCCTTATTTCCGTGGCGGCAAAACAGTCCGTCAATGTCGTCTTGCGCTCGTTGCCGGCGCACTTTTGACTTTCACTTTCGCGACCGCTTCATGCTCCGTCGTCGAAGACGCCGTTCTCACAACCGCATCGGCCAGCCCGACTACGATCAAGAGCCGCGTCACGCCGGCGAAGGCGGCCTATGGCTATCAAAAAACCGGCAACGCAGCCGTTACGCTTGTTGCAGATGCTTCGGACACACCGGCAGTTTCGCGACCTTCCTATTCGGGCTCTTCTCCCTATATCTGCTCGCCGAGCGGATTTGGGCAAAAGTCCCGCTGCTTCCTAAGGCCCTGAGCCTCCTGCATAACGTCCGGGCTGCCTCTGGCAGCTCGACGCTCAGTTCTTCCAGCCGGAGAACGTCGCGCCTTCATCCTTGCTGAAGAAACGCGACGCCGCCTCCGTGCGGTTGCGAACGTTCATCTTCTTGTAGATGTTGCGAACGTGGACCTTCACCGTGTTCTCGGACAGATGAAGCCGGTCGGCAATGATTTTGTTCTGCGTACCCTTGCATAACAGGTCGAGGATTTGCACCTCACGCGTCGTCAGCGTCGCCATGTCGCTCCTGCTCTCGGCGAGGGCGTCGGCACGGTTGGCGATGACAGGGCTGTTCCGCACGCTTTTACCACCGACTGCGGTGGGATAGGGCGTAAGCTTGCCTAGAAGGGCCGCCGGGAAATGCTCCCCGCCCTTCATGAGCAGGTCGACCGCCGCCATGAAGACGTCGAGCCGGAGATTAAGCGGCAGCACACCATCGATGATGCGCATTCCCACCAGCCGCTTCAGTGGCTCTTCAATTTTGTCGATCGTTTCCACGACGAGCGCAATCGGCGCTTCAGGATGTTTTTCACGGATCGCCGACAATACACTATTAAGCCGCTCACCCGCCAGGCGATAGGGCAATACGAGCCGGACGTCGGCGCCGTAATCATCATCAATCGTTGCCGACGATGTCACGCTTACCACGGAGAATGTAGGGAACTTTTTGCCCAACGCCTCCATGAGGCACTCGGAAAACAGGTCCGGATCCGCTACGATCAACAAAGTTCCATTTATATGTGTAACGGCGTTTTTTTGTTTTGCCGCATAATCTGACGTTCCCATGAACATTGACGCCTCCCTCAAGCGCTTACGCATTACTTTCTTTTGGTTGCGCAGTCTGTCATCCGCCCGGCGACCCACCCCTTAAAACTTGGAGGCGATTCTCCGCTTCATGTCATGTCAACTATTATTAATCACCCGTTAATTCGTAAACGCTAATACGAAAAGCTGCGTAAATAAATGGCCCAAACGGGTTATTTTTTACAATTGACATACAAAATAGGTTAAGCCGGATCAGAATCAGTGATCCCGGAACCTGCGTAAAAACAAATATATCGGAAAAGCTTTCGTGCTGGTTTTGCGTTCCGACGAAATGTAACTTCCAGTTGATATCCCTCGACATAGCTCGCCTGCCGCACATGCCAAAGCCTGTGCCTTTTCGGGATGGGGACCTCTCTCCACCGAAATAAACCATGTTTCACGAAACAGCCGCTCTGCCCTGCCGAAGCGGCGTTTTTTTCGAGAATGAACCGGCGAACGATGCGCAGGACAACCGCTTGCGACGTATATATCCGGGTGGAACGCCGATAGGTTTAGCCCAAATTGATATCTAGGAAGCGCAATTTTTCTGCGGCACAGTCTAACCGTCGCTGAACGGCGGCTGATGGAAAGACACTCCCGGCCTTGACGTGTGTTTGAGAGCGCCGGACCCTTTTCAAGAAAACATGCAAGCGAAAAGACGAAGCCACCGCGCTACCCTGCGGGAGCGAGGAACGGATTTGTGCGCCCTTTTTTATCGAGTAGCGCACAAGGGCTAAACAAAAAGAGCCCGTCCACGGGCCAATACCGAACCGCAGATGATGCGTAACCGAGTCCATCTGCAAAACATCAATCTTCATGCTATCCGGAGCAAGCGCGAAAAAATCCCGTTTGAGATGAGAGGGATTTCGAAAGCTGCTCCGAGCTTTTTCGGAGGAAATCGAAATGGGTTATGATCATAAATCCGCTGGCAGCGACGACGATATCACCAAGATCGGCGCGCTTTCCGATGGTTTTGCCAACACGTCTACCAATGACGCCAAGGTGGAAGACAGCAACGTCGGCACCGCGAACGGTGAAAACCGCAACAACGACAATAGCGACAACAGCACCAATGTGGATGTTGATGCCAAGATCGATGTTGCAGTCGGCAATGGTGACAATCGCGATAACGACTATGACTGGAGCTATGACAGCAAGTCGTACAGCGATAACGACACGACGACCAAGACGAGCACCGAAACCAGCACCGAAATCAAGACCGATTACGACTGGAGCTATGAAAGCAAGTCGTACAGCGACAACGACACCAACGTGAAGACGATTACGGATACGGACAACAAGACGTTCTCCTATTCCGACAACGACACCTCCACCAAGGTCTCGACAACCACCGACAGCTTCAACTCCTCGGACAGTTTCTACAAGTCGGATGACGACTTCGGCAACATCACGGGCGTCAAGGATGTCGGCAATCTCGGCATCGCCGGCGGAGACCTCACCTTCAATCTGGGTGACGACTTCTCCTTTACCCTGGATGTCGACAGCATCCTCAACGACTCGCTCAACGGTGACGGCAACGACACGGGCTTCAGCCTCGTGCAGGCCAACCACCTGGCGGATCAGGATGAGGCGTACGACATCAAGATGCAGAACGGTGGCGCCGAAAACCACCTGAGCGCCAATGCAGGCGACGCCTATGGCGCAGAAGGCATCGACGGCAAGGGATGGGATCTCAAGGCCGGCGACGACGCAGCAGGCACCAGCACGGCCGACGCATCGGCAATCCTTGCAAATTCCGGCTTCCATCTGGAGCTGGTGCAGGGCGCCAACATGCTCTCCAATGCCGTTGACGTCACGGTCACAGGGGGCAACTCCAGTGTCTCGGACGTCGGTGAGGATCACTCCTGACAACCATCTCTTGACGAAAAGAGCTGCACCGGCGTCCGCCGGTGCAGTTTGCGGTTCATGGACAGGCCTGGCGACAGAGAAGCACCGCTTCCAAGACGTGTGCCGCCCGCCATCTGTGACGTGCCGCAATGATCGGGGAGGGACCTCCAATGCATATTGACAAGATTTCAGACATGATCGCGCATTTCATCGGCCTGTTCGACACGATGGCCGAAGAAGCACGTCTGCGAAACAACTATAGTGAAGGCCCCGCACGTTCCGGGCCTGAGCAACTGCCGGAAGAGGAAGCAGCAAGGCTGCTCGACAAGAACTATGACGTTGCACTTCAGGACTACGATCCTGGCGTCAAGTACCATGCCGGCTATTACGACTTCGATTATCTCCCGCCGCATTTCGCACGCACGGTCGAACATGACATGCAGCAGTTTGCGAATTCGATACCGGTCGATATTTCCGCTGCGAATTTCCGCTTTCCAGGTCGCCTTTCCTTCGAGGACGAACGTGAGCTGGTAATTCATACCGGCCCAGGCTCGGTTGTCGCCCATATCGCGCAGGTGAATATTCTTCAGGACGATGATTATCTGAATATGACGGACGGCCCCAACGTGGCCCGCGACACCAGCTTCGTCACTGAACGTACAGTCGAATTCTACAACGAAGCGTCCGTCTTCACCCCTTTTTCCGGTTTCCAGCGCACCGACAGCTATGATGCGCTGCAGGCTCTCGCCAAGACCGCGCATGATTATATCGAGCACGCCCGAGACAACGACGTTACCTCACTCGGGACCGGCGCAGATCAGGATTTCGTCCTGGCCGGCAACGACATCAATGGTCTTTATATCAATGGCGTTGCCGCCGCTGAGAAGCCGGCGCTGGACGACTACATGCCGGATCGCGGCATTGCCAAGCCTCCGGAAGAACCGGAACGAAGTGACGTTGCGCTGCATGAAGAAAGTCCCGCCGGCAACAGTCTCGATGTGGCCGCAGGCGCCAATGTCGTCGCCAACGTCGCGACATTGGTCAACACCGCCGTCATGACCTCCGTCACCGCCGTAATGGGTGACTACCACCAGATCGATGCGATCACCCAGGCCTATATATATAGCGACAGGGACGAAATCGCTTCCGTTTTCACCCGTTCCGAGGATCAGGCCGACACGGCCGCCTACAACATCGCCAATTTCGAACGCAGCATTTTCCCCGGCGCGGAAAATACGGCGACGGAGAGCCCTGAAACCGGCGAAATGCCGATTTTCCCCACCGCGTGGCGCGTCAGCGTATTGGAGGGTGACGTTTCCTTCGTGCATTGGATCGAACAATACCAGTTCGTCAGCGACAACGACACGATGATGATCACGACATCCGGTGCGAGCGTCAGTCTTTTGACAGGGGGAAATGCCGCACTCAATATTGCGAATTTCCTCGGCATCGGAATGCAGTATGACCTCATCATCGTTGGCGGCAATGTGCTGGACATGAACCTCATCAGCCAGATCGCCGTGCTTTACGACAATGACTGGGCCCGCGCCAATCCCGATGCACCGGGAGGCGCCACTATTCAATCCGGCAACAATCTCCTTTGGAATGATGCCTCCATCTATAACGTCGGGTCCAACGACCGCTTCGAAACGATGCCCGACTACATGGCGCAGACGGTGTCCGCGATCAATGAGCGCGATCCGAACATGCCGGATGCACTTGCGCATGACAGCAATTTTGCCGGCTATCAGGGACTGAACGTGCTCTACATCACCGGCAATCTCTACGATGTCAGCATCATCAAGCAGGTGAGTGTGCTCGGCGATTCCGACGACGTTACCCAGGCCGCTGCCAAGGTGCTCGAAAACAACGAGAATACCGACGTCCATATCGATACCGGCAGCAATGCCGTCATCAATCTCGCGCAGATCATTGATTACGACAGCTTCGGTTCCACCACCTATGTTGCCGGCGGCGTTTATTCCGACGCCATTCTGATACAGGGCGGCATCATCGAAAACGATACGTCGCAGCCGGCGCAACCGGGCCAACTTGCCAACGAGGTCATCGCCTTTCTTCACGACGATCCCGCCACCATCGAAAACGAATCCGACGGCGTCATCAATGCCGGGCACGACCTGTCGTGGTCCAATGCTCACTCATCCGACGTCATGCAAGCGGTCACCGCGTAGGTTTTGCCGGCGGTAGTTCCGCCTGCGTAACCGCAAAAGCCGCAAGATCACCGAGGGGACCGATAAAAATGGATCATATTTCAAGAAGAACGATTGCGGATGGACGCTCGCTGGATTTACCGCTGGATCAGGACGCGGAAGACAGCAAGCTGACAGACGCCTGTATCTCAGCCATCAATGAAGCCGTAGAGAACCTTCGCCAGTTGTCGGGTGCGGAACAGATCGCTAGGGCAACCCCGCCCTCTCCGGAGGTGGCCCCACCGCCCTCGCCTACGACTCCGCAATCCGGCACATTGCGGGATATGCCAGCGGGAAACCCCGCACCACAGCAGGAGCCACACCCCGCGTCGCGACCTGCCCCCAAAGCCAAGATCGACAATGCAGAACTGAAGAGCGCGCCCGACCTCCCCTTCGTCAAGACTATCGACAACAATGACGGTCCGATCCGTGAAACCGAACGCCGCCCGGCGACGGGCGGTGGCGGCGATGGCAAGGAGCCAACGGGCAGTGGCGGCGGTGGCGGCGGCGGTGGCAGCAGCCAGAGCGGCTTTCATAAACGCAGCGAACCCATCAATTTCGCTGCAAGCCTTGCCAAGGGTATCGCCGCGGTACGCCGCAACATGATTGTGGTGATGCTGTTCACCGTCGCCATCAACGTCCTGCTTCTCGCCATACCCCTTTATCTGTTTCAGATTTCGGACCGCGTGCTGACGAGCCGCTCGATGGATACGCTCGTGATGCTGACGGTCGCGGTTCTCGGAGCGGTACTGCTGCAGGCTTTCATGGATGCCATCCGCCGCTTCATCCTGATGCGTACCGCTGTGGAGCTCGAGGTCCAGCTCGGCGCTCCCATCCTGTCTGCCGCCGCACGAGCCTCCCTGCATGGCAGCGGCAAGGATTACCAGATATTGCAGGATTTACAGCAATTGCGCTCATTCCTCACCTCGGGAACCCTTATCGCTTTTCTCGATGCGCCGCTGATGCCGCTCTTCATCGTGGTGGTTTATCTGGTCCATCCGCATCTCGGTATTATCATCATGGTCTGCTGCGCCGTGCTGTTCACCATCGCCTGGCTGAACCAGCGCTTCACCGCACGGCAATTCTCCGAAGCCTCGGGTTATCTGAGCCGCGCCAATTTCCATCTCGATTCCATGTCGCGCAATTCGCAGATCATCAACGCGCTCGCCATGATCCCCGAAGCGGTAAAAATGTGGGGCCGCGAAACGGCGGGCTCGCTGAAATCGCATGTGGCCGCACAGGATCGAAACATCATGTTCTCTGGCGTGTCCAAGGCCGCGCGTATGATCACACAGGTTGCGCTTCTCGGCTGGGGCGCGCATCTTTCGCTCTCCGGCGAGCTGACAGGCGGGATGGTGATTGCGGCCTCCATCGTCTCGGGCCGTGCGCTCGCGCCCATTGAAGGAGCGATCGAGGGCTGGCACCAGTTCAACAAATCGGCCGCCTCCTATGGCCGCATCAAGCAGCTCCTCATCAGCTCACCGCTCAATTTCCCGCGCCTGCGCCTTCCCAATCCGGAAGGACGCCTGGATGTTGAGCGCATTCTCTTCGTACCGCCGCCGCAGAAGAAAGTGATCCTGAACGGTATCTCTTTTTCGCTGAAAAAGGGCGAATCGCTTGCCATCATCGGCAATTCCGGCTCTGGCAAAACGACGCTCGGCAAAATGCTGGTCGGCTCCATCCTGCCTACATCGGGCAATGTCCGCCTCGATCTCATGGATCTGCGCAACTGGGACCAGCGGCAGTTCGGGGAAAGTATTGGTTATCTGCCACAGGACGTGCAGTTGTTCCCGGGCACCATCAAAGCCAATATCTGCCGCATGCGCGACGATATAGAGGACAGGCAAATCTATGAGGCCGCAGTGCTGGCCGACGTTCACGAGTTGATTGCCGGTTTCCCGCAGGGTTATGAAACCGTGGTCGCCGCCGATGGCGCACCGCTTTCCGGCGGGCAGAAACAGCGCATCGCACTTGCTCGGGCCTTCTTCGGCGACCCAAAATTCGTGGTGCTGGACGAACCGAACTCAAACCTCGACACCCAGGGTGAGCAGGCCCTGGCCAAGGCGCTGCTGCACGCCAAAAGACAGGGCATCACCACTGTCACAATCACCCAGCGGCCCGCGCTTCTGCAATGCGTCGACAAGATCATGGTGCTGAAAGACGGGTCGGTCGCCATGTTCGGCGAAAGGATGGACGTGCTGAAAGCGCTCTCCGGCAATGGCCGCCAGGCCAGCCAGTCCCCGCAGATCGAGGGTTGAGGATCGTCATGTTCAGGAAAAAGAACGCCATTGCCGAAGTCAAACCACAGGGTCAGCTGGAATGGTACAGCGAGGTACCGCGCTCAATCC
The DNA here is from genome assembly GCF_026191755.1 of Agrobacterium sp. InxBP2. Classification (NCBI taxonomy): domain Bacteria; kingdom Pseudomonadati; phylum Pseudomonadota; class Alphaproteobacteria; order Hyphomicrobiales; family Rhizobiaceae; genus Agrobacterium; species Agrobacterium sp. InxBP2. The sequence goes on from NZ_JAINDY010000021.1 coordinate 206,025, forward strand.
GCCTGCACAGCTCGATCGGTCTTGCCGTGCTGCTCGCCTCCTTCGGCGGGTTCGGCTACTGGGCTGGCACCGCGCCGCTCTCCTCCGCCATCATCGCCCAGGGCAGCTTCGTTGCCACCGGCAATAACAAGGTCGTGCAGCATCTGGAAGGTGGCATCATCAAGGAGATGATGGTCAGCGAAGGCGACACGGTCAAGGTAGGCGACGTGCTGCTCACACTCGACAAGACGACGGCGCTCGCCAACGAACGCATGTTGCAGCTGCGGCGGCTTCGGCTTGAGACCATCGTCACGCGCCTGCGCGCCGAAGCGCAGGGCGCAAAGAGCTTCAAGGTGCCCGACATCGTCATGAAGGAAGCCGGCGATCCGGATATCAACGCCATCATCCAGAGCCAGAACATCGTGTTCCATAGCAAACTCATCAAGCTCGAAGAGCAGTTGAATCTGATCGAGAAGAACATCAGGTCGCTGGAGTTTCGTTATGCGGGTTATGACGGGCAAAAGCAGTCCTTCGACCGGCAACTCGCGCTTCTCACGCAGGAACGCGATTCCAAGGAGAGGCTCGCCAAGGATGGTGTCATCCGCAAGACCGACATGCTGGCGCTGGAGCGCGCCATTGCCGATGCGATGGGGGACATTGCCCGTCTCAGCGGCGAAATGAACCAGAGCGAAGCGGAGATCGCCAAATTCAAGCAGGAAGCGATCATTGCGGTCAACGCCAACAAGCAGGCGGCGCTTGACGCGCTGGAGACGGCGGAGTCCGATCTTGACAGCGTGCGCGAACAGGTCCGTGGGGCCGCCGAAGTGCTGGAGCGCACCGTCATCCGCTCCCCCGTCAACGGAACTGTCGTGCGCGCTTATTATCACACGCCCGGGGGCGTCATAACGACAGGCAAGCCGATCATGGAAATCCTGCCGGCCCATGTTCCGCTGATCCTCGAGGCGCAGGTGCTCAGAACCTCGATTGACCAACTGCACGAGGGGCAGACGGCGGCGATCCGTCTTTCGGCGCTCAACCGCCGCACCACGCCGGTCCTGAACGGCAAGGTTTTTTACGTTTCCGCCGACAGCATCGAGGAGAACGCCGGTCTGCAGGTCAAGGATGTTTATATCGTGCGCGTGCAGGTGCCCGATGAGGAAATCGCCAAGGTCCATAATTTCCGCCCCGTGCCGGGCATGCCTGCCGACGTCTTGATCCAGACTTCGGAGCGTACTTTCTTCGAATATCTGACCAAGCCGATCGCTGACAGCATGTCCCGTGCTTTCAAGGAAAGATGAAGAAATATCAGTAACCTACCCTGTCTTTTCCGCGACAGTCGGCATATGATGTCGAAGGATGTTTTGTCGGGGCGGGAGAAGCGTCATGGCGGCGATGTCGGATGTATTGCTGCTGGTCGGCAGGCTGAACTATGTGTGGACCAACACCGAGAGCCTGATGATCTATCTGATCGTCCACCTTTTGAAAGTGGACAAGGAGGCTGCCATCGTCGTGTTCCTCACCCTCAACACCACGCGGGCGCGCATGGATCTCATCGAACGCCTGGCAAAGCTTCCCTCCACCGACGCGAAGGACCGGAAGACTGTCCTCTCCATCATGGCGCGGCTGAAGAGGGAAGCGAAGACGCGCAACAAATACAATCACTGCATCTATTCTTTTGACGAAAAGGGCGATATCGCCAGCACTCAGCTGATGCGTCTGGTGGAAGATGACAGCCAGGTCCGCTACGGCAAGGTCGAGCGCATGGACGAAAAGGAAATCGGCCAGCTCGAAAAATCAATCGCCGACATTGTCGAGGTCAGCAAGGACATGTGGAGCTTCATTCACGCCAGTCCACATGTCTCGGCGGATTATCTCTAGGGTCTGGTCTGCAGTCTCATGCCGATAGCGGGGTGAGTCTCACCGTTCCGCGCCGCCTTTACCGGAAGGCAAAGTTTTCCGGCCGCGAAATAAAGCAGGAACGAACCGATCTGATAGGGGAAGATGATGTCAATCTCCACGAAGGATCGCACCACGAACAGCGCGCAAATCGCAAAAAGGATAACGCCCTGCGGGTCGCTTCGACGCATCAGCACCGATCTCAGATGTCCCAGCAGCGTGCCGTAAAGCACCATGCCCAGCAGGATCATGCCGACAAAGCCGTTTTCCACCACTGTCTCGATATAGGTATTGTGGAAATGGAAGCCGCTGCGGCCGGTGATGAAGAAGTCGTTCCACAACCGTTCGGCATCGGCAAAACCCGCGACCCAGAATCCCTGGTAGCCGACCCCCAGGATCGGAGCCTGCTTTGCAGCCTCTATGCCCTGCTGCCAGAGATAGGTTCGGCCGGTCAGCGTCGAATCCTTGCCGAAGATACCGAGAATGGCATCTAACAGACCGAACTGTAGCGCAGCCACCGCAAGCAGCGCGCCGAGACCGCCGAGAGCAAAAAACATCATTTTACGGTTTGCGGGCGAAAGCATCCCGATCGGGATAAAACCGATGATGAGGGCGACAACGGCCGCGGTGGTGATGGCGGAGGTGGCAGATTGCGATGCGACGAGGCTATAGGCAGACAAGAGTCCCGTCACGCCTGCAATCGGCAGCCAGATGCCCCTTTGCTTGAGTACCAGCACAGACGAGGCAGCAAAAATGACGCCCAGCGACGCGTAGAAACCGAGCTGGTTTTTGGATGAGAAGGCACCGACGAAACTGTAGGTCCCATCAAGCGCGTCAAAAAGATAGATGCCGAACAGGAGCGAATAGAGCAGGACGACGCCTATGCCAATCAGAGCGCCCCGCGTCAGCGTCCGGATGGAAATCACGCGCATGGCAACCAGCGCGCAAACGATATGGGTCATGTATTGGATGGAGGCGCGCATGGTTACAGATACGGCTTCCGACCAGAAGCTGGACAGGACGGTAAGAATGCCGAAGCCGAAAATCCACAGGTAACGCGGATAATTGCCGAGCACGCGCCGGTAGTCGACCACCACCAGCGGCAACCACATGCCATAATAGGCCAGAACCGAGATTTGCCCGAAACGCGACGAATAGGCGAAAACGAAGAATGACAGCGCAACGGCCGTCATCCCATAAATCTCATTGCGTTCGGGATCGATCAGCGCCGATTTGGCGATCCGCATTGAAACCTCACTGCATCAGGATTTCGGAAGAGACCTTGATGACGTCGCCGGGCTGAAGCAAGGCATTTTCATCGACCTTCAGCTCCTTCGGCTTGCCGTTTTCCTCACGCACCACGACATAGCTGATCGTCGCGGACTTACCCGATGGATCGAAGCGGATCGCCTCGGCCGATTGCGCCAGTGCCTCCGACATCAATTCGCGGCTCGTGGTCAGCTGCAGATTGAGCTTGTCGAGTTCCGCTTCCGTGTCCTGCAACTCCTTGGAGCGCTGCGCCACCCAGTCGTTGCGCAGGTTGATCTCGTCCTGGGTTGCCTTGTTGATATCCTGTTTGGCGCGCAGCGACTGCGTGTCGATATCGAGGAGGGTGGATTCCACCTCGGCCGCACGTTCTTCTGCCGAAATGCGCCGCTGCGACAAGGCAAGGCCTTGCTCGTTCAGCCTGTTGACGCGGTCGCGGTCTTCATTGGCGAGTTGAAGCTGCCGGTTTTGCGTTTCCGACTTTTTCTTCAGGGATTCGACTTCGCTCTGCAAAAGCGCGTGCAAGTCCGTCAGCGCCTTGAGCTGAAGTGTATAACGCTCGGTCCGCGATTTCATCAGCGCGCTTTCGCTGGCGAGAAGCGTGTCGATCTCGGCGATCTTTTCCATCTCCGGCGTCTTGGTAATCGTCTGATCGCCCTTTACCTCGGCGATCAACCGCGCCTGGCGGGCAAGCAGCCTTGCCCGCTGGTTATCATAAACGGCGGCATCACCACGTGCATTGATGAAGTCGCGGGCAAAACGCTGTCCGGCGTCGGACCTCCGCAAGCCGCCTGCAAGACTGACAGCCTTCAGCACGGTGATGTTAGGGGCATAGGGATATTCACCCGGTGTCTGCACATCGCCACTCAGAAAGATCGGCCGGAACTGGGCGATCTCTACGGAGGCCGAAGGCAGGTTGCGGAGGGCGAACTTGCTCTGAAGCTGAGCGCCGATCTGGTCGCTCACCTCGGAAGGAGTCTTGCCTGCGACGTCGAGCTGACCGATGAAGGGCAAGGACAGCGTACCGGATGGCCCGACGGAATAGTCGCCGTTGATGACGTCCCAGTTGCGGATGCTGCCGTCGGCCGGTTGCCATTCGGCAACGCGGATACGCAGCTTGTCCGCGGTACCGAGCTTATATTGAACGCCATCCGCAGCCATTGTGGAAAGCGGCGCGGAAAAAGCGACGGTAGCAGCAAGAACGAGGGCCACAAACGGGCGGTGGGCGGCGGAAAAGCCGTTCATCGGGAAACTCCCTGTTAGCGGATCGCCATACAGGCGATCAGGCCGTCGCGCGACCGGCAAGGCGGCGCCGCAAGAAGCGGCCGGTATGATTAGCACCAATGACGCACCCGAAGACCGGACTTGGGATCCCGGTCGGGGTGCGTGTCGAAGCGAAGATCGATATAGCCGAACTCAATATCGGTTTTCAGTAGCTTCCGCGTGACAGGCACACGGCGGGAATGGTCTTGACGATGATGAAGACATCCTGCCGCATCGACCAGTTCTGGACATATTGTGTGTCGAAGGCAACGCGGGTCTTGTAAGACACGTCGTTACGGCCGCTGATTTGCCACAGGCCGGTCAGACCCGGGCGGGTGCTGAGATAATAGGCGGCAGCGCTTTCATAGTAGCTCAGCTCCTCGTCCACGACGGGACGCGGGCCAACCACACTCATTTCACCACGAAGGATGTTAATGAGCTGCGGCAGTTCATCAAGGGAGAGCTTGCGCAGCACGGCGCCAACGGCCGTAACACGCGGATCGTTCTTGAGCTTGCGGGTAGCCCGCCATTCCTCGGCGGCTTCCGGATTGGCGGCAAGATATTGCCGCAGGATCTCATCGCCGTTCATCGCCATCGTCCTGAATTTCAGGCAATGGAAATAGCGGCCATTATGTCCCACACGACGGTGACCATAAAAGATCGGACCGGGGTCGGACATCTTCACCAGAACGGCGATCAGCAGGAATATCGGGCTGAAGATGAGCAGCGCAAGAGCAGCCGATGTCATATCGAAGCTGCGTTTTGCGATGCCCCCGATAGGGAAACTGACATCGAAATCTTCGGAGCTGCTGAGTGTCTGTTCAGCCGATTGGGTCGCGGACTTCATAGAGAGAACTCCATTTATGTTTTGCGATTGGTCGGTGCCCGGAGGCGCGTCTTTCCGTCTAAAGGAGATAACAAGTCTGTGTTCGGAATTTGATGCTAATGGATTTTTTGTAAGGCACATTGCCCATAACCGTCTATGCGATTTCTTGCGTGAGCGGCCGATCAACGTCCGGGCAATATTAACGGTTGCACAAAAAAGCAACAAATGTGCTGGAGGCCATGTCTTGAGAGCATGGGTGACGCCGTCGCATGTATTGGTTTTTGCGGGAGCTATAGCCTTTTCTTATGTGTTTCTTATAACTTGGCGAGATGAGACAGGAACGTTAAGAACAGCGCGTCATATGACAGACTATTAAATTTTTTTGCGGCGCAGCAAGATTGTGGCAATGCATATAAAATTTGACATATCGGCTGGGATTTTTTTACCCCCTACCTGCACCTCGCCAAGAAAAAGCGATGGAAAAATCGCTAAAAGGCGGCAAAGGCGGCAAAAGAGTGGCGATAAACTGCATTATTGTCATGGCAGCTACGCAAAAAGCGCATAGCTAACGGCCACTTTTTTTGAACGCAGCCCTGCGCGCCTTTCCTGAAGGTGGTTCCAGGCCCCAGTTTGGGGGAATCAGAAGGTTGGCGGTGTGCAGGCGCTGATGACCTCACAGGCCACCGGTCCGACGCAGCGGAAGCGATGTGGCCTTCGGCTTTCGAAATAATAGGCATCACCCGGGCCGAGCACCCGCCTCTCCTCGTCCACCGTTACTTCCAGTCGCCCTGAAAGGATAATGCCGCCTTCTTCGCCATCATGGACCAAGGGCACCTTGCCGGTATCGGCGCCGGGCTGGTAGCACTCTTTCAGTATCTGCAGGCTGCGGCCGAAGACATTCTCGCCCACCTGGCGAAACGAGATCGGGCCCTTGCCAATTTCAACCAGCTCGTCCGCCCGGTAAAAAGCCTTACGGCTCGTCTCCGGCTCAAAGGCGAAAAATTCGGCCAACCCTATCGGTATGCCATCGAGAATGCGTTTCAGCGCGCCCACGGAGGGGTTCGAGGTGTTCGATTCGATCAGGGAAATCGTAGAATTAGTGACACCAGCACGCCTTGCCAGTTCCCGTTGGGAAATATTGTGACGCAGCCGCAGATGGCGCAAACGTCCCCCTATATCCACCGACATCCGTCGCCCCCGTTGCCGTTGTTCGAAATATCGAAAACCCGTCTTCACGCCTACAGTATTTTCAATCACTTCGCCACATGGAGAAAAGGGCTTGTTCGGTGAAGAAAATAGCTTTCAATCGTCGGCCATGAACAGGAGAACCGTGATGGACAACCCGAGCCGATCTAATTCCACATCGCTTGACAGCTACTGGATGCCTTTTACCGCCAACCGGCAGTTCAAGGCCAATCCCCGTCTGCTGGCGAGCGCCGAAGGCATGTATTACACCAGCAATGATGGCCGTCAGGTTCTCGATGGAACGGCTGGCCTCTGGTGCGTTAATGCCGGCCACGGACGGCAGCAGATTGCCTCCGCAGTGAAGCACCAGCTTTCCACTATGGATTACGCACCTTCATTCCAGATGGGTCACCCGGTCGCATTCGAATTTGCCGAACGGCTGGCGGAAATCGCCCCCGGCCCGGAAGGCGGCAAACTGGACCGCGTCTTCTACACTGGTTCGGGATCGGAATCGGTCGATACCGCGCTCAAAATCGCGATCGCCTATCAGCGAGCCATTGGCCAGGGGACGCGTAGCCGCCTCATCGGCCGCGAACGTGGGTATCACGGTGTCGGTTTCGGCGGCATTTCCGTGGGCGGCCTCGTCAACAACCGCCGCGTCTTCCCGCAAATCCCCGCCGACCATCTGCGTCACACCCACGATCTTACGAAGAACAGCTTCGTCAGGGGCCAGCCAGAGCACGGCGCCGAGCTCGCGGACGATCTGGAACGATTGGTCGCCCTGCACGGTGCGGAAACCATCGCCGCCTGCATCGTGGAACCCGTGGCGGGCTCCACCGGTGTCCTCGTGCCACCGAAAGGCTATCTGGAACGCCTGCGCGCCATCTGCGACAAGTACGGCATTCTGCTGATCTTCGATGAGGTCATCACCGGTTTCGGACGCATGGGCTCATCCTTCGCCAGTAATTACTTCGGCGTGACGCCCGATATCGTCACCACGGCGAAGGGGCTCACAAACGGAGCTATCCCCATGGGTGCGGTCTTCACCAGCCGCAAGGTTCATGATGCCTTGATGCATGGCCCCGAAAGCCAGATAGAACTGTTCCATGGCTATACCTATTCCGGCCACCCCGTCGCCTGCGCGGCAGGCATCGCAACGCTGGACATCTATCGCGACGAGGGCCTCTTCACCCGCGCCTCCGAATTGCAGGACGCCTGGCACGATGCTATTCATTCGCTCAAGGGCTCGCCCAACGTCATCGACATCCGCACCATAGGCTTCATCGCCGGCATAGAACTCCAGCCGCGCGACGGCGCGATCGGCGCCCGTGCCTATGATGTCTTTGTGGATTGCTTCGAACGTGGCCTGCTCATTCGCGTCACCGGCGACATCATTGCTCTTTCACCGCCGCTGATCGCCGAAAAATCCCACTTCGACGACATCGTTTCCATTCTCGGCGACGCGCTGAAAAGAGCGGAATAACTGGATTTAACAGGAAGGCTGCAATCTAAATTGCAGCCTTTTTCACTTTTCTACCAGTAACATGGAATGTTCCTGAATCGAGCGCAGGCCGCCCTCGCCCGTGGGACGCCATATGTGCCCTGTCAGATCACCATGCGGCCGGGACCGGCGCTTGAGCTTGGCCAGGCGGCTGGCGATGGCACGCACCTTTTCGACAAGGGGGCTCTCTTTTCAGATCGTTCTGCCAGTGCCACGCCGGCGAAGCGTATCGGCAACCGTATGGATATGCGCAGCGCCAATACCGCAGCAGCCACCGATCAGGGTGGCCCCCGCATCTGCCCAGGAGCAGGCGAAGCGGGAATAGACATCATCGGTCAGATCCGCTCTCGTGCCGTGCAGCCCCTCATTGGCGGCGGAGTCGCCCTGTTCGCCTTCGAACGCATTGGCATAGACGCCGATATCCAGAGCAACACCCTTTTCCTTGAAGACGGCGGCTGCGGTTTCCACGGCAGCCCTCATCACTTCCGGCTTGCTGCAGTTGAAGAGCAGCACTGTGGCACCTGATCCGGCGGCCCATTCGGCGGCGGAGCGCACGGTCTCGCCGGATCGCAGCTTGGGCTCCGCACCGTTCACCTGAGCGGGTTCGTCGTTCAACGTGAAGGAAATCCAAAAAGGCTTGCCCGTCTCGGCCACCGCCTGCCGCACCGCCTCACCCTCAGCGACAAGGCTCAGGGTCTCTCCAAGCCAGACATCCACATGTGGCTGAAGATTTTCGACCAGCACCTTCAGATAGTCCTGAACGCGAGAGGGATCGAAATTTTCTGGCTCGTAGGAGCCAAAGATCGGAGGAAGCGAGCCGGCCACGGCCACATTACGCTTCGAAGCCTCCGCCGCTTCACGCGCCAGGCGACCGGAAAGGGCGATCAGTGAAGCACCTTCTTTGTTGAACCGGTCTTCGCCGATATGAAAAGGGACCAGCGCATAGGAATTGGTGGTCACCACATCCGCGCCAGCCTCGATGAATTCCGCATGCACCTGGCGGACGATGTCCGGGGCGTTGATGAGCGCGAGCGCCGACCACTCGGGCTGCTTCAGTTCAGCGCCCAGCCGCTGCAGTTCACGGCTCATGCCACCGTCCAGAATACGAATATCGCTCATGAGAACTCCTTGATAGGCTATCGGCGCACCGGAACCTGCGCCTCGATGAAACCGAAGCAGCGGGCAATGATGGCGGTGAGGATGAGATAAAAAATCGTCACGACGAAAAGCGGCTCGTAGACCAGCAGCGTGTCCTGCCGCACCTTGTAGGCGACGGCGTAAAGATCCATGACTGTCACCGTGAACGCAAGCGGCGTGGCTTTCAGCTGCATCACCACTTCACCCGCGATCGTCGGCAGCGCCGCGCGGATCGCGCGCGGCAGCCAGATGCGGCGCGCCAGCGTGAAGCGGCTCATGCCGAAGGCCCTGCCCGCCTCGAGTTCGCCTTTTGGAACGCCCAGCAACGCACCACGAAGAACTTCGGCTTCATAGGCTGCGTAGTTCAGCGTGAAGCTGACCGCCGCAAAAAAGAAACCTTCGCGCAGCACCGGCCACAGAAAGCTTTGCCGCAGCCCCGGCACCATGGGCAAGAGCGACCCCACGCCGTAATAGAGCAGCCAGAGCTGTATCAGCAGCGGCGTGCCCCGAAAAAAGGTGCAATAACCACGCGCGAGAATCCGGGTCATTCGGCCGCCGCTGACCTGCGCGAAGGCAAGTCCGATGGCGAGAACGAAACCGCAGCAGACGGAGATCACGAGCAGGGCGATCGTCTGCCATGCTCCGGAGAGAAGAAGCGGCCAGTATTTCCCGACCCAGGAAAAATCCATCGCCAATCTCCCTCACGCCAGACTGGGCTGACCACGGCGCACGTGCCGTTCGATCTGCCTGAAGATGAAATTGGAGACGAGGGTGATCGCCAGATACATCAGGGCCGCGGCCATGAAGAACAGGAAATACTGCTTGGTACTTGCACCCGCGAGCCGGGTCGCGAGCGCCAGTTCCTGATACCCCACAACGGCGACAAGCGCACTGTCCTTGGTGACGGCGAGCCACAGGTTGGAAAGCCCCGGCAGAGCATTGGGCAAAAGCGCCGGCAGAACGACACGGCGAAACCGCAGGAGGGGAGACATGCCGAAAGCCCTCGCCGCTTCGATCTGGCCGTTGGGGATCGCCATTATCGCCCCGCGCAGCACTTCCGTCATGTAAGCGCCCTGCACGAAGCCCAGAACCGCCACTGCCGCTATGAAGCCGTTGACTTCGAGCACCGGCAATCCGGCCAGCTGCAGCAGGCGATTGAGCCCGTCGGTTCCGGCATAATAAAGCCCCACAATCAGGATCAGTTCCGGCACGGAGCGGATGAGCGTGGTGTAGAGATTGAGGACGGTTTCGAGCCCGCGGTTGCCCGAAAGCTTGCCCAAGGCGCCCGCCATGCCGATGACCATGCCGATGAGATAGGCCCCGGCCGAGATGGCAAGCGTCGCTGCAGCACCCGTCAACAGGGTACCACCCCATCCCGGAGGATAGGGCGACAGAAGCTGCAACATTGTATCCAGGCTTGCCATCTGCCGAACCCGACCCGGATTACTTCGCGCCGTAGATATCGAAGCTGAAGTACTTCCTGGTGATCTCATCATATTTACCGCTGGCGCGGACGGCGGCGATGGCGGCGTTCAGCTTCTGCTTCAGTTCGTTGTCGTCCTTGCGTACGCCACCTGAAACGCCAAGTCCGAGGATTTCCGGGTCGTCAGCAACATTGCCGGCATCCGCGCAGCAATCCTTGCCGGCATCGCTTTTCAGGAACGTGTCGAGAACAAGTGAGTCACCAAAGACGTAATCGATACGACCCGCAGCCAGATCCTGAAACGCCTCATCCAGCGTCTGGTAGGTTTTTTCGTCGGCTACGTCCTTGAAATACTTTGCATAATAGGCAGACTGAATGGTGGCGACCTGGATACCGATGGTCTTGCCTTTCACGTCTTCAGCCGTTGCCCCCGGCTTTCCGTCCTTGGCCCCGATCAGCTTGCTCGGGGTATTGTAATATTTGTCGGTGAAGCCAATCACCTTCTGGCGCTCCTGCGTGTTGGACATGGAAGACCAGATCACATCGAATTTCTTGCTCTCAAGCGCGGGAATGAGACCGTCCCAGGATAGCGCGACGATGGAGCATTTCTCCTTCATCTCGGCGCAGACGGCATCCATCAGGTCGATTTCCCAGCCCTGCCACTTGCCGCTGGCGTCCTGCGCGAAGAAAGGCGGATAGCTTTCGTTCATGACGCCGAAGCGGACGTCTGCGCTGGCGGAGAAAGCGGAAAGTGCGAAAGCCGTACCGGCCAGCATTGAGGCGAAGAATTTCATTTGAATCTCCTGTTACGAAAAAATCAGCTCGCGAGCGCGCCGGTGAATTCCCGGCACCTTGCACTCAGAGGATTGCCGAAGACCCGTTCCGGCGGTCCTTCTTCTTCCACGCGGCCTTGATGCAGAAACATGACATGGCTCGACACATCGCGCGCAAATCGCATCTCATGTGTCACCAGAAGCATGGTGCGGCCTTCCTCGGCGAGATCACGGATCACCTTCAACACCTCGCCGACCAGCTCCGGGTCCAGCGCCGAGGTGGGTTCGTCGAACAACATCACCGCCGGCTCGACGCAGAGCGCGCGGGCTATGGCTGCCCTCTGCTGCTGACCGCCGGACAGGAACGCCGGATAAGCATCCTTCTTCGCGTAAAGCCCGACCTTGTGCAGCAGCGCTTCAGCCTTCTCGATGGCTTCCGCACGTTTCACGCCCATCACATGCACCGGGGCTTCTATGATGTTCTCAAGTACAGTGCGGTGGGCCCATAGATTGAAATTCTGAAAGACCATGCCAAGACCGGTGCGCAAACGCTCCACCTGGCGCCAGCTCTGCGGCATGGCATTGCCGTCCCGACCGTACTTCACGGCCACTTCCTCGCCATTCACGATCACGCGGCCACGATCCGGAACTTCGAGGAAATTGATGCATCTGAGGAAGGTGCTCTTGCCGGAGCCTGAGGAGCCAATGACGGAAATGACATCCCCTTTGTGCGCCTTGAGCGAAATACCTTTCAGAACCTCGTGAGAACCAAAGCTCTTGTGGATATCGTCAACCGCCAATGCGCAGGGAACGTCAGTCGTCATCAAAGGGTCCGGCTCATGTCAATAGCTGCGCACATCTAGCAAAGTGCGCGTTTTCTGACGCGGAAATAACCGCTCTATTGCATCGCGGAAAGGAAAAAACATTCCCGCCAACGGAAAAGAAAGAAAATTGCGGCCAACTGCCGTTATCCGGCCACCGTTCTCCGTTCCGCCCTATGGCGCAGTCGGAGAGATATCACTGCGGAGATACCGCTATTGCGGAGATGCGCCGCGTCCTTCGGCCACGTCAACCGGCGGCGCCTGATTTTGCTGATCTCTTTTCACACCAAACTCGCATAACGCCAACCGGCGCATCGTCGCGAGCAACTCGAGGTCGATGGCTGCACCATCATCCTTCAGCAGAAAATCCTGAAGAGTTTTGCGTATCGTCTTTTCCACGAGTTTGGCCTGCAACGTCTCATCTGATGTGAAACGGGCGGCCCAACGAACGAGAATTCGTCGTAGCAGACAATATTCGAAATTTGACGGATACAACATATGTGCATCTCCGCAAAAAGCAGGCGGGAGCACATAGTAACCCTCAGTTGCCACCGCCTACGAATTCGGTTGATGGCAATGTATGAACCATAGCATCATTCGGATCGAAGTCGACCCCTGAATTCTGGCCCGTATAGAGTGCCCGCCTCGCATGGACATTATCCCGAGGCGATGCGTCAACTCCGGCAACCGGCAACGCCGTTCAAGCGGGCTTTTCTTTCGCCCCGAGGAACATTTCTTGCCCATCACGGTTGGTGGAGCCTCAACCATCAGGAGGCTCAACAATGAAGACCATTCTTTCCCTCGCGTTCGCACTCGTCGCCGGAACTGCTTTGGCGCAATCCGCGACGGAATCCACCGGCGTCAATTCCGCACTTGGCGTCGCGCCAAAAACCGAGGATTTCATCTTGCAGGCCTCGGCAAGCGATATCTTCGAAATTGAATCAAGCAAACTCGCCCTCACCAAAGGGAACGAGGAAACCAAAGCCTTTGCGCAGCAAATGATCACCGAGCATGAGAAAACCAGTTCGGAACTGAAAACCCTGTTATCCGGCGGCAAGGTGAACGGGACACCGGTCACCGCTCTGACAGATGATCACAAGGAAGAAGTAGACGACCTCGCAAAACTCGACGCCAACGAGTTCAACGAAGAATATATCGATGATCAGGTCGATGCGCATGAAGACGCCGTTGATCTTTTCAAGCGCTACGCCGAAGGCGGCGATAATCCGGAGCTTAAGGCGTGGGCGGCAAAAACTCTACCGGCGCTCCAGCATCATCTGGAGATGGCCCAGGGCCTCGATAAAAACTGACGATAGATGGCTGCTGGTGATCTTTGTGTGAGGGAGAAGCTGGCGCGACACGGCTAGGCTCGCACCCGGACGTGCGAGTTGATCAGGCGGCGCGCCGGCGAAATTCTTCAGGCCGGATCCCGGCAGCAGAACTTCACAATCCTCCGCGCGTTCATCGCAAGAAGGACGGCTGAAAAATGAACGATGCGAACACCCGAAACTACACTATCGAACAAATTCAGGAACTATATGCGTTGGGCTTGGTGCAGGCGGCAGAACTGTTTGAACGGTTTGCAGGTGATAGGGCGGCCATCGACAAAATGATGAAGCGCTGTCCGCACAGGGAGGATAAAGAACAACGCTAGGTGCCGACGCTTATCGGCGCAGCGAAAATTTGTGTGTCCGATCTTGATCCGGGGCGCCGCCGCTCCAATATTTTTCAGGCTTCTTGATCTGGTTGTTTAAGATTGGAGGTAAAGATGAACAGCCCGGAAGTTTTGTTTAGAGCGCCTGTTCGGGTGCGCATGCAATGCGGCCTTGAGAGATCGTTTCTGAGCGTTTACGACGCCCTGGATTTTCTGGAAAACGAATGGCCGCTTCGCCGTGGTGAACGCTATAAGCGCGCCGTGCAAAAATGCCGCGCCGCGCTGTCCAGGCTCGAAGCCGCGGAAGTGGCACGGGAAGCATTCATCTCCGCCTGCCTTGAGGCGAGCATGCCGCTGGTTATGGCCGGTCCGGTCCATTTCGATGAAATGTTGCCCATGAGCCGCGCAGTCGGCTAGAGGGCTGTGCCAGAACATATTCCCTGGCTAAGCCCCGCTGTTCCGGCGGGGCACCGGTAACGTGCTGCGTCGTTTACCTGGGAGGTACAACGCCATGAATGATACCGACAGCGGACCGCCCGACGCGGTTGAGCCGCCGTTGCCGGCGGCCCACCTCTCTCTTAGGTCAGTAGGTCTGCATCGGCTGTGACAAACCGTCACCGACCGCGCCATTGCCATATTGCGCGACAGGCACGCCTTCCTGACCAATCGGCACACCCTGCTGTGCGGGACCGAGCGCTGTCACCACAATCGGCGTCCCATCGGGCACGCGATTGTGGAGATCGACTATGTCCTGGTTCAGCAGGCGAACGCAGCCCGAAGACACGGATTTGCCAATTGTCCACCATTCGGGCGAGCCGTGCAGACGATAGATCGTGTCCTTGCCATCCTTGAAGATATAAAGTGCACGCGCACCGAGCGGATTCTTGAGGCCCGGCTCCATGCCGCCATTGCGGCTGCTATAAGGCTCCAGCTCCGGCTGACGGGCGATCATTTCGTCTGGTGGTGTCCAGCGCGGCCATTGCCGCTTGTACTGGATGACGCCGCGGCCCGACCACTCGAAGCCTGCGCGGCCAAGACCCACGCCGTAACGCATGGCCTGCCCGTTTTCATAGGTCAGATAAAGGAAATGGTTGGCAGTATCGACCACGATCACGCCGGGACGCTCGCCGGTCGGGTTCGCCACCATCTGCCGCAGGAACTGGCGCGGAATGCGCTTATAGGGAATTTCCGGCAGTGGGAACTGCTCGTCAGGTTTCGGGCCGTACATCAGCGCGTACATCGGATCTTCCGCCGGAGCGGCCGGCCTCGCAGTTTCACGTGCCGTGGTGTTGCAACCCGCAAGTCCGGCCAGTGCCAAACCGCCTGCTCCAAGCAGGAAACCCCGCCGGGTCGTCATCGTCTCGTTCAATTGAAAAACCTCATTTACGTCATCTCACACTGGCAAAGGGATCCGCCAGCGCCGCCTCGGGGCGGCTTATAGGGTACTTCGCGCCGGAAACCTGCGATGCCATTGCCTTGGCGCCGCTCGATTTCAGTATGGCCCGGAAGCTCGGATGCATGCCGCCGTCTACATACGCGCTGAGGGGGGCGGAAGTTCCCTCGCTCATCGCCGCGGCAAGTTTTTGTTGCTCCTCGGCCAGCCTCGATGCCACCAGCGGGTCATTCTGGTTGACGGCCGGCGGGCAGGCTGCCAGCGGATCGGCAGGCTCGCCTTCGGCAAATTCACTATTGAAGACATAACGGCGGCCGCAGACGGAGACCTTGGGCTGGCGCCGCGTCACCTCGAAATAATCGTAACCTTCCTTCAGCGTCTTCCAGAAGGGCATGTTGGGGTCGTTCCGGTGCGCCACCATGTTCCTTGCGGTCATGCGGAAGGGATAGGCCTGGACCTGGAAGCGGTCCTGCCCACCCTGCAGCGCACGCGCGACAATGGCATAGATCTCACCCACCTGCGCGTCTGTCATCGCGTAGCAGCCGGAAGACGAACAGGCGCCGTGCACCATCAGCGCCTCGCCGGTATAGCCGAGCGCGGATTCCAGCCGGTTGGGGTAACCGAGATTGAATGAGACGTAATATTGCGAATTCGGGTTCAACATGCCGGCCGAGACATGATAAAAACCCTCCGGCGCCTGACGGTCTCCCGTTTTCATCTTCGGCCCGAGTTTTCCGGACCAGCGACACATGGGATATGTCTTCAGCAACGCATAACTGCCGGTCTTGTCGATCTTCCAGACCTCGAGCTCGCTCTCCTGCTTGAAGATGCGAACGAGAACCGGACTTTCCGGACGCATGCTTTTGGCTGACATCTGCGCCATCATCTTGGACGACAGCTTCGGCGGGTCTTTTTTCACGCTGTCGAGACCCATTGAGGTGCACGCGGAAAGGCTACCGCCGATCGCGATGACCGCAGCCAGTTTTGCCCCCGTCTTGAACTTTTGCCGCAACCCCGCCACCGCGAAGTTCAGCACAGCCTGCATACCCATGGATATTTCTGCCCGCCTGATTTGCCCGCCTTTCCGGCAAACGCTTAACTATCGAAGGTGGCCACAACACGGCAACCTCATCCATGGACAAAGTCTCGTGAACAGACGTTACCCTTTCGTTAATCATAGGGACACAAGCCCGTGAGGGTCTCCGGGCATGACGCCGGAGAAGCATCTAGCGGAGAAGCCCCTGGCCGCCGTCGATCCAGACCGGTGTGCCGGTCACGTGGCGGGACGCATCGGAGGCGAGAAAACCGATCAGCTCGGCGACATCCTCGCTCGTTCCCGCCACACCGCCCGTCACCGGAATATCTCCCGCGGGGAAGCGAACCGGCACCTCGGTTTTTTCCCGTGCGCGTATCTTCGTATTCTCGTCGATTGCCGTTTTGATCGCACCCGGGCACACTGCGTTGACACGGATGCGGTGCCGCCCAAGCTCCAGCGCCAGTTGCTGGGCCATGGCAAGCTGCCCTGCCTTTGTGACCGAATAGGCGGTCGCGC
Organism: Agrobacterium sp. InxBP2; assembly: GCF_026191755.1. Taxonomy (NCBI): domain Bacteria; kingdom Pseudomonadati; phylum Pseudomonadota; class Alphaproteobacteria; order Hyphomicrobiales; family Rhizobiaceae; genus Agrobacterium; species Agrobacterium sp. InxBP2. The sequence continues at coordinate 222,694 of NZ_JAINDY010000021.1, forward strand.
CGGGCGAAGTGAAGGTGCGCGTGCCGTTGATCGAGGAGACAATGACGATGGAACCGCCGCCTGCCGCCTTCAGATGTGGCACGCTGGCATGAACCGTGAGATAGGTGCCGCGGAGATTGATGCGTATCGTGTCGTCCCACTCCGAGGGTTTGAGTTCATCGATAGGCGCCCAGACACCGTTGACGCCAGCATTGGCCACCACGACGTCAAGGCGGCCAAAATCCTCCACCAGCGCTGCAACGGCGCTCCGCATGGCCTCCTCATCCGACACGTCGGCGATGAGAATTTTCGAGGCGCCGGAACGAGCGGTAATGTCGTCGGCAACGTCCTCCAGTTCGGATTGCGTGCGCCCGAGCAGCCCGAGCGAAAAACCCTGGGTGGAGAGATGAAGGGCGGCGGCGCGTCCGATACCTGAACCGGCCCCGGTCACGAGAGCGACTTTACGAACAGTCAATGTCACAGCCCCCCTTTTCGCGAGGCGATGGAGGTAACGGTCGCCGAGACGGGATCACTGGCCGGAAAGCTGTCCTCCAGCCCCTCTTCCAGCTCCTCCTCCAGAACGTCACGGTCCCTCGCGGTCCGGGCGCTCGCCTGCACGCGCTCACCCTGCTCGCGCGTTCCATCATTCTGAGCCGTTCCAAGGCGGGAAAATTGCGAGGGTGCGTCGGCACCCTGGCGCGTTCCAAATGCGGTGAGTTGGACCATCACGGCGCTCGCCCGTTTAATCGCTTCCGCGTCGTCGATCCCTTCCAGACCATCGGCAAGGCGAACCGAAACGTGATCGCCGTCGCTGCCGGCAAACTCGACGGAGATAGATCCGTCATTGCGTTTTACATAAGTCGTCGAAAGTTGCATGACATGCCCTCCGGCTGGATTCATCGACAAGGCCGATGCGGGAAATGAGTAAAAGCTCACTTCAGAACGACATAGCGTGGAAGGGGTTCCGATGAATCAGGTCTTTGGTCCGGAAATGGACAAGAGTTTTTTCCTTCGCGACGCAGTGGATGTCGCCCGCGCGCTCATCGGAGCGGAATTTCGCGTCGGTAATACCGGCGGCGTCATCGTCGAGACCGAAGCTTATCATCCAGATGATCCGGCGTCGCACAGTTTCAATGGGAAAACCCCGCGCAACCGGGCAATGTTTGGGCCAGCCGGACGTCTCTACGTCTACCGGTCGTACGGCATTCACTGGTGCGCCAACTTCGTCTGTTCCCCGGGTTCAGCCGTGCTTCTTCGCGCGATCGAACCGCGAACCGGTATCGACATGATGAAACTGCGACGGGGAACTGACAAACTCAGACTCCTATGCTCCGGCCCGGGAAGGCTTTGTCAGGCAATGGCCATCACCGGAGAGATGGACGGTGCCGCGCTCGAGGCGCCACCTTTTTTCCTTCAGCTGCCGAAAACGGCAACCGCCGTCAGCATCGGCAGGCGCATCGGCATCAGCCGAGCGATCGATTATCCCTGGCGTTTCGGACTCGCGCACTCACCTTTTGTGAGCAAAAAATTCGAGTCACCCGATCCGGCCTAAAACACCTTCGGGGGCTCGTCGTTTTCGTCGGGATTGGGTGTGGGCACCTCGTCCGGCAAACGATCGGGCTCCGGCTCTTTGATCGGGGGGATGTCGGGCTGGGGTGGAACCGGCATCGGCGGTTCCGGATAGGGCTCAACCAGAATTGTCGTCATTGCGGTCTCCTGATGTCAGCGCGGCGGACCTCACGGAAGTCGCTGCTCTTGATCTATCGCGACACTGCGTTGCAACGCCGCCACTCAGACGGCGCAACACCCAGTTCGCCCATCGGTCATAAAGCCGGGAAGGTCCTCTGGATCAAGTTCCGCCGCCCTGCGGGTCGTAGAAAGGAAACGCAGGCGCGGTCCGTCCGTTCCGTTTTTTTCGAGGAAGATTTTGTGATCGCTCAGGCAAAACCGAGAGCGCCACGGGAAATGTCGCGATTTTCACAATAATCGCGTGAATGGGCTTCATGCCCGTGTTCGCGCGCCGTGGAACGTGTCAATTCCGGGCTCGTTACGTTGAGCAACGCATCGGCATAGGTGCCGGTCGCCTCGACGTCATCGATTACAGGCTGCTGTTGCGGTTTTAGAAATTCAAACATCCATCGTCCTCCATCGACACGTCCCTCAACGCGCCGGTCCGGGTCTCTGTTCCATGAACCCGATACCCTTCCGATTATACATGAGACGATGCTGTCGTATAGATGACTAAAGGCGAACGTTCTCAATCGGCGTTCACAAAATGGAGTGGAATCAGTGAGCTATGGCCCAAAGCTCAGGCAGGGCCAACCGATTCTCGCAAAATCAGTTCCACAGGCCACAGTTCCTGAACCTCGCGGACGGGGCGACCGCCGATGATCTGCAGAAGAAGGTCCGTCACCCTTATTCCTGCCATGCGCATGGGCGAGCGGGTGGTGGAAAGCGGCGGCATCATGCTTTCAGGCGTGAGGTAAGGAAACACATCGTCATGGGCGATGACGGAAACATCCTTGCCGATTGTCAGCCCCATCTGGGTCGCAGCACGGTAGACGCCCTGTGCCGTCATCATGGCACCCGCAACAAAGGCTGTCGGGCGCGGTGTCTGCTCCAGCAGCGAACGGGCGAAGCGGAACGCGGTCTCTTCGCTGAAGTGCTCGTTCATCATGAAGCGCGGATCGGGCGTAATGCCGTGGGTAGCCAGCGCCTCGCGGAAACCCTGTTCACGATCCCGTACGAAGGTTCGTCCGACCGGCCCATTGATGAGGGCTATACGCCGGTGGCCGCGCTCGAGAAAATGGATCGTCGGGCGATAGGTCACATCATGGTTGTCGATATCGAGCCAGGCATGTTCGAAGGGTGTCTTTGAGCGCCCGTGCACGATGAAGGGTACGCCGAGCCGGTTGAGCAGCGCGATACGCTCATCCTCCGGACGCGGTGAGTGCACGATAATGCCATCCACACGACCGCTCGCCGCCAGCCGGCTGAAAATAGCCAGCTCCTCATCGAGATTGTTGTCAACTGTCACGCTGACGAGAATGTCGGTCTCTTCCCGTTCCAGCCGGGTGGCCATGCCGCCCATGAATTCCGAAAAGAAATGTCCTCCGCCCGACCGGCCCATAACGACACCGATAGCGCCGGCCCTGCCGGTTGCCAACCGCACGGCATTGGCATTCGGCAAATACCCGTATTTGAGCGCAGCCTCCATGACCCGCTGACGCGTTTCCTCACGCACTTCGGGATAGCCGCCCAGCGCTCTGCTAACGGTGGTGGGCGACAGGCCAACCTTTTCTGCGAATTCCTTGAGCTTCATGTTTTTTTGCCAATTCGCCCCCTGCATGCGTCGCCGCTGCGGAATTTTCAAGTCGACAAAAATTGAAAACGATTTCAATTTCTTCCCACCTGAAACCTTACAGTCCATCATCTTGAAAGGCAAATGGTGAAAATTTGCAGGCAAAAACGCCCGATTGTCGCTCGATTAGAAAGAGTATTGACAGATTGCCCGGCTTTTGCGAGCTTCCTTTTAGTCAAAAGCGCTTTCAATTTTGAGGACAATCGGGAGCGTCAACGGAGGAGTTTGACAATGAATATTTCCATGAAGACTTTGTTCCTGTGCGGCAGCGTACTTTCCGCCGCCGTTTCCGCGCAGGCGGCCGAGATTTCCATCGCCGCCAATTCCACCGGCAAGAACGTCGCATTCTTCAAAGAACGCATTGCGGCTTTCGAAAAACAAACCGGCCACAAGGTCAATCTCGTCACCATGCCGTCATCCTCCAGCGAGCAGTTCAGCCAGTACCGGCTGTGGCTTGCCGCGGGTAACAAGGATGTCGATGTCTACCAGACGGACGTTATCTGGGCGCCGCAGCTTGCCGACCAGTTCGTGGACCTGACCGCGGCGACGAAGGATGTCATCGGAGATCATTTCCCCTCCATCGTCGCATCGCAAACCGTGGACGGCAAACTCGTCGCCATGCCGATGTTCACAGACGCGCCCGCGTTGTTCTATCGCAAGGACCTGCTCGAAAAATACGGCAAGCAACCGCCGAAAACCTGGAAGGAGCTGAGCAAAACCGCGAAGGAAATCCAGGACAAGGAGCGTGAAGCGGGCCAGAAGGACCTCTGGGGTTTTGTCTTCCAGGGCAGCGCCTATGAAGGCCTCACCTGCAATGCCCTGGAATGGATTGCTTCCGCCGGCGGCGGCCATATTGTCGAAAGCAATGGCGATATCTCCGTCAACAATGAAAAGGCTGCTGCCGCCATCGAAACTGCCAAGGGATGGGTCGGCACCATCGCGCCGCAGGGCGTGCTTGCCTACAAGGAAGAGGAAGCGCGCGGCGTCTGGCAAACCGGCAACTCCGTCTTCATGCGCAATTGGCCCTACGCCTACGCGCTCGGCAATGGCGACGACAGCGCCATCAAGGGCAAGTTCGGCGTAACACCGCTCCCGGCTGGCGCCGAGGGCGAGGCACCGGCCTCAACGCTCGGCGGCTGGAATCTCGCCGTATCCAAATATTCAGCCAACCAGGAAGCTGCCATTGAGCTCGTGAAGTTTATCGCATCCAAGGAAACCCAGAAGATGCGCGCCGTTCAGCTTTCCAACATGCCGACGATCGCTTCGCTTTACGACGACAAGGATGTTGCGGCCGCGCAGCCCTTCATGCCGACATGGAAGCCGATCTTCCAGACCGCCGTCCCGCGTCCTTCCGCCTCGGCCAAGGTGAAATATAACGAGGTTTCGGCCAAGTTCTGGGGTGCGGTCCACAACACGCTCTCCGGCAATGGCACGGCCGCTGAAAATCTTGAGCTTCTCGAGGTTGAACTGACCGATCTCAAAGGCAACGGCTGGTAATCCGGCCCGCGCGGGAACGGTCTCGCCTGATCGTCTCCCGCGCCCCAACCGCGAGATATCCCCATGAACGACATCGCCCTTCAAAGACCGGTCACGGCATCCGGCACAGGTTCCGATCTACAGTCAGAACGCTTGAAATCCGCCTGGCTGTTCCTTGCCCCCACATTTCTCGTGCTGGCGCTGGTGGCGGGCTGGCCGCTCGTGCGCACCGTGTGGTTCAGCCTCACCGACGCCTCGCTCACCAATCTGGAGGGAGCACAATTCGTCGGCCTCAAGAACTATCTCACCTGGATCACGCTCAGCAGCGGCCGCACGATCTATCGAGGCCTTCTTGCAGATCCCGCATGGTGGGGGGCGGTTCTCAACACGCTGAAATTCACCATCGTTTCGGTCAGCCTCGAAACCGTCCTCGGCCTCATCGTCGCTCTGGTACTGAATGCAGAATTCAAGGGACGCGGCCTCGTGCGCGCTGCCATTCTTGTGCCATGGGCCATTCCCACCATCGTCTCTGCGCAAATGTGGGCGTGGATGCTGAACGACCAGTTCGGCATCTTGAATGACCTGTTCCTTAATCTAGGCCTGATCTCCAACAAGATTGCCTGGACCGCCAACCCCGAAACCGCGATGATCGCCGTGCTTATCGTCGACATCTGGAAGACCACGCCCTTCATGGCGCTGCTCATTCTCGCCGGTCTGCAGATGGTGCCAAAGGACATGTATGAAGCGGCCAAGGTGGATGGCATCCACCCCGTCAAGGTGTTCTTCCGCGTTACCCTGCCGATGATCCGCCCTGCCCTGATGGTCGCCGTCATCTTCCGTATGCTGGATGCGATGCGCGTTTTCGACCTCATCTACATCCTGACGCCGAATAATGCCCAGACCCGCACCATGTCGGTGCTGGCGCGCGAGAATCTGTTCGATTTCGACAAGTTCGCCTATGGCGCCGCCGCCTCTACCATGCTGTTCCTCATCATCGCCTCGATCACGGTCATCTATATGTGGCTCGGGCGTGTCAACACCGATGGAGCCCAGCGATGACCTTGCCCAGCATCCTGAAAACCACCGCCTTTTATGCGCTGGTCGCCGTCATCATGGTAATTTCGGTATTCCCGTTTTATTATGCGATCCTGACCAGTCTGAAATCGGGCTCGGCGTTGTTCCAGGTTAATTACTGGCCGCGCGAATTTTCGCTCACCAATTACAGTTTCGTCATTGGCAACGGCACGTTCCTGCGCAATCTCGGCAATTCGTTGCTTGTTGCATCATCCGTCGTCATCTTGTCGCTGTTTCTGGCGGTCACCGCGTCCTATGCGCTGGCGCGCGTCCGCTTCCGGGGCCGCGCGTTGCTGCTGCTCACCATTCTGTCGGTTTCGATGTTCCCGCAGATTGCCGTTCTCGCCGGCCTGTTTGAACTGATCCGCTGGGCAGGCATCTTCAACACGCCCTTGGCGCTGATCTTTTCTTATATGATCTTCACCCTGCCTTTCACGGTTTGGGTCCTGACAACCTTCATGCGCGACCTGCCGATCGAAATCGAGGAAGCAGCCATCGTTGACGGCGCATCGCCCTGGGTCATCATCACACAGGTGTTCATGCCTTTGATGTGGCCGGCGCTCGTCACGACGGGGCTCCTCGCCTTCATCGCGGCATGGAACGAGTTCCTCTTCGCGCTCACTTTCACCTCATCGAACGAGCAGCGCACGGTGCCGGTCGCCATCGCGCTGCTGTCGGGCGGCTCACAGTTCGAAATTCCCTGGGGAACGATCATGGCCGCGTCCGTCATCGTTACCGCGCCCCTCGTCGTCCTCGTTCTGATCTTCCAGCGACGCATCATCTCCGGCCTCACGGCCGGCGGCGTCAAAGGCTAGGAGAAACATCATGACCACCATTCAATTGCGCGATCTTCGCAAATCCTTTGGCGCCTTCGATGTCATCAAGGGCATCGACATGGATATCCGCTCCGGCGAATTCATGGTTTTTGTCGGCCCTTCAGGCTGTGGCAAGTCCACGCTGCTACGCCTCATATGCGGGCTGGAGGAAATCACCGGCGGCACGCTCTCCTTCGACGGTGAGACAGTAAACCGCCTGCCGCCCGCCAAACGCGGCGTCGCAATGGTCTTCCAGTCCTATGCGCTATATCCGCACATGACCGTGTTCGAAAACATGGCTTTCGGCATGAAGTTGTCGGGCGCGGACAAAGAACAGCGCAAGAAGCGCGTCGAAGCGGCAGCGGAGATGCTGCAGCTCACGCCCTATCTGGAGCGCCTGCCGAAGCAGCTTTCTGGCGGCCAGCGCCAGCGTGTCGCCATCGGCCGCGCCATCGTGCGCGATCCGAAGGTCTTCCTGTTTGACGAGCCGCTCTCCAACCTCGATGCGGCGCTGCGCGTGGCCACGCGTCTCGAGATCGCCAAGCTGCATCGCTCGATGCATGACACGACGATGATCTACGTCACCCACGATCAGGTGGAGGCGATGACACTCGCCGACCGCATCTGCGTCCTGCGCGACGGTCGGGTCGAGCAGATCGGCACGCCGCTCGAGCTTTACGAAAGTCCTGTCAACACCTTCGTCGCCGGCTTCATCGGCTCGCCGAAGATGAACTTCCTGGCAGGCAAGTATGCGGAATCAGAAGGCGCAAAAACGATCGGTGTCCGGCCGGAACACATCACCATCGCCAGCGACGGCAGCGGTTGGAGTGGAGAAATCGTGCATTCGGAAATGCTCGGATCGGACAGCTACATCTATGTCGAGATCGGCGCCGGCGAGCCTGTTGTCGTACGTGAAGAGGGCGTGACCGGCCGCAAGGCGGGCGAGCATATCACCATCGTGCCGGATACGGCGCAGATCCACCGTTTTGACGCCGAGGGTCGGGCCATTGCCCGCAACCCCGCTCGCGGCGCCGCCTGAACCTAACTTCCGCCGGGACAACCCAAGTAGCCGGCTTTCACCAAGGAGCATGAGAATGACCATCAACACCGTTGTATGGGGCGAAAATATTCACGAACACATCAATGAGACGGTGCGTTCGATCTATCCAAACGGCATGCACAACACCATCGCCGACGCGCTGAACCAAAATCCCGAGATCAACGCCACCACCGCCACGCTGCAGGAGCCGGAGCACGGCCTTTCACAGGAGCGTCTCGACAAGACCGACGTTCTCGTCTGGTGGGGCCACAAGGACCACGGCGCAGTTCAGGATGACATTGTGGAGCGCGTCGCTAAGCGCGTCTGGGAAGGCATGGGCCTCATCGTCCTGCATTCCGGCCACTTCTCCAAGCCGTTCAAGCGCCTGATGGGTACGCCCTGCGCGTTGAAATGGCGCGAGGCGGGCGAACGCGAACGCCTGTGGACCATCAATCCCCGCCACCCGATTGCCGCCGGCCTGCCCGAGCATTTCGAGCTGGAAAACGAGGAGATGTATGGCGAGCAGTTTTCCGTACCGGAGCCGCTTGAGACCGTCTTCATTTCCTGGTTCCAGGGCGGTGAGGTTTTCCGTTCGGGTCTCACCTGGCGTCGTGGTGCCGGCAATATCTTCTATTTCCGCCCCGGCCATGAAACTTATCCGACCTATCACGACGCCAATGTGCAGAAGGTCATCAGCAATTCTGTAAAATGGGCCTATAATCCGGTCGGCGCCCTGAAGAGTATTCACGACGCGCCGAATGTTCCCGTCGATAAGGCGCTCGAGCCTATCGAGGAACGTGGTCCCAAGTTGCATAAGGCAGGCGAAGCAGGTTACAGGTAAGGGCTTGGAGATACTGGCATGAGACTTCTCATTCTCGGAACCGGTGGCATGGCCAACAACCATGCCACATATTTTTCTCAGATCCCCGGCGTCGAACTGGTTGCGGCGGTAGATGTGGACGACGTGGTGGCACGGGCCTTTGCGCTGCGCCATAACATCCCGCTCTCTTTCACTTCGCTGGATGACGCCATTGCCTGGGGTGAATTCGATGCGGCGGCGAATGTCACGCCCGATGCCATCCATCACCCCACGAGCCTGAAGCTGCTTGCGGCGGGCAAGCACGTTTTCTGCGAAAAACCGCTGGCGGAAAACTACGCGAATGCCGCCGAAATGGCCGACGCGGCCGAAAAGGCCGGCCTCGTTGCCATGGTCAATCTCACCTATCGCAACGTCGCCCCCTTGCAGGCGGCGCGCGAGATGGTGCTGGCCGGCAAGATCGGCAAGGTTCGCCATCTGGAAGCCTCCTATCTCCAGAGCTGGCTCGTTTCCAAGGCCTGGGGCGACTGGATGACAGAGAGTAAGTGGTTGTGGCGGCTTTCCACCAAGCATGGCTCGAACGGCGTGCTGGGCGATGTCGGCATCCACATACTCGACTTCGCCTCTTATGGCGCGGGCAGCGATGTGCAACGAATCTTCACTCGGCTGAAGACCTTCGACAAATATGAGGGCAACAAGATCGGCGCTTACGATCTGGATGCAAATGACAGCTTCACCATGACGGCCGAACTGGAAAATGGCGCCATGGGCGTCATTCATGCCAGCCGCTGGGCGACGGGCCACCTCAACGAACTTCGTTTGCGCATCCACGGCGACAAGGGCGCACTCGAAGTCATTCACACGCCCGACTATTCCAGCCTGCGTGCCTGCATCGGCGAGGATGTGGAAAAGGCGATCTGGAAGACGATCGATGTCGATCCCGTGCCGACGAACTACGAAAAATTCGCCAAGGCCGTGATGGAAGGCGGCGTCGCCGATCCCGACTTCCGCCACGCCGCCAATCTGCAGAAGGTACTCGATCTGTCGATCATTGCGGATCGGGAGAGACGCGAGTTGGCCGTTTCGGCTTGATGTGAAAGAACAACCTGCGGCATCACTTTGCCGCAGGTTTCTTCTCCCGGAGGGGAGAAGGTGGCCCGAAGGGTCGGATGAGGGGGCAACATTGCCGGATTTCGCAGAGCTCGCCCCCTCGTCCCGCTGCCGCGGACGTCTCCCCCACGGGGAGAAGAAACAAGCGGCTTACACTCGCTCAATACATTGTGCGCTTCTTGAGGACGCAAACTAAAGCGTGGAATTTCACTCCCGCGCAACTTCACACCCCGCGCTTGTTCCCCCATAACAACACATGCAGCTGCGGCAGCACGCGGGCGGAAAACCAGCGATCTTCGCTAACCTTATCCACCAGCCACAACATCCGCTCCATTACACCATCGATATCGACACGCGCATCGTCATCATCCGGCGGCGGCGGGGTGTGGTTGCCGGGCTGGAGGTAAACCGGCAAATACGGGAAACGCGCGGATGCCGCTTTGGCATAGGCGTAATCCGCATCGTCAAAGACCACGATCTTCAAGGCCACCTGCGGCCCCTCGCCGGCAGCGGCAAGACAGTCTTCGAAAGCCTGCCAGTCCGTTTCCATGCCGCTCGATGGCGGCTTGGGGCTCAGAACCAGATGGTCGAGATCGGCAAACCAGTCTTTGGCGATACTGCCCTGCGTTTCCAGCGCGAAACGATAGCCTTCACCATGCCCTTTTGCGATCAGCGACCCAAGCGGCTGGATGGCCGGATTGCCGCCAGACAGCGAGACCGTCAGCGGTACGCCACCGGAAAGCCGCCGCACCTCCTGCCAGATTGCATCGACCGGCAACGGTTTCCACGTGTCGCGATAATCGCTATCGACCGCGTGCAGCGTATCGCACCAGGAACAGCGATAGTCGCAGCCGCCAGTGCGAACGAAAACCGTCGGCAGACCGATCAGCAGACCTTCGCCCTGAATGGTCGGGCCGAAGATTTCACTGATGCGGATCGTGGTGTCCCTCGCTGCAATCTTGTGTGCAGCCGCCGTCATGGCCGGTATTCCGCCCAGGTTTTGGCGGTTTCGCTAACCCGCACGGCGCTGGTTTCCGGCAGACGCTCCTTGCACCAGTCATAAAAATGCTTAGCCAGGCATTCAGCCGTCACCCGGTCATGGCCGAGAACATCATTCAGATGGCGATGGTCGAACTTGTCGTCGATGTAGTGCTTGAGCGGTGCAAGCTCATGATAATCGCGCACGAAACCGTGCTCGTTCAGCGCTTCCCCCTTCAGTTCCACCTCGACGATGTAATTATGGCCATGCAGACGGCTGCACTGGTGGTCGGCGGGCAAGCTTTTCAACTGGTGAGAGGCGGAGAAGTGAAATTCCTTGGTGATGCGGAACATCAACGCACCTCCTGCGCCGCAAAAGCATGGGTCGCGGCCACCCAGAAATCCGGGTCCTCATAGTCTGTCGGATCGGTGACGCCGGCAAGATGGAAGGCTTCGCGCCGCTCCACGCAGGTGCCGCAGCGGCCGCAGTGACGCAAGCCGCCCTTGTAACAGGACCATGTTTCACCGAAGGGCGTTCCATATTTCGCGCCATCGGTCACGATGGCCGCCTTGGAAACGGTGACGTAGGGCGCAAAAAGTTTCACATCAGCATAGCCTTCAAGCGCATGCGCCTGCATGGCGTTGAAGCTGTCAATGAAGCCCGGCCGGCAATCCGGGTAGATGAAGTGATCGCCGCCATGAACGGCAATCGCCACTGCTTCCGCCTGTTGCGCGGCAGCCAGGCCGAAAGCGATGGTGAGCATGATGGCATTGCGGTTCGGCACCACGGTGGAGCGCATGGTCTCTTCGGCGTAGTGGCCATCAGGCACCTCCACATCGTCGGTCAGTGCGGAACCGGTGAGATGCGCGCCGATGGTTCTGATGTCGATGACATGATGCGGCACGCCGAGCCGTCTGGCGCAATCGGCGGCAAAATCCAGTTCCTTCCTGTGGCGCTGGCCATAATCGAAGGAGACGAGAGCTAAAAGTTCATGTTCCGCGGCGATTTTATGCGCAAGCGAAACGGAGTCCAATCCGCCGGAGCAGATGACGATGGTTTTCATAAGTTGGGATCCCTTGTTTTGACCGGGTGGGCTGCGACCGGATTACAGGGGCGGCTTTAAAGCAAAGCGGGGAATTTGTGAAGGCCCTAGCTGAAATCACGAAAAGCGGCAAAGTTACCTTCACCGCTTTTCAAGGAATGATCTTCCGTCCTTAGCGCAGCAACGCCTGCGCCTCCTCAATGCCGAGCGCGGCCGGCTGCGTGCAGGTCGTCGTCATCTCGATGAAACGGCCCTCTTCGCCGGACTTCAGGATCGACGTCATCACGTCGATACCGTGCAGGGAACGATCCAGCGAGCAGCGGGCGTCGCGCCCCTCCAGAATGGCAATCGCCATATCGGCGAGACCGGCCGTGCGGTAATTTGCACGCGGGCCGTTCGGGCTTTCCTGATTGGCGATGCCGAAGGGGTGAGCCCAGTCTTCCAGCGGCTGGATATTCTTGTCGCGACCGCTGGCTTCGACAACACCGCCGAAGAAATTCGGATCCGGCACGTAGATCGAGCCTTCCGTGCCATAGAGTTCCATATTGGCATGACGATGCGACCAGACATCCCAGCTCGCCGAAAGCGTGATCGTCGCACCATTCACGAATTCCAGCAGGGCATGGATATTTGTCGGGGTCTCGACAGGGATGATCTCGCCGTTCAGCGGCTGGCTGGTCACCGTACGGGTCGGATTTGCCATGCTTGTCAACGCGCCGACGCGCTTTACCGGGCCGATGAGGTTGATGAGGTTGGCAACGTAATAAGGACCGAGATCGAGGATCGGCCCGCCGCCCTTGAGGAAGAAGAAACCCGGATTGGGGTGCCACATCTCCATGCCGGGGCTCATAACGTGGCATGTACCTGACGTGATGCGGCCGACCTTGCCGTCATCGATATATTGCCGGGCAAGCTGATGCGCACCGCCGAGGAAGGTGTCCGGTGCGCAGCCGACGGAGAGGTTCTTCTCGCGGGCGATGCGCCGCAGTTCCTCGCCCTCTTCCAGCGACAGCACCAGCGGCTTTTCCGAATAGACGTGCTTACCGGCCTCGAGAATGGCTTTCGATACCGGAAAATGCGCAGCGGGGATTGTAAGGTTCACCACCACGTCGATTTCCGGGTTGGCGAGCAATTCCTCGATGGACTGCGCGACAACACCGAATTCTTCCGCTCTCAGTTCCGCTGCATTGCGGTTGAGGTCAGCGCAGGCCAGCACCTTTATGCCCTTGAAGAGCGGTGCCAGCGAAAAATAAGCAGACGAGATATTGCCGCATCCGATGATGCCGACGCCAAGATCTCTGGCCATGATGAAACTCCGAAATCTGAGACTTAATAGGTTTTGAACGACGCGATAGAACGGGTAATCAGTCGATCGATGTCCTTCGGGTTGTCGTGTTCGACCACGAAATGTTTCGTGGCGGATTTCGCCTTCAGCGCCGCGACGAGGCCCTTCCAGTCGACGGTGCCATGGCCGACATCGGCCCAGCCATCTTCATCCTTATTCTCCCCTGCGGGCGCGATGTCCTTCACGTGCACGGCGTTGATGCGCTTGCCGTAGCTTTCGATCCAGGCGAGCGGATCGGCATTGCCCCTGATAATCCAGGCGATATCCGCCTCCCATTTCAGGTCGGGGCCACCGGCAAATATCTGCTCCTGCGGCGTTGAGCCATCGGCAAGCGCCTTGAACTCGAAGTCGTGGTTATGCCAACCGAAGACCAGCCCGGCATCCACGAAGGGCTTTCCGGCTTCCTGCAGGCGCTTGCCAAAGGCGAACCAGCCGGCGGCATCGTTAGGGCGCTGGTCGGGCATCAGGTAAGGGCAATAGATCGCTTCCACACCCAGAGCGCTGGCAATATTCAGCGCCTTTTTGGGATCGCCTTCAAGAAGATCGAGACCGAAATGACCGGTGGGCATGGTCAGGCCGTTGGCGTCCAGTTCGGCACGCAGACCTTTCAGGCCGGCTTCATCCAGCGAAGCATACATGGCGCCGTAACCTTCCACATGTTTGTAACCTGCCGCTGAGAGCTTCTTCAGAATATCGGAAAAGGGTTGAAAATTACGGGCGCTGTAAAGCTGAAAACCGAGTTCTGTCATTGTCTCCTCCATAGAGATGTGGGTCTTGGGAATGTGTGGGAGTGGTCAGCGCCCTTTAGAGCCGTTCCTCGCTTTGCGCGTCGAACAGCGAGGCCATGGTCATGTCGAGGCCAAGGCGCACCTTGGTGCCGGGTGAAAACCGTCTGTGGCCGCCAACGCGCACGGACATGGTATGCCCGGCATGTTTAAGCCAGATCAGATTGTCGGCGCCCATCGGCTCTTCGATATCGACGATCGCCTCGTGCACCTCCCCGCCGACGATATCGGCATCAACGCGCACATGTTCGGGGCGAACGCCCAGAACCACCGCGCGACCGGCGACAAGCGGCGTTTCCGCATGATAACCGTCCAGTGCGAAAGTCACGCCATTGGTGGTGAAGACCACCTTACCGTCTTTTTCGATCAGCTCGCCGCGCAGGAAATTCATCGAGGGCGAGCCGATGAAGCCTGCGACGAACAGGTTCCGTGGCTTGTTGTAGATGGTGACTGGGTCAGCCAGCTGCTGGATGACGCCGCTTTTCATGATGGCGATGCGATCAGCCAGCGTCAGCGCCTCGATCTGGTCATGCGTCACATAGATCATGGTGTTCTTCAGCGACTGGTGCAGCCGCTTGATTTCGACGCGAAGCTCCGAGCGCAGCTTGGCGTCGAGGTTGGAGAGCGGTTCATCGAACAGAAAGACATCCACATCCCGCACCAGTGCCCGGCCGATCGCCACGCGCTGGCGTTGACCGCCGGAAAGTTCGGCCGGCTTGCGTTTCAGCAGCGGCTCGATCTGCAAGATGCCGGCTGCCCTTTTGACGCGGCGGTCAATTTCCTCTTTCGGCACTTTGGCGACCTGAAGGCCAAAGGAAAGGTTCTTTTCCACCGTCATTTGCGGATAGAGCGCATAGGACTGAAACACCATGCCGATGCCACGATCCTTCGGTTCTTCCCAGGTAACGTTACGGTCCTTGATGTATATCTGTCCGTCGGTCGGCTCCAGAAGGCCGGCGATGCAGTTGAGAAGGGTCGACTTGCCGCAGCCGGAAGAGCCGAGCAGCACGAGGAATTCGCCGTCGTAAATATCGAGATTGAGGTCTTTCAGCACGGTAACGGCGCCGAAGGACAGCGAAAGATCGCGGATGGAAACGCTTTTGTTCATATAGCTCAACCTTTTACTGCGCCTGCAGCAATGCCGCGGACGAAAAGCCTGCCGGAGAGGAAATAGACGATCAGCGGCACGGCCCCGGTCAAAAGGGTTGCGGCCATGTTGACGTTGTATTCCTTCACGCCCTGCACGGAGTTGACGATGTTATTGAGCTGCACCGTCATCGGGTAATATTCCGGCCGCGTGAACACCACGCCGAACAGGAAGTCGTTCCAGATGCCGGTCACCTGCAGGATCATCGCCACCACGAAGATCGGCAGTGACATGGGCAGCATGATGCGGAAATAAATCTGCCAGAAATTGGCACCATCGATCCGCGCCGCCTTGAAAAGTTCCTCCGGCAGCGAGGCGAAATAGTTGCGGAAAAGCAGCGTCAGGATCGGCATGCCGAAGATGGTGTGAACGATGACGAGGCCGCTCAGTGTGCCGTAAATGCCCAGTTCGCGAAGCACGATAACGATCGGATAAATCATCACCTGATAGGGAATGAAGGCGCCGATGATGAGGATGGAGAAGAACAACTCCGATCCCTTGAACTTCCAGTTCGCCATGGCATAGCCACTGACGGAGGCGACGATGATGGAAATGACGACCGACGGCACGAGGATGCGTACGGAGTTCCAGAAGCCCCGCGAAAGCCCGTCGCAATTCAGCCCTGTACAGGCATTCGCCCAAGCCTTGACCCAAGGCTCGAAGGTAATCTCCACCGGCGGTGCGAAAATGTTGCCGAGCCGGATTTCCGGCATGCCCTTCAGCGAGGTAACGACCATCACGTATAGCGGCAGCAGGTAATAGGCAGCAGCCACGAACAATGTGCCGTAGAGAATGATGTTGCGGCGGGAAAAGGTTTTCCTTGGCTTCTTGCCGCGCGGGCCGGAGAGCTCATTGGAAACCGCATCGTTGGCGGCGACAACCGTGTTCAATGTGCTGAGATTAGCCACGTTTCTTGCCTCCGAATTCAAGGTAGGCCCATGGAATGATGATGATCGCAACCGTCAGGAGCATCATAGTAGAGGCGGCAAAGCCCTGCCCCAGATTCTGCGCCTGGAACATGTAGTCATAGACATATTTTGCCGGGACCTCGGACGCGATGCCCGGCCCGCCGCTTGTCTGCGCCACCACGAGGTCGTAGACCTTGACGATGCCGCTGGCGATGATGACGAGCGTGGTGATGAAGACGGGACGCATCATCGGTATGATGATGAGGGTGTAGGTTTTCCACATCGGAATGCCGTCAACGCGCGTCGCCTTCCAGATGTCTTCATCAATGCCACGAAGACCGGCCAGCATCAGGCACATGACGAGCCCCGTGCCCTGCCAGAGCGCCGCGATCAGAATGCCATAGATAACGATCTCGGAATTGTAGAGCGGGTCGAACGTGAAGCTTTCCCAGCCAAGCGAACGGACAACGGACTGGATGCCAAATTCCGGGTTCAGCAGCCACTGCCAGACGAGGCCGGTAACGATGAAGGACAAAGCGAAAGGATATAGGAAGATGGTGCGGAACGCGTTTTCAAAACGTATTTTCTGATCCATCAACGCCGCCAGCACGAAGCCGATGACAAGGCTGAAAATTAGCGACAGGATGCCGTAAATCGCCAGATTCTGGATTGAGACGATCCAGCGCGGCGCGGCCCACAGCCGCTCATATTGATCGAAACCGATGAAGTTCGCCCGCGGCAGAAGCTTGGAATTGGTGAAGGAATAAACCACCGTCCAGACCGTGCCGCCAAGAAAGATCACCACGGCGGTCAGTATCATCGGAATGGAGGCAATCTTCGAATTGAGATTGCGGAAAAGCTGGTTGGGCCGCCGTGAGCGCGCTTGACCTGCCATGTTACCTCCTCCTGTAACGTTACAGTCAACGGCCGAGCACGGGGCTCGCCGCGAGAAACTCCGGCCATTGCCTATTATCCTGGCATAGCCCGGACGTTGGAAGGGGAGCGGCGAACCGCTCCCGATCCGAAGAGATTACTATCAGTCAGCCGAACCGATAATGTCCGCGAAACGCTTCTGCCCGTCTTCCGCCGACATCGAGCCCGCGAAGAATTCCGCCATCAGATCTTCCTTCTGTTTCTGCGTATCGGCGGAAATCAGCTGGTCGGTGCTGGTCAGCGCATTGCCCTTGGCCAGAATTGCCAGACCCTTTTTCATGCAGTCATTGGCTGCATTCAGGTCGACGTCGCCGCGGATCGGCAGCGAGCCTTTCTTCAGGTTGAAGGCAACCTGCGTTTTCGGATCAACGATGGTCGCGGCAAGAACATCCTGCGCCTTGGTTTTCGCCTCGTCCTTCAAAACGGGGAAATAAAAGGCGTCGCCACCCGTGGTCAGGTATTCACTCAGGCCAAGGCCAGGAAGGCAGGAATAATCAGTGCCGGCTTTCTGGTTGGCAAGCTGGAATTCACCCTGGGCCCAGTCGCCCATGATCTGGCCGCCGGCCTTGCCGGTGATGACCATGTTGGTGGCCTGGTTCCAGTCCTGAACATTGGTGCCCTTGGCCATGTCGCGCGCCTCGACGGCAGCCGCGAAAATCTTTGCCATTTCAGGACCTGCCGCCGCTTCGGCATCCTTGTCGCCATAGACCTTCTGATAAAGGTCCTTTCCGCCGATCGAAAGCGTCAGCGTGTCGAACAGGCCGTTCGCCTGCCATGCCTGGCCGCCAAGCGCGAGCGGCTGGATACCGGCCTTTTTCAGCGCCGGCGCTGCCGCAACAAATTCCGTCCAGTTCTTCGGAACTTCGACGCCCGCTTTCTTGAAAGCCGCATTGGAAAGCCACAGCCATTGCCACGAATGGATATTGACCGGCGCGCAATAAATCTTGCCGTCGATGGTGCAGCTGTCGAGCAGGCTCGCCGGCTTGATGACCTCTTTCCACTTACCTTTTTCGGCAACGTCGGACAGGTCCCGCATCAGGCCGGCCTGCACCAGTTCTTCCGCCTGCCGGCCGTGGTTGAACTGGGTGGCGCCCATCGGATCGCCGCCGGTGATGCGGCTGATCATGATCGGCCGGGCCGTGCCGCCCGAACCGGCAATCGCGCCGTCCACCCATTTATTGCCGGTCGCGTCGAAAGCCTTGGCCAGTTCGGCCACCGCTGCGGCTTCGCCGCCCGATGTCCACCAATGGGTCACCTCGAGATCAGTGGCCCCGGCAAAGCCCGCCGGAATCATCACGCTGGCCAGAAAAGCCGCAGAAATAACACGCATTCGCATGAGTCTCCTCCCTCACTGAAACGTTGCAGTTGGAACGTATGCGAAGATTTTTGATTAGGCAACCGCCTAAAATACGAATCTCGTTACTGCATTCAGCGGCGTCTCGAAGGATGGCAAAATTCGCCTGACAGGCGGACCGTAGAGGGGCTTGCGCGCCGTAATCCACACGCAATGCCACTGGTTTAAAAACTCTGCGCAGTAAGCAAACAGGTGCAAGAGACAATGAAACGCTGGCATATTCTCCTGATCATCGGATTGATCGGTGTCGCATCGCTCTTACTCGCCGCGTTTGAGCAGCTCATACCGGGGCAGCAGGTTTCAATGGCGATGCGCCTGTTGATACTCCTCCAACCAGCAGTCCTGACCGTCGCCTCGGTCGCCACCGGCCAAGCCCTCGCCGCAAAAATCGGGCTCCATGCTCCTTTGATCGATAGCTGGCTGACGGGCGGCGATCCGCGTGCGGTACTGCGAAAACAAGTGCCACCTGCACTTGCTGCGGGTGTTGCCGCTGCCATTGTGATGATCGTCTATTCGTCGGCGATCCTGCCCTTGGTCACAGATGCAGCAACCATGGCAAATATGACCAGATTTGACATTCCCCTGGCCACCCGGCTCCTCTATGGCGGCGTCACCGAAGAGCTATTGACCCGATGGGGCATGATGTCGTTTTTCGCGTGGATTCTCTGGCGCTCTACAGGAGGCGGGCAGGATCGAGCGTTCATAATGTGCGCCGCCATCGTGATCGCTGCCGCTCTGTTCGCCGCTGGTCATCTGCCGTTTCTGTTTACCATTGCCGCGCAGCCCCGGCCGGCACTCGTCCTTGCAGTGCTGACCGGGAATTTTATTCCCGGACTCATCTTCGGATGGCTATTTTGGCGCCGGGGACTGGAGGCGGCAATTCTCTCTCATGGCTTTGCCCATTTTATAAATGCACTGGCGGCCTGAACCAAAAGGCGAAGCGGGCAGACGTCCGCTTCGCTTATTCTCTTGCGTAGGTAACGCCTATTGCCTCTTATAATCATCCTCGATGCGGATGACATCGTCCTCACCAATATAGGCTCCGGTCTGGATTTCGACCAGTTCGAGCGGGATCTGCCCCTCATTGGCAAGACGGTGCGGCTGGCCGATCGGGATATAGACCGACTGGTTTTCCGTCAGCAGCCGGGTTTCGTCACCAATCGTCACGGTGGCCGTTCCCTTGACGATGATCCAGTGTTCCGAGCGGTGATAGTGTTTCTGGAACGAGATGCGGTGGCCGGGATCGACGGTGATATGACCGACCCGATAACGCTCGTCCACATACATGTGCTCGATGTAACCCCAGGGCCGGTAAACGCGCTTGTGGGTCTGCGTCTGTGGCGCATGTTCGCCGTCCTTCAGCGTCTCCACCAGACCCTTCACGTCCTGCACCCGGTTCTTCGGCACCACCAGAACCGCATCCTTGGTGGCCACCACCACCATGTCCTTCGCGCCCACCACCGTCGTCAGCAATTGCGTCGAATGGATGAGGCAGCCTTCGGAATCGATGAAGACGCCATTACCTTCCAGCGCATTGTCATTGCTGTGTTTGTCGGCGATCTCCCAGATCGCGTCCCAGCTGCCGATATCCGACCAGCGAAAATGGCCGTGCACGACAGCCATGCGCCTGGTCTTCTCAATCACGGCATAGTCGATGGAATTCTTGGGCGAGGCTTCGAAGCTTTCCTGATGCAGACGCACGAAGCCGAGGTCGCTTTCATATTGCTCGACGGACTGCGTTACCGCGGCCAGAATTTCCGGCGCAAAGGCCTCCAGTTCGGCAATCATCACGTCGGAGCGGAACAGGAAGTTTCCGGAATTCCAGAGATAGCCTTTTTCGAGATAGGAGATCGCCGTCTTCATGTCAGGCTTCTCCACGAAGGCCTCGACCTTGCTCAGATCCTTTTCACCATCAATCGCCTCGCCCGGCTTGATGTAACCATAGGAGGTGCGCGGCTCCGTCGGCACCAAACCGAAGACGACGATGTTGCCCTGATCGGCGGCTTTGGCGCCGAGTTTCACGGCATCGGAAAACTTGTCGGCATCGAGCACCACATGGTCGGCAGCAAGCGCCAGAACCAGGCATCCGGGCTCGCGGCGCTCGGCCAGCACAGCGGCGGCGGCCATGGCGGCGGCGCTGTCACGGCGGGCGGGCTCAAGCACCACGGTGGCCGGCAGATCGATCTCCTCCGCCTGACGGCGGGCAAAAAAACGGAAATCCTCGTTGGTGATGACGAGTGGCTCGGAATAAAGCGTTTCGTCACCCACCCGCTGCAGGGTCTGCTGATAGGTCGAAAGATTGCCGACCAGCGGCTGAAACTGCTTGGGCAACTGATCGCGCGAGACCGGCCATAGCCTGGAGCCAGCACCACCGGCCAGAAGAACCGGCGTGATCTTTCGAGATTGTTCCTTCACAATAAAACCTTTCCAACGTCAAAAAATTTCCCGGCGCGCCGGACAATATACATATTTCCCAATACCGCCATCATCGGTTCATGGGCGGACAAGCGCAAGCTCATAAATCCCCCTTGTGAAAGCTTGGTGAACAGCTGGGTGTCTGCCCCGGCACGCTTTCCTAACGCCACGCGGCAGGTGAGGTTCCGCTCGATTTCTTCGCGCGGATCGATGCAGAGCAAATAAAAACCCCGGGATTGCTCCCGGGGCCGGCTTCAAGTGAGGCGTGACGCAAGCGTCAGCCCGGCAATGCATAGGCGATGACATAGTCGCCACGGTCAGGAGACTGGCGTGCGCCGCCAGCTGAGATGACGATATATTGCTTGCCGGTCTTCGGAGACTTGTAGCTCATCGGGCCGCCCTGGCTGCCGACCGGAAGGCGGGCCTTCCAGACTTCCTTGCCGGTCGCCGTATCGAAAGCGCGCAGATAATAATCCTGCGTGCCGGCGATGAAGACGAGACCGCCCTGCGTGGCCAACGTGCCGCCGAGCGTGGGCATGCCGATCGGGATCGGAAGGCCCATCTTGATGCCGAGCGGACCGGTATCCTCGACAGTGCCCACGGGCACCTGCCACTTGATCTTCTGGGTCTTCATGTCGATAGCGGTCATCGTGCCATAGGGCGGGGCTTGGCAGGGTATACCGAGAGCCGACAGGAAACGGTTCTTGTTCACCGCATAGGGTGTGCCCTTCATGGGAACGACGCCCATGCCGGTATTGACGCTTTCGCCGCCACTCGCGACAGCCTTGGTCGGTGCCGCTTCCTGCATCTGGATCCAGAGACCGAGGCGCATGTCGTTGACGAAGATCGTGTTCGTGGTCGGGTCCGTCGAAAGACCGCCCCAGTTCATGCCGCCGAGCGAGCCCGGGAACGACAGGGAGAGGTCCGTGCCCGGCGCCGTATAGAGGCCCTCATAACGCATACCCTTGAAGGCAATGCGGCAAAGAAGCTGGTCAAACGGGGTCGCGCCCCACATGTCCGCTTCCGTCAGGGTCTGCGCACCGATCTGCGGCATGCCGACCGAGCGTGGCTGTGTCGGCGCGTAGCGCTCGTTCGGAATATTGGCGGGCTTGACCGGAACTTCTTCAACCTTGGTCAGCGGCTGGCCTGTCTCCCGGTCGAGAACATAGATCTGTGCCGCCTTGGTGCCGAAAACCAGTGCCGGAACAGTGGTTCCATCCGCTTTCGGGAAATCGACGAAGCTCGGCTGCATCGGCACGTCGAAGTCCCAGAGGTCGTTATGAACCGTCTGGTAGACCCATTTTTCGCGACCGGTGGTGGCATCGAGCGCCAGCATCGAAGCACCATATTTATGGTCGAGCGGTGTGCGAGTTGCGCCGTACAAGTCCACCGAAGGGCTGCCGACCGGCATGAAGACGGTGTTCAGCTCCGGATCATAGGACATGGACGCCCAGACGTTGGGTGTGGAACGCGTGTAGGTCTGTCCCTCGGGCGGAAGTCCGGTAATATCAGGGTTGCCAGGGTCGAAGGCCCAGCGAAGCGCGCCCGTCACCACATCGAAACCGCGCATCACACCGCCGGGCATATCGACCTGAACGTTGTCGGCGATACGGCCGCCGACAACGACAGTCGTGCCGGCAAGCGTAGGTGCGGAGGTCAACACATATTGCGGGTCCGGTGCATCGCCGAGACCGATCTTCAGGTCGACGCGGCCATTGGTGCCGAAATCAGGGCAAAACGCGCCGGTGTCGGCATCGAGCGCTATCAGTTCCGCATTGATGGTGTTCATCAGAATGCGACGCTGGCAAAGCGCGCCCTCGGCCACCACAGCCGGGGTAACCGGCGTGGAGCCCGGTGCAGTCGGCTGCTTCAGCGGCGCCTTGGCGTCGAAATAGGCAAGACCGCGGCAACGCATCCAGACGGAAGATTTCGCGTTGATTTCCGCCTTCCACTTCTCTGCGCCGGTATCTGCATCAAGAGCGATGACATTGTTATGCGGCGTGCACAGGAATACGGTGTCGCCAACCTGCAGCGGCGTTTCCTGATCTTCCGCACCATTCGCGCCGGGGCTGATCGGGGTATCGCCGGTGTGGTAGGTCCAGGCGACTTCGAGGTTCTTGACGTTGTCGCGCGTGATTTCATCGAGAGCGACAAAGCGGCTGCCGCCGGATGTATTGCCGTAATGTTCCCAGTTCTTCTGCTCCGTTTCCGGTGTTACGGGCGTCAGGGCTGCGGGTTCACCATTGAACGCGACGGTGGGGTGCGGCACGAACATGCCGGCAAAACCCGCGCCGGTGGCGATGGCGAGAATGGCGGCAATGGCGAAAGAGGCGCCGTATGCCGGAGCCTTGCCGGCCGCGCGACGCAAGAGAGGATAGGAGAGCGCAACGACAATGGCACCGACGCCCATCGCGAGAAGGCGTGAAATGAGCGGCCAGAAGTGCAAGCCGGCTTCCCACACCGCCCAGATGCCGGTGAGGACGAAGACAAGGCCGAAGAGAACCGCACCGGCAGGCTTGCGCAGCAGGATGAGCAGGCCCGAGACGATGAGCGCGATGCCCGCCGTGACGAAATAGAGGCTGCCGCCGAGGGCCACAAGCTGGCCGCCGCCAATGGCGAAGAACAGGCCTGCGGCAACGATGACAGCGCCGAGCACCAACAGCCACAATCTGGCTGGGAGCGATAAAGAAGTTGCTGGATTACCCATGAAAGAATGTCCGGTTAGAAGAGCTGCCCCAAAAGGCTGAAGCCCGGTGATTGTTCAGCGTCCGGCGATGCCGGGACAGCCTGCGGCCGCAATGGCCAGGCGAAAATGCGCCGAAGGCGGCGCGGCTGAACGGGGAACAATGGTGGGGAAGACTTCCGTCGTGACTGTCATGCGTGACCCATTCACTGCAGGTAACCGCCGGCCCCATGGACGGCGGGCAAGATGCTTGAACAAATCCTCCCCGGTTTCTCCCATCAAAGTCTGCAAAGCGGCAAAGACGATCGAAACACTGGCTGCGGTATAACGTCGCCTGCGACAAGATGACAATGCGCAAGCTGGGCAATTTCGATAAGCTATGCTTATATCACATCACACCCGACAAAACAAAGAAATCTCCCGATGGATATTCGTCAACTCACGATATTCGTGGAAGCGGCAAGGGCGAGGAACTTTCGTGCCGCCGCCCTGCAGCTCGGCATTGCCCAGCCCGCCGTCACCCAGCGCATTCGACAGCTGGAGGAAAATCTGGGCTTCAAGCTCTTTCACCGCATCAATCGCGGTGTGGAACTTACCCCGGCCGGTCAGTCCATGCTCATCGAGGCGGAAGAAATCCTTGCACGCACCAAAAGTGCGCTGGAAAGGGCGCAGCAGATCCGCCGCGGCCAGCTTGGCACGCTGCGCATCGGTTACGGCACCAGTGTTATGGCCGAGCGTAAACTACCCGCGCTCATTACCCGCTATGGTGACGAGCACCCAGACGTGACGCTTGAACTGTTGCCCGGCATGACAATGGAACAGCTGATCGAGCAGGTGACGACCCGCGAGACCGACGTTGCCTTCATCCGCGCGCCTCTTCCCACGCTGCCGCAGACCTTGCGAACCATGCCGTTCGACCGCTCGAGGCTTTGCGTCGCTTTGCCGGAACGTCACGTACTCGCCAAGCGCCCGCAGGTTTCCGTCAGCGATATCCTGCACGAAAAACTGCTGCTGCCGGTTGACGAGATTGGCCTCGGCCTCAGCAGCAGCGCGCTTTCGCTTTTCGAAGATGCCGGCTGCACGCCGCAAGTCGGCATGCGCATCGCCAACGTCAATACGATTCTCGCGCTCGTGGAGGCCGGTGCAGGCATTTCCATCCTGCCGGAAAGCACGGTGCTTTCCGCAAGGGGCACTGCCGCCGTGTCACTCGATAGCGCGGAGGCATGGTCCGACTGCGTACTGCTCGTCAGGCGCGGCGCGCTTGCCCTGCATGTCGAAGCCTTCGCGAATATGGCCCGCCGAGCCTACAGACTTAGCCTTTGACAAGCAGGACGCGGAATTAATCGATTGAATCGGCCGCAAATTTCATCCCGCTTAAATTTGCTGCACTGAACAACATTCAAGGCTTGGCAGGCGCGCGAAAAATACAATAACAACAGCGGATATTTTTACATTGTTATAGACACGAAAGCACACACAGCCCATGTCCGACACGACCAAGCCCGCCAGCACAAGAACATCGGTTACGGATCAGGAAGCCCTGGATTTCCACGCGGAAGGCAGGCCGGGCAAGCTGGAAATCACCCCGACGAAGCCGATGGCAACACAGCGGGATCTGTCACTCGCCTATTCGCCCGGCGTGGCCGTGCCGGTGAAAGCCATCGCCGAAAATCCGGCGACCGCTTACGATTATACGACACGCGGCAACATGGTGGCCGTCATCTCCAACGGCACCGCGATCCTAGGGCTGGGCAATCTCGGCGCGCTGGCCTCGAAGCCGGTCATGGAAGGCAAGTCGGTCCTCTTCAAGCGTTTCGCCGATGTCGATTCCATCGATCTCGAGGTCGATACCGAAGACGCCGATGAGTTCATCAATTGCGTGCGTTACCTCGGCCCCTCCTTCGGCGGCATCAATCTGGAAGACATCAAGGCGCCGGAGTGTTTCATCATCGAAAGCCGCCTGCGCGAATTGATGGATATTCCCGTATTCCATGACGACCAGCACGGCACCGCCATTATTGCCGCCGCCGGCCTGATCAACGCCATCGAACTGACCGGACGTGACTTCAAGACCACCAAGCTCGTCTGCAACGGTGCGGGTGCGGCCGCAATCGCATGCATGGACCTCATCAAGGCCATGGGTTTCAACCCGGAAAACATCACGCTCTGTGATACCAAGGGCGTCATCTATCAGGGCCGCACCGAGGGCATGAACCAATGGAAATCCGCGCATGCGGTGAAAACCGACAATCGCACGCTGGCGGAAGCCATGAAGGGTGCTGACGTGGTGTTCGGCCTCTCACAGAAGGGCGCGTTCAGCGAAGAAATGATCCGCTCCATGGCGCCGAAGCCGATTATCTTTGCAATGGCCAATCCCGACCCGGAAATCACCCCGGAAGAAGTGTCCCGCATCCGCGATGACGCCATCATGGCGACGGGACGTTCCGACTATCCGAACCAGGTCAACAACGTCCTCGGCTTCCCCTATATCTTCCGCGGCGCGCTCGATGTGCGTGCCCGCCAGATCAACGATGCCATGAAGATCGCCGCCGCGCAGGCGCTGGCGGATCTGGCCCGCGAAGACGTGCCTGACGATGTGGCCGCCGCCTATCAGGGCAACCGCCCGCGTTTCGGACCGCAATATATCATTCCGGTCCCGTTCGATCCGCGCCTGATCTCCGCCATTCCTGTCGCCGTGGCAAAAGCCGCTATCGAAACCGGCGTCGCCCAGCGCGAAATTCCCGATCTCGACGCCTATGCCCGCGAGCTTTCGGCCCGTCGTGATCCGATGGCCTCGACCACGCAACGCCTTTACGAGCGTGTGCGTCGTTCGCCCAAGCGCGTGGTCTTTGCCGAAGCGGAAGAAGAACAGGTCATGCGCGCGGCGATTTCGTTTACCGCTCAAGGGCTTGGTACCGCCATCCTGCTCGGCCGTGACGATATCATCAAGGCCAATGCGGAGCGTGCCGGTATCGATCTCGACCGCGCCAATATCGAAATTACCAATGCCCGCCTCTCCAGCCGGGTCGATGCCTATATCGATTACCTCTATGCGCGGCTGCAGCGCGGCGGCTTCCTGCTGCGCGACGTGCAGCGCCTGATCCACAACGACCGCAACCACTTCGCCGCCTGCATGGTCGCGATGGGCGATGCGGACGCGGTGGTGACGGGCGTGACGCGCAATTATTCGACGGCGCTGGAAGATATCCGCCGTTGCATCAACACCAAGCCAGGCCATCGCGTCATCGGCGTGTCCCTCGTTGTCTCGCGCAACCGCACCGTCTTCGTGGCCGACACGGCCGTGCACGACATGCCGAATGCCGAGGACCTCGCCGATATCGCCGAGGAGGCAGCCGGCCTCGCCCGCCGTTTCGGTTACGAGCCGCGCGTTGCCATGCTCGCTTATTCCACCTTCGGCCAGCCGGTCGGCGAACGCTCCGACAAGGTGCGCGAGGCGGTGAAAATTCTCGACAAGCGCAACGTCAATTTCGAGGTCGATGGCGAAATGTCGGCGGATGTGGCGCTGAACCATCACCGCATGCAGAGCCAGTATCCCTTCGCGCGCCTTTCCGGCCCCGCCAATGTGCTGGTCATGCCCGCCATCCATTCCGCCTCCATCTCCACCAAGATGCTGCAGGAATTGGGCGGTGCGACCGTCATCGGCCCTCTTCTCGTCGGCCTCGACAAGTCGGTGCAGATAACCTCGATGGGGGCCAAGGACAGCGATATCGTCAACATGGCAGCAATCGCGGCCTATAATGCCGGACGATAATTGAAATGCAGTGCGGCTTGCTTCTCGCCTCTTGGTTGAAACAAGCCGCACACCACTAAAACCTAAAGAACAAGATTCTACGATTTTAAATTATTAGGATATTTTTTCTGCCTGACAACATTATTGGAACTCGTTTCTATTCATAGTATTTTTTGCGCAATGCCAATTCTCGCTCTCTGCAAGTCCGTCATGTAGGTTCCAGCCACAAGCAAAAGGAAATACCCATGGCCTTCTCCCTCCCCAAGTTTGCCGCGAAACTCATCGCCGGAACCGTTGTCATCGCCTCGCTGGCAACCACCGCTCATGCGGATGCAACGCTTGACCGCATCAAGGGTCGCGGCAAGCTCACCGTCGGCGTCATTCTTTCCGGCGCGCCTTTTGGTTTTATCGATCCAAAAACGCAGGAGCAGAAGGGCCTCAACATCGACGTCGCCAAGGCGCTCGCCGCAGGTCTCGGCGTTGAACTGGTGACTGAGACCGTGACCCCGCCAAACCGCGTGCAGTTCCTGCAGCAGGGGAAGGTCGATATTCTTATCGCCAACATGCAGTACACCGAAGAACGTGCGAAAACGCTCGACTACGTGCCCACCCCCTATGACCGTCAGGGCGGCGCCGCCATCGGTCGAAAAGACTCTGGCATCAAGGACTGGTCCGACCTGAAAGGCAAGATCGCCTGCGTGTCTCAAGGTTCCAACTACACTCAGCCGCTGATCGAGCAATATGGCGCGCAGGTAAAAGCTCTGCCCAGCCAGCCGGAATCGCTGCTGGCGCTGAAGGGTGGCAATTGCGATGTGTCCGTTCACGTCAACGGCACGCTGAGCCTGATGCTTCAGGACCGCGCTGATGAGTGGAAGGATTACGGCATCCTCATCCCCACAGATCTCATACCGTCGGATTCCGTGATCTGGCTGCGAAAGGGTGAAAGCGACACGCAGGCGGCTCTCGACAAGATCGTCAAGGAATTGCACGCTTCCGGCAAGATGCTGGAATTCGCCAAGGCAAACCGTCTGCCGAGCATCGGCTATATGGAAGAACAGCAGAAGAAGCTGTCCGCCGCGCAGTAAAGGTCAGCGCACGGCTGTCCTGTCATCCCCCGTCACGCCGCAACGTGGTGAGGACGATGGCATAGAGATGGTTCCCATGATCATCAGGAACGGCCGGTTCACCTGCCGTTCTTTTCTGCTTTATAATGGCAGGCCATTCTGGCGCCGCCCACGTGGCGGCACCCGCAATAACAGCATGGATTTCCAATGCAGGATTCATTTACAGCGCGCTTCATAGAACTGGCCGCGCATCTTGGCCTCAACTATGATTTTCTGAACAGCGGCTATGAGGTTCAGATCTGGCTCGACGGCATGAAGATGACGCTGATCCTCGTTACCGTCACCTTGCCGCTCAGCCTCGTCTTCGGTTTCATTTTCGCGGCAATGCTCACGTCCGGGAAGACCTGGCTCGCCGGTCCCGTGCGCGCCTATGTGGAACTGACGCGCAACACGCCGACGCTGGTACAGCTGATGTGCGGTTTCCTCGTGCTCAACATGCTGATTTCCAATGCGCTGGGTGGCGCGCAGAACAATCCGCTGACACCGTTTTTCTGGGTCGTTGCGGTCACGGGACTGCACATTGCCGCCTTCCATGCCGAAGCGCTGCGCGGCGGCATCGAGGCGGTGCCCGGCACCACAATCGAGGCAGCGCGTGCAATCGGTTTCAGTTCCTTCGAGATTCTGCGTTATGTGGAGTTTCCGCTGGCGATCCGGACAGCGCTGCCCTCCATCATCAACAATCTCGTCAATCTGGTGAAGCTCACCACGGTCGGCTCTGCAATCGCCGTGGGTGAGATCACCTATGCCTCCATCCTGATCTGGACGCAGCGCGACAATGTGGTCGAGCTGATGATCGTTATCCTCGTTTTCTTCAGCGTCATCAATTTCATCGTCGCAAGGGCCGGTCTCTGGCTTGAACGGCGTCTTGCGGTTCCGGGGTTCGGTCAATGAGTGCGGTGGTTTCTCCAACACGGGCGGTGAAGAAGCCGCCTTTCGGCACCATTCTGCTGCTGGGCGTCCTGGTTGCCGTCATCCTGTGGCTGGTCCTCGATCCGTCGCTCGGCCAGGTGCTGCTGGAATGGCTGCCCTATCTCGCCAAGGGCTTCGCCATGAATGTGCTGATAAGCATTCTGGCGATCGCCATCGGCACATTTATCGGCGTTCTTCTCGGCATCATGGAGCTTGCGCCCTACCGTCTGGTTCGCGCACCGGCACTGACCTATGTGCAAATTTTCCGCAATGCCCCGCATCTGGTGCTGATCTTTGCCGCGACTTACATCTTCCCCTTCGAGATCGTGGCCTTTGGCAACTACATTCCTTTTCCGGACTGGATCAAGGCGGTTGTGGGCCTTGCCATTCCCGCCAGCGCCCATATCGCCGAAATCACCCGCGGCGCCATCCAGTCCATTCCGACAGCGCAATGGGAAGCCGCTCAGGGGCTGGGCTTTTCGCGCAACCAGACCCTGCGCTGGATCATCCTGCCGCAATGCATAAAACGCTCCCTGCCGCCGTGGATGAACCTCTACGCATCGATCACCATGGGCACGGCGCTCGCCTCGCTGGTCGGCGTGCATGAGCTTCTTCACGCCGCGACCGACGCCAGCACCGCCGTGCAGCGCAACGATTTCACCGTGGTGGTCTATCTCACCGTTCTGATGGCGTTCTTCCTGTTCTGCTATCCCGTCTCCCGTTTCACGCAGCGCCTCGAGCGGCGCTTCGCTTCCCGCTGATTGGAACAAGCCATGCCCGCATCCATCGCCCAAAACGCCCAGCCGCTTGTTGAACTCGAAGCAATCCATCTTGCTTTTGGTGACAACCAGGTTCTGAAAGGCATTGATCTCACCGTCAACAAGGGGGACGCCGTCTCCATCATCGGTCCTTCCGGCTCCGGCAAGTCCACCATCCTGCGCTGCATCAACGGCCTGCTCATTCCGCAATCGGGCAAGATCACCGTCGGCGGCACCCGTGTCGACCAGCTGAAGACCGAGGCCGAGCGCATCGCGCTGCGCAAGCGCATCGGCATCGTGTTCCAGCAGTTCAACCTCTTCCCGCATCTGACGGTGATGGAAAACATCACCATCGCGCCGATCAAAATACTTGGCACGCCAAAAGCCGAAGCGGAGCGCCATGCCCGCGAATTGCTGGAAAAGGTCCGCCTGTCCCAGAAGGTCGACGCCTATCCCGGCCAGCTTTCCGGCGGCCAGCAGCAGCGCGTGGCGATCGCCCGCGCGCTCGCCATGCGGCCGGAGCTGGTACTGTTCGATGAAGTCACCTCGGCACTCGATCCCGAAACGGTTGGGGAAGTGCTCGCCGTCATCCGCGACCTCGTCAACGACGGCATGACGAGCATTCTCGTTACTCACGAAATGCGCTTTGCCGAAGAAATCAGCGACAAAATCGTCTTCACCGAAAACGGCCTGATCGTCGATCAGGGCACGCCGGAGCACATATTCTACAAGTCGACCAATCCGCGCATCAACGCCTTCGTCAAGGGTCTCGGCGGACAAGGCGCGCGCGTGAATGACGGCGAAGGGATCTGATGCCATGGTCGCGGAGGAAAAACTCACACTTCGTCTTGCAGGAGCCATTGCCGCTTCCGATCCGCTACACGATGAAGAGGCGGTCACCATTGCCCGCACGGCACTGATCGATTTCTTTGCCTGCGTTCTGGGCGGCGCTGCCGACAGGAGCACGAAAATCCTGATCGACACCTTCACGTCAGGCACGCAAGGCGCAGCCGGCATCGTCGGCCACGATCTGCGTACGGATGCCTTCACCGCCGCCCTTATCAACGGCCATGCCGGTCACGTGCTTGATTACGACGACGTCCATGGCAGTGTGCGCGGCCACCCCACCGTCGCCATTGTTCCAGCCCTGCTGGCTGTTGCGGTCGAGGAAGGCTCGACGGCGGATGCATTCATCGCCGCCTATATCGTCGGGCTGGAAACCATGGCCCGCATTGGCCTGTCGCTCGGCACCAGACATTACGAAAATGGTTTCCACGCCACCGCCACACTTGGCCCCATGGGTGCCGCGGCGGCGATCGCTCATCTCCTGAAATTCGATCCGCAGACAACGGCCGTGGCGCTCGGCCTCGCCGCCACGCAATCGGCCGGGCTTCGCCTGCAATTCGGTTATGACGCCAAGCCGCTCCATGCGGGGCTTGCCACGCGTGCCGGCCTCACCGCAGCACGGCTGGCACGATCCGGCTTTCAGGGCGCGCCGGATTTTCTGGAAAATTCCATCGGCTTTTATTCGGCCTTCGCCTTCGGCGCCGAGCAGCCGAAGCGTGTTCTCTCCGGCTGGGGCGCACCCTGGCAGATCGTCTCGCCGGGCCTGACCCTCAAGGCCTTCCCGTGTTGTACCGCGGCACACCCCGTCGCCGTGGGCGCGCTGGCGCTGCGCAGCACCCATGAGCTGCAGCCGGAAGAAATCGAGGCGGTCACCATCACCTTCCCGCCCGGCGGCGATGCCGCGCTTGTCGGCCCTGCCACGCCCGCAACCGGCATAGACGCGCGCTTCAGCCCCGAATATGTCTTCGCTGCGGCGCTGACGGATGGGTCACTGGGGATCAGCCATTTCGACGAACGCCCGGCACGCGCCGACCTGCTCGGCCTTTCCGCGAAAGTCTCGCGCCGGCATGACGAGACCGCTCGCCGCCTGTCGCCAGACCCAACCACCCGTTTCGTGGTGATAGATGTCACGAAGAAGGATGGTACGGTGCTATCGCGCCGCGTCGACGAGCTTCCCGGCATTGATGACCCGGCCGAAAAATTTGCCGACGCGACCGGCGGCAGTGAAAAATTCGCCAGTATCCCGGCCTTGGTGCGGTCCATGAAAACCGCAGCCGACCTCAGGAAGCTCGAAATGCTTCTGGTATCGCCAATTTAACTCGACTGACATGAAGGCATGATTCCCATGACCACCACGACCCGCAAAAGACAGATGCATCTCGGCCTTTTCCTGCAGGGTGCCGGACACCACGTTTCCGGCTGGCGTCACCCCGATGCGGAGGCCGGCAGCGAAAACCTCGATCTGCTCACCCGCGTAACAAAAATGGCCGAAGCGGCAAAGTTCGACATGGTATTTCTCGCCGACGGGCTGACCAGCGGCGTCGACGCCCATCCTTCGATGATCGCACGTTTCGAGCCGTTGACCCTGCTTGCCGCGCTGGCAATGGTGACGGAGAAGATCGGGCTGGCCGCAACCGCCTCCACCACCTATGGCGAGCCCTATCACACCGCTCGCGCCTTCGCCTCCATAGACCATCTAAGCCATGGTCGAGCGGCCTGGAACATTGTCACCACCTCTTACGCACGGACGGCAGCGAATTTCTCCAAGGACCACCCCGAGCATGACGAGCGTTATGCGGTGGCGGAAGAATATGTGAACGTCGTTCGCGGCCTTTGGGACAGCTGGGATGACGACGCCTTCATCAAGGACAAGCAGGCGGGCCGCTACGTCGATCCCGAGAAAGTCCATGTTCTCAACCACGAAGGCAAATATTTCACCGTCAAGGGACCGCTCAACATTCCGCGCTCGCCGCAGGGCCATCCGGTTCTCATCCAGGCCGGTTCCTCCGGGCCGGGTCAGGATCTTGCCGCACGCACCGCCGATATCGTCTTCACCGCCCAACAGGCGATTTCCGAAGCGCAGGCTTTCTACACGAGCCTCAAGGCGCGCGTCGAAAAATTCGGCCGCGATCCCGCCAGCGTTGCCGTGATGCCCGGCTTCATGCCGATCATCGGCAGGAGTTTCGAGGAGGCGAGTGAAAAGCTGAAGGAACTGAACCGCTGGACGGACATCAAGAGCGCGATGCCGCTGCTCGAAGAGCGCATCGGCCACAGCCTGGCCGACTATGATCTCGACGGCCCGTTGCCCGAACTTCCCATCTCCGACCAGTTGCGCAGCCGCGCCGAGTTGCTGACCGAGCTGGCACGGCGCGAAAAGCTCACGATCCGAGAACTGGCGCTGCGCGTCGCGGCCGGCCGTGGCCACCATATCGTCATGGGAACGGCGAGCGATGTTGCCGACAGGATGCAGCAATGGTTCGAAAACGGCGCAGCCGATGGCTTCAACGTCATGCCGCCCTTCTTCCCCGGCGGTCTGGAGGAGTTTAATCGCGAGGTGGTACCTCTCTTGCAGGAACGCGGCCTGTTCCGCCGGGAATATGAGGGCTCCACATTGCGCGACCACCTCGGCATCACGCGCCCGGCCTTGCGGGGATAACCGTGCGCAGGTGCCCTATCAAGGGCATCCGCCTCAATTGATGATCAGCAATAAGCGGGGCCGGCGAAAGCCGGCTCCCTTCATGCTGCTGCGCGCCCGACCTCCTGATCGTGCCGAGCAGCAGTCGAAAAATCAGACCGTATAGAGGCACCATCCTCACGCTGAACCGTGCGGCGGTTCAGTTTGAACAGGCTGACAAGCTGGGCCAATGCATCCGCACCCTGCGCGAGAGTGGTGCTGATTACGGTGGTGCGTGCGCTCATGGCGGCGTTTTCCTGCGTCATCCGGTCCAGCCGGTTGACCGCCTTGTTGATCTCACTGATGCCGACAGCCTGCTCGTCCGCTGCCTTGGCGATCATGTCAACGTTGCCGTCAATATGCCTGACCAGCGCGTCGATCTGCTTCAGCGCTTCGCCCGTTTCACCCACGAGCCTTACCCCTTCGAGGACCTCGCTGCCGGAATTGTTGATCAGCGCCTTGATTTCCTTGGCGGCACCGGCGGAACGCTGCGCAAGCTCGCGCACCTCCTGCGCCACCACGGCAAAGCCCTTGCCGGCTTCACCCGCGCGGGCGGCTTCCACGCCCGCATTCAGCGCCAGCAGGTTGGTCTGGAAGGCGATCTCATCGATAACACCGATGATCTGACTGATTTCCCGCGATGCTGTCTCGATGCGCTGCATGGCATTGACCGTGCGCTCAACGACCTCGGTCGAGGCCGCGGTGGATGTGCGTGCACTCTGAACCAGCTTGCGGGTCTCTTTCATGTTTTCCGTGGATGAACGAACCGTCGCCGTGATTTCCTCCAGTGCCGCAGAGGTTTCTTCGAGCGCTACGGCCTGCTCGCGCGAACGTTCGGCCAGATTGACGGAAGCCTCGCTGACTTCCTGGCTGCTGCGGGTCAGATCGCCCGTCTGGCCGAGAACATTTTCCAGCGTCTTCTGGAATTCCGCGATAGACTTGTTGAAATCGCGCCGCAGGCTCTCAAATTCACCCACGAAGGGTTTGTCCAGCGTGACGCGGATGTTGCATTGGGAGAGCCGCTCAAGCGCCGCGCCAAGCTCCTCCACCGCATGCATGCGGTCCGTCACGTCGAAGGCAAACTTCGCCACCTTCAAGACACGGCCCTGCTCATCCAGTATCGGATTATAGGACGCCTGGATGAAAACGCGTTTGCCGTCCTTGCCGAGCCGCATGAACTGCCCGGCAGAGAAACGGCCGCTCCTCAGCTCCTGCCAGAAATCACGATATTCCTGGGACTGGGCATAAGCTGGCTCACAGAACATCGAATGATGCTTGCCCACAATTTCCTGCGCCGTGTAACCAAGCGCCGCGAGGAAATTCTCGTTGGCGCTGAGGATCTTCCCATCTGGTGTAAATTCGATCATGGCCTGCGCGCGGGAGAGAGCGGCCAGCTTGCCGTCATCTTCCATGCTCTTGCGCTTGATCACGGTGATATCGGTTGCAACCTTGACGATCTTGTAAGGTTTACCGAAACGAAAGACGGGATTATAGGAAGCTTCGATCCAGATTTCGTCGCCGTTTTTTGCCCGGCGCCGATATTGACCCTGATCATATTCGCCGCGCGAGAGTTTCGCCCAGAACGCGTTGTATTCCGCATTGGCAGCCTCTTCGGGAGCGACAAACATGCTGTGGTGCCGTCCGATGATTTCGGACTGCTGATAACCCACCGCTTTGCAGAAATTATCGTTCGCCTTCAGAATTTTCCCGGTCAGATCGAATTCGATGATGGCCTGCGAACGGTTCAGGGCGTCAAGTACCGCAGATGCATCCAGACCGAGTTTGGAAAAGTGAGACATGCCTTTAAAACCCCCAAATTAACCGCCGCGCAGACCCACTGCCCCTCCGAATGAGAAGGGATGAACATGGATGGGCCTGACTGCACGCGAAACTAGCCAGACACTGTTAAATAGCGATTAATAATGACTCATAACTATCTAAGCCGCGACCTGGCCGATGGGCAAAACGCACTGATGTGCATGGCGGCCTCCCCACCGCGGAACCGCTTATTTGCCACAGTGCTGATATTTCTATCGCCGCAGCGTGATGCGACCTTTCATACCCTCTGCATTCATTGTTATGGCGGGCTTGAGAGATTTGTATTGCAGGAGCGCCGATGACCAAAACCCTGAAATGCGACGTGCTGGTGGTCGGCACCGGCATTATCGGTTCCATGGCAGCGCTTTATCTGCAGAATGCCGGGCGTGATGTCGTGCTTCTTGAGCGTGGCGACATCTCCCGCGGTGCGAGTTCCGGTAATGCCGGCATATTGGCCTTTCCGGAAATCATCCCCATTCCCGCGCCCGGTATCATGAAAAAAGCCCCGCGCTGGCTTTTTGATCCGCTCGGACCTCTCAGCGTGCCGCCGGCCTATGCACCGAAGATCGCCCCGTGGCTTTGGCGTTTCTGGCGCGCCAGCGCCGAACGCAGTTTCCGTCATGGGCTGAAATCACTCGTGGAAATCAACCGGCTGGCGGCCATCGAAATGGCCCACATCGCTGCCATGCCCGAGCTCTCGTCCTTCATCTCAAAAACCGGCACGCTTGATATCTATGATAGCGAGGCGAGCCTCAACGCCGCCCGTAGGGATTGGGACGAAAAGGAAAAAGCCGGCTTCGCATTCCAGCGCGTTGACCGCAACGAAATCGAAGAGCTGCAGCCGGGCCTGGCGCCGCAGTTCCGCCATGCGGTGTTTTCGGCGGATGGCCTGCAGGTCTCCGATCCCTATGATTTCACCCGCGCCATATTTGATCTTGTGATCTCACGCGGAGCCAGCCTTCGCAAAGGCGAAGCTCAGCGCATCGACGCAGTGGGCGAAAGTACGATCGTCACGCTGGAGAACGGCGACAAGATCGACGCCGACAAAGTGGTGATCGCCTGTGGAGCATGGTCCAAAAAACTTGCGGCGACGCTTGGCAACATCGTGCCGCTGGAAACGGAACGAGGATACAACACGACCCTGCCTGTCGGTGCTTTCAACCTGACACGCCAGCTTTATTTCAACGACCACGGCTTCGTTGTGACCCCCTTGTCGACTGGCATCCGCGTCGGCGGCGCCGTCGAACTCGGCGGGCTGGACCTGAAGCCGAACTTCCGCC
Source organism: Agrobacterium sp. InxBP2 (assembly GCF_026191755.1). Classification (NCBI taxonomy): domain Bacteria; kingdom Pseudomonadati; phylum Pseudomonadota; class Alphaproteobacteria; order Hyphomicrobiales; family Rhizobiaceae; genus Agrobacterium; species Agrobacterium sp. InxBP2. The sequence goes on from NZ_JAINDY010000021.1 coordinate 259,116, forward strand.
GCGCGGAAGCCATGTTGAAAAAAGCGGAACGTTTCCTTCCCGGCCTCAAACTGGAAGGCGGACGGCAATGGATGGGGTTCCGCCCCTCCATGCCGGACTGTCTTCCCGTCATTGGCACCGCGCGGACGACACCCTCCGTTATCTACGCCTTCGGCCACGGTCATTTGGGGTTGACCCAGTCGGCAGCCACAGCCCGGCTGGTGACGCAGATGGCAAACGGCGACGAAACGTCCATCTCGGTCGATCCCTTCCGCCCGGGACGGTTTTCCTGAAATGGGGTAGCACTGGCGACGCCACGGCCCGGCCTCGCCAGCAATACGGGTTATTTCACCGTCTGCGTGGAATCGTCAGGGAATTCCACCGTCGCGAAGGACGGGTAGACCTTTCGCAAGATGGTCACCTGCTGCTGATCGCTCACCCGGAGCAAATACCAGTCCGAACCGTCGATCAGCGCCAGCGTGTGGGACTTCGCCTCTATGGTCTGACCGCCGGTTTCCATCACGGTTTTTGTCGGAATGAGCGCATACGGCGTGCCATCCGGCGTCTCAGTCAGGCTGATCGCCCGCGCGTCCATGGTGAATTCGGTTATCTTGACCGCCGCGAGCGCCATCTGCATCTGCGCCGTCAAGGCGCTCCGCAACTGCTCCACGGTGACACCCGCATCACTGGCGATGAACTCGAAGATTTTCGGCGGCACAGTCTTGCCGACCGTTTCGAAATCCTGCGCATTCAGGGCGGTGCTGAAACGCTCGATCTCGGCACGCAGCCTCTCCTGCTCGGCAGGAGAGAGATCACGCGCGGAGACGGGACATGCAACCGCAATCAACAGAAACAGACAGGATAAAAGGCGTTTCATGCCCGGCCTTCCCGGTTGTCCGGCAGAACCCTTACCCGTAAGGGCAACAGCCCGCAAACGGTTCGATCAGCGCAGCAGAACGAAACCGGCCGCCGACAGAACGAGAAAGACAACGAGACCGCCGAGGAAGCCCGCGGATGTGAAAAAACCGGCAACCATGGCCAGCATCAGCACGCACAGCATCATCGTGCCGTATTTGGTCAAGGCCAGAAAACCGTTATAGGTCTTTTCGTGTTCGGCGTAGTTCATTTCAGCGCCAAGTTCGACCGGACCTGTATGGTGTTCGCTCATTCCACTTCCCCTTTGCTCCATCCGTCATTCCCGTCCTGCGGGGAAATCTGCCCCGCGGACGATCACGGGCCATGCCGGATTCTCCGGTGCCAGAGGTAACATGAAGTGGTCGAAAAGCGCAATGCGTTCCGCACGAAAGTGTCACGCCGCCATCCGTCGGACCGGCTCTCAAGGACAATACTTGCCTTCCGGCAACATTCTTTCGTTAATAGTTGAAAAGGGCCACCGTTCTTGCTCTTTGCGTGCGGTTTCGGTTGCTTTTCGAACCGCCTGCCCATACACGGATTCTGTGGGGAGGAACTCCGGAACCGATGGGTGCGGACGCGCGTGGAGGCGTGGCCGTTGCAGGGGTATCGGGCTTTGCTCTCCGCCATAAACCCGCAAAGGGCCCGGCAAGGGAAGAGGGGAAAGTCATGAAATCGCTTTTAAAAATAAGTGCGTTGATAGATTCTGCGAGCGAGGCCCTGGGCAAGGTCGCCGGTTATCTCGTGCTCATCTGCTGCCTCGTCAGCGCCGGTAACGCCATGGTCCGTTACGCCTTGAACTACAGCTCCAACGGCTGGCTCGAAATCCAGTGGTACATGTTCGCCTTCATCGTGCTGATCGGCGCTTCCTATACGCTGCGCATGAACGAGCATGTTCGGGTCGACATCATCTATGGTGCGATTTCGCCACGCAGCCGCATCTGGGTGGATATTATCGGCATTGTGTTGTTCCTGTTGCCCGGCTGCCTTTATCTAGCCTGGCTGTCCTGGCCCATGTTCACGCTGTCCTGGAATCAGGGCGAAATGTCTTCCAACGCCGGCGGCCTGATCCGCTGGCCCGTGAAACTCATCATCTTCGCCGGTTTCGCCCTTCTGGTTCTTCAGGGGTTTTCCGAACTCATCAAGCGCATAGGCGCCCTCAACGGGCTTTATGCGCTCGATACGAAGTACGAAAAACCCCTGCAATGATCGCGCCGATCTGAACCTTCAGGATATTCCCATGTTTGAATACGGTATTCTTCCGCCACTGATGTTCATCGGCATGATTATCTTCATGCTTTACGGATTTCCGGTGGCTTTCTCGCTTGCCACGGTCGGCCTCGTTTTTGGCGTCATCGGCATCTTCACCGAGCATTTTTCACCGGCTTTTCTTCAGGCCCTGCCCCTGCGCATCTTCGGCATCGTTTCGAACGACCTTCTGCTGGCTATTCCCTTCTTCACCTTCATGGGCGCTATTCTGGAGCGTTGCGGCCTTGCGGAAGACCTGCTCGAAGGAACGGGGAAGCTTTTCGGCGCTATACCGGGCGGACTTGCCTATGCCGTCATCATTGTCGGCGCGATCCTGGGCGCGATCACCGGCACGGTTGCGGCCTCGGTCATCACCATGGGCGTCATCTCGCTGCCCATCATGCTGAAATACGGCTATAATCCGCGACTTGCCACCGGCGTCATCGCCGCCTCGGGCACGATCACACAGGTCATTCCGCCCTCGCTGGTGCTGATCGTCCTTGCCGACCAGCTCGGTAAATCCGTGGGCGACATGTATCTCGGCGCGATCGGTCCGTCGATCCTGCAGGTGGCGATCTTCATGCTCTTCATCCTGCTGATGTCGATCGTGCGGCCGAAGGATCTTCCGGCTTTGCCGCCGGAGGCACGCGGTGAGCTTAACCGGGCGCTGGTGTTGCGTGTGCTGGCGGGCATGATCCCCTCCATCGTGCTCATCTTCCTCGTGCTCGGCACCATCTTTCTCGGCCTCGCAACACCGACGGAAGCCGGAGCGCTCGGCGTTGTCGGCGCGATGGCGCTGGCGGCGGCACATCGGCGGCTCAGCTGGGACCTCGTCAAGCAGGGAATGCATTCCACCATGCACATCACGTCGATGGTGGTGTTCATCCTGGTCGGCGCGACCTGCTTTTCGCTCGTTTTCCAAGGCATGGATGGTTCGCTTTGGATCGAGCACATGTTGTCGGGCATTCCGGGCGGTCCTATCGGCTTCCTGATCTTCGTCAACATCTTCATCTTCTTCCTCGCCTTCTTCCTCGATTTCTTCGAAATCGCCTTCATCGTCATTCCAATGCTGGCGCCGATAGCCCAGTCGCTCGGCATTGACCTCATCTGGTTCGGCGTGCTGATCTGCATCAACATGCAGACAAGCTTCATGCACCCGCCTTTCGGATTTGCATTGTTCTACCTGCGTTCCATCGCGCCGCGCACCGTCAAGACATCGGATATCTACATGGGCGCCATTCCCTGGCTCGGCATGCAGCTCATCCTCGTCGCCATCGTGATATTCTGGCCGGAATCCGTCACCTACTGGATAGACAAGGCTCCCGACGTCGATCTGAACTCCATCAAGATCGAGGTGCCCGCCTTCGGTAATCAGGGTGGCAACACCATGCCCAATTTCGGCTTGCCAGGAGGCCAGCCAGGAGGAATGCCGGGCATGCCAAATCTGGGCGAGCCGCCGAAGATCGGGCCTTGACAGGCATCCTGTAGGGGCGCGGAAACGCCTGTGATTGCGAAGACGGGTACGCCCCCGCCTTCCCTTCATTCTCTTTAGAAACGGACCCGGGCAGTCACTATACTGCCTGTCCGGTTCTTCTTGATGACGAATGCAACGCTCAGCGTTTTCCACATCGCGTCACATCCACAATTGAGGCCAATGGCCGGGGCTGGGGGCGCCGATCTCAGCCGGCAGTCCGGCTGGTCGCTTATCCTGCGATTGTGCTCTGAAGGACCCGATCATAATCCATCCATTGTTGTCGAATGCATGAGGGTACGCGCACAACAAAAACCCCGGAGACCGAAATCTCCGAGGCCTTTGCCCGGTCCGCCGCCGTTACTGAATAATCAGAGCTTGCCGTTACGCTGCTGGATCATCATGAAAGTATCGAAGGTGTATTCCGCCAGCTGCATCCACAGATAGCCTTCGCGCTTGAAGGCGACCTGGTCCTCGTAAATCTTCTTGAAGTCCGGATTGGAAGCCGAAATATTGGCGTATACCTCAAGGGCCGCCTTATAGCACGCTTCCAGAATTTCCTGGCTGAAGGGTCTGAGTACCGCGCCTTCAGAAACGAGCTGCTTGATGGCAATCGGGTTTTTGGCGTCGTATTTCGCCATCATGCTGGTATTGGCGAAGGCGCAGGCGTCCTGCAGCGCCGTCTGGTAGTTCTTGGGCAGGCTGTTCCACTTGTCCAGATTGACAAAAGAGTGAATGACCGGGCCGCCTTCCCAGAAGGCCGGATAATAATAGTACTTTGCAACCTTCTGAAAACCGAGCTTGTGGTCGTCATAAGGGCCGACCCACTCGGCGGCGTCGATGGTGCCCTTTTCCAGCGCCGGATAGATATCACCGCCGGCGATCTGCTGCGGCACGACACCAAGCTTTTCAACCACTTTGCCGGCAAGGCCGGCAATGCGCATCTTGACGCCTTTGAAATCGTCAACCGTGTTGATCTCCTTACGGAACCAGCCTCCCATCTGCGCGCCGGTATTGCCCGAAATCATGCCGTAGAGGTTATGTTTGGCGTAGAATTCATTGAGCAGTTTATTGCCGTTGCCTTCATAGAACCACGAATTGGTCAGGCGGGCATTCAGGCCAAAGGGTATCGCCGTCCCGATCGCGAAGGTCGGATCCTTGCCGACATAATAATAGGAGCAGGTATGGCACATTTCCACAGTGCCTGACGATACGGCATCGGCCGCCTGCAAGCCGGGAACGATTTCCCCGGCGGCAAAGGGCTGGATGGTAAAATTGCCATCGGTGGCGGCAGCGACGTGCTTCGCAATATCCTCGGCACCGCCATAGATCGTATCAAGCGATTTCGGAAATGACGACGTCAGGCGCCAGTTGATCTTGGTATTCTGCTGCGCAATGGCGGGCGCGGCAAGGGCTGCAGTGGCAGCTCCCGCGAGCGCACCTTTTTTCATAAAGGAACGGCGATCCATCTATATCCTCCCAGATATGAACGCTGCCTGCAGCTTTGAATTCCCCTCGTTGCTGTTCAGGCATTGTAGCGAAGTAAGCACGGTTATCGCCCGACTGACAAGCACCCGCACCAAGAATTAATCGCGGAAAAACGCCGTGTTTCCGGGAATTTTCTTCGCATTTTATATTCAACTGAAATATCTCGGCATCGCCTTATACTTTAGGCGCATGCCGGATCAGCAGGAGGCAAAGGCATGCTTGACTTGGTTCGCCGGCGGTCGCACATATTTCGAAGAATCGTTCCGGAGCCGCCATGCCAAAACCCATCATCGCCGTCCCCGCCGACATAAGGCATTTTACCGGAGCCGACTGGCACGCCGCGCAGAACCAGTATGTTTCCGCCGCCCTGAAAGTGGCTGGTGTCATGTCCTTCATCGTGCCGGCCTTTGAGGACGGACACGACGTGGACGCCATTCTCGACCGGGTGGATGGCCTGCTCGTCTCCGGCTCCGCCACCAATGTGCACCCTTCCCTCTACGGAAAGGAGGCGAAGGAGAGCGACGGCCCGTTCGACCAGGCCCGCGATGCCACCAGCCTGCCGCTCATCCGCCGTGCGATCGAGCGCGGCATTCCGATGCTGGCCATCTGCCGAGGAATACAGGAACTGAATGTGGCGCTGGGCGGAACGCTGGCGTCCGAAATTCAGGAGCACCCGGGCATATGGGACCACCGCAAGCCGGAACATGACGACCGCGACGTCGCCTTTGCCATCCGCCAGCCTGTGCATGTGCGCGAAGGCTCCTGCATTGCACAGCATCTCGGCATGTCGGGCGAAATCCAGATCAACTCGCTGCACAGGCAGGCCATTGCCGAAACCGCGCCGCGCCTGCAGGTGGAGGCGACGGCCGCCGATGGCACGATAGAGGCGGTGTCTGTCATTGACGCAAAAGGATTTGCTGTCGGGGTGCAATGGCATCCAGAATACTGGGCCGAGACGGACGCGCCCTCCCGCGCCCTGTTCGAGGCCTTCGGCAAAGCCGTCCACGACTATCGAAACAGCAAAGCATGAGCCGCTGCTGATCCCCTCGCCGCATGAGGGCACAAAAAAGGGGCAAGCCTGAAGGCCTGCCCCAAGGTCTGGGAGGAGGATTTAACGCTTGGCGCGTTTCTTCTGCCGGTAGACGTCAGCGACGACGGCCGCCACGATGATGAGACCTTTGACGATCTCCTGATAGTAGGCGTCCACTCGGAGGAAGGTGAAGCCCGATGTCATGACGCCGAGAATGATCGTACCGATTACCGTTCCGGTGATGCGGCCGGCGCCGCCGGATAGCGAGGTGCCGCCGATGACGGCCGCGGCGATGGCGTCAAGCTCATACATCACGCCCATGCCGGCCTGCGCGGTCTGAGCGCGGGCGGCGGTGACAACACCGGCGAGACCGGCGAGCATTCCGGCAATGGCATAGACCTTGATCAGATGTGCCTCGATATTGATACCGGATACACGTGCAGCCTGCTCATTGGCACCGATTGCATATGTGAACTTGCCATAGCGGGTGTAACGCAGCGCGACGTGGAAAATGATTGCCACGAGCAGGAACACCACGACTGGCCAGATGCCTGTGCCAATGAAATTGAAACCGTCGGTCAGGCCGGAGATCGGCTGACCCTTCGTATACCACTTGGAAATGCCGCGCGCGGTCACCATCATGCCGAGAGTGGCAATGAAGGGCGGGATTTTCGTGCGGGCGATGAGCTGCCCATTGATGAAACCGGCCAACATGCCGGCGAGAATGCCGACAGCAAGCGGGATGATGAACGGCAGGTCGGTGAGCCCGGGATAAAGTGCCCGCGGCCAGGTTGAAGACTGCGCCATGCTAGCGGACAACATCGCCGTGAGGCCGACGACCGACCCGGAGGACAGATCGATGCCGCCGGTAATGATGACCTGCGTAACACCTACGGCTATGATGCCGATCACGGAGACCTGCAGGATCATGATGGTCAGTCGCTGCTGGTTCATCAGGAAGCTCTGGCCGATGAATATCCAGCCGAGAATCTCGTAAATCAGCGCTATGCCGATCAGAATGAAGAAAATATTGGCTTCCGGCGGTATGCGCCGGTGCGGTTTGCGTCCGGATTTGGCATCCAGCTCCGGAGTGGCGGCGGCGTTGCTATTCATATCTGTTCCTCCTCGAGAAATCCCGGCGCGCCTCACCGCGATGCGAGATCCATCACCTTAACCTGCGTGGCTTCACTTCTATCAAGGAAGCCGGTCACCCGACCTTCATGCATGACCATGATGCGGTCGCTCATTCCCAGAACCTCCGGCATTTCGGAGGAAATCATGATGACGGCGACGCCCTGGCGCGCCATCTCACAAACGAGCTTGTGAATTTCCGCCTTGGCGCCCACATCGATGCCGCGCGTCGGCTCATCGAGGATCAGAATGCGCGGCTTGGTCAGCATCCAGCGACCGATCAACACTTTCTGCTGGTTGCCGCCCGAAAGATTTTCGATGCGCTCGTAAAGATGCGGAGTTTTCACCCTCAGCTTGCGGCACATTTCCTCGCAGGCGTCCGACAACGCGTTTTCCTGCACGAAACCATTGGCGACATATTTGTCCTGCAGAACGGCGATCTGCATATTTTCCAGAATATTCAGGATCAGCAGACATCCCGTGTCCTTGCGATCCTCGGTCAGAAACGCCATGCGATGACGAATGGCTTCCGTCGGGCTGGTGACTGAAACGGGGTTGCCATCGATGCTGATCGTCCCTGAAGACGCGGGCGTCACACCGAAGACTGTCTCTGCAACATTGGAACGACCGGAACCGACCAGGCCCGCGACGCCGAGAATTTCACCGGCGCGAACGTCGAAGGAAATATCGTGGAACACGCCATCAAGCGTCAGGTTTTTGACCGACAGGACAACGTCGCCGATAGGAACCTCTTCCTTCGGGAACATCTGCGTGATCTCGCGGCCCACCATCATACGGATGATGTCGTCGCGCGTTACATCGGTAGAGGCATGCGTGCCGATATATTTCCCGTCCCGGAAAACAGAGAACTCGTCGGCGATTTCGAATAGCTCGTTCATCTTGTGAGTGATGTAGACGATGCCGATACCGCGTTCCCTGAGATCGCGAATGATGCGGAAGAGATGCTCCACCTCGCGCTCCGTCAGCGCGGATGTCGGCTCGTCCATGATGAGAACGTCGGAATCGTAAGAAACCGCCTTGGCAATCTCGACCATCTGACGGCTGGCGACGGAAAGCTCACCGACCCGCGTTTCCGGATCGAGATCGATACCGAGGCGATCCAGCAGGGCTTCGGTACGGCGGTACATCTCGCCATGATCGATAAGGCCCAGCCGGTTCTTGGGTTCCCGTCTGATCCAGATATTTTCCGCGACCGTCATGTAAGCCATCAGGTTCAATTCCTGATGGATCATGGCAATGCCGTTTTCCAACGCATCAAGCGGGGAATCGAGACGAATGTCGGCGCCTTTCAGGCGGATTTCGCCGCTGTCTGGCTGGTAGATGCCAGCCAGAATCTTCATCAGCGTCGATTTTCCAGCGCCGTTCTCGCCCATCAGCGCGTGCACGGTGCCGCGCTTTAGCTTGAACTGCACATCATCGAGCGCCACCACGCCGGGAAATTCCTTGCGTATGCCTTCGACGGCGAGAAGGTATTCCGCATTCGGCACGGCGCCGCTGGCGCGCACGGCGGCCATTGTCGATGGACTGACGACCATCTCATCCTCCACAATAGACAAAATTGACCGGAAACAGGCTTCGCCCAATGGCGCACCTTGCCTCCGGGGAGGCTTACAGCGCCATGTCGACCACAACATGCAGGGCGCTGCAACACTTTGAATTCACTGGAATTCAATCACGATCCCCTCATGCGCCGAAGCTTGTTCGGCGCCGTCGGGAACCGGCATCTGCCTCCAATATCAATCTGAACGGCGCAGATGCCGGAAGGCGGCCACTAGTTCTTGGCCACGTAGTCCTTGACGTTTTCAGGCGTGACGAGCTGGAAGGGGATGTAAACCTTCTTCTCGACCTTCTCGCCCTTGACGAGCTTCAGCGCGGCATCAAGTGCGCCCTTGCCCTGGCCTGCCGCATCCTGGAAGACCGTGGCGTCGAGATCGCCCGCCTGCATGGCGGCGAGAGCATCCTGCGTGGCGTCCACACCGGCGACGACATAATCCTTCATGTCCTTGCCAGCAGCCTTCAGAGACTGAATGGCGCCGATCGCCATTTCGTCGTTATTGGCGATGACGGCGTTGAACTCGATGCCGCTCGACAGCCAGTTGGTCACGAGGTCGGAACCCTGCGTGCGCTGCCAGTTAGCGGTCTGCTCTTCAACCACGGAAATGCCTTTGCATTCGTCGGTTTTCAAGACATCCTTCGCAGACTGCGTGCGCATGCGCGCCGCCTGGTTCGAGAGCTCGCCCATCATGATGACGGCATTGCCCTTGCCACCGAGGAGGCGGCAAACCTCTTTCGCCTCAAGCGTACCAGCCACCGTTTCGTCGGAGGCGACAAACGCCTGTCCGTCCGGCAGGCTGTCGACGTTCACCGGCTGGCGGTTGACGTAAACGAGCGGAATCTTGGCGTCGGCTGCGAGCTTGGACATGGCCGCTGTCGCATCCGTGTCCACAGGGTTGACGATGATTGCGTCGACCTTGGAAGCGATGAAGTTCTGGATCTGGCTCTGCTGCTTGGCGACGTCGTTCTGCGCATCCTCGACCTGCAGGGTGACGCCCTTCAGCTCCTTGGAATAATCCTGCATGCCATTGCGCAGCACGGTCAGGAAGTTGTCGTCAAACAGCGCCATCGAGACACCTACGGTCTCCGCATGGGCCGCCGTGCCGAGAAGCACAGACATAGCTGCGCCGATGATAAATTCCTTCATTGTTTTTCTCCTCCGTGGCGTCCGGCGCCGCCTCTCCCAGCCGGAGGCGAACCCGAAAGCCCGCCGCAACCTCCTCACATCAGAAAACGGAATAATGAAACCGATTTTCTGCCTGTTCGATATATTTATTCCATTTTTGGTTCGAACGTCAATGTTTTCTTCGCAGCCCCGCAGCGGAGTGGTGCACAAGGCTGTGATGATGGGAAATTGCGGGGGACGTGCCTCCGGATCGCATAGCCGTGGAAGATGCAGAGGCTCGCTCGGCCTCGTTCCCAACCGGGAGGCCGGGTCCATAAGCCGTTGAAATTATGCTTTACGGCTCGAAATGGGGATAACTCGGCCGGGATGGAAGATTTATTCCAAACCGGCATCCACCGGCTCTCCTTGGAGAAGGCCGGCGGCGCATCAGCTTTTCTTCCGCTCGAAACAGTCAGGGGATCTTCCGTGCCGCCTGTGGAAATATGGCGGCACGGGGACGGCGGCAAAAGGAGGTGCGTAGCGCCTTACCGGTGGGAACCCGGCATGACATCGGCGGGAATCGGGCAGACGTATTTGCTGCCTTCCGTCTTTTCCTGCCATTCCTTCCTGGCGCTGGCGAGCAATTCCGGCGATGTCATCAGTGAAAGACCTGTCGCTGCAAGCGTTTTGGCGGCATGCACCATGGCCTTGTGGGCGGCAGGAGTTTTGCCTTGTGCCACCACCTGCCAGGTATGCGGATTGGTCCCGATCGCCCAGGCGGGTGTCCAGCATTGTGCCGTCGGTGTCACCCAGCTGACGTCACCGACATCGGTGGAGCCGGCCCGAAAATGCGAATGCCCCTCGAAATCCCGCAGGCCGAGATGCAGGGGCGTCGAGCCGTCGATCTTACGGTTGGAAAAGACATCACCCTTTATCTGGTAGAGCCGGATGCTGCTTTTGATCGCCTCGTCAGTAAAAGTATCCTGGATGCGTTTGGCAAAAGCGATATCCGCTTCATCGAAAGCGACAGGGCCAAGCGCCACCATGTTTTCATGCATCGCCGTTTCCAGCGCGATGTTGGGCAGGAGATTGGTGGAGGCGGTATCAAAGACGATCTCCACCTCGGTCTCGGTCATCAGTGCCGCACCGCGCGCCACCTTGTCCACCCGCGCGGCGAGATCAAGCGCCTGACGCATTTCCGGGGCGCGGATCAGATAAAGGACTTCCGCCTTGGCCTGCACCACATTGGCCGCCTTGCCGCCAGTGTCAGTGATTGCATAATGTACGCGGCAATCCTGCGGCATGTGTTCGCGCAGGAAATTGACGCCGACATTCATGAGTTCGACGGCATCGAGCGCCGAGCGGCCGAGATGGGCTGCATTGGAAGCGTGGGCCGCAACACCCTTGAAACGGTAAAAATATTCCAGCACGGCCAGATTATTGGTCGAGCGTACCCCGTTGAACGGTGCCGGGTGCCAGGTCAGCGCAGCATCGACATCGTCAAACAGGCCGGCACGCACCATGAAGGTCTTACCGGAACCGCCCTCCTCGCCGGGGCAGCCGTAATAACGGACGGTGCCGGGCATATTATTGGCCTTCAGATGCCGGGCGAGCGAAATAGCAGCCATCAATGAGCCGACGCCGAGCAGATTATGGCCACAGCCATGGCCGGTGGCGCCCTCCTCTCGCGGCTGCACCTTCGCCACATCAGCCACCTGGCTCATGCCGGCCAGCGCATCGAATTCACCGAGGAAGGCGATAACGGGCTTGCCCCTGCCAAATTCGCCGATGAAGGCGGTTTCCATGCCCGCCACACCGCGCCGAACCGTAAAGCCATTTTCCTCAAGCGCGGCGGCCAGAATGCCGGCAGATTGCCGTTCTTCAAATTTGAGTTCGGCAAAATCCCAGATGCTGTCGCTCAAAGTGGTGAAATCAGGCTTCATCGCCTCGATTTCGGCGGCAATCGACATCACGGCATCACGGTTCATGGCTTTTCCTCGCATTTCCGCCCTTTTCGGGCACGCTCAGGCGCTTCGGCAGAGGCACCGCCAAATTACCGCGCTTAATAATGGAAAGCCCGCGCCGGGGTCAGCCGCCGGCGCGGGCAAGGGTGGGTCAGTTGTCGACCGAGACCTCCCAGAGGCGAGCGTTCGACTGCCAGACAGGCTGGCCCTTCAGCTTCTTCGTCGCGCCCCAGACATCGACCATGTCATAGAGGAAGATACCCGGCATTTCCTTCAGCATCAGCTCATGGAACTCATCGAAAATCTTCTGGCGTTTCGTCTGGTCGGCCTCAACATAGGCGGCCTTCATCAGCTCGATCGCCTTCGGATCATCCCACATCAGGGAAGCGTTCTTGTCCTTGTTGCCGACATAAAAGGCATACATCAGCGCCGGGTCGAGGCGCGGAGCGACCGACTGCGAGATCACCTGATAATTGCCGGAGCGGCGGCGATCCACCTGGGTGGCATAGTCCAGCACCTCGATCTGCACGTTGAGGCCCGCCTGCTGCATCATCGCCTGCGCCATGACGGCGGCCGGGAAGCTCGGCACGTTGCCACGCTTGTTGGCGATGATCGAGATTGGTTCGCCCTTGTAACCGGCCGCCTCAAGCTCCTTCTTGGCGGCATCGATGTCATAGGCCGGACGCTTCTTCTGGGTCTCACCGTAATAGACAGAATCCTGCGAAACCATCGAACCGTTGGCCTCGCCCGTGCCGTTGGATGCGGCGGCAACCAGTTCATCAAGATCGAGTGCCATCGCCATGGCGCGACGCACGCCGGGATTGCTCAGCACCTTGTCACGGGTCTGGATGTAGAACAGGTTCTTGCCGTTGTTGCGGGAAACGATGAGTTGCATCTTTTCGTTGGTCTTGAATTCCGGAATGAGATCGGGGGAAATCTCGGCCGTATCGAGCACGCCGGATTCAAGACCCGCCTTCACGGTCGAGGCATCAGGGATGACCATGAACTTGACGCCATCGGCCAGCGGCCGCTTGGAGCCGACCATGCCGTCAGGCTTGCCGTCATTTGCCGGCGAAACGTAGTCGGCAAACTTGGCGAGGCGGATATACTCGCCCTTCTTCCACTCGTCCCACTGAAAGGGCCCCGTGCCGATCGGCTTGACGAAACTGCCATCGGAAGCAACCGATTCCGGTGAGATCATGCCCGTATAACCGCATTCCGGCCGTGACATGAGGCCCAGGAAAACGCCGGATGGTTTTTCCAGGGTGATCTCGACAGTGGAAGCATCCGTGGCCTTGACGCCAGTGACGTGTGCTGCGCCGCCCTCGACGAAATCGTTGAGGCAGGCCCATTTGGTTTCCGGCTTCAGGTAACGCGTCCAGTTCCAGACGACATCCTCTGCGGTGAGCGGCTTGCCGTTGTGGAATTTCACGTCCTTGCGCAGCTTGAACGTATAGGTCAGGCCATCAGGGGCAACCTCGACGCTTTCTGCGAGAAGCGGCTTCACCTCACCGGCATTGTTATAGCCGACGAGACCCTCGACGATATGCAGGATGACCCCATCCGTATTGCCATCGCGGTTCACCCCCGGGTTGTTGCTGCGCAGATCCGAGCTCTGCGCAATGGTGATGTCGCGTGCTGCGGTTATGTTGGCCGTTACGAGCAGGGCAACGCCTGCGAGAAGAAGTTTTTTCACTGTTCTACCCTCTTTGTTGTCGTTGATTGTTATTGATGAAAGCCATCCCAGCACGCCTGCGCCAGCCGGCCGATCGTTTCGAGCGCGATGGTGTATCCCGGCGTGCCGTCAGGCATGGTTTGCGGCACCTCATCGGTATAAGCGGTGATGATGAAGGACGGCGCGCCGTTTCTGTAGACGATGCCCGCATCCATGCGACCACGTTTGCCGCGACCGCTCTTGCTCGCCACCACGGCCTCGAACGGCAGGCGGGAGCGAATTCCATAACGCAAAATCTGGTTCTTCAGCGTCTGCATCGCCCATTCGCACAATTGCGCACTGCATCCGAGCTTCGCCTGCGCTTGCCGCGAGGACTGGGCATCGAGAATGGTCTGCAACAGCAACACCTGGTCCGCCGCCGACGTTGTGGTGACGGTTTTAAGCGGATGGTCCGCCGCCAGTGCCAATGGCGGAATGAGAAAACGATGATGGGTGTTGGACATGCCGAGCGATTTGCAATAGCCGTCCACCTCTTCCAGCGTCAGCCTCTCCAGCACCATCTTGGTGCAGACATTATCGCTCAGCACCATCATGCCGGCGACGGCATCGCGTAGCGAAATCACGATGCCCGGCGTCATATAGCGGAACATGCCGCTCGCCACCTCTTCCGCCAGCCGTTTTTCATAGGTGACGGGCTGGTCGAGATCGATCCGCCCTTCGCTGGCGGCCTTGAGCACTGCCATCATGATCGACGTCTTGCGGGTGCTGCCCGATGGCGTCTCCTCGTTTTCTCCCCGGCCGATCTCTTCACCGGTCAGGAGATTGCGCACCATGAAGCGCGTCACGAAAGGCTGTGCATCACAGATCGCATTTAATTGGGCAGCCACAGTCATTGTCATCTTCCTGTTAAACTTCATCTTCCAGACGCCATTTCAGTGTCACGCCGCCCTTTTCATTCTGGTCGAGGGCGGGAATGGCCGAGAGCAGCCGGCGCGTATAGGCTTCCTTCGGACTGTCGAAAATCGTGTCGCGGTCACCCTCTTCGATGATGCGGCCGTCCTGCATGACGACGACACGGTCCGCCACCTGCTCCACCACACCGAGATCGTGGCTGATGAACAGGCAGGAAAAGCCGTAACGTTTCTGCAGATCGGAAAAGAGATCGAGCACCTGCGCCCGCACCGTCACGTCGAGTGCCGAGACCGGTTCGTCGGCGATCAGGAACCGCGGACGGCGGGCAATCGCGCGGGCAATCGCCACGCGCTGGCGCTGGCCGCCGGAAAGCTCGTGCGGATAACGGGCGGCGTAGTCAGCGCCGAGCCCCACTTCCTCCAGTGTTTCCAGCGCCCGCTTGCGCTTGGCGGCCTGATCGAGGTCAGGCACGAGGCGCAATGCCTCCTCCACCAGCGCCTGAATGGTCATGCGCGGATCAAGCGAGGAATAGGGATCCTGAAACACCATCTGGCAATTCAGGCGATAATCCTTCCAGTCCTCGTTGCGCTCGCGGCCCTGAAAGCGGATATGCCCTTCGCTTTCCTTGACGAGCCCGGCAATGGTGCGGCCAAGCGTCGTCTTGCCGGAACCGGAGCCGCCAACCAGCGCCACGACCTCTCCCTCATGAATATCGATGCTGACGCCATGCAGCGCGCGCTTTGGCTTGGCTTTCTTCAGCAGGGATTTGCGGCCGGCATAATCGACAACGATATCGCGGGCCGAAACCATCGGCGCTTTGGAGGTGTCGATACGGCGCGGCTCGCCACGGAACGGCAGGGAGGAAAGCAGCTTCTTGGTATATGGGTGCTGCGGCGCGTCCAGCAGGTCCTCGGTACGGCCCTGCTCGACAATCGCGCCTTTTTCCATGACCACGATGCGTCTGGTATAACGCGCCACCATCGGCAGATCATGGCTGATGAGCAAAACGGCGGTGCCTTCCGCACGTGTCAGCTCCACCATCAGTTCCATGACATCGCGCTGGATGACAGCGTCAAGTGCCGTCGTCGGCTCGTCGGCAATCAGCAAAGCGGGTTTCAACAGCATGACCGAGGCCAGCATGATGCGCTGGCGCATACCGCCGGAAAACTCATGCGGATAGGCCGTCAACGCGCCTTGGGGATCGCGGATGCCGACTCGGCTCAGCATGTCGAGAATTCCCGCGCGGCGCTCTTCTCCCGACAGTTTCGTGTGAAGGATCAGCCCCTCTTCCAGCTGCCGGCCTATCGTCATTGATGGATTGAGGGAGGTCATTGGCTCCTGAAACACCACACCGATCTCTGCGCCGCGCAGACTTCGAAGCGCCTTCACCGGCAGAGACATCACATCCTGCCCCTTGTAGACGATCGACCCGCCGGTGACAGCGATGGCCGGTGGCAGAAGCGAGATGAGCGCGCGGGTGGCGAGCGTCTTACCCGAACCGCTTTCACCGACGATGCCGAAGATTTCGCCCGCGGCTATATCGAAGGAAACATCCTTGACCACCCGATGGCCGGTTCTGGCGACTTCGAGCGAAAGGCCCCGGACGGTGAGAAGTGTATTATCAGTCATTTGAGACCTCTCATGCGCGGGTCAAGCCTGTCGCGGAGGGCATCGCCCAAAAGATTGATGCCGAGCAGCGTCAGCGCGATGCAGAGACCGGGGAAAAGACCCAGCCACACGGCCTGCTGGATGAAGGGTCGGCCGGCGGCCAGCATATTGCCCCAGGTGGGGGCCGGCGGCGGCACACCAAGGCCAAGGAAGGAGAGCGCGCTTTCCGACAGAATGGCCCAGCCAAACATGGAAGTGGCAAGAACCGTGATCGGCGCGATGCAATTGGGCAGGATGTGGCGGAACATGGTGTAGATTTCACCATTGCCCATCACCAGCGACGCCTCGATGAATTCACGCTCACGCAGAGAAAGCACGGCACCGCGCACCACGCGGGCCATGGATGGCGTATAAGCGATACCTAGAGCGAAGATGATGCCATACTGGTTTGCGCCGAACACCGCGAGCAGGCCCAGCGCCAGCAGAATGCCGGGAAAGGCGAGAAGCGCATTGTTGATGGCCATGATGATGCCATCCACCCAGCCCCGCGCATAACCGCTGACAAGGCCGATCAGCGTGCCGCAGATCGTCGCGAAGCTGACCGTCAGGAAGCCGATCCAGACGCTGGCACGTGCGCCGACCATCAGGCGGCTCAAAACATCGCGCCCGAATTCATCGGTGCCGAGAAGATGGCTGGCGCTTGGACCGGCCAGACGCGAGGCGAAACCGAGCTTCATTGGATCATAAGGTGTCCAGAACAGGCCGGTTGCGGCGGTAATGAGCAGGAGGGCGATGAGAAAGCCGCCGATAAGCCCGTTGAGTGTGAACTTTTTCATTCGGCAACCACGCGCGGATCGAAGAGGGGATAGAGGAGGTCGACGAACAGGTTGACCAGAACATAGGAGAGCGAGACGAACAGCAGACAGCCTTGAATGACCGGATAGTCGCGGGCAAAAATACCGTCGACCATCAACCGCCCGAGGCCCGGAATGGTGAACACCGTTTCGATGACGGCGATGCCGCCGAGAAGATTACCAAGGATGAGGCCGATCATTGTCCAGGTCGGGCCAAAGGCATTCTTGAAGGCGTGCCGCCAGAGAACGGCGCTTTCCGAAAGGCCCTTGGCGCGGGCGTGGGTGATGTAATCAAGCCGCAGAACCTCCAGCGTCGAGGCGCGCGCCATGCGGATCAGAACACCCATTTCGTGGATTACCAGCGTCATGACGGGCAGGACGAGATAAAGCATGCCGCCGACGAGATTGTCGCTGATCGACACATATCCGAGCACCGGCAGCCAGCCGAGTTTCAGGCCGAAAAACAGAAGAAGCAGAAGGCCAAGCCAGAACGTGGGAATGGACAGAAGCAGCGTCGCCGTTCCGACCAGCGCGAGATCAGTCAGGCTGTTCTGTTTCCAGGCGGCGATCACGCCTGCCGGAACCGCAATCAGGCTGGCGAGAAGCACCGCAACCACGACGATCTCGGCGCTGACGAGAAAGCGCGAGACGACCAGCGGCAGCACCGGCTCGTCATTGACGATGGAGCGACCGAAATCGCCCTGCACCACATTGCCGGCCCAGATGACGAACTGTTGCGGCATGGACTTGTCGAGGCCGAGCTCGGTCCTCATGGCTTCGATCTGTTCCGGTTGCGCCATGTCGCCCAGCATCAGGGCGGCCGGATCGCCGGGAATGAAGCGGATGAGCGCAAACACCGTGATCGACACGAATGCGATCGTCGGCAGCGCCATCAAAAGACGGCTCAGTATGAATCTTATCATCGGTTCCCCACGATTGATGGCAGGTAATGACAGCCCGCCTCTATCGGTTTCATTGCTGGCGACTATGACGGATTGAGAAATATCACGCAATATTATGCATAAACGTCATACATCTATGCAGAATGACGGCGCGGTCCTCCCGATGAGGACAAGGACATCTTCCGCCCAAAATCCCGCTTCAGACGATCTTTTGCGAGAGCTGAATTTCCCGCTTCAAGGCATCGCTTAGCGCCTGCGCAGCGATGGAGAGCGGTGCCCCGGAGGCGCGGGCAAGACCGAACTCCTGCGTCGCCTGCGGGACGAACGGCCTCGCGACAACGGGCAGGTGCCGATAGAGGTTGGCATAAAAACTGCTGATGATCGTTACCCCCAACCCGTGCGCCACATAGGCGCAGGCGGAACTGTTGGTGTGAGTCTCGATCTTCACCATCGGTTTGACGCCAGCCTTTTTGAACACCTGATCGAGCGCCATGCGATTTGGCCGCTGGCGGCCGATCAGGATGAGCGGAATGTTGCGCAGGTCCTTCACGGTAATTTCGTCAAGCGCTGCCAGCGGATGATCCTCCCGGACCACGCACACACTCTTGCCGGTCGCGACACGCTCGACGTCGATGCCCGGCCCGATCTCACCTTCCATCCGCAGGAAACCGAGATCAATCACCCGCTCGCCGACAAGCTTGTTGATGGCGGTCGTCGTCTCGAAAAAAGTCTCGATGCGAACGCCGGGAAAATCCCGGACATAGTCGATCAGCATGGCGGGCGCGAAATTTTCCCACATACTGCTCGGCAGCCCGATGCGCACGATTTCCGGACCAGCCGCACCATTCCGCAAATCTTCCGCATGACCGGACATGCGGTCGACCGCAAGCAGCACGTTTTCCGCATCCCGCGCAAGCAGCACCGCCTCCGGTGTCGGAATGAGCCGCCCTTTGTCGCGGGCAAACAGCGTCAGAGACAGGTCGGCCTCAAGCTGCGCCAGCAGCCGGCTGATACCCGATTGGCTCAGCCCCATTGCCTTGGCCGTGGCGATGGTCGAGCCGGTGGAAAGAAGCGTACGAAGAACTTCGAGCTGCTTGATGTTCATGAGGCCAGCACCATGGATGAAGAGACAAGCCGGTTTCGGTTCTGACGTTTTGCCGCCGATAACGCTTCATGTCACCGGTTTTTTATCCCGCACGCGGCAACTGCCTACAGTTCCACCGAATACACGGTGTCATGGGTGGCCACGCAAGCATCACCCGTGGAGGTGACCCAACCGCGGAACATGCCGGGGGTATTGTAGGGCGCTGCAATCCCGCCTTCGGCATCGATAGCCACAAGACCCGCGCCAATATCGTAGGGCGCCAGATCCTGATGGACGAGATTGCCAGCAGCCGTCTCCAGATCCTGCCCGAGATAGGCGACGCGGGATGCGACTTCGTGACCGACGACGTAGCGGATGAAAAATTCGCCCTTGCCGGTGCCGGAAACCGCGCAGGCCCCATCCCGTGCATAGGTGCCTGCCCCGATCACCGGGCTGTCACCCACCCGGCCATCGGGCTTGTTGGTGTAGCCACCTGTCGAGGTGGCCGCGGCAAGATGGCCCGCCGCATCGAGCGCCACCGCACCCACGGTTCCGTGTTTCTCGTTTTCCGTCGCTTCCGTGCCAGCGGCGGCATGGCGCTTCATCGCCGCCAGTGCTTCACGGCGCTTTTGAGTCGTGAAATAGGATTGCGGCTCGGTCGCAAGCCCCTTTTCCTCTGCAAAGCGGTCGGCCGCCTCCCCCGTCAGATAGACGGCACGGTTATCCGCCATCAGTGCGCGGGCGGCTTTCACCGGATTGCGAATGGCGCGGGACGCGCTGATCGCGCCCGCTGCCAATGTGGCACCATCCATGATCGAGGCATCGAGTTCGTGGATGCCGTTCTCGTTCAGTGCGGCACCATGCCCTGCGTTAAAATGCGGGCTGTCCTCCATGACAACGACCGCCGCCTCGACCGCCTCAAGCGCGGTTCCGCCAGCCTTCAATACGCCATAACCGGCACGCAGCGCCGCTGCCAGATCATCGCGCGCAGCGGTCCACTCCTCTGAAGTCATGCTGTCTTCCGGCATAACGCCGCAACCACCGTGAATGGCCAGTGCGATCTTCGTCATGTTCTCTCCCCTCGTCGCCCCGCCAACCGCAGGGCCTCTTACCATCAATGAAAGGCGATCTCGCCGATGACCCGCACGCGAACCCGCCGCGCGCCGCCAGGCAGATAGGCAATCGGGATATCTTCCACCTCAAGCGTCTTCAGGCTCGCTCGTTCCGCTCCAGAGGCAATCGCCGCGTTCTGCGCCTCGGTCTCTGCTTTCGCAAGGGCCTCCTCGCGGCTCAGGCCGGAAAAGACCTGGTCGACCTCGCCGGAAACCTGCGCCATCGCCGCGCCCAGCGCATTGGCAACGCCGGCATTTTCCACACGCAGCACTTCCGACGCACCCGGAACCGTCACGGGAATCAAAAACGCCCCGCCGCCGACGGCAACCAGCGGCACATCTTCGGCCGAGGTCTTCATCTGGTCGAAACTGTCGGCCACCATGTCACGGATGCGTTGGAGTGTGGCCTGCACGAAAGCCGGATCGAGGCCTTTGACGCGGTCGCGGTCACCCATCTCGATCAGCCCCGCAGCAACGGCAATATCCGAGGTCGTGAGTGTCTGGCCGCCGAAAACACGGGCCTGCGTCAGGATGCGATAACCGACCGAGCGTGGACCGATCTTGCCCGTCTCAGGATCAACGATGGTGCCGCCGCCGAGCGCAATCGGCAGAAGATCGGGCATGCGGAAGAGCGTGCGCACCCCCCCAATATGGACGATATTGTTCGCCTCGCGCGGAAAACCGCCGACAAGGCAGCCGATATCGGAAGTCGTGCCACCGACATCCACCACCATGGCATCGTTAAGCCCGGTGAGGAAGGCAGCACCCCGCATTGAGTTCGTCGGGCCGGAAGCGAAGCTGTGCACCGGGTTGGCAGCGGCGACATCCGCGAGCGCCACCGTGCCGTCATTCTGGGTCAGATAGAATGGCGCCTTCACACCTGCTTCGCGCAACGCATCCGAAAATGCCTGAACGGTGGTCTTGCCAAGGGTTTGCAGTGCCGCGTTCAGCAGGGCGACGTTTTCCCGCTCCAGAAGCCCGATGCGGCCAAGCGTATGGGAAAGCGTGATGCGTGCATCGGGAATGACCGAACGGACGATTTCCGCCGCCCGCACTTCGCATTCAGTTGTCAGCGGCGAGAAGGTTGCCGAAATGGCGATGGAAGTGATGCCCGCATCGCGGATTTTCATCGCCGCCTCCCGAATTTCATCGGGAATCATCGGCACCAGCGGGCTGCCGTCATATTCATGGCCACCATGGACCATGAAGATCAACGGATCGACAGCATCGTACAAATCTTTTGGCCAGTCGCACATGGGCGGCAGCGAAGAACCGGTCGGCAGAGCGATGCGGATGGCTGCAACCCGTTCCAGCCGGGCGCGCTCCACCACCGCATTGGTGAAATGGGTGGTGCCGATCATCACCGCGTCGATCGGTCGATCCGTCGCGCCGACATGGCCGGACACATGGGCGAGCGCTGCTTTTACGCCCGACAGGACATCCTGCGTGGTCGGAACCTTGATGGAGGCGACAATGGTGTCTCCATCGATCAAAACGGCATCCGTATTGGTGCCGCCAACGTCAATACCGATGCGTTTCATGGGAATACCGATCTGAAGTCAATGTCATAACCGAAGGCGCGTGGGCCGACGGCGGCGATGCCGGCAGGCGTCGTCAAAAGCTCGGGTGCCGGCAGGGCGACAACCGTCACGCGCTGGCCGTAACGCACCGATTCCGTACCGATGGCGCCGCCGGAAACCGTATCGAGAAGGCAAAGCAGGTCCGGCGTCATGGCGACTGGCTGGCCATCGCGGAAGGCAACGGCCCACTCATTCTGGAATGCGAGCTCCATGCGCGAGCCACGGTCGGCATCGATGCCTTCAATGGTCGTGCTGCCGCGCAGGAAACCACCCGTGGTCTCGCGGGCCACATCCACCACCTTGCCGCGAAACAGCTGCTTGCCGCCCTCGTGGTCGAGAACCGCCTGAACGGGATCGTCATGGCGCGCACGCGCCTCCATCACCGCGCGCCCGAGTTCGGTCGCCTTGGTGACGGTGTAATGAATGCCCCACTCCTTCACTTCCTTGCCGGTGCGCGGCGCCTTGCAGGTGGCGGCGGTGGAGCCCACTTCGGTGCAGACCTTACGCGAGATACGCTCCATCCATTTCCATGAGGCAGCCCGCGTTACGATCACCTCATTGTCGCGCACATCGACCAGCGACAGCGGAAACATCGGCAGGTTGCCGATGGCGAAGGATGTCATCTGCGCTTCGGGATAGGCGCGTCCCATGGCGTCGGCATTGACGACCGGCCGGTCGAGGACGGCGGCAGCGAGGAAAGACGAGAGCGCGTTGGAGCCGCCGATCTCCACACTCATGATCGCCCGGAACGGCTTGCCGAGATAATCCTCCATGACCTCGACAGCGCGGGCAAGATGCACGGGGTCTCCCAGCCGTTCCTGACCGACAAGCGGGGCACCCATCTTGGAGACGACGGCAACCATGTCGTCATCGGCAAGCGCCATGGGATCCATGACCTTGACCCGTCGCCCCTCGGCATAGAGACGCCGCAGATTGAGCGTCGAGATATAGGGATTGCCGCCGCCCCCCGTTCCCAGAATCCAGGCACCGGTGGCCAGAGGTTCGATATCGTCTTCGGAAAATTCCTGGATCATGCGTCATCCTCGGGCATGCCGCAGCCTTTCCGGCCGCAGGCGATGCTCCTTCCCTTTGAAGTTCCAAGTCTGCCAACCCCGCCATCTGGGCGGGGTCGGTTTTCATGAGGTAAAGATCACTCGGCCTTGCAGTCCCAATGGAAGTTGGAGAAGTTCAAGTCCCAGCTCTGCATGGGGATGAACTCGTAACCCTGAAGGCACTTGTTCGCCGCATAACGGCGGTTCGGCGCAACCGCCCAGACGTCAGGCTGAAGATCAACGATCTTCGTCTGCAGCTCCTTGTAGGTAGCGTTCTGCTCGTTCACATCAGTGGTGGCGCGAACCTTGTCGATCAGCCCGTCGATTTCCGCGTTCTGCAGCCATTCCATCGACATCCAGGTACCGGATGCCTTGGAATGATACTGGTTGTAGAACATCGAGTCCGGCGACGGATAGGTCGGCGAGATGTTCACCTGCGTCGATGCCGGCGTTGTTTCGGGCTTGGAAGAAAGCTCGACGATACGGTTCCACGGCTCAGGCTTGATATCGAGCGTGATGCCGATCTGCTCGAGGCTCGACTGCAGAAGCAGCGCCACTTCCGCCTCGAAGGCGAGCGACGCGACATAGCTGTTGACGAGCGTGATCTTCTGGCCGGCATATTTCGACTTCGCCAGCTCTTCCTTGGCTTTTTCCAGATCGTAGACGCCCGGCTGGATATCGCCATTATGCGCGTCCTTGAACGCGTCAGAGAGCGGCCCCTTCATATCGAACCCCGGATAGATCACTTCCTGGATCGTCTTGTAGTCAGTCGCATAGGCGATGGCGCGGCGGACGTGGACGTCGTCGGTCGGATAGACCTTGGTGTTGAGCTTGATGACGAAACCGCCGGCGGTGCGGGTCTGGATCAGCTTGTAACCCTTCATCCGGCCGATGGATTCATAGGTGTCGTTGCCGAGCCCGTGCGAGGAAAGGCCGAGCTCACCCTTTTCCGCCAACGCCTTGACGGTGGCGTCGTCGCTGGTCTGCACGAAGCGTACTTCATCGATCGGCTTGCCCTTGGTCCAGCCGAGGAAATAATCGGCGTTACGGGCGATGACCATGTCGGCGGAGCGGTTGTAGCTGACGAGCTTGTAGGGGCCGGAACCGGCGGAATGTTCGCCGACATAAGCCTCGCCCCATTTGTCTTCGGGCTTGGCATTGGCTTCGATCAGCGTCTTGTTCATCGCCATCATCAGCGGCGTCGCCGCCATGAAGGGCGAGAACTGGCGGTCGATCTTCATGACCAGGGTTGCATCGTCAGGTGCGGTCACGTTTTCAGGCTTCAGCACGCCGACGATGAGGTTCGACGGGCCCTTGTTGATACCGAGCAGGCGCTGGATCGACCAGGCAAGATCGGCCGCCTTCACTGCCGTACCGTCTTGGAACTTCGCATCGTCGCGCAGGTGGAAGGTGTAGGTCAGGCCGTCCGCGGAAATCTCCCAGGATTTCGCCAGATGCGGCACGATTTCGCCCTTGGCGTTCACCGTGGTAAGTCCGTCATACATGTTCACGATGGCCATGTAGCCGGTGTAGTCAGTCACTTTCGCCGGGTCGAGCGAGCTGAATATCTGCATGGTGTTGACCGCGACCGACACCTTGTCTTCCGCAAGGGCCGCAGAAGACAGGA
This sequence comes from Agrobacterium sp. InxBP2, assembly GCF_026191755.1. NCBI lineage: Bacteria > Pseudomonadati > Pseudomonadota > Alphaproteobacteria > Hyphomicrobiales > Rhizobiaceae > Agrobacterium > Agrobacterium sp. InxBP2. The sequence continues at coordinate 283,425 of NZ_JAINDY010000021.1, forward strand.
CCGGCAACGCGAGCGCCGTGCCGAGCGCCAGTGCGGCGAGACGGGAAGAAACTACAGGCATTTTCATTATCGTTCTCCTCTTTATTGCGGGTCATCGGGCCCGCTTATGGTTAGGCAGCCTTGCTGACCGGAACGGGCAGCGGTGAGAAAGGAATGTCCGGATAGCCGAAGGCCGCCGGGCCAACGACCTCAAGCGCGCGGGCGCTGCGCAGCAGGTCGTGACAGGGAATGGCGATGACGGCCACGCGCTGGCCGTAGCGCAGCACTTCGGTGGTGATCGGATAACCGGTGTCGACATCGAGCAGGACGATCAGATCGGGAACCGTCACTTCCACCTTGCCGTCACGGGAAAACAGCAGGAATTCGTTCTGGATGGCGACGCCCGCCGTCTGGCCGGCGCAATCGTCGAAGCCGGAGAGCGTAAGATCGCCGACGGCGAAACCGCCGCGAAGATGGCGCTTCAGATCGGTGATCTTGCCGTTGAAGATGCGCCGCCCGCCTTCGAGCGCGCAGACTGCAGCAATAGGGTCTTCCTGCTGCTTGCGGGCACGGATCACCGCCTCACCGATGGCAATGGCCTTGGTGTAGGTTTTCGGAATGCCATACTGGTGCACGTAGTGCGCCTGCATCGGCGCGGTCGCCAGCATCGCGCCGCCGCCCTGCGAGACGACGCAGGCGCGCGCCATGCGCTCGTGCCAGACCTCGGAAACGGCATGGCTGAAGATGACGGCATTACCGTGCAGATCGCACATCACCGAGGGCGTGGAACTATGGCCATAGATGGAGAAGGTGGTCATCTGCATTTCCGGGAATGCCCGGCCCATGCCGTCGCAATCGAGGATCGGCAGGCCGCCCAGCGCCGCCGTCACCAGCGGGTTCATGGAATTGGAACCGCCGATTTCCTCGCAGACGATGGCGTCAACTGGCGTGCGGATCAGCTCTTCCATCGCCCGCAGGCAACGCAGGCCTTCACGGCCTTCGCGAATGCGCTCGACGCCGACGACGGGCGCGCCGATACCGCCGATGGACATGCAGAGCGCGTCCGGCTCGATGGCGTCGGTTGCGAGAATCTTCATCTCGTAGCCGGCCTTCATGGCCTCCAGCGCCAGAAGCTTCCCGAGATACGGATTGCCGCCGCCGCCCGTGCCGAGAATGCCTGCGCCGATTTCCAGTGCGTCGAGATCTTCACGCGTCAGCGTCCGCAATGCCGCCTCGTCATATTTCAGCTTGCGTGTCTCAGCCATGATTGGCTCCCATTTCTCCAACAACTTTCACATGAATGCGGGTGGCGTTGCCGGGCAGGTAAGCCAGCGGCATATCCTCGCGCTCGATTACTTCGAGCGTCGCGGCAATCGCGCCGGCGGCAACCGCCTTTTCGCGGGCCTCCGCTTCTGCCTCGGCCAGTGCGCTCTCGCGCGTGCGTCCATCGACGAGTGAGAAGACCCGGTCGGTCTCACCGCTGATCTGCGCAATGGCCGCGCCAACGGCATTGGCCACCGCGAAATTCTCAGGCCGGATAACCTCAAGATCACCGATGCGATCCGGCATCAGGATGGAACCGCCGCCAACGGCGATAACCGGCACTGGTGACGATGAGATGCGGCTGCGCTCCACGCAGGCTTCAAGCATGTCGTTGATCTTGTTGACGGCCGCATCCACGAGCTTTTTGTCGAGGCTGGAAACCAGCTTTTTCTCGCCAACATCCGCCTTGCCGGAGGCAACCGCGATATCGGTCGCTGTCAGGGTCGAGCCACCGAAGCAGAGCGCCTCGCGGCGGACGCGGTAACCGACGGATTTCGGCCCGACGGTCAGGCCGTGATCGCCATTGACCACAAGCGAACCGCCGCCGAGACCGATGGAAAAGACGTCGGGCATGCGGAAATTGGTGCGGACGCCGCCAATATCCACCGTGGTCGAGGCCTGACGCGGGAAACCGTGGGACAGCGAGCCGACGTCCGACGTGGTGCCGCCGACATCCACGACCACGGCATCCTTGAGACCGGTGAGGAAGGCCGCACCGCGCATGGAGTTCGTCGGACCGGAAGCGAAGGTAAGCACGGGGAAACCGCGCACTACATCAGCCGCCATCAGCGTACCGTCGTTCTGGGTGATATAGAACGGGCAGGTGATGCCCGCAGCCTTCAGCGCTTCGCCGAAAGCCGCAACCGTGCGGTCGGCAAGCGACAGCAGGCTGGCATTCATGATTGCCGCACTTTCGCGTGCAAGCAGGCCATGGCGGCCGATATCCTTGGACATCACCACCGGCAGGCCGGGGCAGCGCTCCTGCAGGATTTCCTTCGCCCGAAGTTCCATCGCATCATTGATGCCGCTGAAAACGCAGGTGACGGCAGCGGCCTTCAGGCCCTTGGCGCGAATATCCGCACCGATACGGACGATTTCGTCCTCATCGAGCGGTGAGATTTCACGACCGTCGAATTCGTAACCGCCACGCACCTGATAACCGTGGTTGCCGACGATTTCCTTGAGATCATCCGGCCAGTCGACCATGGGCGGCAGGCCGGCACCGGACGGCAGGCCGAGCCGGATGGCTGCAACCTCGTCCATATGCCGGCGCTCGATCACCGCATTGGTGAAATGTGTGGTGCCGATCATCACGGCACCGATGCGCGCCCTGTCTATGCCCGATGCCTCGATGACCTTTTCAAGGGCTTCGATGACGCCTGACGTCACATCCTCTGTCGTGGAGGCCTTCACCCCCGCCAGAACGGTCTTATCCTGCAACACAACGGCATCGGTATTCGTGCCGCCGACGTCAATTCCAACGCGATACACGTCAGGCTCCTCTTTCATCAATCGGTCGTTCTGACGAGGAAGCGCATGCGCTCTTCCTCGGTCACCGTGGGTTTGAGACGTTCTTCGTCGTCGGTGACGACGGGGATGGCCGCGATCAGGGCGCGGGTATAGGGATGGGCCGGTTCGGCAAAGACCGCCGACGTCACGCCCTCTTCGACAATCTCGCCCCGCAGCATGATGGCGATGCGCGAACAGAAATTGCGCATCAGCGACAGGTCGTGCGAGATCATCAGATAGGTCAGGCCAAGCTCCTCACGCAGCTGCAGCAGAAGGTCGATAACCGTCTTCTGCACGGAGACATCGAGTGCGGCCGTTGGCTCATCGAGGATGAGAATTTTCGGCTCGGCCGCCAACGCCCGGGCAATCGCCACACGCTGCTTCTGGCCGCCGGACAGCTCATGCGGATATTTGCCGAGATAGGATTGCGGCAGCCGCACCAGCCCCATCAGTTCCTGCATGCGGTTTTCCCGCGCCTGCCTATCCATGCCGATGGATTTCAGCGGCAGGGCAAGCGTCTGTTTCACCGTGCGCTTCGGATTAAGCGAGGTGCCCGGGTTTTGATAGACGATCTGCGTCAATCGCTTGCCGCGCGCAGGCGCGGGAGCGTCAATGACAAGATTGCCGGAGGTCGGGCGCGAAAGGCCCATGATCATACGGGCGACGGAAGTTTTGCCGGAGCCGGATTCACCGGCCAGGCCGAATACCTCGCCTTCCTTCAGCGTCAGATTCACATCCCGCACGGCGTGATAACCGTTGCGCCGACCATAAATCTTGTTCAGCCCTTCGATGGTGACGATGGGCGAACGCGTGCTCTGCGCCAGATCGGTGACGCGCGGGCCATAAAGCGGAGGCACGGCATCGAGAAGCGAGCGCGTATAATCCTTGGCAGGGCTATGGAGGATTTGCGTGCAGGGTCCGGTCTCGACGATATCGCCGTGATGCATGACCACGACCCGATCCGCCACCTTGCGTACGACGCCGAGATTGTGGGTGATCATCAAGAGCGCCATGTTTTCTTCGGCGACCAGCTGGTTGATGAGATTGAGGATTTCATCCTGCGTCGTCACATCAAGTGCCGTGCCCGGCTCGTCCGCGATCAGGAGCTTCGGCTGATGCAGCAGGGCAAGCCCGATCAACACGCGCTGGCGCATGCCGCCCGAAAGTTCGGACGGATAGGCGTTCATCACCCGCTCGGTGTCGGCAAGCTGCACCCGGCGCAGAACGGCAGCTATGCGGTTGCGACGCTCGGCCTTGGACGAGTTGATTCCATCGCGCTTGTCGGCGAAGCGCATGACATCATCGAGATGTGTGCCGATCTTGAAGACCGGATTGAAGGAGGAGAGTGGGTCCTGCATGATCAGTGAAAAGGCGGTCCCCTTCAGGGCCTCACGCTCCCTGCGTGGCATGGACAGCACATCCCGGCCATCGATGAAGATGGCACCTGATGTGATCGCGGCGTTTTTTGGCAAAGTGCCGATGATAGCCTTGGCCGTGACGGATTTGCCCGACCCGGTTTCGCCGATCAACGCCACGCGTTCGCCGGCGGCAACCGTGAAGGCGACATCGCGCAGCACCTGCCGGGTGCGGCCGTAATTGGTGAAGGTGACGTTGAGGTTTTCGACCTTGAGAAGCGGTTCAGTCATGGCCTTAGCTTTCCACGTCGAACATGTCGCGCAGGCCGTCGCCCAGCAGATTGAAACCCAGCGTCACGTAAAGCACGGCCGCGCCGGGGCAGAGCACTTCCCACCAGAAATCCGGCATGAACTGGCGCCCGTCGGCGACCATCGATCCAAGGTCAGGCGTCGGCGGCTTGACGCCGAAACCCAGGAAGCTCAGCGTCGCGCCGAACAGAATGACGAAGGCGGCATCGAGCGTCGTCTTGACCGAAATGACCGAAACGCAGTTGGGCAGTATTTCGCGGAAGAGGATGTGTAACGGGCCTGCACCGGCAAGACGTGCCGCCTCGATGTAATCTTCCGAAGCGATGGACTTCGATACCGAATAGATCAGCCGCGCATGCCAGGTCCACCACAGCAGCGTGATCGCGATCATGGCGTTCATCAGTGTCGGTTCCAGCAGGTTGGAGACCGCGAGCGCCATGACTAGCGGCGGCATGGCCAGCATCACATTCGTCAGGCCGCTGATGAGTTTTTCGGTCCAGCCGCCGAAATAACCGGCGATCAGGCCAAGCACAGTTCCGACCGGAACGGAAATGCCGAGCACGCCGATGACGAGAAGCAGCGAGACGCGGAGCCCGAAGATGGTGCGGGAAAAGATATCGCGACCGGCCTTGTCGGTGCCGAACCAGTGTTCCAGATCCGGCGGCATATGGCGGGCGCGGAAATCGACAACCGCGCCGATATGTTTCGGATAGGGCGTAAGCCAGGGTGCGAAGACCGCCAGTACCAGCACCGACAGAAGGATCAACGAGCCGATGACCGCCGCCGGATTGCGGCTGAAGCGATACCACATCATGTAACCGGCGCTTAAGCCCCGATCAGTGGGTTCGAGCATTTTCATATCGGCCATCAGCGAGCCTCCTTGCGGCGCAGACGCGGGTCGATGATCGAGATCAGGACATCCACGATCAGGTTCGCAACGATGAAGAACAGACCGGCCACCAGCACCACGGCGGTCACGGCGTTGAGGTCTTTCTGCAGGATGGCGTTGAGCCCGTAGGAAGCAAAACCACCCCAGGCGAAGACCATCTCGATCACGAAGGCATTGCCGATCAGCGACGCGAATTCGAGACCCATGATCGTCAGCGGCGCGATGGAAGAGAGCTTCAGCAGGTAACGGAAGATGATGACCCGCTCCGGCACGCCGAAGCTTTGCAGGGTCAGCACATGGTCCTTGCGCTGGTTCTCGATCATAGAGGAGCGCGTGATGCGGGTGATCTGGCCGATGCCGGCCATGGAAAGCGCAAAGGCCGGAAGCGCGAGATGCTTCAACGCATCGAGCACGACGTCGAAACGTCCGGCCAGCATGCCGTCGACAAGGATGAAACCGGTGGGGCCGCCCTGCCAGCCAAGCGAATGATCGAGCCTGCCGATGATCGGCCAGCCGGAGAGAAAGCGCGCTGCCAGCAATTGCAGCGTGATGGCGAAGAGAAAGCTTGGGATCGTGACCCCGGTAAGCGACAGGATGCGACCGATATGATCCAGCGGCCGGTCGCGATAATGCGCCGTGATGACGCCGAGCGGGATGGCGACGAGGAACATGAAGATGACCGCGACCAGCACCAGCTCGACGGTCGCGGGAACAGTCTGCGCCAGATCGGTTGTAACGGGGCGCTGCGAAACCAGCGAGAAGCCCAGATCACCATGCAATGCATTGCCGATATAATCGAGATATTGAACGGCGAGCGGCTTGTCGAGGCCCATCTGCCCGCGCAACGCATCCACCTGGTCTTGCGTTGCAGCCGGCCCCAGCGCCATGCGGGCGGGATCTCCCGGCACCACGCGGGCCAGCACGAAAATCATGATGGACAGGGCGATCATGACCAGCACGAAGGTGCCGAGCCTGTTCAAAATCGCGACCAGCGGATGTTGCTGCATCGGTGGAACGTTCCTTGTGCATCGGTTGCCTGAGCACAAGTTTTCACCACATGGCCATTCGAACAATCGCTGAAAGGTATAGTTTTTTAAAGAATGAGTATAGGTTTTTTGAAACCGATATCCTATCCCTTTCCCATGATGCTTCTGCCCCGGCCCCACCTCTGCAATCGCATTGCCAGCGAAACCGCGGGCGTGGTGTTTCTGCGCGCACCGGCGGGTGCGGGAAAAAGCGTATTGCTGGAGACGCTGGCAAAGGAGCTCGGAGCTCAGATATGCCGCACGCACCAGCCGCAAAGCGATAACGCGGTCAATGGCAACCTGCTGTGGGACATTCCAGTTTTTGCAAGGGCGGTACGCATGCCAGCCCCCATTCTGGAGTCGGTGCGTTTCGTCGTCATCGCCTGCCGGCCGGACCAGAGGATCAGCGGCATGGCGCGTCACATCCTGCATCACGGCTCGCTCACCATAGGACCGGAAGAACTCGCTTTGCGGCCAGATGAGGTGGACGACCTTCCATCCGGGCAACGACGGCTGGCACTCGAGGATTACGCGGGATGGCCGGCCTTTCTTTCGCTGGCGCGCCTGCCGGATGACACGTTATGCGCCGACTATCTGCGCGAAAGCTATCTGCCCCATCTCACGCCCGCCCAGACCGTCGAACTTTCCTTTTGGCTCGAAAACCCTTCCGCCGCCCCAGATGCTGACTGGGCCATGCTTCTGCCGCCCTTTTTGACGGGAAAACCTGACAATCACCACACACTGATACGGCTCCTAACGGTCGCGGCAAGAGAACGCCTCGCCACCTTGCAGGCCGGCAGCGCCGTGGTGGAGGTCGCCTCGGCCTTCGAAAAGGCAGGGCATTCGCTCGCAGCCATGGCGATGCTGCTCGATCGCGGTTACGAGACCCATGCCGCGCAAATCCTCGAACGCGCCCATGGGCGGGAACTGATCTACCGGAGCAGCGTCGACAGGTTTCGCGAAATCATCATGCGGTTTTCGCAGGATATGATCACCTCCAATGAAACCGTCCTTTTCGCGGTTACCCGCGCCTTGCTGAAACAGGGCGAATTGCAGCGCGTGCGCCATCTGCTCGGGAAAAGCCTCGGCTCGGATTACCTTGACCCGCTGAAGGTGCTAGCCCGCGGCTCGCGGTTTTCCTTCGCCGCCCGCACCTTCCGGCTGAACCTGATGATCGCCGAGGACCTGACGCCCAATGACGCGGTGATAACGCGGCTTGGCGAGTTCATGGCGGATTACCCCATGGACGATCACGGGAAATGGGCGGCCTATTACAATGCGCTGCTTGAGTTCGAAATCCGCCGTCGCAATTTCCGCGAGGCAGAGGCGGCCGCCGCCCGCGCGCTTATCTATCTGCGCAAGATGGGCGGACAGCCTCTGCTCGAATTCTTCATCCATCTGCACCAGATAGTGCTGCGGCTGATGAGCGGCGATGTGCTTCTGGCGCGCCGGGCGGCGCAGGAAGCGCGCGCACGGCTGGAACAGGTGCCGCATGATGCCATGCAGGAGTTCCGGATGCTGCGACTGGCGGAAGCCTGCCTTGCCTATGAGGCCGGAAAACCGCGCGACCTGCTGCATTTCGTCGAACATGATTTTGATCATTTCGCCGCCGCCGAAATCTGGCCGAGTCTGATGCAGTTTGCACTGCATTACGCCTCGCAGGTGCTGATCGACCATTTTCCGATGACCGTTCGTCCGGGTTTTCTGGACGGACTCTGGATTCATCTGTCGGAGGGGTTGCAGTTTCATGCGATGATGGAGATCAGAACGGCCATCGCCTATCAGAACGCCAACCGTTGGGCAGATGCCGCAGCGACGCTTTCAGCAGTTCGCATGCCCATGGGCCGTAACTGGGTGGAGAGCGCCCACGAAGACCTCTCCCGCCTGACACGTCGTGATGAAATCGCCTATGTCATGGCCTGGCTGCGCGACGCGGTGCATCTGTTCACACCCCGCGCCTATCTCTCCCGGCAGATCGATGCGATGATCGCCAATCCAAAGGTCACCAATCGCGAGAAGGTCGCATTGAGAATCTGGCAGAGCTATGCCGCGCACCAGCGCCGTGACAACGCCGCCGCCCGCGCGCATATACTCACCGCGCTTGAATCGGCGACCCGCCTTGGCTGCAACGGTGTGCTGTCGGAAGAGCGCGTCTTCCTTTCGCCGCTTCTCAACAATCGCCGCATCCGCAGTTTCATCGAAACCTCATCCGATGTCCGCACCGCGCTGTCTATTTTCGCCGCCTCGGTGAACTCACCGCAGGCCCGGGCGCTGCATGGCGGCCTTTCTCAACGGGAAGCACAGATGCTGCAGCTATTGGCCAGCGGCATGTCGAACAAGAAGATTGCTCAGACGCTCAACATCTCGGAAGTGACAGTGAAGTTTCACCTTGGCAACCTGTTCCGCAAGCTGGATTGCAAACGCCGCGCGGAGGCGATCCGCGCGGCGAAAGCACTGGGCTGGTTATGAGGCTCAGCGGTTATTCTTCTTGCGCCATTCGGCAAAGGCCGTCTGGTGCTCTTCCTTGGTGCAGGGGTAAAGGCCGATGATCGTCTGGCCGGCCTTGACCTGCTCTACCACGAAATCCTCATAGGCTGTCATTTCAACCGCTTCCGTCGCCACTTCATCGGCAATGCCGGCGGGGATGACGATGACGCAATCGGCGTCACCCACGATGATGTCGCCGGGAAACACCGGTGCATCGCCGCAGCCGATGGGGCCGTTGATCTCGATGGCCTCGTGTTTGGTCAGATTGGTGGGGCTCGAAGGGCGGGTGTGGTAGGCCGGAATGTCCAGTTCGGCAATGGTGGCCGCATCCCGGAAACCGCCATCGGAAACGATGCCCGCACCACCGCGAACCATCAGACGCGTCACCAGAATATCGCCGGCCGAGGCGGCAGAGGCGTCCTTGCGGCTGTCCATGACAAGCACGTGGCCCGGCGGGCAGGTTTCGATGGCAACACGCTGCGGATGGGCGGGATTGCGGAATTCTACGAGCTGGTTGCGATCCTCGCGGGCCGGCATGTAGCGCAGGGTAAAGGCCGGGCCCACCATGTTCTTGCCCTTGTAGCCCAGCGGGCGAACGCCCTGAATGACCTGGTTTCGCAGGCCGCGCTTGTAAAGCGCTGTCGCCAGCGTGGCGACGGAAATCGTCATCAGTTTTTCGCGCGTTTCATTGTTCATGTCTGTTTCCTCGCAATGGCCGGATGGATGTGTTTCAAGTCCTGTGAATGGGCTCGTCGATGAAGACGCCACCCTGATATTTTGCGATCGCAGCCTCGGGGCCGGGGCGCGGGACGTCGCGCTCGATTTCGGCCCGGTAACGCGCGGCATTGTCGCGCCGCTGCCAGCCGAGAAAATCGACATGGGAATTGTCCCACCAGCTGTCGTCATTGGCCGAAACGCCCCAGATAACCGGGCATCCGAGTTTTGGCACGCGGAAGGTCGCCTCTATGAGAGAGACGAAGTCACCGTAGCTGAGCCAGGTCGACAACATGCGCCAGTTCGTGGGTTTCTCGTCACAGGAGCCGATACGCACGATAGCCGTCTCCTGTCCGAATTTGGAATGGTAGAGGCTTGCCATGGCCTCGCCGAAAATCTTCGAAACCCCATAGAGGCCATCAGGCAAAAAAGGCGTCTCAGGGCTAAGTTGCTGCCCCTGCGGGTAATAGCCGATCGTGTGGTTGCTGGACGCGAACAGGATGCGAGGTTTGCCGTGCGCCCTCGCCGCCTCGTAGAGATTGTAGACACCACGCAGATTGGCAGCCTCGATGGGATCAAACGCCCTTTCTACGGAAACTCCGCCGAGATGGACGATGCCGTCGCAATCCTTGACCAGATCGTAAACTGCCTGCTCGTCCTCCAGCGCGCAGTGGACGAGCTCTTCAGGGGACGCTGGCGAACCGAGATCAACCACGTCAGAAAGACGGATGGTTTCTGCAACATGGCCAAGCCGCCCGCGCAACATGCTGCCCAGCTTGCCGCCGGCACCGGTGATGAGCAATCGCTTCAACATGATGGGGCCTCTTAGAAAATATCGGGCTCGCCGGCGGAACGGCCGAAATCTGTCTGCAGGAAGTCGAAGTCGCAACCCTGGTCGGCCTGCGTCACGTGCTTGGAGAAGAGATAGCCGTACCCACGTTCATAACGCGGCGCAGGCGCTTGCCATGCCGACCGGCGCTGAGCGATTTCCTCTTCGCTGACCAGCATGTCGAGACGACGCTGCGGCAGGTCGAGGCGGACGATATCGCCCGTTTTCAGGAGCGCCAAGGGACCGCCAACGAAGCTTTCCGGTGCGACATGCAGTACGCAGGCACCGTAGGACGTGCCGGACATGCGGGCGTCTGAGATGCGCAGCATATCGCGGTGCCCTTTTTTGATCAGCGCCTTTGGAATGGGCAGCATGCCCCATTCCGGAAAACCGGGACCGCCGAGCGGACCGGCATTGCGCAGCACCAGCACATGATCGGGCGTCACATCGAGATTTTCATCGTCGATGGCGGCTTTCATTTCCGGGTAGCTGTCAAACACCAGCGCCGGACCCTGATGTATATGGAGTTTAGGGTCGCAGGCGGCGGGCTTTATGACGGCGCCGTCAGGGCAGAGATTGCCGCGCAGCACCGCAAGCGAGCCTTCCGCATAGACGGGATTGTCCAGCGAGCGGATGACGTCGTCGTTGTAGACCTTTGCACCCTCGAGGTTTTCGCCCATGCTGCGGCCGGTCACGGTCAGCACGGAACAGTCGAGACGACTTTCCAGCTGCTTCATCAGCGCTCTCAGACCACCGGCGTAAAAGAAGTCCTGCATCAGATAGTTCTTGCCGGAAGGGCGGACATTGGCGATGAGCGGTGTAACGCGGCCAAGTTCGTCCAGCTCATCCAGCGTCATCGGCACGCCGGCGCGGCGCGCCATGGCGATGAGGTGGACGACGGCATTGGTGGAACAACCCGTCGCCATGGCGACGATGGCGGCATTGCGGAACGCTGCCGCCGTCAGAATAAGGTTAGGGGTCAGATCTTCCGACACCATCTCGACAATGCGGCGACCACAGGCCGCGGACATGCGCTGATGTTCGGAATCGACTGCCGGAATGGAGGAGGCACCCGGCAGGGTGATGCCGAGCGCGTCGGCAATGGCCGTCATGGTCGAGGCCGTGCCCATCGTCATGCACACACCGGCAGAACGGGCAATGCCGCCCTGCACGCCACGCCATTCCTCGTCCGTAACATTGCCTGCGCGGCGCTCATCCCAATATTTCCAGGCGTCCGAACCCGAGCCCAGCACCTTGCCGGCATAATTTCCGCTCAGCATCGGGCCGGCGGGCAGATAGATCATCGGCACACCGGCCGAGATCGCACCCATGACGAGGCCCGGCGTCGTCTTGTCGCAACCGCCCATCAGCACCACACCATCCAGCGGATGCGAGCGAATCATTTCTTCCGTCTCCATCGCCAGCATGTTGCGGTAAAGCATCGATGTCGGCTTGGTGAAGCTCTCATCCACGGAAAGCGACGGCATTTCGACGGGGAAGCCGCCAGCCTGCAACACGCCGCGTTTCACATCCTGCACGCGCTCTGGAAAGTGCGAATGACAGGTGTTGAGCTCCGACCAGGTGTTGAGGATGCCGATGACGGGTTTGCCGATAAAATCCTCCTCCGCATAGCCCAGCTGCATCATGCGCGAGCGGTGGCCGAAGCTGCGCAGGTCGTCGGGAGCGAACCAGCGGTCGGAGCGGAGTTTTTTATCGGTCATGTCATTGGTCCTACGTTGCGGGTGGTGCCTAAGGCTGTCAGTCCTGCCGGAGCGTCAGCCCGCTCGTCGTGTCGAAAAGGTGGACGTGTTGAAGTGGCGCCGACAGGCGGATGACTTCGCCCGCCGATGTCGAGGTCTGGCCGGAAAGATGCAGCGTTACAGAAGTGCCGTCACCGAGATTGCCGTATAGATAGGACTCGCCGCCCAGCTGTTCCGCCGTGCGCACCGACATGGTCAACGCGCCGCCCTCGCCCGGCTCCACATGGTTCGGGCGGATGCCGAGCGTCACCTTCTGGCCGGGCTTATAGGCAAAGCCGGTCTGTGGCAGTGGGATCAACTCGCCCGTCGCGATCTTGAGCGCGGGCGTTGCGTCCGAGGTCACTTCGCCTGCGAAAAAGTTCATTTTCGGCGAGCCGATAAAGCCTGCCACGAAGAGATTGGCCGGGCGGTTGTAGAGGTCGAGCGGCACGCCAAATTGTTCGAGTTTACCAGCCCGCAAAACGGCGATCTTGTCGGCCATGGTCATCGCTTCCACCTGATCATGCGTGACGTAGATCATGGTGTTGCCGAGACGCCGGTGCAGACTGGAAATTTCGCCGCGCATATCGACGCGCAGTTCCGCATCGAGGTTGGAAAGCGGTTCGTCGAAGAGGAACACGCGAGGTTCCCGCACCACGGCGCGGCCGATGGCGACGCGCTGGCGCTGCCCACCCGACAAATCCTTGGGACGACGCTCGAGAAGCTGATCGATCTGCAGCATCTTGGCGACCTGCGCGATCTTCTCGGCGATCTCCTTCTTCGGCGTGCCGATGTTCTCAAGACCGAAAGAAAGGTTTTCGCGGACCGTCATATGCGGGTAGAGGGCGTAGGACTGGAACACCATTGCAAGGCCGCGATCCGCAGCCGGCACCGTATTGACCACATCACCGCCGATGACGATGTCGCCGTCGCTCAACTCTTCAAGGCCAGAGATCATGCGCAGCAGGGTGGACTTGCCACAGCCGGAAGGGCCGACGAATACGCAGAATTCGCCGTGCTTGATATCGAGATCAACGCCTTTGATCACATCGAGGGCGCCATATGTTTTTTTGACCTGACGAAGCTCTATACTTGCCATTGTCGTATTTCCTCCCTGAGGATTATTTGCCGCCCGTGGACGCAATGCCGGTGGCGATATATTTTTGCAGGAACATGAAGACCAGCGCGATCGGGGCGAGTGTCAGCACCGTCATGGCCAGAAGATTGCTCCATTCCGTCGTCATCTCGCCCTGGAAGGAGTTAAGTGCCAGCTGCAGGGTGAAGTTGTCGTTGCGGGTCAGCACGATCAGCGGCCAGAGGAAGTCGTTCCAGCGCCACATGATCGCAAGGATCGCGAGAACCGCGAGCGCGGGTGCCGAGAGCGGCAGGATGATGCGCCAGTAGATTTTCCACTCGCTGGCCTTGTCCATGCGCGCCGCATCGAGGATCTCGTCCGGTATCGTCAGCATGTATTGCCGCAGCAGGAAGACGCCCGTGGGTGTTGCCGCACCGGGAATGATGACGCCCCACAGACTGTTGATCAAACCGAGCTGGCTGGTGATGAGAAACAACGGCACAAGCACGACGGTCTGCGGGATCATAAGCGTACCGACCACCAGCGCCAGCACGGCGCCCCTGCCTTTGAACTGATATTTCGAGAGCGCGAAGGCCGCCATGGAATTGACGATCAGCATGATGATGGTCGAGGTGACCGTGATGAAGGTCGAGTTCCAGAAATAGAGCGGGAAATTGAAGCGCTGGAAAAGCTCGGTGTAGTTTTCCGTCGCGAGCGCCACCTTTTCAGCCGGCTTCAGCTCGTTGAACTGCATCTTCAGCACTTCCGCCGGCTTGGCGGGATCAACCACCTGCGCCACGAGGCCGATACGCCTGATCATGCCGAGCTTGCGGCCATCCTTGTCGACATAGGCCGGCAGCGGATTTGGCTGCCCGTCCACCACCATGGTTTCCTGGCTATAGGGCAGCAGCCGTGGCGGAAAGCGCTGGAGATCGGCTTCCGTCTTGAACGACGAGAGCACCAGCCAAACGACAGGACCGAACATCATCAGCACGGCCACGCCGAGATAGGCGTAGGACAGCCAATCGGTCCAATGCAGCTTGCCGTTACGGCCGCGGGTACGGGTCAGAAATGCGCCAATCCTAGCCATCGACCTTGCTCCTGTTTGCCCGGAATTGCAGGGCGGTCAGCACCACGAGCACCACGGCGAGCAGCAGCGAAGCGGCGGCCGCAAGTCCGAAATTCCGGGGCGTCCCGGCAAAGCCGGTCTGATAGATGAATTGAATAATGAAGGTCGTCGCCGAACCCGGGCCACCGCCGGTAAAGGCAAAGACTTCATCGAAAGTTTGCACGCCCTTGATGACCGACAGAACGAGAACGACGAGCATGGTGGGTGCAAGCAAGGGCAGGGTAATGCGCCGGAAGATGCGCCACGGGCTTGCCTTGTCCAGCTGCGCCGCCTCATAGACATCGCGCGGGATCGCCTGAAGGCCAGCGAGGAGAATGAGCGTATAGAAACCCATATGCGCCCAGACCGACAGGAAGACCGACCAGCCGAAGGCGAGATTGGCCTCAAGCAGCCAGTCCACCGAACCGAGGCCCAAGCCTTCCATCGCCGCATTGAGAACGCCGAAACGCTGGAGAATCCACTTCCAGATCAAGGCCACGACGACAGGCGACAGCAGAACCGGGAAGAAGAATACCGCACGGAAAAAGCCGCGCGCCCTGATATCGCGGTTCAGCACGATGGCCGTGATCAGCGAAAAGCCGACCATGAAACCCACCTGCAGCACGACGAAGAACAGCGTGTTCCAGACGGAGCGCCAGAACAGGTCGCGCGCACAGGAATTGGGATCAAGGTAGTTCTGACAGGAAAGAAGGACCGAAAAGTTTTCGCCGCCCACCGAAGGGCGCTCGGAAAGCAATATGTGTTCGCTGCCGGTCACGGAGTAGGCCATGTTCAGCAGGATCGGCAGGAAGGCGAAGACCGCAAACAGGATCAGGTTGGGTGTCAGAAACACCCACGCAATCCGCCTGTGGCCAAGAACCTTCTGCAGAAAGGAAAAGGGCAATTCAACGATGCCCATGACGGGCGCAAGAAATTTATACATGAGGGTCCTCCTTCGATCCGGCGCGGGGGGGGGGGGGGCGCGCCCGCCCGCGCGGGGTAAAAACGCCGGGTTGTTGGGGCATGGGCCGGTGCCCCGCGGTCCTTGGTGCTGGGTTTCAACCGGGCTCTGTCCGCCCCGGCCGCCGGGGGGGGGGCCTGCGGCCCCGCGCCGGATCGCAGGAGGACCCTCATGTATAAATTTCTTGCGCCCGTCATGGGCATCGTTGAATTGCCCTTTTCCTTTCTGCAGAAGGTTCTTGGCCACAGGCGGATTGCGTGGGTGTTTCTGACACCCAACCTGATCCTGTTTGCGG
>NZ_JAINDY010000024.1:0-9647 GCF_026191755.1 Agrobacterium sp. InxBP2
GACATTTGGCACATCCACTGAGGTGACCGTGTGCGCAGTCACGTATTTCTGGATCACAACTTCCTGTTCCGGGCTGATCACGACGGTCTGCGCGTGCAGAACGCTCGACGTGCCCATAACGATCATTGCAGCCGTCATTGCGAGGACTCGGGTTTTCATATCTTTTCACCTTGGCAAGTGTTGCTCTTTACCTGCGGTCGCAGGTGGAGCCTCAAGCAAATTGGGTGGAAAGCGTTCCCCGTCCGGGTACTAAGTCCCATCGTCATCGGACTTTGGCCGCAACGCCCGTCGCTAGCGCGGCGCCGTGTAGGGCACAAAGTCCTATGCCCGGAACGGATGCAGATCGAAAAATATTGTTTGGCTGTGGAAATTCTGCCCGAAGGAGGAACACCTATGCAGATGAAACAGCTTTCTTTCCTGACGTTCGCAATACTGGTCGCCGGCGGAGCTCAGGCTCAGGAATCGACTGTGACCGGCGCAGCCGGCGGCGCGATTACCGGGGCAATCGTAGGCGGCCCGGTCGGCGCAGCTGTTGGTGGCGTCGCGGGCGCCGTCGCAGGCACAGCTATCGATCCGCCGCCACCGCGCGTCGTTACTTATGTTCGGGAGGCTCCGATGCCGGCCGAGACAGTTGTCGTGAAGGAAAAGGTCGTTGTCGGCGAGCCGCTTCCTTCGACTGTGGTCGTTCATCAGGTTCCGGACGAACCGAAATATTCTTATGCCATCGTCAACAAGCAGCGAGTAATCGTTGAACCGACCACGCGCAAAGTCGTGCAGGTTATCAACTGATGGCATTGCCTGCCGGGTTGTCTTCCCGGCAGGCCTTTTATAGGTATTTAAGTCCTCTTAAGCTGCGGCATCTCTTCGTTTTTCGTCTTATCATCAAGGCTGAATCTCCGCGAAAGCGCTCTGTCATCGACATATCCACATTCGTCAAGTTTTATCGAAACCGACCTTGAGTGCGCAGTTTAACGAACTGTAAATACTGATGTATTCACAAATAATTTTCATCAAATTTTAGGTTTTACTAAATAACGATCGCCGCGGGGTAGCAATCACGCCAGGGGAAATCTAAGTGTCCGTCATTACCGTTAAAAAACCGATCTGGATCAGAATAACAGCTTACGGCTTTGCGTCCGTGCTTTTTGCGAGCGCGGCAATCGGCGGATTGGCATGGTATCGTCAAAATGAGATGAATTCGCAAGCTCTTCACAGCAAGGCAGAAAGCGACCTCCATGTTATTCAGACAGATATGGCAGCAATACAGCGCTCCGCATCGGCTCTGGCACTGACGCTCGCCGGAGAACCGGATATTGCCGGCTACATCCAGAATAATGATCGCCAGAAACTTCTCGATAAATTCTCGTCAAACATCAAGGCCGTGGCACAACAGGGCGGGTTGCAGAATTTTACCGTAGCGGATGCAAACGGAAATGTAATCGCCCGCGTGCACGCGCCTGAGAAATTCGGCGACAACTATCTGGCTCGCCGCAAGACAGTCGGCGCGGCGGTCACAACGGGAAAAGTGGCGGCAGGAATAGAACCGGGCCGAACCGGAATTGGCGTTTATGCCGTCGCGCCTGTCTTGGCCGATGGAAAGGTCGTCGGGGTGGTAGACATCGGCACGGAACTATCCAACGCCTATTTTACACCTATCGCAGAGCGCATTGGCGCTGAGATCTCCGTGAACGTCGTCCAGGACGGAAAACTGGTTAATCAGTCCTCGACAGATGGAGGCAAGCCCTTCCTGTCGGACGAGATACTTCGGTCAGCATTCGATGGCGCGTCTGTTTTTGAACAAACTGTGCTCGATAACCGCGATATGCTGATCAAAGCGGTTCCGTTCACGTCCTTCGCTGGCGATAAAATAGGCGTCTTCGAGATCGGTACGGATGCGACTACGCTTTTGGCGGAGGCCCGTTCATCGCTTTGGACCATGATCGCTGTCACTCTCCTGACCTCACTATTAGCTCTTACTGCCTTTTTTCTGTTCGCTAAATCTCTCGGCAATGCAATCGGCCGCCTGACGGGCACGATGACCAGGCTCGCATCCGGTGATCTTTCAACGGATATAGACGGTGAGGATCGCTCTGACGAGACCGGTGCGATGGCACGCGCCGTGCGGGTCTTCAAGGACAACGCCTTGAAGACAAGGGAACTCGAAAATCAGGCGGATGAACAGCGGCAAATGACCGAGGAGCAACGGCGCCAAATTGCCGAGCAGGAACGTGTCCGTTCAGAGGCGATGGCAGAGGCCACAAATGGGCTTGCTGCAGGGCTTAAGCGTCTCGCCTCAGGCGATTTGACGGTCACTCTTGAGCACAGCTTCGCACCGGATTTCGAAAGCTTGCGAGCAGACTTCAATGCAGCTGTCGAACAGTTGCAAGGGACACTCGGATCAGTTTCGCAAGCCGCAGTGTCTATTGACAGCGGCTCGCGTGAGATCAGCCAGAGTGCCGACGACTTGTCGAGGCGCACCGAGCAACAAGCGGCGTCTCTCGAGGAGACTGCGGCCGCCCTTGACCAGATTACGGTGAATGTCACCAACTCCTACAAGCGCGCAGAAGAAGCACGAAATATCGCAATTCAGGCAAACGACAGTGCCCGCCAGTCGGGGACCGTGGTGGCCAAGGCTGTTGAAGCAATGGAGCGGATAGAACAATCTTCAGGCCAGATTTCCAACATCATTGGCGTCATTGATGATATCGCCTTTCAGACCAATCTGCTCGCGCTCAACGCAGGCGTTGAAGCCGCGCGCGCGGGTGAAGCGGGAAAAGGCTTTGCAGTGGTCGCCCAGGAAGTTCGGGAACTTGCCCAGCGTTCTGCCAATGCAGCGAAAGAAATCAAAAGCCTGATCAGCAAGTCCACGCATGAGGTCGACAACGGCGTCAGGCTGGTCAGCGAAACCGGCGAGGTTCTCAAAACGATCGAGGATTACATTGTCACGATCAACCAGCACATGGACTCCATTGCCACGTCCTCCCGCGAACAATCGGTCGGCCTGTCCGAAGTCAATACTGCTGTCAATCAGATGGACCAGGTCACCCAGCAAAACGCAGCCATGGTGGAGGAGGCCAATGCTGCTGGCGCAACTCTTGCCGCAGAAGCTGCCCGTTTGCGTGAGTTGATCAGTCAATTCCAGTTACGTCGAGGTAGCATTGCTGCGTCGCACGAGGCGGCGGGACTTCATCACATGGCCTCTGCCATGGCAGCAGCATCTGGCTCCGGACCGCTGACGAGGCGGTCGCGGAACACCGCAGTGGTCTCTGCTGGTTACGGCGGTGCTGCACTTGCGAATAACACCTGGGACGAATTCTAGGGAACCCCCAGCATCGCATGATCTCCTCTGCCGAGGTGCACTCTCACCCGGCAGTCAGACGTGACGATGCGCGGAAAGATCTGAACTCGCTCAGCGACTGCAACGACCGCCCGTTGTCGATGGACGCCAGATCGAGGATAATCGCATTGGCAATCGTCATAGGCACAACAAGCGACTGCGATTCACCTGGGTTACCTCGTGACACCAGTATTTGATGACAGGGAGCAGGATCGATCCTCGTGCCCCCGACGTCCGTCACAGCCAGCGTTTTTGCCCCTCGCCGCTTTGCAATCTCGCGTACTTCCTGGATAAGCGGAGGTGTCCGACGGAAGGCGAGAAACCAAACGACATCTTCCGCGGTCAGTGCTGCCAGCACTTCCGCAAGCTGGTGCATCCGGCTCGCCAGATCGATCGCTTCGTAGCCGGAACGATTGAGGCGAAGCGCAACAAGCGATGAGAGCGCCGCAAAATGTCCGCATCCGAAGACCAAAATCCGGCGACTGTCGCGCAGGATTGCGGAAAACGCGCGAATATCCGCGTCGGATACGGCGTGGCGGACCTGTTGAAGAGCCGTTATCTCGCTGTCCAGGACCGACGCGAGCAGGCCGTTGTCTTCGGCCCGCACCAGCCGCGCAGCCATGCGCGCTGCAGGGCTTTCGAAGTCTCCCTCCCCCTCCGTTAAACTGGACTGCAGGAAACTTCTGAACTCGGGATAGCCTTTGAACCCCAGGCGACGGGCCAGCCTCACGGCCGATGCTGGATGAACGCCCGCGCGAGAAGAAACATCCTTTCCGTTTTCCATGGCCGCACGGATCGGATCTTGTAACAGAACGTCAAGAAGGCGCGTGTCGGCCTCTGTCAGCTTCGTCGAATAGCGATTGATAAGATCGCTGAGTGCCAATGGCGCATCTTGTTTGTTCATCAACTCGCCGCCCCTCGCCCTTCCGTGTGGCCACTGGCAGGCAAATCGATGCGGTCGCCGTTTTGAGGATCAAAGAACAGAGCACGGTCAAGATCGAAGCCGATCCAAAGCTGCTCAGTCTCCCTTGCCACCGTCTTGCGGGGGGCGGAAACGGTCAGGCGGCCCGCTGGAGTCTCACAATGGAGGAGCATGTCTGATCCTGTCATTTCGGAGAGCAGGAGGCGTCCAGGAAGAGCTGGTTGGTTGGGCTTTTCATGGTGGACGGTGAGCAAGTCAGGCCGCAGTCCCACAGTCACTTTCCCTGCTCCCGTCCAGCCTGGAAGGCTGTTGGATGCGAGGAAGTTCATCGGGGGACTTCCGAGAAAACTGGCTACGAAACGGTTCGAGGGACGGTCGTAGATCACCTCGGGGCGATCGAATTGCAATAGATGCCCGTCCCTCATGACGGCGATACGATCGGCAAGCGAGAGCGCCTCAGTCTGATCATGGGTGACGTAAACCATCGTTGCGCCCAATTGCCGATGAAGCTCCTTGATCTCCGTGCGCATTGAGATACGAAGGGAATTGTCGAGATTGGAAAGCGGCTCATCCATCAGGAAGATTGCGGCATTACGCGCCATCGCTCGGCCCATGGCGACACGCTGGCGTTGACCTCCCGACAACGCGGCGGGCTTACGATCCAGATAAGCATGCAGCTGAAGGGTTCTGGCGACCCTTTCTGCTCTCTCATTACGCTCTGTTTTGCTCATCCCGCGCAGCTCCAGGCCGAACGCGATGTTGTCGCGGACCGTCATGTGCGGATAGAGCGCATAGTTCTGGAAAATCATCGCGATGTCGCGATCTTGTGGGGGAAGATCGTTGGCGCGCTTTCCGCCGATCTCGATCGTACCTTCTTCACATTTATCCAGACCTGCGATCAGGCGCAGCAGTGTGGACTTTCCGCAACCGGACGGACCGACAATGACCACGAACTCTCCCGGCTCGATGTCGAGCGACACCCCGTGAAGAACTTGAGGTCCGTTGACGTAGGCTTTTCGGATGTCGCGCAAGGAGATGCTGCTCATGACGCCAGGTCTCCACGACGTTCTGCGCGCAGTGCAATTGCAAGCGTGGGCCGGTCTGTCGTAAAGACCTTCACTCCGAGTTCGAGGGCTTTGCTTATCTGCGCGCGCGTATGAGCCGCCCAGCACCCGAACTGAAGCCCGGCGCTCTGCACATTGGTCATCAGCTCCTGATCGGCGGTGTCGATGTGAACACCAATCTCGGGGATCCTGTGGTTGATGGCTGTCTTTATCACGATGGCTGGACCTAACTGTCTCAAGACAGGTGGACTGACGAGCCATAGCCGAGGTCTGGTACTGACATTCTCGAGTTCGTCAAGGCAGGGTATGAGAAAGGAAGAAAAGGTCGTGCGCTGAAGCATCGAACGGCGATCAAGTGTTGCGACGACCTGTTCAACGAAACCATCATAGGCAATGCCCTGGGCGTCAGGCTTGATTTCGCAGCGGAAATCCACAGCGCTCTTCGCATATATCGCGCACAGTTCCTCCAGCGTCATCGGGTGGCCACCAGCGCTGTAACGAATCGTTGCGGCCTTTACCTCCTTGAGTGCCATGTCGACCAGCGCACCCGTGGTGTCAGTTGTGGCATCGAGCGTGGCGTCGTGATGAACGACAATAGCGCCGTCCGCAGTCGGATGGACGTCGAACTCGACTTCTTCGAGCGCCATTGTGGCGGTCGCGGTAAAGCCTGCCGGCGTGCTGTCACCGAACTCAAGCGTTCCGCCGCGGTGGGATGCAATACGTGTCATGGTCTATCCTGGATTACTTGACGGCGCCCATGGTGATGCCGCGCACAAGATGGCGCTCCACCAGAAGGAAGCCTAGGAGAACGGGAAGAATGGTTATCGTGGAAGCAGCCATGACGAGTGGCCAGTCGATCAGTCCCTCCCCGGGGTTGATACGATAGAGGCGCGCAAGCCCTATTTGGAGCGTATACAGGTCCTGCTTGCCGACGGCGACCAGCGGCCAGATATAATTGTTCCATTCCGTCATGAAGATATAGAGCGACATGGACGCAATCGCGGGGCGCGACAACGGCACGATGATGCGCCATAGCACCTGGAGCGACGTTGCTCCATCCATGTACGCAGCTTCATCAAGCGCTTTCGGGATGCCCCGAAAGTATTGCCGCAAGAAGAAGGCCGCGAAGCCATTCGATATGGCAGGAAGGATCAGGCCGGCATAACTGTCCAGCAGACCAGCCTTGGCCAATGTCAGGTAATTCGGAATAAGGCTGATGTGGCTCGGGATCATGAGCGTTGCGACAGTTGCTGCGAACAGAAAGTCACCGCCCCTGAAGGAATATCGCGCGAAAGCGTAGGCCGCCATGGTAGCAAAGGTGATGCCGAGCAACGTCACCAGCCCCGCAACGATGAGACTGTTCAGCAGATAACGCGCGAAGTTGTATTGCCCGACCGCGCGCGCATAGTTGTCGAGGGTAAATGCAATATCGCCCGCATAGTAGGCATCTGCCGTCTGGAAAGACATCCAGATGGAATAGAGCACCGGTGAGAGGAACAGCAGGCCAGCCACCAGAGCCAGTCCGGCGACAAGTGGGTTCTCAGGCTTCATAATGCACCTTCCGACCAATGATGCGCGACTTCAAAATCGCGAGCCCAACCAGCAGAATGAACAGCAACACCGCGAGCGCCGACCCACGCCCGATATCAAAAAGCACGAACCCGATCTCATAGAGGAGGTTGACGAGCATGTCGGTTGCGCCAGCAGGACCGCCCTTCGTCATCACGTTGACGATCGTGAAGACCTGGAAGGCCTCGATGACTGAAATCACCAAAAGGAAATAGGTGGTCGGCATGACCAGGGGCATGGTAATACGGCGGAACACATGCAGACGCTTGCCACCGTCGACGGCGGCTGCGTCATACAGTTCGTGCGGAATCGCCTGCAGGCCGGCGATGTAAATGACGATGTCATAGCCAATCTGCTTCCATGTATTGACAAAGATCAGTACCCAGAGCGCCAGATGAGGGTTCTGCAGCCACTGAACCTTGCCCAGACCAAAGATGCCGAGCAATGCATTGACCATGCCGTAATCGGTCGAGAAGACCCAGGAGAATACGACAGCGATAGAGACAGTGGACGTCACCGAGGGTAGAAACAGAGCTCCCCGCAGCAGACGCACGTGCATGGACTCTCGAACGAGATGGGCAGCGACAATCAGTGCCAGCCCGAGCCTCAGCGGCACGGATAGTACTGCAAACAGCGCCGTCACCCAGAGGGAATTCCAGAGTTCGCGCGAGGCCAGCAACTGCTCGTAATTGCGAAACCCGACAAAGGGCATGCTCGGAGACAGGAAATTCCATTCGCGGAAACTCAGATTGAGGCTTGCCAGGATGGGAATATAGGTGAACAGCGCGATGAAGATCATCAGCGGCGCGACGAAGAGATAAGGTGTGAGCTTGCGAAGCATGTCATGACCGCACCCACAGACGCTCGGGACGTCCGTCGGTGCCCTTTTTTACGAGAAGATCAGTTGCTGAGGCGCTTTTCTTCGGCGCGCGCCTGCGCAGCAAAGTCCTTCATGGTCGCGTCCACATCGCGCTGACCGAGCGCCATCGCCTCCCACATCTTGTATTCGGTGGTGCGCATCCAGGTGACGACCGTCGTGCGGGCACGGCCGTGGGCGACAGGCAGAGATTCGATTGCAACATCGATGCCAGGCTGCGTTGCGAGAGCTTCCCTGGCGACCGGAAGATCCGCGCTCTTCTTGTTGATCGGCAAATAGCCTGTTCCGGCAAACCAGGTTGCGTTTGCTTCGGGCGACGCAGCATAGCTTATAAATTTGTAAGCAGCGTCCTGCACATCCTTCTGCGACGTCGACATGATGCCGATTCCAGCACCGCCGATCGGAACGGAACACGTCTTGTTGCATGGCATCGGCCGCACAACCAGATCGTCTCCCAGTGCCCTTTTTGATCCGACGTAATTGCCAGTCGAGTTCATCATGATCCCGACCTTCCCGGCGAGAAAGGCGTCTCGGCCGTTGTCTTCCTCGGTCACACCGTCCGGTGATGCGACCTTGCTGTCCTTCACAAGCGATGCCATCCACTGATAGGCTTCAATCGTGTTTGGCTTGTCCAGAAGGATTTCACCGGTCGCTGGATCGACCAGCTCGCTATCATTGGCCATGACCAGACCCCACCGCGCGAACTGGCCCGGCGCTGCGATACCGGAGATGCCCTGGGCGCCAAGCTTCTCGGTGATGGTTCTGGCTGCAGTGGAGATATCTTCGAATGTTTTGAGAGGCGTATCAGCCGGAAGACCCGCCCGGGCGAATATGTCCTTGTTGAAATACAGAACCGGAGTAGACGAGTTGAACGGCACAACGAAATTCCTACCGTTGATCACGCCGACTTCGCGGGCATAGTCGTAGAGGTATTCCTTTAACGGGTCGGCATCGAAATATGACGTAAGATCAGTCAGCAGGTTGTTGTTTGCGAACAGACCATAGCGTGTGACTTCAAGGATAACTGCATCCGGTGCGCGGCGTGCGGGAATGGCTGCCTGCAGCTTGGCGATGATGTCGTTGTAGCTGCCGACATACTCGGCCTCGATATCGATCCCGGGGTTGGCGGCTTCAAAACCTGCGATGATCTTGTCGAGCGTTTCGCCGTTGGATTTGTTGAAGCTGTGCCAGAACTTCACGGTTGTGGCGGCATCAGCCGACGAAACGCCAGCGGCGAGTGAAACGATGCTAGCCGCAAGGGCGGTCTGCAATTTCTGTAACATCCGTATCTCCTGTGCAAAAACAATTGCAATGGCGGCTGTCTAGCAATTGCAGAAGACACTTTCTTGAAGGTCTTGCGACGTTTTGATGACTGGGTTGGAAAGGCTCGTGGCCTTGCAACTGCGATGCCCGGTGTGTTCGCCTGGAAGGGAATCGAACTTAAATCCTGCCCTTACTTTAATCGCCCCAGAGACAAGATAGCGGTATCGCCGCAAGATTATCACCAAATGGCAGGATCTTGTCGCCGTCGTACAGCACCCAGCCTGCCTTAAAGTTGCGTCCGGTGGCCACGGCTACTTTGCGTAAGCCTTTGAAATCTGCTGCGGTCACCGTTGCCGCGGCCTTGACTTCAAGTCCAACCATATTGCCAGCTTCGTCTTCGAGAAGGATATCTACTTCGTCCTGATCCTTATCCCGATAGTGATGGCAGGTTGGTTGGACTTCGCTCCAGGTCGAAAGCCGGAGGATTTCGCCAGCGACAAACGTTTCCAGCAATGAACCAAATAGTCCTCGGTCACTTGAAATTCGATCGATCGTCATTCCGACAAACGAAGCTAAGAGCCCGCTATCGAGAAACAGGAGCTTTGGTGTCTTAAC